>JAUSAZ010000068.1 GCA_030652255.1 Myxococcales bacterium | reverse complement strand
CTCACCCCCATCGGATGATCTCATCGTTGCTCTCTTCGAGCGCAATCTGCTTGCAGGCTGGGGTTCCGCGCGATGGCGCGTCACCCCAGGCAATAACAGGAGGGCCGCCCCGGACGGTGTCCGGGGCTCCGAACGGGCATCGCCTGATACGCGCCGGAGGCGCCGCGTCCACGTCCGGGGATGCCCCTCCGTTCGCTCGACAGTGGCCCCGGCGACCTGCGCACAGAGACGGCCGTTCGGAGCCCCGGACACCGTCCGGGGCGGCCCTCCTGTTATTGCCTGGGGTGACGCGCCATCGCGCGGAACCCCAGCCTGCAAGCAGATTGCGCTCGAAGAGAGCAACGATGAGATCATCCGATGGGGGTGAGGGCACGCGGCAGCGGGGAAGGGGGCCCACGAAATCAAGGCGTTTTGGCACCGTCGCCCTGCCCGGGACCCACAGGGTGCGCTGGCACCGTCGCTTCGTGTGTCACCGACACGATCCCCGGTTGTGTCAGCGACACGGCACCTCGCCCAACAAGGATCACACGCGCGCGCTCAAGGGATATCCCATCGCATATCGAGTGGATTCGAGGTCGGCATGACCATTGAAGAGGGTGTCTCCATCAACACGATCGCCGCGGCGGTCGGCACCGCCCATCACGGCGGTGGCTCCCGACCACGGCAGACAGCTCCTGGAGGTCCCCCAATGCTCACCATCATCGTCACCCTCGCGACCCTCGGCTTCACCAGCTTCATCATGTGGAAGACCTTTCTCCCGATGATCGCCAACGCCAACCGGCTCATCGGGCAGATCGCCGACCAGTCCGCCGAGCGCAACCAGCTCCTCGCGCAGGGCGCCCCCGGCAACGCGCGGGTGATCTCCCTGGAGGGCACCGGAACCCTCGTCAACAACGCCCCTCAGGTGGTGATCGGCCTCGAGGTGCACCCCGCCACCGGCGGCGCGCCCTTCCTCGCGCGCTGCGTCTCGCTGGTGTCGCAGCTCCAGATCCCGCAGGTGCAGCCGGGGTGCATGGTGCCGGTGCGCTTCGACCCGGGCAACGTCACCCGCATCGCCCTCGCGATCTGAGCGATGCCCCATCGCCCGTCGCCCGTCGCCCCACCCGTTCGATGGTGGGATCGGCGGGCGACGGGCGTTGTTCATTGGACAACCCGCTTCATCGCGCTCGAAGCGCGAAGCCCAGCAGCGTCAGGTCGTCGGGCAGCCCGAGCCCGCCGCGGAACGCATCGAGCCCCGCCACCGCCGCCCGCATCACCACGTCGAGCTCGCCCGGGGCGCCCAGCGCCGCCAGCAGCGCGGGCTCGTCGGCCTTCTCGCCCGCGGGGCTCCACTGGTCGACCAGGCCGTCGGTGTACGCGAAGAGCCGGTCGCCCGGATCGAGCTCGGCCTCGCGGTCGACGTAGGCCGACGCGGCGGTCATCCCCACGAAGGGCCCCGGGTCGTAGAGCTCGATCACCTCCCCGGCGCGCAGCACCACCAGCGGGAGCTGGCCGCCGTTGGCGTAGCGCAGCCGCGCCCCGCCGTCGGGCCGCGGGAGCAGGTCGAAGCAGCACGCGGCGAAGCGCATCTGCCGGTCGGGGTGCAGCGCGACGGTGTCGGCGTTGAGGCGCGCGAGCAGCGCCGCGGGCGTGTGCCCGGCGGCCTTGTGCCGCTCGTAGAGGGTCTTGAGCACCATCGTGCGCAGGCTCGCCTGCACCCCGTGGCCGACGGTGTCCGCGAGCAGCACGCGGATCACGCCGTCGGACCCGCGGGAGACGTCGTAGAGGTCGCCGCCGACGATCTCCGCGGGCGCGTAGCAGGCGTGCGCCGCCACGCCGGGGGCGAGGGCGTCCGTGAGGGACGGGAGCATCGCGCGCTGGAAGGCCTCGGCCTCGCGCAGGTCGGCCTCGAGCACCGCGCGCCGCGACTCGAGCTCGTCGTTCTGGCGCTGGAGCTCGAGGCTCACCTCGCGGGCGCGCTGCTCGGAGGCCTCCAGCCGACGCAGGGTCTGTAGCAGCCGCTCCTCGGCGGCGCGGCGCTCGCTCACGTCGCGGATGATCCCGCTGTAGAACGACGCCTCGCTCATGCGCCAGCGCGCGAGGGAGAGCTCGACCGGGAAGCGCGTGCCGTCCTTGCGCAGGCCCTCGAGGGTGACCGTGCGCCCGATGACCCGGGGCTCGGCGCCCTCCCGCAGCCGCGTGATGCCGCGCGCGTGGGCGTCGCGGTACTCCGGCGGGATGATCCGCGCCAGCGGCTCGAGGAGCATCTCCTCGGCGGAGTAGCCGAACATCGCCTCCGCGCAGCGGTTCCAGAAGACGACGCGGCCGTGGTCGTCGACGCTGGCGATGGCGTCGTTGGCGGACTGCGCCACCGAGCGGAAGCGGCTCTCGGAGTCCTCCAGCGACCCGATGAGCCAGCGGCTCACGATCGCGCGGCCCAGCTCGCCCCCGAGCACGTCGAGCGCCTCGCCGAGGGCCGGGTCGACCGTGATGGCCCCGGCGGTGAAGAACTCCAGCACGGCCACCACGCGGTCGCCCGCGAGCACTGGCACCGCGAAGCCCGCATGCACCTCGATGCCCGGGTCGAGCGCCGCGCGGGGGAAGTTGGGGTCCGCGCGCACGTCCGCGACGAGCACCGCGGCGCGCGTGGCGAGCACCCGCCCCGGCAGGCCCACGCCGCTCTCCAGCCGGGTCGACTCGGTCACGGCGCGGAAGCGCGCGAAGGCCTCCGGGTCGTCGGCGGACCACACCCCCGCGGAGACCAGCTCCCCCGTCCCGTCGCGCGCCAGCGTGTAGGCGTGCCCGATCGCCCAGCCCGTCGCAGCGCGCACGCCGCCGAGCGCCGAGCGCAGCATCTCGGGCACCGCGCTCGCCTGCTGTACGCCGCGGAGCGCGCCGGTGAGGGTCTCTCTCGCGCGCCGCTCCAGGTCGATGGCTTCCATCGCCCGCCATCTAAACCCGAAGAGGTCGACGATTGTCGATGATCTCGTGCGTCGACATCGCTCCCCGTTGGGGCATACGATCCGCCGCGGACGGAGGGAGCTACGCCATGCAGCGGGAACTCGAGATCGTGCTTACGCGCCAGCTGGCCAGCTACCTGGCGACGCCCGCGTTCATCGTCGACCCCGACGGCAACCTGCTGTTCTACAACGACCCCGCGGAGGTCATGCTCGGGCACCGCTACGACGAGACCGGCGAGATGCCCGCGGCCCAGTGGGCGACGCTCTTCGAGCCCACGGACGCCGACGGGGTGCCCTTGCCCCCGGACGAGCTGCCCCTCCTCATCGCGCTGCGCACCCGCCGCCCGGCGCACCGGGAGTTCTGGATCACCGGGCTCGACGGCGCGCGCCGCCACCTCGTCGTGACGGCGATGCCGCTGGTCGGCCAGGCGGGGCGCTTCCTGGGCGCCATCGCGCTCTTCTGGGAGGGGGCCGCGCCGTGAGGGTGCGGCTCTGGGGCACCCGCGGGTCGCTGCCCACCCCGGGCCCGGAGACGGCGCGCTACGGCGGCAACACCGTGGCCGTCGAGGTGCGCTCCGACGACAACAGCGTGATCGTGCTCGACGCGGGCACCGGCATCCGCAACCTCGGCCGCACCCTGCCCGGCACGGCGAAGCGCGTCGACGTCCTGCTCTCGCATCTGCACATGGACCACATCCAGGGCCTCGGCTTCTTCGCGCCGCTGTACGTGCCCGACATGGAGGTGCACATCTGGGGTCCGCCGTCGCCCGCGGAGTCGCTGCGCTCGCGCCTCGGGCGCTACATGTCCCCGCCGCTCTTCCCCGTGCGCCTGCGCGACCTCCCGTGCCGGCTCACCGTGCACGAGGTGCCCGACGGCCACGTGCACGTCGGCCCCTTCGCCTTCGACGCCTCGCTGGTCTGCCACCCGGGTCCCACGGTGGGCTACCGCATCACCGCCGACGGCCGCTCGCTCACCTACCTGCCCGACCACGAGCCCGGCCTCGGTGTGCGCGGCCCGCTCCTCCCCGACGGCTGGACCTCCGGGTGCTCCCTCGCCGACGACACCGACCTGCTCATCCACGACGGCCAGTACACCGACGCCCAGTACGCCGAGCGGGTGGGCTGGGGGCACAGCACCCTCGACCGCGCCGTGGAGTTCGCGAAGCTTACCCGCTCCCGTAAGCTGGTGCTCTTCCACCACGACCCCGACCACGACGACGCCACCCTCGAGCGCCTGATGCGCGAGCTCATCGACCGCACCCGCCCGACGATGCCCGTGAGCGCGGGCTACGAGGGCGAGGCCATCGCGCTGTAGCTCAGCGCCCGATGCGCCTGCGCAGGGTGGCGAGCAGGGCCCGGGCGGTGGGGTCGCCGACGAAGACCCCGGCCGCGAGGTAGCCGAGGCCGAACACCGCCAGGGTCGGCGGCGCGACGAGCATCGGGCGGTCGCCGAGCGCGGCCGCCAGCGGGAGGCGCACCGTCCACGCGGCGCCCGCAGCAGAGAGCGCGATGGACCACAGTCGCAGGAGCACCGGGGCCGCGACGCCGTTCGCGCCCACCCGGCGGCGCAGGGCGGCGCGCAGCACGAGGTACTCGATCCACCCGGCGAGGCCGGCGGAGGCGCTGAGACCGACGGTGCCCCAGGAGGGGGCGATGCCCAGGGCGCGGAGCAGGGGGAAGGCGAAGACGTAGCCGAGCGCGGCGGTGAGCACGAGCCGCAGGGCGGCGACGCGCATCGGGGTGCGGGTGTCGCCGAGCGCGTAGAAGGCCGACGAGTACAGCCGCGCCATGGTCTGCCCGAGGAGCCCCACCGCGGAGCCCGCGAGGGTGGCCCACACGGCGACGGTCTGGGTGCGGGTGAAGGCCCCGCGCTGGTAGAGCAGCCCCGCGATGTCGCCCCCGAGGGCCACGAAGGCCATCGCCGAGGGCACGACGAAGAACGCGATGCGTGTGAGGCCCGCGTCGAGGCGCTTGACGACGGCGCGGTTGACCTCGTCGACGGTGCCCGTGGCGGAGGCCATCTCCGGGAGCTCGGAGGCGGAGATGGCGGTGCCGAAGAGGCTCACCGGGAGGAGGTTGAGGGTCTGCGCGAAGGCGAGCGTGGCGACCGCGCCGACGGGCAGGAGGCTCGCGAGGATCTGGTCGATGTACCCGCTGAGCTGCGCGACGCCGCGGGAGAGGAGCGCGCCGCTGAAGCGGGAGACCACCGTGCGCACCTCGGCCGAGGCCGCGCCGAGGGAGGGACGGGCGCCGGGCACGAGGCGCAGCGCCGCGGGGAGCTGCACCACGAGCTGGGCGAGGGCGCCGGCGACGATGCCGTAGGTGGCGGCGCGGGCGAGGGCGAACTCCCCGGCGGCGCGCCCGGTGACGACGAGCGCGACGACCACGGTGGCGCTCGAGGCCATCGGGACGGCGTAGGGGAGGAAGAAGCGGCGGTGGCTGTTGAGGATGCCGAGGCACCACGCGGAGAGCACCAGGAGGCCGACGCCGGGGAAGACGATGCGCACCAGGGAGACGGTCTCGGCGCGGCGGGCGCCCTCGAAGCCGGGCGCGATGAGGTCGACGAACTGCGGCGCGAACGCGACGCCGAGGGCGACGAGGGCGCCCGTGACGAGGGCGAGGAGGGTGGCGACGGCCCCGGCGACGGCGACGGCCTCTCGGTGGCGACCCTCGGCGCGGAGCCGGGAGTACACCGGGATGAACGACGCGCTCACGGCCCCCTCGCCGAGGAGGTTCTGGAGCACGTTGGGGATCTTGAGCGCGGCGTTGAAGACGTCGGCCCCGGCGCCGCCGCCGAGGTAGTACGCGAACACCGACTGGCGCACGAGGCCCGCGACGCGGCTCGCGAGGATGCCCGCGGCGACGGCGAGGCTGCCGCGCACGCGGGACGGAGGCACCTCGGCGGCGGCGGCGGTGGTGGGCTCGACGGTCATCGATGGGTGAGCGCGGGGGTTAGCGGAGAACGGCGCCGATCGCCAATGCGCAGCAGCGCCCGCGCGGTCGTGTATGGTCCGCGGCCGTGTTGCCCGACAAAGCCACCCTGCGCGCCGAGCTTCTCGATCGCCTGCGCGCCGACCTCGACCAGCTGGAGCGCGCCCACCAGGCGGCGCTCGAGGGCGCCACGCACGAGGAGTCCAAGCCCGAGAACAGCAAGGACACCCGTGCGCTGGAGCAGTCGTACCTGGCGCGCGGCCAGGCGCTGCGGGTGGCCGACGCCCGCCGCGCGGTGGCCGACGTGGCGGTGATGTCCGTCGACCGGGTGCGGGGCGATCAGCCCGTCGGGGTCGGCGCCCTGGTGACCACCGCCGAGGGCGACGACGAGCGCCTGGTCTTCGTGGCGCCGCACGGGGGCGGCAGCGTGCTGGCGGGGGGCACGGTGCACGTCGTGACGCCGCAGTCGCCGCTCGGGCGCGCGCTCGTCGGGCGCAGCGCGGGCGACGCGTGCGAGCTCACCCTCGGGGGGCGCGAGCGGGTCATCGACGTCGTCGATGTGGCATAGCGTGGCTCGCAGCACGAAAGGCAACAGAGCCCCACGATGAGCCCTCCAGCACGGATCGCCAGACCGCTCGCCCTCGCGCTGTTGCTGCTGGGCGCGAGCGCCTGCCCTCGTCGATCGGCCCCTCCGCCCCCGGCGGACGCGGACCCCAACGTTCAGCTCCACGTCGAGCACGCCGTCGGGGTGCCGGTGGTCGACATCCGCCGCGAGCCCGACGCCGGGACCACCCGGATACAGATCGGCGGGGCCTCGGTGCACCTGCCGACGCGGGAGCCCGATCCGCCATCGGCGGAGTGAGGCGCGCGCGCGCGGCCGCAGGTCACTCCACGATGGGCGCCCGGTTCGACCCGCGCGTGAGGCGCGGGGGTGCGCGTCGCCGGACGCGAGAGCGGGGGGGAGGCGCGGGCTCGGCAGCGTCGGCGGGCGCCGGGCACACGACGGCAGGCGCCTCGGCCGGCGGCGCGAAGACGATGCTCTGCGCATCGGGCGTCGACGGTGCGGCGGGCGCGGGTGCGGCGGGTGCGGGGTCGAGCGGAGCGGGTGTTACGGCAGGCACGGTGAGCGCTGCGCGGTCGTAGGCTGCGGGGTGGCGGGCGACGGCGACCAGGGTGGCGCCAGCGAGGGCGAGGGCGAGGGCGACGAAGAGCGCGATCACCGGGATGCGCCGGGCGTGCCGCTGGCTGCGCGAGAGCGGGTCGAGCTGGGCGAAGGGAGCGGGGATGTCGGGTTGGGTGACGACGTCGTAGCGAGGCTCGACGGGCAGCATCGACGCGGCGAGCGGGGCGGTGCTCTCGTCGCCGAAGACGGGGTGCCACAGGCCCTGCGCGGTGCGGCTGGCGAAGGGCAGCAGCGCGCGGCCGAGGTCGTCCATGGCGCTGAAGCGGGCGGCCGGGTCGAGGGCCATGCTGCGGGTGATCACCTCGGCGAAGGCCTCGGGGAGGTCGGGTCGGACGGCGCGCGGGGGCAGCGCCTCGCCGTGCACGATGGAGAGGAGCAGGGGGTAGAGCTGGTCGCCGTCGTAGGGGCGCTTCCCGGTGGTGCACTCGTAGAGCAGCACGCCGAAGGCGTACTGGTCGCTGCGGGCGTCAACGTCGTTGCCGCCCGCGGCCTCCGGGGACATGTAGTTCGGCGTGCCGATGAGGGAGTCGGCGGTGGTGATGCGGGGCTCGACGGTGGGGGTCTTGGAGATGCCGAAGTCGAGGAGCTTCGGCACGAGGCCGCCGTGTCGGGACGTGGCGAGGAAGATGTTCTCGGGCTTGAGGTCGCGGTGCACGATGCCCTGCTCGTGGGCGACGGAGAGCGCGGCGCAGACGGGGAGCAGGAGGTCGACCGCGCGCTTCACCGTGAGCGCGCCCTCGCGCAGCAGCAGCGCGGCGAGGTCTTCCCCCTCCATGAACTCCATCACCAGGTAGAGCATCCCGTCCTGCTCGCCGACGTCGAAGACCTCCGTGACGTTGGGGTGGTGGATGCTCGCCGCGGTCTGCCCCTCGCGCAGGAAGCGCGTGCGCCAGGTGGCGATGCGCGCCACCGAGGGCGCGAGGATCTTCACCGCGACGCGCTTGTTGAGCTCGACGTGCAGGGCCTCGTAGACGGCGCCCATGCCCCCCGCGCCGATGAGTTGCACGATCTGGTAGCGGCCGAAGAGGGTTCCGGCGCTGAGGGTGCCTGTGGGGGTGGATTCGTCAGGGGCCATCGACTGAAGCCCCATCTAGGGCCGCGATCGGGTCGGCGGCAGTGGGCCCCGAGCATCGGCCTCGGCGCGAGCCCGAAACGCCGGTCCAACCCACCTGAGGAAGATCAGGGCACGGTGACGGCGAGCCGCGCGCCCTCGAGCGAGGCGCTTGCGGACGCGACGAGCATCACCCGCTCGCCGGCCGTGAGGGCCCGCTCGAGCACGGCGCGCCCGGCGGAGGGATCGGCCGCGCGACACGCGAGCTCCGCGGTCTCGTCGGGGCCCCCGCACGCCGCGCGCAGCGCGAGCGCGTAGCCCGACCCGCCGGTGCGACCAGCGAGCTCGAAGCGGTAGGTGCCCGTCACGGGCGCGACGATCTCGTACTCGGCGCCGACCCGGTCGCGCGCGCTCAGGCATGTCACCCGCGGCGAGGACCACGAGGTCGCCCCGACGGTCACCGCGTGGGTGGCCGCGCCCGGGGGGAGCGTCCAGCGCGCGGCGGACCAGTACCTGGGGCACGTGGTCTCGTGGGCGTCGCAGCGGCCGCGGGCTTCGCCGACGCGCGGCACACACGATGCGCGGCTGGGCTCGCAGCGCATCCGCGCGCGGGAGCCGGGGTCGCAGTGCGCCCCGGGCTCGACGGTCGTGGAGGGGGTGGGGGTGAGCTCGGTCCACGGGCTCCAGAGGCCGAAGGCGTCACCCACGCGCAGCCGGATGCGCGCGAGGCCCGGGGGCGTCGACTGCTCGTCGATCCCGACGGTTGCGTCGCGTCTCGTGGCGAGGCGGCGCCCGCGCGAGTACGGCTCGAAGCTCGTCCCCCGCAGCTCGTCCCCGGCGCCATCAAGGAACACGATCTCCGCGTAGCTCAGGTCATGGTCGGGGTCGATCGCCTCGACGTCGACCGCGAGCTCGCGCTCCTCGGCGGAGTGCCACGCCGCGACGCGGGTGAGCGTCGGCGGGGTCTGCGTGAGGCACCGCGCGCCGGTCGCGTCGCCGAGGCAGCGCGTGCCCGGCGCGCACGCGGTGATGCGCGTGAGGCGGTCGTCCGTCGGCGTGACGCAGGGCGCGCCCGCTGGCAGCTCGGTCGGCGCCTCGACCGGCACCTCGACCCGTGGGCTCTCCAGGCCCGCGCCGTCGCGGAGCCACACGCGCGCCCGCACGGCGTCGTCGGGCATCGGGTAGCCGCGGCCGACGACCCAGCGCAGCTCGGTGAGCACCCCGCGGTCCTCGACCACCCCGTCGAGCCGGGGGTTGCCTCGCAGCGGCGTGATCTCGCCGCGCGCGTCGAGCAGCTCTGCGAACACCTCGCGGTGATCGCGGTCGACGTCGTGGGCGCCCGCGGTCACCACGCCCACGCTGTACACGTGCACGTCGGTGAGCCGCGGGGCGGTGCCGGGCACGCATCGCCCCATCGCGGGGCCGCGCTCGTCCGTCCAGACGCATGCGAGCCCCGCGGCGCAGGGCGTATCGGCCTCGAAGCACCCGCGGTCCTGGATCTGCTGCGCGAAGAGGTCGGCGACACAGGGCGCGCCGTCGTCCGGGCAGTTGATCACCAGCGTGACCGACCGACCTGCGGCGAGGGTCACGTCCGCCGACAGGGACGTCCCATCGAGGGGCGAGGCGGGCGCGGTACGCTCGCTGACGCACCGGAGGCGCTCGCCGGTGGCGGCCCCGCGGCACCCGTCGTGGACGCTGAGATGGCTGAGCCCCTCGCCCCGCGCGCCGAAGCGCCAGCGCGCCGCCGTCGCCGAGGTGAAGCGCGCCGTGATCGCGTAGCCGGGTTGCCAGTAGCAGCCCTGCGGCGTGGCGTAGCGCTGCGCCATCGCGTTGCGGAGCACGTACACACCGGCCGCGGTGGCGTTGCCTGGCGCGTCGAGGTCGGCAGCGGCCTCGCACGAAGGGGCCGCCTCGGCGTCGACCTCGGAGCGGTCGGCCGGTGCGACGCTCGCATCGGGCGAGGCGTCCCTCGGGGAGGCCGCATCGGCTGGGGCGTCGAGGGAGGGCGGCGCGCCGTCATCGGTCCCCGCGGGGAGCTCACCGCCGCACGCTCCGAGAAGGGGAAGGAGCAGCGCCACGCGCCAGGTGACGCGCCCCGACGGGAGAGGTGTGTGTGCAGCCGATGCCATGCCGCGGGGGTGGCCGACGGGGCGCGACTCCGTCACGAAATGCATCGAGCGTCCGTTGCCCGGGGTGTGAGATCGCGGAGGGCCCTGGGGTTTCCGTTCGGGACGGCAGCGCGTGCGGCGGGTGACGGTCCAGGCCGATCGGCGCTAGCGTGGGTGGGTGCCGTATCGCCGGTCGTCGCCGCCGCCCCGCCCACCACCCGACGCGGCGGATGTCCGCGCCGAGGACGTGGTCGGCGTGCGGGAGCTGTGGCGGGCCGCGCACGATCTGGCGTCCGATCGGGAGGCCGAACGCGTGAGAGTCCGCCGGCTCGCGATGGTGACCCTCGCGACGATCATCGGCGGCGCGGTGGTGGTGGTGATCAACCGCTAGGGTGGACCCCCGGCGACCCCAAAAAGCGAAAACCCCCGGAAACCAGTGGCTTCCGGGGGCTTCGTCTCTTGTCGGGGCGAGAGGATTTGAACCTCCGACTCCCTGGTCCCGAACCAGGTGCGCTACCAGGCTGCGCTACGCCCCGAAAGGGAGACGCTTTGTACGCGCCTCCCCCGGAGGGTGTCAAGGCAATCGACAGCCCTCTCGTCGATCGTTCGTCACCCTGGCGGGCGGCACACGACGTCCTCGATCACCCCGAGGTTGTTCTCCTCGTCGCACTCCGTGCGTGAGCGCGTGTCGTCGATCACCGCGGTCACCGGCTCGGCGCGGTCCTGCGACGGCGTCGCCCAGTCGCAGCTCACCTCCACGCACTCTCCGGGCATCAGCGCGCGCGGCGTCGGCGCCGAGCACACCCGCGCGCCCAGCGTCACGCCCGCCCCGCGGTAGAAGCCCACCGGCAGCCCGTCGGCCATCGGCGCCGTGCCCCGGTTGCACGCCCGCACCCGCATCCGCGCCGTGCCCGACCCGAGGCACATGAAGCCCGACCCCGACACCGTGCCGTCGGGCGAGCTCGTGATCTCCGCCGTGCCCTGCACGTTGGTGCGGAAGTTGTTGAGCGTGCGCTCGCGCCAGTTGAGCCGCACCGAGCCGCTCGCCGGGATGCGCCCGTCGTCCTCCACGTTGGTCACGTTGTAGGCGTGCTGGTTCCAGATGGTGCGCGAGCGCACCCAGCGGTCGGCGATGTCCGCGTACACCCGTATCCCGCGCACCCCGCGCGGGCGGGCCGCGCGGCACGTGTTGCCCTCGCCCACGGTCCCCATCGGCGGCGCGGCGCACACGTACGTGCACTCGCTCCCGGAGCCCGTGGTGCGACCCGCGTCGCCGCCCGCGTCGCTCCCCGCGTCACCCTCCGCGTCGACGCTCGCGTCCCCGACGCCCCCGTCGCCCGCCGGCGCGCTCCCGGGGCAGCACTCGCTGTCGCCCGTGCACCGGCAGAAGCCCATCACGCAGCGGTTGGAGGGGCACTCGGCGTTCGTCGAGCAGCGCAGCCCCGCGAACTGCACGTCGACCCCGCGCTCGCCCACCCCCGGGCACGCGATGCCCGTCGTCGGCGAGCCGCAGTTGAAGTTGCTCCCCACCACCAGCTCGGCGCGGAAGTCCCCGTCGACGTCCGCCACCACCGGGTTCTCGTACCAGGTGCACGACGAGTGCTGCTGCGAGAAGAGCACCGTCCCCGTGGCGCCGTCGTACACCCGCGCGAAGCACTCGTCGGCGTAGACCGCCTCCACCCGCCCGTCGCCCTCGAAGTCGAAGGACGTGCTGCCCGTCACGTTGGAGCTCGCGTCCTGCGAGGGCCGCGACCAGAGCACCCCCGTCGTCGTCGCCGTCTCGCAGCGGCCGCCCGAGCGCGACACCGAGCGCGGGCCGCAGTCCGGGTCCATCACCGAGTACGCCGTCGCCCCGGCCGCCGCGACCTCCGCGAGCCCGTCGCCGTCGAAGTCCGCCACCGTGGGCGGACCGCCGGTGCCGCCGCCCGGCAGCATCACCGGCCCGAACACCGTGCGCCCCTCGAGCGTGTCGATGCGCACGTACCCGCTCGACACCACCGCCACCTCGGGAATACGCGCATCGGTAAACCGCGGCGTCGCGAAGTCGCCGAAGTCCCCCACCGCCACCTGGCCGTCGCCGCAGCCGGGGCCCGCGCAGTTGCTCCGGGTGAAGTACGCCTCGCGCACCCACTCCCGGGTCGTCGCGCTCCAGGCGAAGATGCCGTTGCCGGTCACGAGCTCGATGGCGCCGTCCTCGTCGACGTCGAGCGCCACGCTGAAGGCCCCGGCGGAGTAGCCCGCGAGCTGCGCCCGCGCCCCGGCGCCGCCGATGAGCGCGCCCGTCCGCCCGTCGAACACCATCCCGTGGCGCAGCACCTCCGCGCGCCC
This sequence comes from Myxococcales bacterium, assembly GCA_030652255.1. GTDB lineage: Bacteria > Myxococcota_A > Polyangia > Polyangiales > SCUS01. The sequence goes on along the minus strand of JAUSAZ010000068.1, from coordinate 22,054 downwards.
GTCGCCGTCGATGTCCACGATGGTGGGCCCCGCCCAGCCGCCGCCGGTCGGGTTGAAGGCCGTCCCGTCGGCGGTCGTCGAGCGCCACCACACACCCCACCGACCGCTCGTGCCCGCGTCGCCCGCCGCGGCCGCCGCGTAGCGGAAGGCCACCAGCCCGCCGCCGGCCTTGAAGGCCACGATCTCCGGCGTGCCGTCTCCGTCGAGGTCGCCGATGGCGGGCGGCGAGGAGTGCGACACCAGCTGGTCGGAGAGGTTGTCCTGGAGCGCGCAGGTGCGACCGTCGAGGATGCGGATGAGCCCCGTCGGGAGCTCGGACCCGCCGTCGGCGCCGTCGTCGAAGACCACCACGATCGAGGGCCGCACCCCGCCCGAGGCCGGGTGGTATACGCGCAGGTCGGCCACCATCGGCGTCGAGAGCACGTGCAGGTGCTCGGGGAAGGCGTCGCCCGCGGGCGCCACGTCGAACTGGCACTGCACCGCCGGCGCGAACACCCCCGGCCGCGGGTCGACCGTGCACGCCGGGTCGGTCTCGGTGCCCGTCCACGGCACGCACCGCCCCGCCTCGCAGCGCGCGTCGTTGGGGCAGCCCGCCGCCGCCGAGCACCCGCTCGGGGCCTCGACGCAGCGGTCCATCCGGCAGAGCCTCCCCCCGGTGCAGTCGCTCGTCGCGCGGCACTCCGGCGTGAACACCTCCGCCACCGCTCCGTCCGCCGTCGTCCCCAGGTCGGCCGGCGCGTCCATGACCGTTCCCCCGCGGTCGACGGTCGCGTCCCGCGCGTCCGCCCCGAGGTCGCTGCGCGCGTCGAGCCCGCCCACGTCCCTCCCGCCCGCGTCCATCGGCGGGACCACCGCCCCGTCGTCGGGCGAGCACGCGGCGCCCACCATCGTCAGCGCCAGCGCGCCCATCCATCGGTTGGTTCTCATGGTGTCGGTCGCCGAGCCTACCGCAGTCCCGCTCGGCCGCCTGCTTGACGCCGCGCCCCGGGTCGGGCTTAGGTGGTGGTTCATGATTTCCAGCTACCGCCACTCCACCACGTCGATGTGCCGCCAGGGGCGTTCGCTCCCGGTCGTCACCGTGGACGTGCAGGGAGTCCGTTAGCAGGAGAGGGCCGTCGTACTGGAACCCACGCGACCCTCCCCGGAGGGTCTGAGCGGTTCCAGTAGAGTGACGGTGCCTCGTGGGTCTTCCGCTTCGCTTGAAACCTGGCGCGCTCTCCTTCGGGGGAGCGCAACCCGACGCCGCGCGTCGGGAGGTCATCACCCTCGCCTGGCCCATCGCCGTCGCCCTCCTCGGCGACACCGCGATGGGCCTCGTCGACACCGCCCTCGTCGGCGGCCTCGGCGCCAACGCCCTTGGCGGCGTCGGCATCGCGATCATCCTCACCTGGCTCAACTACGCGATCGTGTTCGGCGTGATGCGCGGCGTGAAGGTGTGCTCCGCGCACGCCCTCGGCGAGGCGAAGGGCGCCCACGGCCTCGCGTACGCCCGCGCCGGGGGCGCCCTCGCGCTCGTCGCGGGCGCGGCGGTCTTCGTGCTCGCGCGCGACATCTCCTGGGCCCTGCGCGCGCTGCACGTCGACCCGGCGATGATCCCCCACGCCCGCGCCTTCATGGCCGCGCGCACCACCCTCGCGCCGCTCACCTGCCTGCTCTCTGCGCTGGTGCAGTGGCGCCAGGGCATCGGCGACAGCCGCACGCCGATGCGCATCACCCTCTCGGGCAACCTGCTCAACGCCGCGCTCGCGTGGACCCTCATCCACGGCCACCTCGGCCTGCCCCGGCTCGGGGTCGCGGGCGCCGGGTACGCCACCGCCATCGCCGAGGGCGTCAACGCGCTGCGCCTGGGCGCCCTCTGGCTCGCCGCGTGGCGCGCACGATCGCCCGACCCGACGATGCCCTCCCTCCGCGCGGCGCTCGGGCGGGTGTGCTCCGTGGGCGTGCCGACGGGCCTGCAGTTCGGCCTCGAGACCCTGGCCTTCACGGTGTTCACGGCCATCCTCGGCGGCCTCGGGGCGACCGAGGTCGCGGCGCACCAGATCGCCCTCGCGGTGATCCGCACGTCCTTCCTCCCGGGCGTGGCGGTGTCCGAGTCGGCGTCGGTGCTGGTCGGCCGCGCGCTCGGCCGCGGCAACCCCGACGAGGCCGACCGGATGGCCCGCGCGGCGCTCCGCGTGGCCATCACCTTCATGGCCGGGTGCGGGCTGGTCTTCGCCCTCGGCGGGTCGCACATCGCGCGGGTGTTCACCGACGACCCCGCGCTCGTCGAGACGGTGCGCCGGCTGCTCATCGTGGCGGCGGTCTTCCAGGTGCTCGACGGCGCCAGCATCGTGCTCCGCGGCGCGCTGCGCGGCGCGAGGGACGTGCGCTGGGCGGCCTTCCTGGGCATCGCCGCCATCTGGACCTGCGTGCCCGGCGCGGCCTGGTACTTCGGCCGCGTGCTCGGGTGGGGCGTCGTCGGCGGCTGGCTCGGCTTCGTCGGCGAGACCGGCGTCGGCGCCGCGCTCCTCTGGTGGCGCTGGACCCGCGGACACTGGCGCGCCAACGCCGCCGCCCCGCGGGCCTCCGCCCCCGCGTGGTAATGCGATAGGCATGACCACGGTCGTCTCCTTCGGGCAGCCCAGCAACCAGGTCGCCACCGCCCGCCGCCTGCTCGTCGTCTTCGACGGCGGCAACGCGCCGGGCTACTCCTCCGTCGCGGTGGCCCTCACCGAGGAGGCCGTCCGCCGCGACTACGAGGTGTGGGCCGCGAGCGAGGGCTTCCGCTCGCTCACCCGCGACGCCACCTCCGAGCCGAAGTTCGAGCGGCTCATCCTCGGCCGCCAGGAGCGCTACGCCCTCCTCGCGCAGGGCATCCCGGCGCGCTCCATGGGGCGCCGGGTGCTCGACGCGGGCAGCGATTTCCGCAGCGAGCGCTACGCGGGCTTCCACGACCCCGACCGCCGCCGCGAGGCCGCCGCCACCATCGCCGCGCAGGGCTTCACGCACCTCGTGTGCGTCGGCGGCAACGGCACCTTCGAGGGCCAGCGGGCCCTGCTCGAAGACCTCGTCCCCCGCATCCCCAGCGGCTTCATCAACGTCTCCATCGACGACGACCTCGGCGGCGACCGGGCCATCGGCTTCCTCACCGGCGTCGAGGCGGGCGCCACGGTGGTGCGCGGGCTGCTCGAGGACGCCTACACCCACAAGCGCATCTACCTCGTCGAGACCATGGGCAACCGCAGCGGCCGGCACGCCCTGCACTGCGCCGTCGCCGCGCGGGCGCACCTCGTGGTGCTGCCCTTCTTCCGCTTCCCCGACGAGGTGCTGCGCGAGATCGCCGAGAAGCTCGCGCAGGTCGACTACGCCGTGGTGGTGGTGGCCGAGGGCTACGAGTCCGAGCGCCGCCGCACCGAGCCGGGCCTCTCCGCGAGCGCCCTCCTGCTGCGCCAGCTCGCCGAGGTGGGCCTCGTCGACAGCCCCCGCAAGCGGGTCATCGCCGAGCCCTTCAGCCGCTACCTCCGCGGCGTGCGCCCGGCCTTCCTGGAGGTCTCCGCGGCGTACCTCAAGGCCTCGCTGCTCTTCGACGCCTTCGACGCGGGGCGCTCGGAGGTGATGCCCTTCGTGCTCGGCGCCCACGACGTCGGGGTGCGCCCCTTCGCCACCATCGCCCGCGACGACCGGGTGGAGGCGGCCTTCCTCCCGCTGCTCGACCGCCTCGGGCTGCCGCGCTTCCAGGCGCTGGTGCGCGAGCGCTTCGCCGCGGGCGGGGCGTGATCCCCCCCGTCGGGGCCCTCTACCGGCGCACCGCCCTCAACCGGCAAGGGCGGCGAGCGCCGCGCGGAGCCGCTGGACGTGGGCGGTCAGCGCGCGGAGGTGCTCGGGCGCGGCCGCGAGGTCGTCGGCCGTCTCCGCGCGCTCGAGCCGCTCCGCGGCGTTCGTCGCCGCCCTGGCGCCGAAGTAGGTTAGCGACCCGCGCAGCGCGTGCGCCGCGGCCCTGATCCGTCGGAGGTCGCCCTCGTGCAGCGCGGTCGTGACCGCGGCGAGCAGGCTCGGCACCTCCTCCAGGAAGATGGTCGCCACCTCGCGCACGAGCTCGAGGTCCCCCTCGCAGCGCGACAGCAGCGCGTCGTGGTCGTAGGCCGCGTCGGCGGGTTCGTCCTCGGCCGCGGCCGGACCAGGCGCCCCGGCGCTCCCGGTCGCCGCCGCGATCGCCGCGTGGAGTTCGACCGCGCGGATGGGCTTCGTGAGGTAGCCGTCCATGCCCGCGGCGAGGCACTCTTCGCGATCCCTGGGCATCGCGTGGGCCGTGAGCGCGATGATGGGCAGCCGCGCGCCGTCCTCGCGGCGCCTGATCTCGCGGGTCGCGTCGAGCCCGTTCATCCGCGGCATCTGCACGTCCATCAGGACGACGTCGAAGCGTCCCGCCGCGACGGCCGCCACGGCGTCCTCGCCGTTCTCGACGAGCACCACCGCGTGCCCGCGCCGCTCCAGGATGCGCGTGGCGAGCAGCTGGTTCACGGGGTTGTCCTCGGCGAGGAGGACGCGCAGCCGCCGGCCGGCTGCGGGCCCGGCCCCGACGGCAGCGGGCGGCTCCGCGGCCTGGGCGGAGCGCCCCTCCGCTCGGAGGCCGACGCGGGCGGTGAAGTGGAAGCGGCTCCCGCGACCCTCCTCGCTCTCGACCCACAGGCGGCCGCCCATGAGGGCGACGAGGCGGGCGGCGATGGCGAGCCCGAGGCCCGTGCCGCCGAACTGCCGCGTGGTCGACCCGTCGGCCTGGGTGAAGGACTCGAAGATCGCCACGTGCTTGGACTCGGGGATGCCCACGCCGGTGTCGCTCACGGCGACGCGGAGCATCGGTCCGCCGTCGTCCCCGGGGGTCATGCCGACCTCGACGACGACCTCGCCCCGGGCGGTGAACTTCACGGCGTTGCCGACGAGGTTGATGACGATCTGCCGCAGGCGCCCGGCGTCGGCGAGCACCTCCTCCGGCACGGCCTCCTCGAAGCGGCACGCGAGCGCGAGTCCCTTCTGGTGGGCGCGCACGGCGAGCGTCCGCACCGCGTCGCCGACGCAGTCGCGCAGCGCGACCGGGTGCGGGTCGAGCTCCATCCGCCCGGCCTCGATCTTCGAGAAGTCGAGGATGCTGTTGATGACGTCGAGCAGGGAGTCCGCCGAGGTCTTCACGAGGTCGAGGTACTCGCGCTGGTGGCGCGTGATGTCGGTCTCGAGCAGCAGCTCCGTCATGCCGATGATGCCGTTCATCGGCGTGCGGATCTCGTGGCTCATGTTGGCGAGGAACTCGCTCTTGGCCGCGGTGGCCGCCTCCGCCTCGTCCTTCGCCTGGCGGAGCGAGGCCTCGGCGCGCTTGCGCTCCGTGATGTCGCGGATGACGACCATGCCGCCGATGGACTCGCCGCGGTCGTTCGTGAGGGGCGCCCCGGAGCAGTCGATGAAGGTCCCGTCCCGCCCCGGGACCGGCAGCAGGAACAGCTCCAGGCCGTCGAAGGTCTCGCCCATCACGGCGCGCCGCAGGGGCCCGTCGTCGGGCCCGAGGGCAGTGACGCCGTCGGGTAGCCTCATGGTCTCTCGGACGCCCATGAGCCAGTCCGGCTCGCTGGTGTCGACGCCAATGATGCGGCGGACGGCGGGGTTCACGACCAGGACGTTCTTGGCCGCGTCGCCCGCGACGACGCCCTCGTTCATCCGCCCGAGGATCGCGCGCAGGACGGCCGTGCTGTGCTCGTGCTCCGCCTGGCGGGCGGCGACCTCCGCGCGGCTCGCGGCCAGCCCCGCGGCGAGCATGTTCAGCCCCGCCGCGATCGCGTCGATCTCGTCGCCCGCCTCGCTCGGTTCGACGCGCGCCCCGAGGTTGCCCGCGGCGAGGTCGAGCACGAGCTGCTGGAGCGCGGCGAGGCGATGGCTCACCGTGGCCGTGGTGCCCATGGTCGCGCCTCCCTCACTGCCCGGACGCCAGCGCGAGCGCGGGCGCGACGTTGGCGAGCTCGACCCGGTTGCGGCCGCCGTTCTTGGCGCGGTAGAGCGCGCGGTCGGCCTCGGTGACGAGGCTCGCCGCGGTCACGCCGGCCCGGTGCCCGCTCGCCGCCGCGCCGAGGCTGATGGTGACCGAGAGGGCGCTGCCCCCATGCAGCACCACCGCGTCGGCGACGGCGGCGCGGGCGCGCTCGGCGACGGTCCGCAGGTCGCCCGGGGGACAGTCCGGCAGCACCACGAGCATCTCCTCGCCGCCGTAGCGCCCGATGCGGTCTGTCGTCCGGATCGAGGACTTCATCCGCGCGACGGTGTGGCGGATGACCGCGTCACCGGCGTCGTGGCCGTGCGTGTCGTTGACCAGCTTGAAGCGGTCGATGTCGGCCAGCACCACGGCGACGGAGGTCCCCTCGCGGCGCGCGCGGGCCAGCTCGTACTCGAGCATCCCGAGGATCGCCCCGCGGTTCCACTCCCCGGTGAGCGCGTCGTGCGTCGCGAGGACGCGCATGCGCTCCTGGGCGTCGAGCAGGGCCGATTGCAGGTCGAGCACGCGCTGCCCCGCGCGGACGCGGGCCACGAGCTCGTCGACGCTGAAGGGCTTGCTGATGAAGTCGTCGGCCCCGGCGTCCAGCGCCTCCACGAGGTCGCTCGAAGCATGCTTGCCGGTCAGCAGGAGGAGGTAGGTGTAGGGCCGGTCGCCGCGCGCGCGCACCCGTCGGCACACGTCGACGCCCTCGAGGCCGGGCATCGACCAGTCGAGGATGGCCATCCGGGGCGCGTCGTCGGCCTCCAGGATGCGCCAGGCCTCCGCGCCGTCGGCCGCCACGACGACGTCGTAGCCGCGCAAGGCGAAGAGGCGCTCCAGGATACGGCGCCCCACCCGGTCGTCGTCGGCGAGGAGGATGCGCGGCTTGGGGGGGCCCTGCTCAGGCGCTTCGGGAGGCATGCGTGGCAAAAACGTCTGGGCCCGTCCGGTCCTGAAGGCCACCCGGTCGATTTCTCCGGCCACCGCCCGGAGGTGCTAGCGCTTCCGGGCGAAGACCCGCACCGCCTCGGCGCCGGTCTCCGAGCGCCGGAAGGTCTCCGGCACCTCGGTGACCTCCGTCGGGTCGTCGTCGTCGAGCGTCGCCTCGGTGACCGCCCCGAGCAGTTGCAGCTCGCGCTGTAGCGTGGCGGCGTCGCGCGGCCGTGCGCCCCGCTCGAAGGCGAGGCAGCGCATCACCAGGGCGTCGAGCGCCGGGGGGAGCCCCGGGCGCAGCATCGACGGCCGCACCGGGGGCCCGCGCTGCATCTCCAGCAGCAGCGCCGCGGGCGTGCGCGCCCCGAAGGCGAGGCGCCCGCAGAGGGTCTCGTAGAGGATCACCCCGACGGCGTAGAGGTCGACCCGGCCGTCGAGGTCGGCCTCGCCGCGGGCCTGCTCGGGGGCCATGTACGACGGCGTGCCCATCACGAAGCCGGCGCGCGTGAGCCGCGGGTCGCCCACCGCCGACATGGCCTTGCTCACGCCGTAGTCGAGCACCTTCACCCGCGGGGTGTCGGCCCCGCGGTCGACGAGGAAGAGGTTGTCGGGCTTCAGGTCGCGGTGGAGGATCGAGCGCGCGTGCGTCGCGACCAGCGCCGACACCGCCTGCCGCGCGACGCTCACCGCGAGCCCGACGCCGAAGCGCCGCTCGCGCCGCAGCCGGGCGGTGACCGTCTCGCCCTCGAGGCGCTCCATCACCAGGAAGGGCGCGCCGTCGTCGAGCGTGCCCATGTCGAACACCTCGACGATGTGCGGGTGCCCGAAGCCCCCCGACACCACCGCCTCGTGCTGGAAGCGCGCGATGGCCACCGCGTCGCGCGCGTACTTCGCGTGCAGGCACTTGATGGCCACGCGGCGCCCGAGGTTCACCTGCACCGCGTCGTAGACCACCCCCATGCCGCCCTGCGCGATGAGCCCGTTGATGCGGTAGCGCCCCTGGAGCAGCCGGCCCACCAGCGGGGCCTCCGGGCTGGGCACGCCGGGCGAGGGCGCCACGCCGGGAGCCTCGGGCGGGTGCGGCGCCTCGGCCACCGCGGGCGCAGGCGGCGGGGCCGGGAGCGACCCGCGCGGCGGGGCCACGACCCGGGTCGCCGGGACGACGGGCTTCAGGTGCACCGGGCACAGCTCCGCCTCGGCGGGGTGCGGCATTCCGCAGAGCTGGCACCGGATGAAGCGCTGGGCCATTGGGGGGACCGAGGCGGGAGTATAGAGCCGGGCGCGACGCTACGTCGGGAGCAGCCCACGCTTCGCGAGCACCGCGCGCACCTCGGCCTCGCGTGACCGCGGAACGGACACCCTCGTCGGCATCCCCCCGGCCACGCCGAGCATCGCGAGGAAATCGAGGCCCGAGTCGAAGGCCGCGGCGAGCGTGACGTTCTGCTCGTCGGTGAGCACCGACACGGGGGCGCGCTTCTGCCCGAGCAGCAGCAGCTCGGTCTTGTCGACCTCCCGGGCCTTGAGGTCGGTGATGTCGCACCACGCGACCGAGCCGGAGACCACGTACCGGTCGCCCGCGACGTCGCGGGTGCGCTGCTCGATGGCGTCGTAGCGGGCGGCGGCGGCGGCGATCTCGCCCCCCACCTGGGGGTCGGCCGCGCGGCCCACGAGCCAGGCGACCACCCGCCCGAGGAAGGCGTCGTCGCGGCCGTCGATGCGCAGCGCCCGGTCGACCAGCGCGCCCCGCGGGGAGAGCGCGCCGGTGCGGGTGTCCACGGCCCGCGCGTCGTCGTCGGCGCCGGGGTAGGGCTCGACCCCGCCCAGCAGCCACTTGGCCGCGGCGTAGAGCCCGTCGAAGTCGTTGTGGCAGACGACCGTGTCGACGGGCCCGGTGCGCGCCACCATCTCCGGGGTGATCATCTCCGGGCAGGCGCCGTGCACGGCCTTGGTGCAGAGGGTGAAGCGCGGGTCGTCGCGGAAGCTCGCGTGGAGGTTGTGGTCGTGGTGGTCGACCCACGCCGCGAGGCGCGCGCCGAGGCCCGCCAGGAAGGGCCCGGTGACCTTCTCGAAGCTCGACCCGGTGCCCGCGGCGGCGAAGGCGATGTCGAGCACCACCACGCGCCCCACGAGGGTCGACGGGCGCGGGAGCTTGCGCGGGGTGGCGAAGACGAGGTGGGCCGGGGTCACGCGGCGGGTTCGACCGTCTTGATGGCGTCCCGGGCGAGGGCGCCGGAGCCCTTGTTGGCGCCGGTGTCGAAGCCCGCGGGCAGGCCGCCGTCGAAGTCCGAGAAGGTGAGCCGGTGCTCGTCGGCGCCGATGAGCGTCGCGGTGACGGTGCGGCCGTCGACGGTCTCGACCACGACGCGCTTGTCGAGGTGCCGGGCCCACGGGTCGCTCGACTCGTCGAGGTTCAAGAAGATCTTCATCTGCTTGAGCCACATCTCCTGGCCGCGCGGGTCGGTGGTGTCGAGGCGCAGCTCGTTGACGAGCTTCACGCTCATCGCGATCCAGTCCTTGTAGCAGGGCGAGCAGACCTTCTGCTGGATCTCCTCGCCCAGCGGGCCGAGCCGGGTGCCGGCGCGAAACGGCGGGGCTGCGAGGGCGGGCTTATCCTCGCCGCACTTGATGCACTTCACGGTGGTGGTCATGGCGCGGCGACTTATGCGACACCACCCCGCGGCCTGCAAGCGCCGCGCTCCCCCGATGGCCCCCCCCCGCGCCAGCTTCGAGACCGTCACCGTCGAGCGGGTCACCCGCGTGTACGGCGTCACCCGGGCGCTCGCGGGCGTGAGCGCGACCTTCCGCGCCGGCGAGGTGGCCTCGCTGGAGGGCGGCAACGGCGCCGGCAAGAGCACCCTGCTGGCCATCCTGGCGACGCTCTCGCGGCCCACCGCGGGCGAGGTGCGCTGGGGGGAGTACCAGATGCCCGACGACCGCGAGGCCATCCGCGCGACCGTCGGGCTCGTGGCCCACGAGGCGATGGTCTACCCCGACCTCACGCCCCGCGAGTCGCTCGCGCTCATGGCCGCGCTGCACGACCTCGACGACCGCGGCGCCCGCATCGAGGCCTCGCTCGCGCGCGCCGGGCTCACGGCCCTGGGCGACCGCCCCGCGCGCACCTTCTCCCGGGGGCAGCTGCAGCGCCTCGCGGTGGCGCGCGCCGAGCTGCACGACCCCACGCTGGTGCTCTTCGACGAGCCCACCACCGGGCTCGACGCGCGGGCCGTCGCGCGGCTGGAGGAGGACATCGCGCGGGCCCGGTCGCGCGGGCGCATCGTGGTGCTGGTGACCCACGACGACGCCTTCGCCGGGCGGGTGGCCGACGTGCGCATCACCCTCGACCGCGGCAGGGTCGCCAGCGTCCGACGCGCCGCGGGCTGAGCCGTCGCTCAGAGGGTCAGCACGACCCGTCGCGAGCACCCCGAGACGAGGGAGGCCGCGCGAGACATACGCGGGGTATTTCGAGCGCGGCCGACCGCTGGATCGGAGGCCGCAGCAGGGGTTGTGCTGACCTTCTCAGCGCGGCGGGGCGCGGCGCACGGGCCGGGCGGCGCGCGGTCGGGCCCGCGGGGTCGGGTGCGGCGTGGCCGTGGCCGGCGGCGCGACGACGGGCTCGGCGGGGACCGGCGGGCGGGTGAGCCGGTAGACGCCCATGATGAAGGCGAGCAGCGCGAGGCCCGCGAGGGCGAGGGTGCTGAGCGACAGGGGCGCTCGGCGCTTGTGCGCGGCGGCCGTGGAGGGCTCGCGCAGGGCCGTGACGAGCAGGGCGACGAAGGCGCCGGCGGAGGCGGGGCGCTCGGACTGGCGGCGCGAGAGGCCCATGGCGAAGACCTCGTCGACGCGGGCCGAGAGCGCGGGGCAGAACTGCGACGGCGCGGGGGTCTGGTCGTGCACGACGGCGTAGGAGACCTGCACCGCGTCGTCGCCGGGGAAGGGGCGGGTGCCGGTGAGCGCCTCGAACATCACCGACGCGAGGGAGTACACGTCGCCGCGGGTGCTGTACTCGCCCTTGGTGATGGCCTCCGGTGGGGCGTAGGCGGGCGTGCCGAGAAACTGGCCGTCGCGGGTGAGGGTGGCGTCCGGCACCCGGGCGATGCCGAGGTCGGTGAGCTTCACCGCCCCGTCGGGCCCGAGGAGGATGTTGTCGGGCTTGATGTCGCGGTGGACGATGCCGACGGAGTGCAGCGCGTCGAGGGCCGCGCCGACGCCGCGGGCGATGCGGATGGCCTCCTTCGTCGTGGCGGGGCCCTCCTCGAGGAGGGCGCGCAGGCTGCGCCCCGGGACGTACTCGTAGACCACGAAGGGCCCGAGGTCGGGGCAGATGCCCGCGTCGTGCACGATCACCACGTGGGGGTGGTGGAAGCGCGCCGCGGCCCGCATCTCGTTGCGGAAGCGCGCCACGAAGGACTCCCGCTTGCCCCCGTCGCGGAGCACCTTCACCGCGACCTCGCGCTGCAGCTCCGGGTCGTGCGCGAGCAGCACGGTGCCCATCGCCCCCTCGCCGAGCTGTCGGATCACCCGGTAGCGCCCGATGCGCGTCACGGGCGCAGCGGACGGCGCCGCCCCGGCGGCGGGCTCCGGGGCGATGGGGTGCGTGGCGAGCTCGGGCATTCGAACCGCGGGAGTCTATGCCCCGGGGTGGTCAGCGCGCCACCGCGGCGCGCATCACGGCCACCGGGGCCTTCCCCCCGAACCACCGCTCGAAGGCTTCTGCGCCCTGGTGCACCAGCATCCCTACGCCGACCCCATCGAGCACCCGCAGGCCCGCCGCGCTCGCCGCGCGCATCCACACCGTCTCCCGGGGCGCGTACACGAGGTCGACGGCGAGGGCGCCCGGCGCGCAGCGGGCGAGCCCGACCGCCGCGACCACGGCCTCGCCCGGCGGACCGCCCGTCATCCCGCACGGCGTCGCCTGCACCAGGAGCGTCGCGTCGGCGACCGCGGCCTGCGCCTCGCCCGCCCCGAAGGCCGCCGCTGCCGTGCCCAGCGCCCGGGCCCTCGTCGCGTCGCGCGCGAGCACCGTCACCCGCTCCGCGCCGGCCATCTCCGCGGCGATCACCACCGCGCGCGCCGCGCCGCCCGCGCCGATCACCACCACGCGCTGCCCCGCGAGCGCGACCCCGGCCTCGGCGAGGGCGCGGTTGAAGCCCGGGGCGTCGGTATTGATCCCGTGGAAGCCATCCGCCGCGCGCACCAGGGTGTTCACCGCGCCGCAGCGCCGGGCGAGCTCGTCGACGGAGGCGAGGGCGTCGCGCACCGCGGCCTTCCACGGCACCGTGACGTTGGCCCCGAGGTACCCGTCGTCCCAGAGCGCCGCGAGGGTGGCGTCGAGCGATCCCGGGGGCGTGTCCCGGCGCTCATAGGCGGCGTCGAGGCCGAGCGCGCGGAAGGCCGCGGCCATCATGTCGGGCGAGCGCGAGTGGGCCACCGGGTGCCCGATGAGGGCGATCCGCGCGGTCACGTCCCGGGTTCGGTGCGGGTGATGGTGGCGTCGAGCGCGCCGCGGTGCAGCCGCAGGTGGATGGTGTCGCCCGGCGCCACGGTGCTGGCGTCGATGAGCGCGCGCCCCTCGTGCAGCGCCACGCCGTAGCCCCGCTCCAGGATCTTCAGCGGGGACATCGCGTCGAGCTTCCCCGCCGCGAGCCCCAGCGCGTGGGCGCGGCGATCGAGCACCTTGCGCGAGCCGCGCTCGAGCCGGCCCTGGAGGTCGACGAGGCGCTGGGCGTGGAGCTGGTGCCGTCGGCGCAGCGCGGGCAGCAGCCGTGCGCCGAGGCGGTCGAGGGCGGCGCGGTCGCGCGTGAGGCGCACCCGGGGGTGGCTGCCCTGGAGCGAGACGTCGAGCTGGGCGAGGGCGCGGCGCCGGGCCACGAGGCGCCGGCGCAGGGCCTGCTCGGCGCGCTCGATGAGCTCGTCGAGGCGCTGCCGCGAGGCCGCGAGGGCGCGGCGAGGGTCCCTCGGCTGGAGCTTGTGCAGCCGGAGGTTGAGCGCGGCGATCTTGCCCGAGAGCGCGCTGCGCAGCCGGCGGCGGAAGTCCTCCAGTCGGTCGCGCTCGTCGTCGAGCTCCGGGGTGCAGAGCGTGGCGGCGGCGGTGGGCGTGGCGGCGCGCAGGTCGGCCACGAGGTCGGCCAGGGTGTGGTCGACCTGGTGGCCCACGGCGGAGACCACGGGCACGCGGCAGGTCGCGATGGCCCGCGCGACGCGCTCGTCGTTGAAGGCCGCGAGGTCTTCGCTGGCCCCGCCGCCGCGGCCCACGATGAGCACGTCGAGCGAGCGGATGCGCTGCACCAGGGCGATGGCGCGGGCGATCTGCGCCGGGGCCTCGGCGCCCTGCACCAGCGTGGGCGAGACCACCACGCGCACGGGCCAGCGGCGGAAGAGCTCCTTGAGGATGTCCTGGAGGGCGGCGCCGGAGGGGCTGGTGACCACGCCAATGACCCGCGGGAAGCGCGGGAGCGGGCGCTTGCGCTCGTCGTCGAAGAGCCCTTCGGCGCGGAGCTTCTCCTTGAGCGCCTCGAGGGCGGCGGCGGCGGCCCCGGCGCCCGCGGCGGCGGAGGCGTCGCCCACGAACTGGAAGGTGCCGCGGGGGTTGTAGATGGTGGGCTTGCCGCGCAGGAGGATCTTCTCCCCGACGGTCATCTTCGCCTTCGCGCGGGCGAGGCTGCCCTTCCACATGACGCACGCGAGGCGGGCGTCTTCGCGCTCGTCCTTGAGCTCGAAGTACAGGTGACCCGAGGCGACCAGCTTGGCCGACGAGATCTCCCCTTCGATCCAGATCGGGGCGGCGAAGCGCTGCTCCAGGGTGTCGCGCGCGGTGCGGTTGAACTCGCTCACCGACAGCGGCCTGGGCGCGGTGGTCACGGGGCGGAGGACGTCGTTCATCGGGGCGCCGGAGCTATAGACCACGTCGGGCCGGGACGGGGAGTGTCTGGTCACTTCCGCGGCCCTGCCGCCCGCCGCAGTGGGGGCTGAGGGGAGGGCGCCCAGAGAAAAATCTCACGGGGCCGTAGGGAGGGCGCGGGGCGCGGCGTCGAAGGTGATGTCCCCAGCGCAACAACGGAGGCCCACATGAACTCTCCCCGCTTCGTCTTCGGTACCGCCCTCGCCGCCCTCTTCGCCACCCTCGGCCTCGCGTCCTCCGACGCCGACGCGCAGACCTTCCGCGCCGGCGTGCAGGTGCGCCCCGCCGTGCAGCTCCAGACCACGCGGCCCGTCGTCTACGCGCAGCCCGTCGCCTACCCCTCCCACGGGCAGACCGTGGCCTACGCGCAGCCCGTCGCGCAGCCCGTCGCCTGCGCGCAGCCCGTCGCGCAGCCCGTGTTCGTGCGCCCCGCCGTGCAGCCGGTCTACGGCCACGCCCCGGTGTACCCGGCCCGCTACAACCGGGCCCAGGCGATGCGCGCCGAGGCCGCGCGCCAGGAGGCCCTGCGCATCGAGGCCGCTCGCATCGAGGCCCAGCGCGTCGCCGAGATCCGGGCCCGCCGCGACGCCATGAGCCGCGCGCGCTTCGGGCGCATGCAGGCCAACGCGGCCTGGCGCCGCTGACCTGACGCCCCGGTGCCGCGGCGGGCTCCTGGGCCCCCGCGGCACGCGCCCGTGCGGGGATGGCACACCCCGCCGCAGCCCCCTACCTCCCCGTCATCCCGCTGATTCCCGCGCGTTTGAGTTTTCCTCGGGCCTGGAGCATCCATTGCACCAGAGGATCACTCCATGAAGCCCACCCCCTGGACCCGCTCGCTCCTGCTCGTCGCCGCCCTCGGGCTGCCGACCCTCTCCAGCGGCGTCGCCGACGCGTGCGGCGGGTGCTTCGCCCCGAGCGAGACCAACCAGGTGGTCACCGATCACCTCATGGTGATGGCCCTGCACGCCAGCGAGTCCGTGCTCTGGGACCAGATCCGTTACTCGGGCCGCCCGGAGGACTTCTCCTGGGTGCTCCCGGTGCAGGGCGACGCCACCGTCGAGCTCGCCAGCGGCACCTTCTTCGACACCCTCACCCAGCTCACCGCGCCCACCGTCACCGCGCCCGCGCTCGTCTGCCCGGGCGCCGGCCGCGGCGGCCTCTTCGCCAGCGACTCCGCCACGGCCAACCGCTTCGAGAGCGGCGGGGGCGTCCAGATCCTGAGCACCGCCATCGTCGGCCCCTACCAGACGGTCACCCTGCGCAGCTCCGACGCCGACGCGCTCTCCACCTGGCTGCGCGCCAACAACTACGCCATCCCCGCCAGCATCGAGCCCGTCATCCGGCACTACACCGACCTGCGCATGGACTTCATCGCGCTGCGCCTTCGCCCCGGCGAGGGCATCCAGGCCATGCAGCCCGTGCGGGTGCGCTTCTCCACCCCCTCGCCGGTGCTCCCGCTGCGCATGGTCGCCGCGGGCATCGCCGACAAGGTCGGCGTCTCCCTCTTCGTCTTCAGCGAAGGGCGCTCCGAGGCCATGAACTTCCCCAACGCCCTCGTCGACCGCGCCCGCGTCTCCTGGGACTACAACACCAACAGCAGCAACTACGCGGCGATGTTCCGCGCGGCCATCGCGCCGTCGGGCGGTCGGGCCTGGGTCACCGAGGCCGCGCTCTCCGCCGGCGCCATCGGTAACAACTTCACCCGCGACGCCGACACATTCGCTGACTGGGGCGTCGCCGTCCGCGGCCTGTCGCGCCCGTGGATCACCCGCCTCCGGGCCGACCTCCCGGCCTCCGCGCTCGACCGCGACCTCCAGCTCCAGGCCTCCGCCTCGGCCGTCGAGCTGCAGCCCTCCTTCCAGGCCGGGGTGCTGGTCAACCGCCCGCCCTGCGCCACCGACGACGGCTTCTACAGCGGCACCGACGCCACCTCGTCGTCCCGGGGCCTGGAGTGCTCCGCCTCTCCTGGGGCGCGCGCCCCGCGGGGCCTCGCCGGTCTCCTCGCGCTGGGCCTCGCCGCGGGCGTCGTCCGGCGCCGCCGGCGCTGAGTCGCTGCTTGCGTCACGCCCGATGCTCGCGCTAGCACGGGTCACCACGCATGGCGTCTGACCTCCTCGACCGACGCTTCCTCGCCGTCATCGGCAAGGGCGGCACTGGCAAGACCACCGTCGCCGCCTCCCTGGCGGTGCTCGCGGCCTCCCGCGGCAAGCGCGTGCTCGTGGCGATGTCCCAGGCCCGCGAGCGCATGAGCTCGATGCTGGAGTCGCAGTTCATCACCAGCGAGATCGCGCAGATCCTCCCCAACATCGACGCCGTCAACCTCGACCCCGAGACGTGCCTCGACGAGTACGGGATGATGATCCTGAAGGTGCGCGCCCTCTACAAGGCGGTGATGGACAACCGCGCCGTGAAGGGCTTCCTCCGCGCCGTCCCCGGGATGGACGCGTGGGCCATGCTCGGCAAGACGCTCTACCACGTCAAGCAGCAGGAGAACGGCCGCCCCGTCTACGACCTGGTCATCCTCGACGCGCCCGCCACGGGGCACGGGCTCCAGATGCTCCGCGTGCCGCAGGTGATCACCACCGTGGCCCCCATCGGGCTCCTGCGCCGCGAGGCCGAGGAGGGCCTCGCCATCATGCGCGACCCGCGGCAGTCGGGCATGGTGGTGGTCACCCTCGCCGAGGAGATGCCCACCGCGGAGACCGAAGAGCTCATCCCCCGGCTCACCGGCGAGCTCCAGCTCCCGATGGCCAAGCTGGTCATCAACCAGGTGCTCACGCCGCTCTTCAAGACCGGGGTCGAGCCCGCGCGCGCCGCCGCCGAGGTGCTCGCCCGCGCCTCGGCCCTCGAAGGCGTCGCCCGCGTGGGGCTCTCCCGCGCCCGCCGCGAGGCCCTCCAGCGCACGATGATCGAGCGCCTCGCGAAGCTCCCCGGCAGCAAGGTGATGCTCCCCGCGCTGGCCGTCGAGCAGGTGCGCCGGGCCGACATCGAGACCCTCGCCCGCGGCCTCGGCAGCCTGTAGTCCGTCGCCGCCCACTCGTCGATTGACGCCGTCGCGGTGAACGGTGTCCCATGCGCGCGTGATGGCAAGGCGGTGGTCTCCGGGGTCGCGTCGGTGGGTGCTTCTTACCGCGCTGGTATGCGTCGCGACGGGCTCGGCCTTCGCGCACGAGGTCCGCGGCACGCTGGCGGGCGCCGACGCGCTCACCCCGTCGCCCCGGGCGACGCCGGCGCGGTGGCGCGGGGCCTTCTGGGAGGTCCCCAACGGGGCGCTCCCCCTCTCGGCGCCGAGGGCCAACGTCGAGCGCGACGTCGCGATCGTGCTCACCGGCGCGGGCGTGGCGGAGTCGCGGCAGCCCGTGACGGTGCCCGTGGAGGGCGGCCGGTGCCGGCCCGGGACGGTGCTGCTCTCGCCCGGCACCACGCTCACCATCGACAATCGAGACCTGCTGGGCCACGAGTTCTACGTGGTGCGCCAGGGGGCCGACGAGCGGGTGGTGCCCGCCGAGCTCACGGCCGCGCGCACGCGCCGCCAGGTGGCCCTGCCCGCCGCCGGAACCTACGAGCTGCGCGACCTGCGGCAGCCCACCTTCCGGTGCTGGCTGGTCGCCGGGCCGGGGCAGGGGAGGGTGCTCGCGGCCGACCGGGCGGGGGCCTTCGCCGCCGCGCTCGACGACGGCTCGTACACCGTGAAGGCCTACTACGAGGGCGTCGAGCGGGGCTCGGCGGAGGTCACCGTCGCGGGGCGCGAGGCCACCGTGACGCTCCCCCTCGGCGCGGCCCCCGGGGCGCCCGCGGCGCCCGCGGCGGCGCCCGCGGACAACAACCACCACCGGCGTCGGGATCACTGAGAAGCGGAGCGGTCGGCGATGTTGTTCTCCAGGTTCTGGATGGTGTTGCTGGCGCTGGTCGCCGGGGCCTCGGTGGCGGCGATGACGCTCGCCCGCAAGACCTACGACCACGACCGCGCGACGGACGTGGCGACCATGGTCGACAGCGACCGGCGCATCGTGGAGGAGTTCCTCCGGCGCGACGCGCGCACGCGCCTCGACGACATCAGCCCGGTGGCCTCCGACGCCAGCCTCGTGGCGCTGATGGTGACCGCCACCCGGCGCACCGCCGACACGCCCGCGGCCATCGGCACGGCCATCACCACCCGGCTGCGTGAGCTCAACCAGGGCCTCGGGCCGCTGCGCGGCGAGGTGCTCTTCGCGGTCGACCCGCGCGGCGTCGTCGTCGGGCGCGTCGGGCTCCAGGAGAACGAGGTCGGCCAGTACGTCGGCGGCCTCCCCCTGGTCGAGCGGGCCATCGCGGGCAACGTGCGCGACGACATCTGGGAGATCGCCGGTACGGCGTACCGCATGGCCGCGCGGCCGGTCATCTCCGAGGGCCGCTACTACGTCGGCGCGGTGGTGCACGGCATGGCCATCCACGCGCGCTTCGTCGAGAACGTCGCGCAGCTCGTCCCCGGCGCGTCGGTGATCCTCTTCGGCGCCACGCAGACCTACGGCGCGTACGCCCCGGTGCCCGAGGCCGGCGCGGTGCCGGCGCCGCGCGAGGGAACCCTCTCCGACCCGCTGCGCACGCTCACCCAGCGGGCCGACTGGACCGCCCACGGCGCGGCGTCCTTCGACCTGCCGGACAACCTCGGGCGGGCGTCCTACGGCGCCCTGCCGGGCAGCGTCGGGGCGGGCATCGCCGTCGGCCGCGGTCTCCCGACGATGCCCGCGGACTTCCTCCTCCGCGCCTCCAAGGACGACATGGGGCGGGTGCCGCTCGGGCCCATCCTCGGGGGGGTGGCGGCGCTCATCCTGGTGGGCTTCGCGCTCTTCTACTGGGAGTACGACAGCAAGAAGAAGAAGCTCATCGCGGCGATGCGCGACCTCCAGAAGGGCCCCCTCAACCGGGTCGACCCGCTGCTGCTCGACGGCTTCGCGCGCGACGTGGCGGTGGCCGCCAACGACGGCATCGACGAGGTGGTGAAGCGCGAGATCGAGCGCTCCGGCGGCAAGCTCCGGAGCGTCAACGACCTGGAGTCGCTGCTGTCCATCCCCGGCGACGCGCCGGGCACGCCCATGAACCAGCGCCTGCCGCTCAACGAGGCCGACGAGCAGCGGCAGTGGCGCGAGGTGTACGAGCAGTTCGTGGCGCGCCGCCGGGAGTGCGGCGAGGCCGCCGACGTGACCTGGGAGCGCTTCTCGGCGACGCTCCAGAAGAGCCGCGCGGAGGTGGTGGCCCGCGCCCGCAGCCGCAGCGCCCGCTTCTCGGTGGTCGTCAAGGACGGCCGCGCCGCCGTGAAGGCCGCCCCGCTCGGCTGACGCCGAGGCTCACCGACCGATGTCCGCTCGCGAAACCCTCCTCTACCCTCCGAAGAAGGTGTCACCCCGATGAAGCCGCTGCCCCCGCTCGATGGGATGGACGTCACCGAGCTCGCGGAGCTCCTCGCCCACCACAACCACCGGTACTGGGACCTCCACGCGCCGGAGATCAGCGACTACGACTTCGACAAGCTGGTCAACGCGCTGAAGGCCGTGGCGCCGCACCACCCGGTGCTCGACTCCATGGGCCCGACCATCTCGGGCAAGGGGGTCAAGCACAAGGTGCCGATGCTCTCGCTCGACAAGTGCTACTCCGACGACGACCTCGACAAGTGGGCCACGAGCTTCGTCGGCGACGCCGTGATGATGCCCAAGTTCGACGGCATCGCGTGCTCGCTCCACTACGACTCCAAGGGGGTGATGGTGCGCGCCGTCACCCGCGGCGACGGGATCACCGGCGAGGACATCACCACCAACGCCCGGGAGATCGGCGACGTGCCCCGCACGCTCAAGACCCCGCGCTCGGTGGAGGTGCGCGGCGAGGTGTTCATGCGCCTCTCGGTGTTCGCGAAGTACAAGGCCGAGGGCATGGCCAACCCGCGCAACCTCGCGGCCGGCGCCATCAAGCAGAAGGACCCGAAGAAGAGCGCCGCGTACGGGCTCAACTTCGCCGGCTACGACGTCGTCGGCACCGACGCCAAGACCCACGACGAGGAGCTCAAGTGGCTCGTCGCCGCGGGCTTCAGCCCCATCGACTACGAGGTCGTCACCAAGCCCGACCTCCGCGCGGCGTACCAGCGCATGGCCGCGCTGCGCCCCTCGCTCGACTACGAGATCGACGGCGTGGTCTTCAAGACCAACCGCAACGATGAGCAGGACCGCCTCGGCGCCACCGCGCACCACCCGCGCTACGCGCTGGCGTACAAGTTCCAGGGCGACTCCGGCACCTCCGTGCTGCGCGCGGTGGAGTGGAGCGTCGCGCGCACCGGGGCGATCACCCCCGTGGCGGTCGTCGACCCGGTGTCCCTCTCCGGCGTGACGGTCACCCGCGCCTCGCTCCACCACCCGGGCTTCATCACCAAGCTCGGGCTCAGCATCGGGGCCGAGGTAGTGATGATGCGCCGCGGGGGCGTGATCCCCAACGTGGAGTTCGTCTCCAAGGCGGGCGACACGCCGGTGGTGCTCCCGCCCGCGTGCCCGGCGTGCGGCGCGCCGACGGAGATGCGCGACGACTTCCTCTTCTGCACCGCGCCGAAGACCTGCCGCGGGGTGCAGCTCGGGATGCTCGGCCACTTCGCCGCGAGCACCGACATGCTGGGCTTCGGCGACACGATCCTCCAGCAGGCCTTCGACGCGGGCTTCCTTCGCGGCGTGAAGGACTTCTATACGCTCAAGGCGACGGACCTCGCGAGCCTCGACCGCTGCGGCGACAAGGTCGCCCAGAAGCTGGTGAAGGAGGTCGACAAGAAGCGCACGCTCGACCTCGCGACCTTCCTCCGCGCCCTCGGCATCCCCGACCTCGGGAAGAACGTCTCCAAGATCCTCGCGGAGAAGTACAAGGACATCGACGCGGTGCTGGCGGTGACCGAGGCGGAGTTCTCGCAGGTGCACGGCATCGGCGCGGTGATCGCGCACAACGTCGTGCAGGGCCTCGCCGACAACGCCGACCTCATCAAGGACCTGCGCACCTTCGTCACCCTGAGCGCCCCGCTGACGACCGCGTCGAGCGCGGGCGCCGCGGGCGCGGCGAGCGGGGCCTTCGCGGGGATGACCTTCGTGTTCACGGGCAAGATGGCGACGCTGGAGCGCAAGGGCGCCGAGCAGCTCGTCGGGACCATGGGCGGCACCGCGCTCGACGCGGTCAACAAGGCCCTCACCTACCTCGTCGTCGGCGACATGAAGAAGCCCGGCGAGAAGTCCACCAAGGAGAAGGCCGCGGACAAGCTCGTCGCCGCCGGGTCGACGCTGAAGATCATCAGCGAGACGGAGTTCCTGTCGATGGTCGACGACGCGCAGGCGCTCGCGGCCGTGCCGGGCGCCGTGCAGGCCGCTCCCGCGCCGATGCAGACCGCTCCCGCGCCGATGCAGCCTGCACCGACCCCGATGCAGACCGATTCGCCCTCGATGCAGCCTGCATCGACCCCGATGCAGACCGAATTGCCCTCGATGCAGACCGTATCTGCCCCGATGCAGACTGTTTCAGCCGATGTGCAGCCTGAAACGGCTGCGCGCACGATGGAGGGCGCGCGGGTGGCCTTCGCCGGGACGCTGGCGTCGTACTCGCTCGCCGACGTCACGAAGCGCATCCAGGCGCTCGGCGGCGAGGTGGTGGACGCCGTGGACGCGCAGACCACCGCGGTGGTCGTCGGGGCCAAGGGGAAGGCGGGCGACAAGCTCGCCGCGGCGCGCAAGCTACAGGGCACCCACAAGGCCCTGGAGATCCTGAGCGAGGCGGACTTCGGCAAGCGCGTGGGCCTCGGACAGATCTCGCTGTTCTGACCGTCCGCGGGGCGTGACCCCACCCCCCAGCTCCTCTCCATGAACTCGCCGTTGTCCTCTTCGTGCGCAAGCCGCTTGCAGGCTGCGGCTTCCGGGCTACCCGCGCGCCCGGCTGCCGCGCTGATCCTTCCCGGAATGTTCTCGGCGATGCCCGCAAGGCCGAAGTCGCTGTTTCGCGGGCCCCTTCCCCGCTGCCGCGCGCCCTCACCCCCATCATCCGATCTCATCGTTGCCCTCTTCGTGGGCGAACCGCTTGCAGGCTGCGGCTCTGGGCTACCCGCACAACTTCACGCGCCCGGCTGCCGCGGGTTGAAACCCACGGCAGCCAAGGTGAAGGCCGCAAGCGGCCTGTCCGATGTCCAGGCACAGTGACCAGCCCGCCGCGGGCTTTCCCTTGGCTGCCGTGGGTTT
>JAUSAZ010000066.1 GCA_030652255.1 Myxococcales bacterium | reverse complement strand
CGGATCAGCTCGATCGGACGCTCGGTGGGCTCGACCATCTCGACGCTGACGATCTCGTGGAAGAAGGGGTGGAAGCGGGTCGCACCCGGCACCCGCAGCCCCAGCGCTTCGTGGAATCGCCTGAAGTCTTCCAGGGAGATGTCGGGACCAGGCCAGTCGCTCCCGTCCGCCCGACCCTGCTGGAACCGCAGCATCAGGACGCTCGTTACCCGGGAGGCCGAATAGAGTCGGCAGAGATCCTCGTTGCCAGTCTCCGACGGGTCCCAGGGCGAGGTCGCTGCCATCTCCGCGAGCCAGGCGAGCTCGCCTGGGTGGGCGCCGGGCCATGGTTCCAGCAGGTCGGCATACACGTCTGCCCCTTCGTAGCCGTGCAGCGCCTTCCAGAGTTCAACCCACGGATACTGACTGTGGTACATCCCGCCCTCTCCCCTCTCGTCGACCCGGCTACGCGCTGATGGCCTCCGCCATGCGCGTCAGGCACGCCTCGACGTCGGACTTCTCCACGCACGCGCCCATCGGTGTCCGCCGGAAGGTCCGCAGTACCACCGCCACGTCCTCGATCGACCCCTCCGCGAGCTCGTCGAGCCACTCGCACACCGCCTCCGTCGCCGCGTCCACCACCTCGTCGAGGAGCCTCGGCGCGTCGCCCGCAGCCTTGCCCACCGTCTCGGCGAACCACATCAGCCGGTCGGCGAGGTCCGGGTACATCCGCGGCGCCACTGCGACCACCCAACAGCGCAGCTCCGCAGCGCGTGCGTTGCTCCCCGGCGACTCCGCGACCGCCACCTTCACAGCCTTCGCGATCACCGCCTCGTCCTCCGGCGAGGGCCCCGCCTCGATCAGGTTGCTCCACGCCTCCTCCAGCGACTCGTACAGCTCGCCGCTCGGCTCGCTGCTCGACGTCGCGATGTCGTGAATCGCACGCAGCGCCAGCAGCCGCTCCTCCAGCGTGTCGTCAACGTCCCCGTACCAGTGCCAGACCACCTCCCGGATGCCCTCGCCCACGTCTCCCAGATCGCCCGTGTTCGAGGGAACGGCGACATGCGAGGCCAGCCACTCCAGCCGTTCGCGGCCGTCGAGGTAGGCTGCCGGTGCCACGGTCTCGATCCAGAACGACAGACCGCCGGCGCTCCGACCAGTGGCGAGGCGGGACTGCACGATGCGATCGACCACGGCGTCGAGGACGATCCGGGCGTCCTCCTCGCGCACCTCGCTCCATGACTCGTCGCTCTGCCACCGCCGCGTGTCGGAATAGTCGCCCGTGCGGATCCATGCGCGCAGCATCGCCGGCCCGACGACGGCTGGGACCGCGGGTCCATCCAGGGAGTCGAGGTTGTCGAGAATCGCGCAGAACATCGAATAGTTCAGGTCGTCACGCGCGGCAAGGTCGTCGAGGATCCGGTTCTGGAAGTCCCTCCGTCGCGTCCTCCAACCCGGCTGGCAATCATCGAAGGCAACCTGTGATCGAGCAAGCAGGTCGCGCGAACCGCTCGCGAGCTTGAGCAGATCCTCGTATTCGTCGAGCGGGATGGAGATGCCGCCATCGCGAGTGCCTCCGGCAAGCACCGCTGCGTTCTCGACCAGTCCGTGCAGTTGATCGCAGAGCCGCTGGATGTCCCCGTGCAGGGCCGCCGGATCAGGAAACTCTCGTCTTGATTCTGTCATCGGTCCACTCCCCTACCGCGGGCTGCGCCTTCGCGGGCTTCCTAGCAGCCATGTTCTCCGCCGTCGCCGATCGCGCGGTCTCTCCAGTCACGGATCCGGCTTGTAGTCCGGGTCGCCGGTGGCGAAGATGAAGCCCTGGATGTCGATGAAGTCCTGAGCGCCATACTCGCGCAGCCCATCGAGGAGGGTGTTGGCGAGCGTGAGGACCGAGCGGTAGGTCAACCAGTTCGGCTCGCTGCGATAGTTCAGCTCGAACCCGAGCCGCTTCGCCGCCTCCTTGACGACGCCGGGCCGAACGAACAGGTGCTCCCGCGGCCGGGCGAGCCAGGGGAAGATCGTCACGAGCGGCCACGCTGCGACCGGCGAGCCGCCAGCCGGGAGGGCGTTCATCGCGGCCACCAGCGCCTTGAAGAGCGGTTCGCTCGGCGGGGCGTTCGCGGCGTTGAACAACGCCTGAAAGAACGCTGTGGCTGTCTCATCGACCCCGAGCGCGTCCTTCAATGGTGGCTTCTCGAACGTCGGGTGGAGCAGGTTGCTCTTCTGGGCGATGCGCAGCAGCCTGCGGGTCAACTCCGGCAGATCGCCCGCGGCCAACAACCTCTCGCCTTCCCCGCCTCCGAAACTGCGCGACCAGTCATCGACGGCCTCAAGCTTGTAGGCCCGCTCGCCGGTTGGCTTTGGCCCCGCACGGCCGATGTAACTCCGATCGCTGAAGCCTCCCGGGTAATACCCCAGAAACGTCGCGATCGCCTGCCGCTGGGTCAGCCGGCCATGCTCCATGCAATACGCGGTGTCCTTCGCGCTATACGAGAACGGCGGGAGGTTGCTGAGCCACGGGTCCGTCTGCTCGGGTGCGACGCGCAGGAAATCCCCGGCCTGCGCGAGCTTCATCTTCCTGGCGCAGGGCTCTGACTGGCTCGCATAGTAGATGTGTACGAGATCCCCCTGGATCGCGATGACCCGACCCCGGCCGAACGCCGGGTGGTCGACCAGTGTGTCCTTTGCCAATACCGCTTCGTTCGTCATTGCTGTCCCCTCCACTACCCCTTCGCCTTCGCCGCCTTCCGCGCCGCCTTCTTCTCCGCGGTCGTCGCCGGCCTCCACGCCCGCAGCTCCTCCTCGGTCCATCGCTGCTCGTGGCGCTGCCCCTCCACGAACTCCTTCCAGAGCCGCCCGTGGCCCTGCCCGTCCAGCTCCGGGTCGGGCGCGTCGTGCCACTGCATCAACCACGGAACCAGCTCCATCAAGCCCGCCAGCAGCGGGCGCAGGCGGTCGCGGTCCCACCCGTCCGTTTGACGGCGCTCGTTGTAGACGGTGGCCAGGGCGCGGGCGCGCTGGAGGTGGTCCCAGCCGGCCCAGCCGAAGAGGGGAGCACGCGGGTCGGTCTCGGCACCCGGGTATGCGATGAAGCGCTCCCTGGGGACATCGAGCTTC
>JAUSAZ010000141.1 GCA_030652255.1 Myxococcales bacterium | reverse complement strand
GGCCTTCCCCTTGGCTGCCGTGGGTTTCAACCCGCGGCAGCCGGGCGCGCGAGGGTGTGCGGATGGCTGGGGTTCCGCGCGATGGCTCGTCACCCCAGCCTGCAAGCGCTCTCCGCACGATGAGGGCAACGATGAGATCATCCGATGGGGGTAGGGCGCGCGGCAGCCGGGAAGGGGGCCCACGAAACAGCGATCCTGGCCTTGGCCCGCAAGGCCAGAAACATTCCGGGAAGGATCAGGGTTGAAACCCACGGCAGCCAAGGTGAAGGCAGCAAGCGGCCTGTCCGATGTCCAGGCACAGTGACCAACCCGCCGCGGGTTTTCCCTTGGCTGCCGTGGGTTTCAACCCGCGGCAGCCAAGGCGCGCGAAGGTGTGCGGGTAGCCCGGGACCCGCAGCCTGCAAGCGGTTTGCGCACGATCAGGGCAACGATGAGCCAGGGCGGCGCGGGGTAGGGGTCGTTCGTCGACGACGCACCGTCTTCGCAGTACCCAGTGTGCCTCCGCCGTGACGCCCACCGACCCCGACCTCCGCGCGACCCGCGACCGCCTCGTCTCCGAGGCCCACGCCGACCCGCTCGCCCCGGCCCCCCGCTTCAACCTCGCGGTCGCCCTGCGCCTCCTCGGCCAGCTCGACGCCGCCCGCGCGCTCGCCCACGACGCCCTCAGCCTCGGCGCGCCTGCCGCGCCCACGCTGGCGCTCCTCGGGCTCCTCGACCTCCTCGCGCTGCGCCCGAGCGACGCCCTCGTCTACCTCCAGCGCGCCCTCGACGCCGACCCCGACCACGCCGTCTCGCGGGTCTACCTCGGCCTCGCCCGGGGCGCGCTCGGCGACCGCGCCGAGGCCCTCGCAGCCTTCGAGCACGCGCTACGGGCGCCCGCCGCGCGGCGCCTCCCCGCGCTCGTCCAGACCCGCGTGGCCCTGCAGCGTGACGCCCTCGCCGACAGCCCCGACGCGAGGCTCCTCGGGTCGCGCTGCGCGGTCTGCGCCATCACCGAATGGATCACCGCCGACGGCCAGATCCAGCTCAGCCCACCTCCCGACGCGGGGGCCGCGAGCGGCGCCACCGGAGCCCCTGCTCCCGCCCTGCGCTTCGACGAGCTCGTCGACCGCATCGACGCCGCGAAGCGCCTCGTGGTGCTCTCCGGGGCGGGGCTCTCGGCCGAGAGCGGGCTGCCCACCCGCAAGGCCCTGTGGTCGATGCACGCCCGCGACGCCGCCGTCTCGGTCGCTGGCTTCGTCCGAAACCCGTCGGCCCTCTGGAGCGCCGCCCGCACCTTCGCGGGCGAGTCGATGCCCGCCCCCAACGCGGGCCACCTCGCGCTCGCGCGGCTCCCGCAGCTGGCCGGCGTGGTCACCCAGAACATCGACGGCCTCCATCAGCAGGCCCGCCGTGACACCGCGCGCGCACCCGACGCGCCCGTGGTCGAGCTCCACGGGAGCTTCGACCGCGCCCTCTGCCACGCCTGCGGCGCGCTCGACCGCGACACGTCCTGGACGCTCCTCCACCACGGCCCCGGCCTCCCGCGGTGCCGGGCCTGTGGTGGGCCGCTGCGCCCCGACGTGGTGCTCTTCGGCGAGGTGGTCCCCGACGCGGCGCTCCGGGATGCGATCGCGCTGGTGCGCGAGGCCGACCTCCTGCTGGTGGTCGGGTGCGCGATGGACGTGGCCCCGGCCTCGGAGCTTCCGTCGCTCGCGCGCGCTTCGGGCTCCGACGTGGTCGAGCTCAACCGGAGCCCCTCGCGGCTCGGCCGACGCCTCGGCGTGGCCAGCTACGAGGGCCTCGCGGGGGAGACGCTCGCGAGGGTCTACGCGTGTCTCGCAGCGCGACACGGCTGGCCCGGCGTGACCTTCCCCCGCGCCGTCACCGGCGCTGGACGCAAGCTGCAACGGCGCGAGGTGGTGGACGTCCCGTCCATGGGGGACGGCGCGATGACGGTGCGGGAAGTCATCTGGCTGGTGAAGGACGGCGACCGCGTGACCGCGGACATGCCCGTCGTGATCGTCAACAACGACAAGGTCGACGTCGAGGTGTTCGCGCCCGTCGACGGGGTGATCCGCCGGGTCTCCGCCGCGCTCGACCGGGACGTCCCCGTCGGCACCCGGCTGGCCGTGATCGAGGCGCTGCCCGACGCGCGCGTCGCCGCCGCCCCCGACGACGTGGAGCCGAGGCGCTCGCCGCTGCCGACGCTGCCGTGGGACGGCGCTCGCCGCGCGGTCCTGGTGGAGCACTTCGCGTCCTGGCGGCACCGCGACTGGCTCCGCCCCGATCGTGAGCTCCTCGACGAGACCCCGGAGGCCCGGCGCTGGCTGGAGGCCCGCGCGGCCGAGCACTGCGCCGCGCTCGACGGAGACCTCCCGCCGTTGCAGGTCGTCGTCTTCCACGATCTCGCGGCGGCCGTGGCAGCGTGGCGATCCGCGCACCCCACGGACTGCGCGTGGAACCGCCAGCTCCTGCCTGCGCTCGACGTGATGGCCCGGCGCCTGGAGATCGTCGGGGACAGGGTGCGTCGCTACCGGTGGCAGGTCCGTAGCGCGCTTGGGGCCTTCTGCGACGAGGTGTGGGGCGCCGTCCTGCGGGGCGAGTGCGCGCGGCAGGGCATCTCGCCCGGGGCGCGGCTGCTGGACGCCCCGCTGCCGGTGGTGTTCGACCTCGCGCGCGCGGCGCTCGACGGGTCCGGCGAGGTCCGCGGTCCGTGCCCGTGGGCGCCGCTGGCCGCCATCTTCGCGCGCGGCGCGTGGCCCTTCGCGGGCGCGCCGGACGTGCTGGGGGTGTACGTCCCGCGGGCGGCGGCGCTGCGAGCAGGAGCGCTCACGATCGCGCGACAACCGCCGCGCTTCAGGGACCTCCACCCGGCCCTGACGGCGTGCCTTCCGCCGCTGGCGCTCGACCCCGCTTCGGAAGGGTGAGCGCGGCGCGGCCGACCTGCGCCCTCGACGCGTACCATGCGCCCGATGGTCCCGATGCGAGCAACCCTCCGCCGCGCCCTCGGCGCCCTGGCCTTCGCCGTGCTGCCGATCGCTTCGAGCTGCGGCGCCCGCACCGAGCTCGCCTCCGTCGCCCCATCGCAGGACGCCGGGCCGCCCACCTGCGCGCAGCGCCTCGCGTCGGCCCCCCCGGGGAGCGTCGTGTGGACCTTTCCCTTCGCGACACCCGCGGCGGGCCCCGTCGCGGCAGACCCGTCGGGGGCCACGTATTTCATCGCCGTCGAAGCGCTGACCGGGGCCCAGGGCTTCACGTACACGGTGCTCTCCGTCGACGCGTGCGGCGCCCTGCGCTGGCAGAGCGAGCCTGTGCGCAGCGTCACCACGAGCGGGACGCGGCCCGTCGCCATGGTCACGGGCGATCAGCTCGTGGTGCAGACGGTCAGCGTCGACGCCTTCGACCTCGCGACCGGCGCCCGCCGGTGGAGCACCGACCTCGCGGCCTTCGGCGCCGCGGCGGGCCTGGGCAACGTGTTCACCCAGACGGGCGGCCCGGTGGGCCCCGCGGCGGCCTTCGCCGACGGGTCGATGCTGGTGAACTTCGGCGATGCCAAGGCCCTCCTCCGGGTCGATCGCCGAGGGGCGGTGTCGGTGTTCAGCCGCGGGGCGTCGGCCTTCCCGGGCGTCGCGGTGAGCCTCGCCATCGACGCCGCGGGTCACGTCGACATGCTCGTCAACAGCACGCTCCGGGGCACCCTGGTCGTGTCCTTCGACGCGTCCGGCGCGGTGCGCTTCGCCGCGAGCCTCGACTGCACCCGGAGCTTCATCGGGGAGCTGGTGTCGGGTCGCAGCTTCGTCGCGCAACAGAACGGCCTGTGCGCGCTGGGCTTCGACGGGGCGTCGCGCTTCAACAACCGCGCCCAGACCGGCGGCGCCCTCGTGGTCGACGCCGCCGACAACCTGTACTTCACGGTGAACCAGGGCTTCGCCAGCGCGGACGTGTCGGGCCGCTCGCGGTGGGCGCGCTCGTTGGATTCGGCCATGTTTCCCAGCGTCGCGCTGGGCTCACGCGACGTCTTCGCGCTGGTGCAACCCAACGACGACGCTCCTCGCATGGGCATCATCGCGCTCGACCGCAGCACCGGGGCCACGACCTGGAGCACCACGCTGCGCGAGCATCGCCTGGAGACCGTACTGCGCCTCAATCCCTTCCCCGTCGGGCGCATGCTGCTCGTGGCGCCTGGGGTGCTCGTGCTCGGCGGCGCGTCGATGGCGCTCGGGGTCGGCACGGGCCGTCAGCTCGTCGACCCGCTCGCGCCGTGGCCCGCCCCCCGGGGCGGCGTCGACCAGCGCGCCGCTGCCACCGGGAGATAGGCTGCGACGGGGGGAGAGGTCGTCGTAGATAGCGCCCGAGATGCTCGCGCTCCGTCGAGACGCGCCGGGATGGAATGAGGGACGGGTATGGGCGGGGCAACGGGACGGTTGACGGGCCAACGGGCGCGGTGTCGTACTGCGGGCGTGACGAACGCGAACGACGAAGCGGAGAAGAAGCTGCCGACCGTGCTCATCGTGACGGACGAACCGGAGGTTTATCGATCTTTGCGAGAATTCTTGAGGCTATACGAAGAGATGAGGGGCCAGTCGGGGGTCTATTACGATACAGGCGTGACTGGATCGCTCCGGGATGATTGGCGGGTAGCAATGCCATTGGACGTCGAATTGTGTAGGAATGTGTCGTCAGTCGTAAGTGACTTCGATCCGAGCATGGTAATCCTTATCGAGTCAACATATGTGCCAGAGTTCGAGAGTGGCCCGTTCGCGGGCGTATTAATTCCGCTTGTTATGGAGATTTCGCATGATGCCTATCCCAAGCCTGGTCATGTCGAAGCACCAGCACAGGTCATCTCTGTCCTCAGGCGGGCGCGAATGAGAGGCCTGTGGCTGGGTGCGGTAGGTAGTCCGGCCGCGTTTGAATTTCAGGAGCAACATGCAGTCGGTGGTGTATTGAATGATATTGCGGTTGGTATGGGTGGGTTGCGTGTGCCAAGTTTTTCGATGTTTTTTAGAGAGCCGTCGGAGTCTTCGGGGCCAGCGCTCGTTGCAACCATTCTTCGTAATCTGGATCCTTCTGATTTTCAGTCGCTGAGCTCCGGAATCTCTGTGCCTTCTGTTTCCAAAACCACGCCGCCAGTCGAGAGCCCCATCGATGTTCACGGCGCTATCGGTCAGTTCGAGATGCACTGCCTCCGCATGCTCGATCACATCGTCTGGCAATCACCCCCCGCTCGTGTTGGTTGGCAGGTGATCCTCGGCGACAACGCGTCTGGCAAGACCAGCCTGCTCCGCGCGCTGGTCCTCTGCCTGCTCGATCGCAGCGAGCGTGACGCGCTCCGCCAGGGCTGGGACACCTGGCTCCGCAAGGGCGCTTCCAAGGGCAACGTGCGCGTCGACCTCGCCGATATCGACACCGACACCCAACAGTCCTCATTGGAATTCGGACTCCAGCGCGTTCGCCCGTCGAAGGACGCCACTGACACCTCCGTTGTCGACATCCACAGCTCCGAGCGTGTGCGCTACGCCGGCTTCCTGGCCGCGTACGGCCCGTTCCGCCGCTTCACCGGCGGTGATCCCGACTGGATCAAGGACTTCAAAAATCATCCGCGCCTCCAGAGCGTGCTCACCCTCTTCGACGAGCGCGCAGCCCTCTCCGACGCCCTGGAGTGGCTCAAGGACCTCTGGGTCCGCGCGCGCACTCAGCAGCCCATGCCTCCCGAGGCGGCCTTCCTTGCTGAGCTCCTCGCCTTCATCAACAAGACCGACTTCCTCCCCGAGGGCGTCGAGATCCTCGAACCCGATGCGGACGGCGTCTGGTGCCTCGACGGCAACGGGCAGCGCGTCCCCGCAACCGAGCTCTCCGACGGCTACCGCGCCGTGTTCAGCCTCGTGCTCGACCTGCTCCGTCGGCTCGCCGTGGCCAATCGTGGCTACGACGGGCTCTTCGCCACGACGCCCAGCCACCACGTCGCGCTCGGCGGCATCGTTCTCATCGATGAGGTCGACGCGCACCTGCACCCGCGCTGGCAGCAGCGCATCGGTCTCTGGTTCAAGGCGCGCTTCCCTCGCATGCAGTTCATCGTGGCGACGCACAGCCCGATCGTGTGCCAGGCCGCGGACTCCGTGATGTTGCTTCCGACGCCCGGCGAAGGCGCTGCGCCTCGCATGGCCACGCAGGAGGAGCTCAACCGCCTCCGCTACGGCGACCTCCTCGACGCCTTCTCCACCGACTTCTTCGGCGAGCGTGTGACCCGGTCGCAGGCCGGTCGCGACAAGCTCGATCGCCTCGCCGAACTCAACGACGAAAGCATCTCCCGCGAGCTCACCCCCGAGGAGCAGGCAGAGCGGGCGAAGCTGCGCGACGAGCTCGGGACGGTCGGTGCGGTGACGCCTCTCGAGGACGCCGGAT
Organism: Myxococcales bacterium; assembly: GCA_030652255.1. Classification (GTDB taxonomy): domain Bacteria; phylum Myxococcota_A; class Polyangia; order Polyangiales; genus SCUS01. The sequence goes on along the minus strand of JAUSAZ010000141.1, from coordinate 24,492 downwards.
GATCAAGGCGCCCCTCGCGCCCCTCGCTGATGAGACGCTCGCCGACCTGCAGGCCTGGCAGGGTGAGGTCGACGGTGCGGGCGACTACGCCGCGCGCATCGAGGCCGCGGAGGCGCAGTTCAAACGTCGTCGTCCGCAGGTGCCGTTTCGCCCGGTGCTCGTCGCGCTCGCGGCGATGTGCTCGGGCTCGCGGCGCTGCATGTACTGCGAGGACAACTGCGCAGACGAGGTCGAGCACTACCGCCCGAAGGCCCTCTATCCCGAGCTGGTGTTCGCGTGGACCAACTACCTCTTCGCATGCGCGAGCTGCAACCGTCGCAAGTCGACGAAGTTCCCGCTCTTCGCGACCGGGTCGTCGTCGGTCGTGACCTTCGCGCGGGTCAACACGAAACAACCGTTCCCGCCGCCCGTCGGCGCGTCGGTCCTCCTCGATCCGCGACAGGATGACCCGCTCGCGTTCCTGCGGCTCGACCTCGTCGACACGTTCCGCTTTCGCGCGGTCGCGCCGAAGGGCACCGTCGGGCACGTTCGCGCGACGAAGACGATCGAGGTGCTCGGGCTCAACGAGCGCGACGAGCTGCCCAAGGGTCGCCGCGCGATCTACGAGTCACACGTGAGCCACCTCCACCGCGCGGCCGCCGCCCGCCGCGATCCTTCACGCAGCGCGGAGGTCGCGCGCGTCCGAGCCGCGGTCCAGCAGCTCTCCTGCGGCATCGTCTGGCACGAGATGAAGCGACGCCGCGACGACATCCCCGAGGTTCGCGCCGCCTTCGCCGCGGTCCCCGAAGCGCTGGGCTGGTAGACGCGCCAGTCGCGGTCGGTGTAGGCGATCGGCATGATGGACGACCCTCCGGCCCGCTGCCTGCGGTGCCCTCGCGACGGCGCCGCGCTCGTGGGGGATCGGGCCCCGGGCGCCGGTCCCTGCCGCTGCCCCGAGTGCGACGGCCTGTGGGCTCCGTCGGCCGCGCTGGGCGGCGTGAGCCACGCGCTCGCGCACATCGAGCGGGCCCGTGACCAGGTGCTCGCCTCAGCCCGTCACGGCCTGGGCGTCGGGGCCTGCGTGGGGTGCGGCGCCGAGGGCGTCGCCCTCTGCTACTACGAGGTCCCCCTCGACTGGTGTCCGCAATGCGGCGGGGTCTGGCTCGACGGGGGCGAGGTCGCGACCCTCCGGGAGCGGTGCGCTGCCTCCCTGGGGGACCGCGGGGCGGCGCTCGCCCCGTTTCGCGCGGCGCCGACGGCGGTGGTCGTTGGCACCGTCACGTGCGGCGCCTGCGGGGCGACGGTGCCCGTGAACGACTCGTACATCACCTCCGACGGACCGCGCTGCGTGACGTGCGCGATGCAGTCGGAGGGGCAGCTGCCGTCGGCCGACACCGCCGCGGAGGTCGACGCCTTCCTCGACGCGCGCGAGGTCGATGCGAAGCGCATCGCGGGCGAGTGGGCGGCCGACCCGGCGGCGTGGGAGCGCTCGCGGCGCGAGGCCGACGAACGCCGGGCCGCCGAGGAGAGCGGGCGGGTGCACGGGAGCGGGGTCTCGGCGCGGCTGCACGCGCTGCTCACCCTGCTCGGGCTGTGACCGCGCAGGGTGCCCGCGCGACACCGCGCGTGTGTCCATCAGCGCATGGCAGCGGATGCATTGACACGCTCCGGATCGCGGTGATGCCATCGCCGATCATGCTTACCGGTGGGACCGCCCTGCTCTGCGGCGCAGGGATCTTCCTCGCGTCATCGACGCTACACGCCAGCCCGCGGAGGCGCCCGCTGGAGGTCGACGGCGAGCTCGGCGTGGTGGTCTTCTTCGGCTCGGCGTACCGGAACTCCCTCCGCGCCTTCGGACAGGACGGGCCCCACGCCGGCTTCCAGGTCACCGGGCGCGCGCTCTGGGACTTCGGCAGCCGCGTGCGCATGGGACTCCGCGTCGGCTACCTCGTGACGCGAGCCGCGGAGGGGGACACGCTGCCCGACTACCCCCTCGGCGCGAGGTCCGTCGGCGACGCCCGCTTTCACCTCTTCGACGCGGGGTGGGCGCTGCGCTTGATCGTCACGAGGTCGACCGCGCCGGGCACGTCCAACGCCCGCTTCGGCTTCGACCTGGAGGTCGGGGGGGTGGCCGCGCTCACCACCTGGCCGCGAGGGAGCGAGGTGAACCTCCTGCCGCGTATCGGGCTGTCGACGGTGCTCCTCTTCGGTACCCGATCGAGCGTCTCGCTCGGGATGCGCCTCGGGGTGCAGTACATCCCCTCCGGGGGCGCGTCGGGCGGCGCGTGGGGCGACCCCGCATTCGCCGGCGTGACCTTCGGCTTCGAGCTGGGAGGTCGGCCATGAAGAGGCTCGCGCTCGTCGTGCTGCTTGGCCTCGGTGCGTGGGACTGCAACTTCTACCCCGACCTCGGATGTGGGGGCGTGGTCGTCGGCCAGCAGCAGGTCGACTTCGAGAGCGCCTGCGAGGGCGACTCGTGCAACCTCACGACCCTCGGGGCGATCACGACGGTGCCGTCGCTCCTCCCGGGCGACCACGCGCGCGCGCTCTTTCCGGCGGCGTCGATCACGTGGACCCTCGGGGTTCCGGGCAGCGGCGAGGGCACCTCGCTGGCGATGAGCTACCGGTGCGACGAGGGCGGGTCGCTGCGCGTCGAGCTCGAAGGGAGCAGCCTCGCGCCGCTGCCCATCGAGCCGACCGCCGACTGGCAGCGGCGGGTGTGGCCCATCCGCGCGGCGGTCACCTCCTTCCCCTCCCTGGAGGCCGCGAGCGCCGGCCGCCACCAGGCCGTGGTGCGCGTCACCAACACCGGCCGCGCCCTCTGCGCGGTCGACTGGCTGCGGTACGTCGCCGCTCCCCGCGTGTGCGCCAACTCGAGCGCCTGCTCGCGCCTGTCGCCGCCGGAGACCTTCTGCAACGGCACCTGCGCCGACACCCGCCGAGACGCCCGCCACTGCGGCGCCTGCGGGGTCGCCTGCGCATCAGGGACGTACTGCGAGGGAGGGAGGTGCATCTCGTGGGGCGGCTTCTGCCCCGGCCCCTGCGATCAGCTCGAGTGCGGCCCCAACCGCTGCGGGTTCGGGAGCTGCGGCTCCTGCCAGTCGGGCGAGTCCTGCGCGCTCGGGCGCTGCTCCCGCGGCGACGCGGGCCCGAGGGACGTGCCCGTGCGGGACGTCCCCTCGACGGACGGGGGCGCGCCGTCGCGCACCACGGTGGTCGCAGGGCGGCGATGCACCAACGACGAGGCCTGCGACAGCGCGGCGGCGGACCTCGCCTGCACCGCGGTTCGGGGCGGTCGCATCTGCTCGGGCGTGACGGGCTGCGCGCAGGGCACCACGGCGCAGGAGGAGGCGCAGTGCGGCGGTCGCTTCTCGACCTGCCTCGTGGTGGGCAGCCTCGCCGACGGCGCCCAGCCGAGCGCCTGCACCCGCGCGTGCGTGGCGACCGCCGTCACCGAGGCCACGGGCGCCTGCCCGGCTGGCTCCGTCTGCACCACGAATTGGATCCAGCTCGGCGCGACGCAGACCGAGAGCGCGGGCTGCCTGCCCTTCTGCGCGAGCGACGGCGACTGCGCGGGGATCACCGGGGGCGACGCCTCGCTCACGCGTTGCAACGTGCGCACGGGCCGCTGCGGGAGTGCGACCTTCGATGCGACGCTGCGGGCCGACGGCATGCCCTGCGACCCGCAGGAGGTCCAGCGCACCATGGTCAACCAGTGCCGGGGCGTCTGCTTCGCGCTCGACCCGACGCGGCCGACGCAGGGGCTCTGCGGATCGTTGATCGACCTCCGCACCGCCGCCGGCGGTTGTCCCGACGGGGCCGATGTCGAGCCGAGCGCCGTGGCGGGCGACGCCCTGGGCCTGTGCTACCGCCGCAGCTGCGAGCGCGACGACCAGTGCGCCCCGGGGCTGGTGTGTGTACATCCGGAGGACCCGACGTCGGGGGTGCGCGTCGACGCTCCGCGGTCGTGCAGCTACCCCACGGCGCTCCAGCCGGGCGGGACGACGGGCGACGCGGGCGTGCGCGCGGACGTCGCGATGGACTGAGGGCGCGCAGCGGTCCGCGGCCACCGAGCACGACCCCCCCCCGATGGGCCGGCAGCTGGTGCACGCGCACGCGCCGCCGCCCGTGACCGCCCGGCACGCCGCGCCCGCGGTGCACCCGCTCGAGCAGTTGCCGCAGCGCCACGTCGACGCGCTCGTCGCAACGTCATGCCCGTCACCCCCACCACCGTCCATCCGCGTCGCAGCGCGAGGAGTACGACCTTGCCCCTCCGCCGGGTAGTGTCGTCTCATGGATCGCCCGATGCTGAACCCCGACTGGAAGAAGCTCACACCGCAGATCCCGGTCGGCGCGCTCTCGGATCAATACGTGAGCCGTCCGATGGAGGGAGGGCTGCGCATCGCGGAGCGGATGAAGGCCGGGTGTACGACTGCCCTGATCGCCGGCCCCGCAGGAATCGGCAAGAGCACCGAGCTCCTGTTGGTGGGCGTGGGTCTCGCGCCCGAAGCTGCAGTGATTGTTCCGTTGGAGCTCGACCGGAAGTTCAACATGCGACGGCTCGACCCCGCGGAGGTCATGCAAGTGACCGCGTTGACTGCGGCTGAGATGGCCCTGACCGGTGGCGTGCCTCTTTCGGCAAGTTTGATGAACAGAGTCCGTCGTAGCTCAGCCGGAGAGCAGCCCACCTTCCAGCCTGAACTCGCGGTTCTCGTCGTGCGAGAGATCCAACGCCTCGCTCCCGACCGACCCGTCACACTGCTGATCGACGGGATGGAGAAGACGCCGGCGGACGTGGCGCGACCGGTCTTCGAGGCGCTGACCTCGCTCGGGGCCGACGTCAATCTCGTGGTGGTGGTCTCCTGGCAGCTCACCTTCGGCCCCGATGCGCAGGAGGTGATCCGCCCCGGCGAGAAGCTCTTCGTCCTCCACCCGATCGTGGTGGAGGGCGAAGAGGGAGCGGAGGGGCGACGCTTCTTCCGGGAGATCCTGCGCCGTCGCCTCGCGCTCCCCGAGGACTTCTTCGATGCCGCGACGGGCGAGCTCACGTTGGCCGTGGGCGTGATCGAGGAGGCGATCCATCTCAGTGGTGGAGTTCCCCGTACCTTCCTCCAACTGGTTGCGGATGCAGGCGCCTACGCGCACGTCCGGCGCGGCAGCGCGTGGCCTGACAGCGCCGACCTCGCGAACGCGGTTGCCGACCAGCGCGACAGCTTGCGGAGGCTGCTGATCCCTGGGGATGAGAAGGCGTTGCGTGCCGTAGAGGGCACCGACGGGCGCGAGATGGAGCTCGAGCGCAAGCTGCGGCTGCTGTCGCACGGCATCGTCCTCGAGCACGGGGGCGCCTCGGGGCCGGTGATGCGAGCCCACCCCCTCGCGCAGGGGCTGCTATGAGCGCAAACGGCCGCCGCGACCCCGCCGGTAGCATGATGACCGCGCTCGAACGCGACGGCGGGGCGGCGGTGATCTACTATCCCGACCTCGGGCTGCGCGATTGGCTCATCGGGGAGGTGGAGAGCCTCGCGCCTGCCTCCGCTCGACCGGTCAGGGTCGCGGAGGTGGAGGAGATCTTCGCGCACCCCGACCGGCTGGTGCTCTTCGTCTCGGACGACGAGCGACGGGCGGTCGAAGACCTCGACGGCAACCGCGATCGCCTTCGCGCTCCCGCTCGCGCTCCCTTCCCGGTGGTCCTCTTCCTCCTGCGTGATGGAGCGGGACAGCGCGCTCTCGCCGATGCTCCGGGACTCGCCAGTTGGGTCCGCGGCAGCGACCCCGACCCGGAGCGACTCGCGGAGGTCGACAGCACCGCAGAGAGGGCAGCGTTCGCCGAGTCGACGGGAGACGTCCCGGAGGCATGGCTCGCGCGCTGGCGCCGGAACGAGATTCCACAGACTGCCGAGAACCTTGCCCATGCCTATCGCGCGGCGTTGCTGGTGGCGCCTTGAAGCTGACGCCTTGGGAGGCTCTCTACCGGCAACACCTCGACTTGCGAACATCCGGCCAGGACGACTTCGCCGTCCAGGTGCGCGGTCGCCTGACGCGACTTGCGGAATTGGGCCACTGCGATGGCTCCATTCGCGGACGCTTCACCCACAACAAGAACCACAATGCGCGCGAGTGGTACATCAAGGGGCCGCTGCGGGACGGCACCGAACCCCTCTCTGACCTTCCGGGCCTATCGGGAGCGGAATTGACGGTCCTCGCGATGCAGCGAGGGTCGTTGATGTCGCAGTTCACCGTCATGCTGCGAGGCGTCGCCGACGAAGACCGTGACTGGACCATCGCCGTACACCTCGATCCAGAGCCGAGGGGTGAGGGTGCGTGCGGACACGCCCTCCTCCACTGCCACGTCGGGCCCACCCTCGACGCTCGACCCAGAGTTCGTGTCCCCTTTCCAGCCATCGGGCTGCCCGACGCTCTCGACTGGGTGCTCTCGCAGGTGATTCCCGGATGGGAACCGTCACCCTGGCTCTCCAGCGCCGTCCGGGGCGCCTGACGAAGACTGTCCGCGACCCTTCGGCACGTCGACGGTCATGCGCGGCCGATCGGAGCCCGTGGCTCGCCATCGCCTGCGCTGTACCATCGCGTCGATGAGGGACATCCATCACGACGCGTTCCTCGCCGGCGGTCTCGTCGAGCCCGTCGAGCGCGGCGGCGCCGACGAGCGCCGCTGGATCGACTGCGATCTGGCCGCCTTCGCGGAGCACCGCCTCGGCGACGACGCCGACCCCCTCACGCTCGACCCCGAGCGTCGCGCACGCTGGATCGCCACCGCCACCACCGACTGGCGCGACGCGCTCGGTCCCGTGGGCGGCTCGTTCTCCGAGCCCTACTGGCTGCTGGAGGACGGCCAGCGCGTCGGCACCGTCGCGCTCTCGCGCACCTGCTACGGCGTCGCCGACATGCGCGTGTGGAGCCTCTACGTGCTGCGCTCGCGGCGCGGCCTCGGCACCGGGCGACGGGCGCTCGACCGGCTCCGCGAGATCGCCGCCGCGGAGGAGCTCGGGGTGCGCCTCGACACCTGCTGGAGCTGGCAGCGCACGGTGCGCTTCTACCTCCGCGCCGGGATGTGGGCGCACATGTGGAAGCGCGACCTGACGCTGCGCTGGGACGCCCGGTGCCCGCCGCGGGTGATCGACGTCGGGCCCGACGAGGCGACGCTCACGGTCATGCGGGAGGGTGAGCCCGTGGTGCTCTCGCGGGCGCGCAGGCGGGGCGATGCGCTGGAGCTCGACGAGCCGTGGCGGCCGTTCATGGAGGACGATCTGCTCGGCGAGGTGGTGTACGACGCCGACCCGACGCTCGCGCTCGCGCTCGCGCTCGAAGGGTGGCCGCTGATCCGATCGCGGGCGCAGTGGGACCAGCACCGGGGATCGGAGGGCGGTCCGCCGGAGAGCCTCGCGTACAAGGTCTCGACCTGGGAGGCGTGGGATCGCCGCCATGGGTGGCGCGTAGAGACGCCGACGATCCCGGGCCTGGAGTACCCGACCTGGGAGGAGTTCGAGCGGCGCTGGGAAGCCGCGATGGCGGAGTTCAAGGCGGAGTACCCGTGACGGCCGCGGACGCTCTGCGCGGCGAGGGCTGCGATCGGGCCGCGACGTCGCCCTACTGGCAGCGGAGGTTGCCGTTGAGCCCGGCGCAGGAGCGCGAGCAGCAGTCCGCGGCCACCGAGCACGACCCCCCGATGGGCCGGCAGCTGGTGCACGCGCACGTGCCGCCGCCCCGGGGCCGTCGCTGGGCCGCCGATACAACGCCGCATCGGGGACGTTGCGCCGTGGACAGCTCGTAGTTGCCACTTCACCATCGGCGTCCATGAAGACCCAGTACTTCACATCGTCGAGTCTTGACGGCTTCATCGCCACGGAAGACGACTCCCTCGAGTGGCTCTTTCCGCTTGGCGACGTCGCCGATACCGCCTACCCGGCGTTCTTCGCCGAGGTGGGTGCGCTGGTGATGGGGGCCGCGACCTACGAGTGGCTGCTACGGCATGTGGTGCAGCCCGAGGGCACGCCGCCGCAGCCCTGGCCGTATACGCAGCCGACATGGGTGCTCACCACGCGGACGCTGCCTACGGTGCCGGGCGCCGACATCCGCTTCGCGCAGGGGGACGTCCGGCCCGTGCACGCGGCGCTGGTTGCGGCGGCCGGCGGGAAGAACGTGTGGATCGTGGGGGGCGGAGAGCTGGCGGGGCAGTTCTACGACGCCAATCTGCTGGACGAGATCTTCGTCCAGGTGGGCTCGGTCACGCTGGGGCGCGGGAAGCCGCTGTTGCCGCGGCGTATCACGGCCCCTCCGCTCCGGCTGCGGTCCGTGCGGGCGGTCGGCACCGGCTTCGCGGAACTCCACTACGAGGTGCCGCGGGCGCCGGCACCGGCGTAAGGCCGCTGCGGGAGCCCGGGAGCGCGGCGTCGACGCCACGCAGCGACGCGGCGGGGCCACGGCCCAGGGGGCTCAGAAGCTGCCGGAGAGGCCCAGGAGGGCGCCGCCGGGGGAGACGGTCGCGACGGGCGAGACGCGGGCGCGGGCGACCTGCGTGGGGGCAGCAGGAGAGGGCGCGACGGCGCCGGAGATCTCGTAGCCCACCACCGCGCCGACGAGCGTGAATGCGCCGTACACGATCACGGCGGTGCTGATGGGCGCGTCGAGCTGGGCGGACACCGCGGCGCCCGCGGCGCTGCCGACGAGGGTGCCGAGCGTGGAGCCCCACCAGCGGCCGGTGCCGCCCATGCGGTCGCCGCCGAGGGTGACGCCGAGGGGGATCGCGAGCGAGGCGCCCGCGTAGGAGGGCCAGAGCAGCGCCCGCGGCCGCACGCCGCCGCACGACGTGCTGGCGTTGCCGACGGCCGAGAGGCTGTCGAGGGCCTCGCCGCCGCAGTGGAGGAGGCCGGCGAGGTAGCCCAGCGTCGCGCCGCCCGCGCCGCTCGCGCCGCCGATGAACACCTCCGCCGCGACCCGCAGCGCGGGCGCGCGGGTGGCCGTCACGGGCTGACCCGTGGCCGCGGCGTAGCCCGCGCGCATGTTCACGAAGGTGTCGTTGGACTGCGCCGACGCGGTCGTGGCGGCACCGAGGAGCGAGAGCGAGAGCGCGAGGAGCGAGCTGGCGTGAAGCGACATGGCGGACGACCTCCACCGGCCCGACGACGGGCCGATGGAGACCGACGATTGCGCGCGTCGTGCCAGCGCGCGGGCGGCGCTCCCGGGCTGCACCGTATCCCCGGGGAAGCAGCCGGCGCCGGGCGGCCCGCAGGCTCAGGCGCCCGCGCGCAGCAGGACGAGGTAGAGCTCGCCCGACTCTGCCTCTGCGCGCGTGCCCGGGGGGAGGGCGTGCGCCGAGAGCAGCACGTCGGCCGTGGTCCCGTCGGGCAGCGTGGGCATCTGGTCATCGCGCACGAACGCGCGCACCTCGGCCACGAGGCCGTGGCGGTCTGCGAGGCGGTCGCCGAGCTGGAGATCCCGCTCGACCTCCAGCGTCACCCGCAGCGCCGCGGCGACCCCCGGCGGCAGGTCGTCGCCTCGGTGCGTGCGCTCGATCTGCCTTCTGCAAAGCTCTGCGAGCGCCTCCAGGGCGTCGGCGGCCTCGGGCGCCATCGCCGCGCGGGCGACCTCCTCCACGCGCGCCCACAGCGCCCGCCCGGCCTCGCGCAGCGACTCGGAGCGCGGCGACGGCTCGCGTCCCCGGCGCTCGAAGATCGCCACGTCGCGCACCGTCGCCTCGGCGTCGCGCGCCCGCAGCGAGGCGTCGCGCCAGCCGCCGTCGGGCGAGGGCGTCTGCGCCCCCACCAGCACGTCGCCCGATCGCACCGTAGCGCCCGCCAGCACCACGCCCGACGCGTCGAGGTGGCGCGCCTCGGGGCCCTGCACGCCGGGCGGCGTCGCGGTGAGCTCCTCGCAGCCGAGCGACGTGTCGCGCAGCTCGAGCTCGTACGCCGGGCGGGACCGGGACGCGAAGCGCCCCTCGCGCGACACCCGCTCCGCGACGCGGACCTCCCCCTCGGCGAGCTCCGCTGCGAAGGCCACGCGGACGTGTCGGCCCAGGGCCAGCGCGCCGCCCTCCACGCCGTCTCCCTCCGCGATGACGTCGCCGGCGCGGACGCGCGACCCGTCGGCCAGCGTCGCGCGCTCGGCCCGCAGCGCGCACACCTGCACCCCGGCGCTCGGGTCGTCGGGGAGCACCAGCAGCACGCGGTCGTCGACTACCGCCACGCGACCGTCGCGCTCGGCCAGGACCACGGCCCCCGCGGCGCGCGCGACCTCGGTTTCGACGCCCGAGCGCGACCGCGGCGCCTCCGGGTTCACGAGCGGCGCCGCCACGCACAGCGCAGCGGCCGCCCGACGCGCAGCGGCCAGCGTGTCCAGCGCGCGCGTCGGCGAGAGGGCCTCGGCCAGGGGCCACGGGCGCCCGGCCCCCTCGGGCGACGCCACGAGCTCCCCGCGCGCCCCGAGATCCACGTGGAGGGGCAGCGAGGCCGCCGCCGCGGGCGAGGCGTACACGCGCCCGCGCGGGCTCGGGCACACGTCGAGCGGCGACGGCCACGGCACGCCCTCCGCGGCCTTGACCCTGCGCAGGTGGCACACCGCCGCGAGGGGGTTCGCCTCCTCCAGCGGGGCGCACGCGTCCGCGTCGCCGAGCCACGCGCGGAAGGCGCGCATCAGGGGGCTCGCGTTCAGCAGGTCGTGCGGCAGCAGCGTCTCGACCTCCTCGCTGGCGTCCATGCGCTGTCGCGCTCCGCGGGCCACCACCCACAGCCCGCGGAGCGCGCGCTCGGCGAGCTGCTCCCCGGCCGCGGCCGCCGCGTACCGCGGGGCGTCGTCGTCGGTGGGCGCGCCGAGCCAGGCGAACGCCGCCGCGAGGTCGTCCCTCGTGAGCGACGTGGTGCCTTGCGACGACGAGACGCCCAGGGCCTCGTCGGCCGCCGCGCGACCCGCCTCGTCGAGCTCGAAGCACGCGAAGCGCTCGAAGACCGACGCGAGCGCGGCGTCGGCATCGGCGACGACCGCGGGCGCCGGCGGGGTCGGCTCCTCGTCGCCGAGGTACACCGCCACGGTCGCGACCCCGGCGGCCAAGAGGCGGCGCACGAGGCTGGTGCTCAGCGGCCGGTCGCGCCCCAGCACCACGGCGCCGTCGGGCGCCCGCACGTCGCCTGCGCCGCGGTAGCGCTTGAGATCACGCGGCGAGAGCGGGACCCCGGGGCACCCTGCGTCGCGCAGCAGGGCGACCCTCCGCGCGTTGAGCTTCTCCCCCTTGCGCGCGACGACGCGACCGTCCGGCGCGTGCACGTCCCAGGGCGCGGCGGGCGCGGCGCGCGGGGCCTCGTCGAAGGGCGCGAAGGCGCCGTCCGCCGTGAGGTGCACGGCGCGGGTCGTGGCGTGCGTCTGCAGCACCAGCGCGGGCGGCGTGTGCGGCGCGAGGCGCGCGCGGACCGTGACCGCGCCGTCGCGGCGCTCGAGCGTGAGCGCATCGCCGTACACGTCGCGGAACACGACGACGGCGGTGCCCTCCACGCGCTCCCTGCGCACCCCGGGCCGGGGGCGGAGCGTGGGCACGCACACGTACTCGCGCCCCGCGACGATGAAGGTACCGCGCGCCGTCATGAGCGGGACCTCGCCGAAGAAGCACTCCTGCTCCTTGATGTCGCGGATCGCGCGGGCGTCCCCGAGGGCCCCCGGAGGGTCCCATACGATGATCCGCACGGTGACCTTGAGCGGCGCGGCGAGGGTCATCGCGCGGTGCCGGCACTCGGCCTCGTCGAAGCGCGGCGGCTCGAGCGCGTACTCGACGAACTCCAGCGACGTGAGCCCGTCGCTCGATCGCACGGGGAAGACCGCCCGGAGCACCCCCTGGAGGCCCTCGTCGCGGCGCTCGGCCGGGGCCTCGCTCGCCTGGAGGAAGCGCGCCATGGAGCGCAGGTGGAGGCCCACGAGGGGGCTCGTCGGTGCGGGCATCGTGGCGTGGGTGCTCAGCGTGGGTTCGCGGCCTCCTTCGGGCGCGGAGGCTATCAAGCCGCCGCGTCTGGCTCCATACGGCGATCACTCGTCGTGCCGTCGTAGGATGCGGCCGTGCTGCCTTCCCATCGTCCCCTCTGCTGGTGCAGCGGCGGGCTCCTGCCGAGGCCGGCGCCCGACGCGATGGTGTTCAGCGCCAGGGCAGGGCGGGCTGCGGGATTCTTCGACGGCGCCTGGATGAACTTCCGGGCGCTGTAGCGACGCGCGGCATCACCGGTCGCGCCCTCCCTCCGTCGTTCTGGAGCGGTGGCCTGACGGGTCTGATGAGAGACCTCACCCCCAGACCTCCTCTCCATTCATGGAGAGAGGCTGAGGGAGGGGCCACCTGATCCAAACCCCAACCCGACAGCAGCGCCGCACCCCTGCAGAGAGAGCCTCCGGGTTTTCCTGATGGCGCCGCGCGGTGTCGGGGCGTTTCCTGCGAGAGAAGAAGGAGCGCAGTCCACAATGATGAACGCCACGCACGACGACGCCTCGACCGAAGCCTCGATCGCCCCGAGCGAGCTTGTTCCCTGGTACATCATCGTGAGCAAGCTGGCGCTCGCGATGGGCACTAGCATGGCCATGCTCGCCGGAGCCTGAGCGGGCCCGTAGGGAAAGCAACGTGGCACCCTCCGTCGACACGAAGCAGCTTCGGTCGACCGAGCAACCATGGACCCGCAGCCCTGGCGTCCACCACGACATGCTCGAGGCCGAGGGGCGTGGTGGCTTCCCCTTCCTCTGCGGCGTGCGGTCGGGCTGCCGCCGCTCCCCGCGGTAGGCTCAGCCCGTCGCGGCCTTCGTCTGGGGATGAGCCGTCCGGCGCGGGGAGCGCTTTGTCACGCATCCTCTCCTCCAGCCGCCAGATCTCTCGCGATGCGGCAACGGTCCGCCGGTCGGTTTGGGCGCGACCCTCACTCGCGCGGTGAGACCATTACGGACATGGACCGTTGGCTCAACCACCACCAGCTCCTCTACTTTCGTGTCGTCGCCCGCACTGGCAGCCTGGCGCGCGCCTCCGCCGAGCTGCGCCTCGCGGTGCAGACCCTCAGCGAACACGTGCAGCAGCTCGAGGCCACCCTCGGCGAAGCCCTCTTCGTGCGCGGCAGCCGAGGCATGACCCTCACCGACACCGGGCGCGTGGTGCTGGTCTTCGCCGACGAGATCCACTCCCTCGGGCAGGAGCTTCTCCGCACCCTCGACGGCGGCCCGGGCCGCCCGCCCCGCCGCCTCGTCGTCGGCGTCGAAGACTCGGTGCCCAAGCTCCTCGCGTGGCAGCTGCTCGCCCCGGTCATGAAGGTCCTCACGGACGGCACCCTCGTCTGCCGCGAGGCGACCTTCGAGCAGCTCGTCGAGCAGCTCACCGCGCACGTCGTCGACGTGGTGCTCTCCGTGACCTGCGAGCTCTCCCCCGACGCCCGAGGGCTCCGAGTCGTGCCGCTCCGCGACGCCCCGCTCATGTGGGTCGCCGACGCGGCCACCGCCGCCCGGCTGCGGGACGACTTCCCGCGCTCCCTCCACGACGCGCCGACGCTCATGCCCGCGGCCGGGAGCTCCCTCCGACGCGCCCTTGACGCCTGGGCGCAGCGCACCGGGGTGTCCCTCCGCGTCGTCGCGGAGTTCTCGGACTCGGCCCTCGCCAAGACGGCCGGCGCCGAGGGGGCCGGGGTGCTCGCCATCCCCGCCGTGGTGCTCTCGCAGGCCGCGCACCGATACGGGCTGGAGCCCATCGGGCCCTGCGACGGCGTCACGCAGGCCGTGTACGCGATCGTCGCGCCGCGGCGGCTCCAGCACCCCGGCCTCACCGCCCTGCTCGAATCCACGTGAGCTCGCGACCGATGCTCCCCAGAAGCTCTGCCGGACAGCCCGGGAAGCACGAGTTGCGGCACAGGCTGTAGAGCCCGCCGCCGGGCCGTCGGAGGATGCGACAGGTTTTTCCTGATGGTCCCCGGCTCGGCCCGCTCCCAGGGTTGCGACCGGTTGGCGCCGCGTCGGGGATTGGACCCGCCGGCCCCGAGGACCCACCAAAGGAGGAGAACACATGCAGCTTGATATCCGTTCGCTGGGGTTCGCGTTGACCGAGGGCCTGCGGGTGCACGTCGAACGCAGCCTGCGCGCAGCGTTCCGGCACGGGCGCGCGGAGCTCGTCGAGGTCCAGGCGCGCCTGACGGACCTGAACGGCCCGCGGGGCGGCGTCGACAAGCGATGCCTGTTGCGCGCCCGCTACGTCGGCGGCGAACACGCGGTGGTCGTCCGTCGAGACCGCGACCTCTACGTCGCCATCGCGCAGGCCGCGGAGATCCTCGGCGAGCGCGACGACTCACGGCGCCAGAAGGCGCGGCGCGGGCGCAGGGGGTCCCCCGGCTGACCGCTCCCCCCGTGGGAGTCCAACAGCCTGGGGCGCGGCGCAGCGTCCCTCCCAGGCCCGGCGTGGATGATACGGACCCGCCAGCACAGCACATGACCGATGACCTGACTGGCCGACGCCTTGGGCGCTATCTCATCGGGTCTCGGCTTGGCCAGGGCGGAATGGGCGTCGTCTATCGCGCCGTAGACGAGAGCCTGCAGCGCACCGTCGCGCTGAAGGTGCTGCCCGGCGACATCGCCGCCGACGCCAACCGCCGTCGGCGCTTTGAGCGCGAGGCCCGCGCCGCGGCCGCCATCGCGCACCCCTGCATCGCTACCATCTACGAGGTGGGCGAGGATGCGGGTCGGGTGTTCATCGCCATGGAGCTCGTCGAGGGCGTGACCCTGGGCGACTGTATCGACGGTGGCCCGATGCCGGTCTCGACCGCCCTGCGCATCATCCGGGACGTCGCTGTCGGGCTCGCGCGCGCCCACGAGCGTGGCATCGTGCACCGCGACCTCAAGCCCGACAACGTGATGGTCAGCCGCGAGGGCGAGGTCAAGGTGCTCGACTTCGGGCTCGCCCGCTGGGCGGGGACGGAGAGCGCCCGTGACGACGACGCGGTCGCCACGGGCCTGACCCTCCCCGGCGACCTCATGGGAACCCCTGGATACATGTCCCCCGAGCAGGCCGCCGGGAAGCACCCCGACGCCCGCGCGGACGTGTTCTCCCTGGGCGTGGTGCTCTACGAGATGCTCACCGGCGTGCGGCCCTTCCAAGGCGACACGCCCATCGAGGTCATCGTCGCCATCTGTCGCGACGCCCCGCTCGCCCCGTCGCTGCGCAACCCCTTGATCCCGACGGCGCTAGAACACCTGGTGCTGCGCTGCCTCGCCAAGCGCCCGGCCGAGCGCTTCGACAACGCCCGCGAGCTGCTGCGCGCCCTCGATCGCCTCGACGCCCATGAGCTCGTGGTCGCGCCCCCGTTGGCTCCGATCCCACTACCCCCGGAGGCCCCGCGTGTACCGCCCCTGACGGTTCGACTGCGCCGCGCACACAAGGCTGAGCGCCCATGGGCCAAGGTCGCGCTCGCGGCGGTCGCGCTCGGGCTGGCGGTGGTCGCGGCCTGGCAGTCGGCCACGCCCCGACTCCACGTCGCGCGCCCCGCAGGCGAGGCGCCCGCGACCGGGTGGGGAGACCGGCCCATCACCCGCGACCCGCCCCCCGCGACCGCCAGCGCGGAAGCCCGGCGGCACTACTCGCGGGCGCTCCGGGCGCTGCGCGACGGAAATCAGGAGCTCGCGCTGACCGACCTCGAGGCCGCCACGACCGCCGACCCCGACCTCGCCGCGGCCCACCTCCGAGCAGCCCTCGAACGCGGGGTCGAGCGCGGCCGCGCGGCGATGCTCCGAGCCCTGGCCCACCGCGAGGCGCTCGATGCCCGCGACCGGGCCGTGCTCGACGCGATCGTGCCGGCATACACCGAGACCCACGCGGACTTCGCCGCGGTGAGCGCGCGGCTCGCGGCGGTGGCCGCCCGCTTCCCCCGGGACGTGACGGTGCTGGGCACCCTCGGCCGCGTGCAGGACGAGCACGACCTCCGCGCCGCGGTGGCGTCGTACCGGCAGGTGACCGCGGTCGACCCGGGGCACATCCCAACGCGCGCGGCCCTCGCGGTCTCGCTCGCCCACCTCGGCTACCTCGCCGACGCGCGGCGCGAGCTGAGCGACTGCCTCGCCGCCTCACCCTTCGCGACGGCGTGCTTGCGACAGCAGGCGCTGTTGCAGCTCGCCGAGAGCGACTGCGGCGGGGCGGAGGCCACGGCGCGCCGCTGGCTGCTCCTCCACCGCGATGGGGGCGCCGCGCTGCGGATCCTGGCCACCGCGCTCGCCGGTCAGGATCGGCCCCTCGACGCCGTGCGGGAGACCCTCACCCAGGCCCGCGCCGCGGAGGATCCCGGCGGGCGCGCCCTCGCGGAGGCGGCAGATTCGCGCACGCTGGCTGTGCTGGAGGGGGACTTCGTGGAGGCGACCCGCCAGGGCGAGGCCGCGGAGGCGCTGGTGCGGTCATCGCACCTCGAAGCCGACCACGCGACGGCGGCGCAGGCGCTCACGATGATCCTCGACGAGCGTGGGCAGGTCGCCGAGGCGGCGCAGGTGGCGCGGCGATTCCTCGACGAGCGGGAGGCCTGGTCGGTCGACGCGCACACGGACGACGTCACGCTGGGCCGCGACCCGACGCATTGGTTCCTGACGCTGCAGGCGCGCGCGGCCCTGCTCACGGCGACGGCCGCGGAGACGGCACGGGAGGCGCGGCGCGCCTGGTGGGAGCGGCGCCACGCCGCGCTGCCCGAGGTCGCGGGCTTCGTCTGGATCACCCAATACGCTGCAGCGGCAGAGACGCCCATCCAGGCGCGCGCCGCCCTCGCGCTTCGGCCGCGCTTCGGCCACCCTCCGCCGGTGGCCCTCGCGCCGGGGATGCACTTCGACGCGGTGGTGGGGCGCACCCTCCTGCTGGCGGGCGAGGCGCGCGAGGCGCTTCCCTTCCTCACGCGCGCGGCCACATCGTGCTACGCGCTGCTCTTCCCGGTGGCGCAGGGTCGGGCGCAGCGCGACCTCGGGGTGGCGCGCGCGCTGACCGGCGACGCGGCGGGGGCCTGCGAGGCGTGGCGCGGGGTGCTGGCGCGCTGGGGCCACGCGACGCCGCGCTCGGTGACCGGGGAGGACGCGCGGGCGAGGATGGCGGCGGCAGGGTGCTCGCGCGACGGCCCACCCGACCACGAGGGCCAGGCAGCGTCGGGACGGTGAGCAGCGCCCCCCGCTGGAACGTGCGCGTCGCGATGGGGGACGGTGGTGACATCGGTGGCGCTTCCTCCAGGGGCGGTGGTGCACGACGCGTACGGCGACGCGCCCGCCCGCGGGTCAGCTCGGGCGCAGCTCCCAGGGGACGCCGTACGCGCGGATGGCCTCGGGCCGCTCCCACAGCAACGCCACGGGCGCCTTCGCCCCGTCGCCCGTCGCCCGCAGCGCGTAGCCGACGCACCCGAAGGGCTGCGCGCCCAGCGGTCGTGTCGCGAGCACCCACGCGAGCGCCCACGGCAGCGCCGGGTCGCCCTCGAAGGCCTCGACGCCCGGCACCCGGCCGTGCGCCATCTCGCGGGTCGCGCGGTCGATCACCTCGACGATGCCCGCGACGCCGAGCTCCTTGAGCGTCGCGACCAGCGCCATGTGGTCGCGGCCGAGGGCGGCGGCCAGCCGGGCCCTGCTCGCTTCGTCGAGCGCCGCGTGGGCGTCTCGTGCGCGCCGCAGCGCCTCCGCCTCCGGCGCGTCGAGCAGCTGCAGCAGCCACTCGCACGACGCCCGCACCGCCTTCTTCTTCGCCCTCGCGCCCGCCGTGACCGCGGGCCGCGCCGCCTCGCCCAGCGCCGCGAGCGCCCGGGTCGCCGCCGCCGCCACCGCGGCCGACGATCGGCCCGTCGCCGCCACCAGCGCCTCGGCCGCCGAGGGGGCGCCGATGAGGGCGAGCGCGTCGAGCGCGGCCACCTCCAGGGCGACGCCGGGCTTCGGCTGCGACAGCACGCCCAGGAGCGCGGGGACCATCGCCGCCCCGCCTCGCGCGAGGCCCTGCGCCGTGGTGGGCCGGTGCTCGTGCTCCCGGTCGACGCCCGCAGCGACCGCGAGCGCGGCGCGCCAGACCTCCTCGTCGCCGTCGAGGGTGTCGAGGACATGCAGCGCCAGCACCTCCGCCCGCTTCAGCGAGTCGAGCACCAGCGCGCGCCGCCGGGCCGGGTCGAGCGCGCGCAGCGCCTCGCGGGTGAGCGCGAAGTCGACGCGGTCGTAGAGGCCCAGGTCGCGGGCGAGGAAGGGCTCCCAGCGGGCCGGAACCTCTCGGCCCGCGCGCCCACTGGCGGCGACGATGACCAGGGCCATGATCACCTGGTGGAGGTCGGCGAGGCGCTCGCCCGTGATGCGGGGGGCGCGCTCGGTGAGGGCGGCGACGAGGGCGTCGTCGAGCGGCTCGAAGAAGCGCAGCGCGTCGTCGTGCCGGGGCGTGGTGGCGCGCAGGAAGAGGGTGACCTTCTCGGCGGGCGTGGCGTGCGTCGCCAGCTCGTACAGCGACGGCACGAAGACCCACTCCCGCTCGGGCAGGGGCGTCGGGTCGAGGAGGCGCTCGATGCGCGCGCGGGCTACGGCGGGGGGCAGGGTCACGTGGGTCCGAGTGTACTACCTCCAGCCGCGATCACGTCGCGCACGCACCCGCGCAGCCAGCGATGCGCGGGGTCGGCGTCGAGCCGCGGGTGCCACAGCATCGAGACCGTGATCTGCGGCGTCGCGAAGGGCAGCGCGAAGCTCACCATGCCGTCGCGCAGCGTGGCCGTGTGTCGCTCGGGGACGCTCGCGACCAGGTCCGACGCGCGGGCCAGCGCCAGGGCGGTCGCGAAGCCGCCGACGACGGTCACGATCGCGCGCGTGAGCCCGAGCGCCTCCAGCGCCTCGTCGATCCTCCCCCGGGCTTCGCCCTGTCGCGAGAACGCCACGTGCCTTCCCGCCGCGTAGCGCGCGGGCGTCATCCTCCCACGGGCGAGCGGGTGCCCCTCGCGCACCACGCCGATGTCGCGGTCGCGGAACAGCGCCTGGGTGCGCAGCTCGGGGCTGGTCTCGCGGTCCACCACGCCGGTCTCCAGGTCGACGACGCCCTCGCGCAGCAACCGGCTGTCCTTGTCGGCCTTCGGGAGGAAGCGCAGCTGCACGCCCGGCGCCTCGCGCTGGGTGCGCGCGATCAGCGCGGGGCCGAGGCTCTCCACGAAGCCCTCCGTCGTGCGCAGCGTGAACGCGCGTGCGAGGCGCGCGGGGTCGAGCGCCTCGGCGGGGCGCAGCACGGCCCGCACCTCCTGCGCCAGCGGACCGACGCGCTCTCGCAGCTCGATCGCGCGCGGCGTCGGCACCAGGGCCCGCCCGGACCGGATCAGCAGCGGGTCGCCGATCGTCTCTCGCAGGCGCGACAGCGCGCGGCTCATGGCCGACGGGCTCAGCCGCAGCCGCCGGGCCGCGCCCGCGACGCTGCCCTCCTCGAGCAGCACCTCCAGGGTCACCAGCAGGTTCAGGTCGGGGGTCGACATGCGATCAGGCTATCAGGGCCCCGGGGGGTGACATGGCGTTCGATGCACGGGTCACGTGCGATCGTTGCGCCTTCCGCCATCCTCGGCGCGGCTCCAACCTTCGGGGGTGTGAGCTCTACACAGACGAGCCGGAGGAGAGACCCAATGAACAACGATGCCCTCAGCACCTTCATCACCCAGACCCGCGCCGTGTTTGGTCCGCTCAGCAGCGAGATGGTCGCCGCCGTGCGCGTGCAGCTCGAAGGGCTCGCGAAGGCGCCCGACAGCGAGCCGTGGCTCGCCGCGCTGCACCGGGAGGCCCCGGCGTCCAGGGAACTCCACCGCGACGCGACGCACGGCTTCGTGCTGCTCGCGCACACCGAGCCCGCGAACCTGTACCGCGCGCCCCACGACCACGGGCGCAACTGGGTGATCTACGCGCTGCAGCGGGGCGCCATGGAGATCGGCACCTACGCGCGCGTGGAAGACCCCGACGGCCGCGTCCGCCTCGTCCGGCGCGACGTGTCGACCCTGCGCGCGGGCGAGGCGCGCATCTACCTGCCGGGCGACATCCACGACACGCGCTGCCTGGGCGAGGCCTCGCTGCTGTATCGCTTCACCTCGCGCGACCTGAAGAGCGAGGAGGAGGCGCGGCTGATCACCCGCTACGTCGAGCGCGACGGCGCCTGGACGGTGGGGCCGGCGTGAACCCCCTCGCCGCCGAGGGCGTCGACGACGGCATGCGGGGCCCGCGGCGCACGATCGCGATCGCCTGCGTGCTCGCGGCGATCGTGCTGGTGGTGCTCGACGCTGCGGTCGCCAACGTCGCGCTGCCCGCGATCGCGCGCTCGCTCGCGGTGGAGCCCGCGGTCTCGGTGCGGGTGGTCACCGCCTACCAGATGGCGCTGGTGATGGCGCTGCTGCCGTGCGCCGCGCTCGGCGAGAGCCTGGGCTACCGCCGCGTGTACACGGCCGGCGTCGCGCTGTTCACCGGCGCGTCGGCCCTGTGCGCGCTCGCGCCGTCGCTGCCGCTCCTGGTCGCCGCGCGCTTCGTGCAGGGCCTCGGGGGCGCCGCCATCATGTCGCTCGGCGTCGCGCTGCTCCGACTGGTGGTGCCGCGGCGGCAGCTCGGCGCCGCGATCGGCTGGAACGCCCTGGCGGTCGCGCTCGCGGCGGCGGCCGGACCCACCGTGGGTGCGATGATCCTGTCGGCCGCGAGCTGGCCCTGGCTCTTCGCCGTCAACCTCCCCATCGGGGCCCTGGTGATGCTCGCCACCCGCGCGCTGCCGCACGCGCCTGGCAGCGCGCGCCCGCTCGACCTGGTCAGCGTCGCCCTGAACGCGTCCGCCTTCGCCGCCCTGATCGTGGGCGCCGAGCTGCTGTCCGAGCGCCCCGCCCTCGCGGCGACCCTGCTCGCGGTCGCCGCGATCGCCATGGCCGCCCTGGTGCGCCGCGAGCTGCCGCGCGAGGCGCCGCTCATCCCGCTCGACCTCCTGCGCGATGCCTCCTTCCGCACCTCGGTGGTCGCGTCGGTGTGCTGCTTCATCGGGCAGGGCGCCGCGATGGTGTCGCTGCCCTTCTACCTGCAACGCACCCTCGGCCAGGATGCGCTGCACGTCGGCCTCCTGATCACGCCGTGGCCCCTGACGGTCGCCATCGTCGCGCCGATCGCGGGGCGACTCGTGGAGCGTGTCTCCGGGGCCTGGCTGTGCGCGGTGGGCGGCGGCCTGCTCGCGCTCGGGCTCGCGGGCGCGGCGTCGTATCCGCTCGCCGGGCGACCGCTCGCGCTGATTCCGTTCATGGTGCTCTGCGGCGCGGGCTTCGGCCTGTTCCAGGTGCCCAACAACCGCAACATGTTCCTGTCCGCGCCGCACTCACGCAGCGGCGCCGCGGGAGGGATGCAGGGCACCGCGCGCCTCACCGGTCAGACCATCGGCGCCGTGCTGATGACCCTGCTGTTCACGCTGACGTCGATCGACGTCGCGGCGCGCGTCGGCCTCGGCGTGGCCGCGGCGCTGGCGTCGACCGCAGGGCTCGTCAGCACGCTGCGCAGGTAGAACCCGCGCCGTCAGCCCACGACAAGTGCACCGCGCGTGCACCGGTGTCTACGCGCCGTGTGCTCCACCAGCGCCGCGCTCGAGGAGCCCTGCGTCGCGGACGCACCGTCGCCCCGCGCACCCCGCGGCGTGCCCTGACGGGCGATCACTCCACCGCGGAGCGGGGCCTCTCGTGGGGTCGATGAAATGCCATGACATCGGCGCGTTCGAGCGATCAGGGATGTCCATGCATGGAAAGGCCGCGGGGCTGTCCCGTCCGTGTGCAGCGCCTGTGTCCACTTCGCACATGACCCGGCGCAGCCGCCCGGCAGGCGACGTCCGGGCGCCGACGCTCGATGGTAGATGACCTGAATCCCAGGGGATTTGATGAGGGTTCGGGCGGGGGCGGGCGCAGGGTGAGCGGGGCCCGGGTGGCCATCGGCGCACACCCTCGCGGGTTGTCGGATGAAGAATTGTCGGTTGAGCGGTGTGATTCCGATAGACCGCATGGGATATGCGGTGAGATGTCGGAAGCGATTCACAGCTGCGAAGAGTCCGGAGTGATGAACGCAGCGGCCGTGTAGGTTTGCGCGCTGTTGTGTCGGGCCGCCTGGTAGGGCTTCGCTGTACTGCTGAGCGCGATTCGAAGGAGGAAGAGGTAGATGATGACGAAGACATGGAAGGCCGCGGCGTTCGTCCTTGGATGGGTGCTCCTCCCGGGCTGCACGGCGGGCCTCGGTGACGACTGCCGCGACGACAGCTCCAGCTGCGCCGGCGGGCTGTACTGCTGCTCCGAGGGCAAGTGCGGCCGGGGGATGTGCACGGCCGGGTGCGGGAGCGACCGCGACTGCCCCGGCGGGAGCTACTGCGAGGGCCGCATCTGCTGGCAGCCGTGCGACGTGGACGGCGACTGCGCCAGCCACCTGCGCTGCAAGACCAAGGACGGCCGCCGGATGTGCCGCGGCGACTGACGGAGTCCCTTCGCCCCGAAGCGCCGTCAGCCCAGCCACTCCAGGTGCTTCGCCGTCGAGTCGTGCTCGCTGGTCGTCTTGAAGGTCTCGTGGCGGCCCTCGCGGGCGGCGACGGCGGTCTTCGCCAGCAGGCGGGCGACCTCGTCGGACGACAGCGGCCGGAAGCTCGCCGCGGCCTCCGCGGCCTGTTCGACGAGCTCCAGCTTCTCGATGCCCGTGATCACCACCGAGGTCGGGAGGTTCATCGCGTAGTGGAGGCACTCGACGGCGGTGACCGTGGCCCCCGCGAGGATCTTTCCGGCGGCCATGGACTTCATCCCGAGCACCCCGACGCCCTCCGCCACCAGCGTCGGGAGCACCCGCCCCTCGAAGCTGCGGAAGTGCGCGTCCATCACGTTGAGGGGCAGCTGCACGGCGTCGAAGACGAAGCCGTGCGCCCGCGCCGCCTCCAGCATGTACAGGTGCACCGACGGGTCCTTGTGGCCCGTGAAGCCGATGTAGCGCACCTTGCCGGCGTCGCGCGCCTCGACCAGCGCCTCGATCGCGCCGCCCGCGTCGAAGGAGCGGTCGGCGTCCTCGAAGCGGATGACCTCGTGGAGCTGGATGAGGTCGACGTGGTCGGTGCGCAGCCGCTTGAGCGACTGGTTGAGCTGCTTCGCCGCGGAGCGCTTCGTGCGCCCGTCGATCTTGGTCATCAGGAAGACCTTGTCGCGCAGGCCGCCCTCCTTGAGGGCGTTGCCCATGCGCTCCTCGCTGGCGCCCTCGTGGTAGTCCCACGAGTTGTCGAGGAAGGTGATCCCGCGCTCGACGGCCGCGTGGACGATCTTCGTCGCCGTGCGCTCGCTGCGCGGAATGCCCAGGTGGTAGCCGCCGAGGCCCACCATCGAGACCATCTCCCCGGTGCGCCCCAGCGCCCGCCGCGGCACCTCTCCCCACCGCCCTGCCATGCTCCCGGTGCTCATGCGGGTCGCTCTGTGGCGCGCGGCCGTCGGTCGCAAGGGGTGGGGAGCCGTGGCGCTCGGTCGCGCGGAATCCACTGCCCGATCATCGCCCCGAGGCCTATAGCCTTGTCGGGTGGGGCATCTCCGCGCGGCACCGCCCTCCTTCGGGTGCGCATGACGACCACGGGTGGGTCAGAGCGCCACGGCGGACGCACGTGGAGGCGTGCGCGGTGAGGGGGCTGGGCGTGTGGTCCGAGGCCTGCAAAGGCTCCGCGCTGCCTGAAACCCATTCACCAAGGAAGTACCCGATGAAGGCCACCACCCTCCTCCGCACCCAGCACGCCGAGACCAGGAAGCTCTTCGCGCTCGTGACCTCCGACAGCGGTGACCGCAAGGCCGCCGCCAGGGAGGTCTCGCGCAAGCTGCTCGCGCACATGATCATCGAGCAGTCGGTGTTCTACCCGGCGATCAAGGAGGTCGACGCCGACCTCGTGCTGGAGGCCTTCGAGGAGCACGCCGTCGCGCGCTACGAGATCCGCCGGCTACTGGAGGCCCTCGACGACCCCCGCTTCGAGGCGCGCGGCACGACCCTGAAGGAGCTCATCGAACACCACGTGAAGGAGGAGGAGGAGGACCTCTTCCCGAAGGTCGAGAAGGCCCTCCCCGCGGCGAAGCTGGAGGCGATGGGGGCGGAGATGGACGCCCTCTTCGCCGAGCTCGCGAAGGCCGACATGGACACGCTGATGCAGCGGTCGCGGCGCACCGGCGAGGACGGTTCGCGCAACGCCGCGGCCTGATCGAGCTGCTCTACCGGGGGGGGAATCGGGGGAGGGACGGGCGCTCGTCGAGGCGCCCGTGGTCCCTGGCGTGCGGGCAGGGCGACGGTGCCAAAACGCCTTGATTTCGTGGGCCCCCTTCCCCGCTGCCGCGTGCCCTACCCCCATCGGATGATCTCATCGTTGCCCTCTTCGTGCGCGAACCGCTTGTAGGCTGCGGGTTCCGGGCTATCCGCACACCTTCGCGCCCCCGCTGCCGCGGGTTGAAACCCACGGCAGCCAAGGGAAAGCCCGCGGCGGGCTGGTCACTGTGCCTGGACATCAGACAGGCCGCTTGCGGCCTTCACCTTAGGCTGCCGTGG
>JAUSAZ010000046.1 GCA_030652255.1 Myxococcales bacterium | reverse complement strand
GGCGGCCTGGCGCGCTCGACCGCCCTCAGCGCCATCGCGTCGATGGTGGTGCTGCCGGGCGGCACCGTGCTGCTCGCCGACCGCGAGTCGCACCAGGTGCTGCGCCTGCGCGACGGGCGCCTGGAGCCGATGTCCCTGGGGCTGTCCTTCCCGACGGGTCCCTTCGGGCTGGCCTACGCGCCGGACACGCGCGAGCTCTACGTCGCGGGCGACAACCGCCTCCACGTGCTCGCGCTCGACCCCGACGGCGGCGTCGGGCTGCCGACCACCGCCGTGGGCCAGGTGTGCGGCGGGTCGTGCCCGGGCTTCAACGGCGACGGCATGGCGGGCACCAGCACGTCGCTGGCCTTCCCCATGGGGGTCGACGTCGACACCACCTACGTCTACTTCTCCGACCGCGACAACTGCCGCATCCGGCGCTTCCGCCGCAGCGACCCGACGCGCGTCGTGGAGACCTTCGCGGGCTCGACCTGCGACCTCGCCGGCGACCCCCTCGGCGACTCGACGACGGGCTTCGTGACGCGCGCCGCGCTTCGCCTCGGGCGGGTCACCGACGTGCGCTACGGGGTCGACGGGTCGATCTACTTCGTCGACGCGAGCCACTGCGCGGTGTTCCAGGTGGTGGCACCCGCGCTGTCGAACACGCGCATCGTGCTGGGCTCGCGCGCGGGGTGCGGCCAGCCCGCCGGCGCGGGGGGCACCGCCGTCGGGCGCATCGGCGGCATCGCGATGAGCGCCGACCGCGGCGCGCTCTACGCGAGCGACACCCAGGGCCAGCGCGTGCTGCGGGTCGAGAACACCGCCATGGGCGGATCGCCCCGGGTGGGCGTCGCGCAGGCGCCGGGGGCGACGCCGCGGCCCGACGAGGACGCCGCCGGGCTGCGCGCGGGCCAGCCTGGCGGGCTCGCGCTGGTCAACGACGCCGCCACGCTGCTGCTCGCGGGCTCGGTCGAGGGCCGGGTGTACCGCGTCGACCTCGGGCGCGCGCGGGTGGTGCTCGGCGACGGCACCGTGGCGCCGGGCGCGACGGCCGACGGGCTCGCGGCCACGACCCTGCCGCCCACGCTCGTCGCGGGCCTCAGCGGCGACGGCGCGCGGGCGGTGCTGGGCATGCCCGAGCGCGGCGTGATCGCGGAGCTCACCGACCTCTCGGGCACCCCGACGCTGGCGCGGCTGGCGGGGCGCTACACCGCGGAGGTGCTCGACGCGGGCGCCTCGCGCGACGGGGGCGCCGACGCGGCGACGGAGGTGGACTTCGAGCGTCCCGCGTGGCCCTTCACGCAGACCGGGCAGACGTGGTTCGGGGACGCGCGGGCGCGGGTGTGGCGGATCACCGCGGGCGCGGCGGAGGTGGTCGCGGGCACCGGCGCGCCGAGCGTCGCGGCCCTGCCCGACGGGGGCGTGGTGCCAGCGCGGTCGGCTCCGCTGGGCAGCGCGGTGGCCTTCGCGGTGGGCCCCGCGGGGACGCTCTACATCGCCGACCCGCAGCGCTACGTGGTGTGGTCCGTGGACGGCGCCGAGCAGGCGCGCGTCGTGGCGGGGGTGCTCGACCGCCCGGCGCCGCTCGGCGACGACCCCAACCCGGCGACCTCGCTGGGCCTCGCGCGGCCGGTGGCGCTGGCCTTCGACGGCGCCGACACGCTCTTCATCGCCGACGCCTCGGCCAACCGGGTGCGCGCGGTGACCATCAGCACCGGGCGCATGTCCACCGTCGCGGGGTCGGGTCCTGCGAGCGCGGCGATGGCGACGAGCAGCGGGGACTATGGTCCGGCGCGCACGGCGACGCTGGCGCAGCCGACGGCGCTGGCCTGGTCGCGGGGTCGGCTGTACGTGGCCGAGGGCGCGTCGGGCCGGGTGCGCGTGGTGACGCTGCCGTAGCTCAGCCCGGCGGCGGCTGGTTGGCGGGCACCAGGATGTACACCTCGCGGGTATCCAGCACCGTCACCCCGTCGCCCACCACGTCGATGAAGGCGCGGAACAGCGTGGAGTCCTGCGACGCGCCCTGGAAGACGTTGTCGTTCTGGAAGAAGATGGTGAAGCGCACCCGCGTGCCCGGCACCACCCGATAGAAGGTGCTGAGGTCGGTGCGCGCCACGGCGTCGGCGTGCGCCACGCCCTCGGCCTCGCTCCAGCAGCGGTCGTTGAGGGGGGCGATCTGGCACGACGGCGTGCGGCGGCGGATGAAGCGCGTGGCGTCGACGCCGAAGGGGTTGGCGCCGTCGTTGCGGGGGATGGTGTTGATGTCGAGCGGCACCCGCGTGGCGATGGTGTTCACGGCGTCGACGACGGAGCTCACGAAGGCGGGCGAGACCACCGAGGCGCCGCCGGGCAGGTCGAAGATGAGCGGGTTGCCGTCGAGGTCGACGGAGCCGGTGCCCTCGGCGAGCACGCGGAAGTCGTAGCAGGGGCGGCCCGCGGTGCGGCCCGACGGGCGCATGCCCTCGCAGCGGATGCCCGACGAGGCGTTGAGGTTGATGATGCGCCCCGAGCGGGCGTTGTAGGCGTTGATGACGTCTTCGATGTTGTGCGGCGCGGGCGAGATGCCCGTGTAGGGGTGCGCGAAGGGCCCCGTCGGGTTGGCCGGGTCGCGCGCGCCGTTGTGGAAGTCGACGTCGGTGAAATGGATCACGATGGGCAGCGCGCCGACGCGGAAGCACGGGTGGCCGTAGGTGCCGTCGGCGCAGTTGCGCGGGGCGACCCAGCACGGGGCGACGCCGGGGTCGCCGGTGCACGCCGCGGGGTTGCTTCGGTCGAAGAGCCCGTCGCCCACGATGGTCTGGTAGAGCGCCTCGACCTGCGACTCGGGACCGTCGCCGCCGCTGCCGAGGCGGATGGCGTTGGCGGTGGCCTGCACGTCCATGGCGCGCGACGCGGGCTGCATCCCGATGCCCGCGTTGGCGATGCACCGCGGGGTGCCGGGGGGGCCCGCGCACACCGGCCAGAGGGCGCGGTCGGAGCCGCTGCCGTAGCCCCCGGAGCGGAAGTCGTCGTAGTGGTTGACCCCGAACCAGGTGTCCGGGATGAGCGCCGTGATGCTGTCGATGAGCCCGGTGCGCGGCGTCGCGATGGACGACTGCACGTTGCGCAGCACGCCCCCCATCGAGCCCGTCGTGTCGCTGATGAAGTACACGTCCGCCACGCGGAGGTTGGAGCCGAACTCCAGCTCGCGCGCCACCTGCGCGCCCATCCACGGGAGGATGAGGTAGTAGTCCGTGTCGGGGATGCGGGTCGACGCCTCGCTGGCGCAGCGCTCGCGCATGTGGTTGCGGCACCACGCGACCTCCGCCGAGTCGAGCTGGCCGTCGCCGTCGGTGTCGGGGTTGCAGCGGTCGGTGCCCGCGAGGGTCTCCTCGCGATCGCCGAGGCCGTCGTTGTCGGAGTCGGTGTCGAGGTAGTCGGGGATGCCGTCGGGCATCGGGCGCGTGAGGTCGAGCGTGCGCACGTCGAGCTCGCGGGCGCACTCCGCCGCCGGGGTCGCGAGGTCGTCGTCGCCGGCCTCCGCCGCGTCGTTGCCGGCCTCGCTGCCGGGGGGGCTGTCGCCGTCGCTGTCGAGGTCGCGGTAGTTGGGCACCGTGTCGTTGTCGCGGTCGGCGGTGCCCTCCTGCGCGTCGCCGATGCCGTCGCCGTCGCTGTCGCGGTCGCGCCAGTCGGGCACGCCGTCGGCGTCGGTGTCCGTCGGCGCCGCGGTGGTGCCCGGGGCGATCTCGGCGCTGTTGCTGATGCGGTCGCCGTCGGCGTCGGCGTCGGCGTAGTCGGGGACGTTGTCGCCGTCGGTGTCATAGGGGTGGCACGCCCACCCGTTGGCGGTGTCGCGGCTCACCCCGCGCTCGTCGTCGCGGTAGCAGTCGAGCGCGGGCGCGGCGCCGGCGCCGGGCTGCGCGGGCGACGGGGCGACCTGCGCGGCGTCGCGGATGCCGTCGCCGTTGGCGTCGCTGTCGAGGAAGTCGGGCGTCCCGTCGTTGTCGTTGTCGTCCGGCGGCGCGTCGCAACGGAAGGCCTGGCCGTGGCCTCCCTCGAAGCGGTCGGGGATGCCGTCGTTGTCCGAGTCGGCGTCGTTGGCGTTGGGCACGCCGTCCCCGTCGGCGTCGCCGGCGCCCTCGTAGCGGGTGGAGATCCCGTCGCCGTCGGGGTCGTTGACCGGCGCGCAGGGCTCGCCCGGCACGTCGGGCAGCGCGGCGGCGTCGGCCGCGAGGGGGACGTCCGCCGGGGCGCCCGCGTCGGCGGGGGCGGCGGTGTCCGAGCACCCCGCGACGACGATGCAGGCGCCCGCGGTCAGCGCGCGGAGCCAGGGCCAGGGCAAGCGATGCATAGGCCGGGCATGACACCCGCCCGCGCCCCCGGGGTCAAGCGCGCGCCGCGGGAACGTCAGCGCGGCGGGCGTGTCCCGGGTGCGTATACTCGCGCGCCATGAAGGAGCGCGCGTTTGCGAAATACGAGGGCCTCGGCAACGACTTCCTGGTGCTCGACGCAGCGGAGTGGCCCGCGGCGGAGCTCACGCCGCAGCTCGCGCGGAGACTGTGCGACCGGCACCGGGGAGTGGGCGGCGACGGGCTGCTCTGGGTCGACCGCGGGGCGCTGGCGTCGGGGCGCGTGGGGCTGGTGATCCTGAACGCGGACGGGTCGCGGCCGGAGATGTGCGGCAACGGCGTGCGCTGCGTGGCGGCGTGGCTGGTCGACCGGGGCGAGCTCGCGGTGGGCGACGCGCTGGTGGTGGAGAGCGACGCGGGCCCGCGGCCGGTGCGGGTGCGCGCCGTGCGCGACGGCGTGTCGGAGGTGGAGGTCGCGATGGGCCGCGCGGCGGTGACCGACGCGGCCTCGGTGGTGGACGTCGGGGGCGCGCAGATGGCGGTGCGCGCGGTGGACATGGGCAACCCCCACGGGGTGGTGTTCGCGCCGACGGACGACAGCATGGGGCTGGTGCGCGCGGTGACGGCGCTGGCGGTGTTTCCGAAGGGGGTCAACGTCGAGCTGGTGGCGACGGAGGCCGACGGGTTCAGGGTGCGGGTGCACGAGCGGGGCGTCGGGTGGACGCAGGCGTGCGGCACGGGGGCCTGCGCGGTGGCGGCGGCGGCGGTGGCCGAGGGGCGGTGGCGCGCGGGCGAGCCGGTGACGGTGCGGCTCGATGGGGGAGCGCTGGTGATCACCGTGGCCGAGGGGAGCTGGGAGGTGACCATGACCGGCCCCGCGCGCAGGGCCTTCGCGGGCACGGTGGGGTAAGGCGGTCAGCGCGCCCAGAGCAGCGAGAGGTCGAGCTCGATCGCGTCGAAGGGCTCCGCGCGCACCATCGCCCCGCCCTCCCACGTGTCGAGGAGCGTGTAGCGCCCGCCCTCCAGGCGGTAGATCTCCAACAGACGGATGCGCGGGTCGACGAGCCAGTAGTGGGCGACGCCGGCGCGGCGATAGAGGCGCATCTTGCGGCCGCGGTCGTGCGCCTCGGTGCCCTCGGAGAGCACCTCGCAGACCCAGTCGGGCGCGAGCTCGATCGCGGCGGTGTCGGGGATCAGCGGCATCCGCTCGCGGCGCCAGCCGGCGATGTCGGGGTGGACGATGTCGGGCTTCGCGCCGAGGTGAAGCTCGGGCTCGACGAGGATGACCCAGCCGCCAGGGCCGCCGCGTCCGCGAGCGAAGGGAGGGCCGAGCTCGACGACGAGGTCCGTCGCGGCGCTCGCGTGGGGAGCGCCGGGCCGCGGCATGGTGAAGAGCTCGCCGTCGACGATCTCGGCGGAGACATGGTCGGGCGCGCTGCGCCAGGCGGCGACGACCTCAGCGGGCAGCCCGGGGAAATCCGCATCCATGGGGATCGAACGCGCCGCGGTCATCGCGTGGTGACGCTATCACGCGACGACCTCGCGGATGGACGACCCCGACGCTGCCACCGGTGGCCGCGCGGGAGCTCGCGGCGATCGCATTGCGCGTAGCATCAGCGCGCGATGGAGCATCCCCCGACAGCGCCGCACGCCGCCGAGGTGGTCGGGTCGGCGCTCGCCGTGTCGCGCCTGGGGCTCCGAGCGCGGCTCTACCGGGCGGGCCGGCGGACCTACTGGGCCGCGGCGCCCTTCATCCTGGCGAGCGCGGTGCTGCCCGGGTCGGTGGTGCCGTGGTCGATGCTCGCGGCGCTGGTGATGGCGCTGTGCGCGCTCGCGATGGTCGCGGGCGCCGTGGTGGGCTCCGCGGCCGCGCCCCGCAGGGCGCTCGCCACCCTCGACGACCGGGGCTTGAGCGTCGGCACGGCCGCCGGGGTCGTGGCGCTCCCCCGCGAGGCGCTCCGGGACGGCATCGTGGTCGCGCGCTTCGGGCGCTTCGCGCTGCGCCTCCACGACCGCGCGGGCGACCGCTACGAGCTGACGATGCCCGACGAGCCGACGGCCTGGCGCTGGCTGCACGCCCTCGGGCTCGGCGCCGACCAGCGCGCCGTGCGGGTCGTCAGCGACCGGGTGCTGCTCCAGGGGGTGGTCGGGTACTTCCTGTCGGGCTTCGCCGCGTTGCCCGTGATGCTCGCGTGGATGGCCGTCCTCGCCGCGATCGGGGCCGGCGGGCCGGGCGGGTTCATGACGGCCCTCGCGTCGGTGCACGGCACGATGTTCGGCGCGTGGGCGATGTCGTGGCTGGTCGGGCACGTGGACGTCACCGTCGGCGGGGACGGGCTGCGGGTCAGCCGCGGGATCCGCCACCGCTTCATCCCCTTCGAGGCCCTGGAGGGCGTCGCGCGGGACGGGACCCACGGCCTCGCGCTCCGCCTGCGCGGCCAGTGGCGGCCGCTGCTCCTGCGGTTCGCGTCCGACGTCGACGCCGAGGCCCTCGCGGTGCGCATCAGCGCCGCCCTCGCGACGTGGCGGGCCTCCGCGCCCCCGGCGTTCCTCGCCGGCCTCACGGTGGCCCGCGCGGCCGACGCCGAGGCGTGGCGCGTGGCGCTGCGTGAAGCCATCAACGACGGCTCCTACCGCACCGCGGCGCTGAGCCCCGCCGACCTCGAGGCGGTGGTCGCCTCCGTCGCCGTCACCCACGCCCAGCGCACGGGCGCCGCGCTCGCGCTGCGCGACCTCCAGCTCGCGTCGGAGAGCACCGGCGTGCGCATCGCGTCCGAGCTGCTCGTCGCCGAGGAGGCCGTCGAGTCCGTCGCGCGCGCCAGCGTCGCGGTCGAGGGGACCCGGGAGGGCCCGCGGAGATCCTCGCGGCGGTGACCGCGGACTCCCGGAGGCCCCTGTGGCGCGGGGGCAGTGCGACGGTGGCCGAGGGGAGCTCGGAGGTGACCATGACCGGCCCCGCGCGCAGGGCCTTCGCGGGCGACGGTGGGGTGAGCGTTTTGCGGGGGGTGCGGGCGGCGGGTGTCAGGGGGTGACGGGGAGCCCGTGGCCGCGCGCGGGCACGACCACGGACACTGGCCGTGTGTCGACCACCGTGCCGCCGCGGCCGGTGGCGTGGACCGTCGCGCGGTACACGCGCAGCGTGTCGCCGCCCTCGACGAAGTCGTTGATGAGCTCGACGCGGAACATCGCCTGCGTGGTGGGGAGCACGTTGAAGAACGTCGTCATGTCGCGCCGTTCGTAGCCCGCCGGGGCCTCCGGTACGCCGCGCACCGGTACCACTGCGCGGACGAAATCCGCCGTCGTGCGGCCGGCCGGGATTCCCACCGCGGCGGGGTCGCCCTCGGTGCGCGTGGTGATGTCCTGCCGCGAGCTGCCCGCGAGGCGCGTGACGGCGTCGACCACCTGCGACGCGACCGCGCCCACCGCGCGTCCGGGCCCGAAGACCACCGGCGTGCCGGCGCCGTCGCCCACGGTGGTGCGGGTGCGGGCCGCCAGCACCTGCGAGTTGACGTAGGTGAAGCCCCCGACGCCGGTGCCGACGTCGATGCCGACGAAGAATCCGCCGCGGGCGTTGAGG
>JAUSAZ010000038.1 GCA_030652255.1 Myxococcales bacterium | reverse complement strand
GAGCTCTCCGAAAACCCCGATTGCTCTCGGCGTCCGCGGCCTCCTGTCGCGCGACGTGACCGGTCGAGGACTGCGAAGTAGACGAGCTCGGCGACCGTCAGCGCCCGTGTTTATCAATCAAGCCCGTGAACGGTTACGTGGACAATCGCTGCAAGGCTGCCTTGCTCTGTTCATGGAACTCGGCCGAACGCCAGCGCCAGAAAGGTCGGCCGTCTACGGTGAACATCTCCGGTCGGTTCACGCCCGCGGGCGGGTGCGCCTCTCGCAGCAGCTCCGACGTCCCCGAATACTCTCTGGCCCCCTTCATCGAGTCCGTGATGACAACCCTATCGTCCGAGCCCACCCACACGCTCTCGCCGACCTGACCGCCGCCCGGCGCCGGCCCGACGCGATCACTGTCGTCTATCCGATGAAGCCACGGGCGCCGGAAGTCGTTGATCGCCACCGCTGTTCGCGAGCGTGCTCCGTGGGCGATGGCGGTGATGCCCCGGTGCTTTGCTGGAACCGCGCGGTCGGCGCAACGATGCCCTGCGAGGTCCCAACGGCGGATCGTATGGTCTGATCCCGCGGTGAACAGAGCGCCGCGCTGCGCGTCGATGGCGAGGCAGCGGTTCCAGGAGACGCCGCCGTGCCAGGCGGCAATCACCTCTCCACGCGCCAGATCCCAATGCCAGATGCCCCCATCGCGATCGGTTGCGAAGGCCGTGACCCCGTCATCCGTGAGTTCGAACGCGTCTCCGTAGGGGAGTTCGCGTCGACTCTCGGAGCGAAGCCCTCGTCCCATCTCGTACCACCTGATCCGCCCGGAATCCGCTGCGACGAGTCTCTCCCCGTCGGGGTGGAAGGCGACCTGGCGCGCGTACTCCCAGCCCGTCTCGAAGGTTGCGATCACCTGCCCATCTCCCACCGACCAGAGCGTTACCTCCCCACCCTTCGCGCAGCTCGCCAGTCGCCCTTGTGCGTCGAAGGCCAGCGCGGTGAACCCTTTGGGGCCTCCTTCCAGTTGGTGCTCCATACGCCCTGCGTCCATGTCCCAAAGCTCGATCGCACATCCCGGACCACCGACCGCCACGAGAGATCCATTCGGGTGCGCGGCAATGTGGTTACATCGTCCTGCCAGAGTGTGTGTCGACAAGCACCGCAGTCCCTCCGACTCCCACAGCCGCAGCGTGCCGTCACTGCCAATCGACACGATGCGTCCTCGTCCCTGAATCAGCGCGATATCCTGAATCGCCCGGTGGGCCTCGACCGTGTGGAGACAGCGACCGTCGCGCAGGTCCCACACCCGAATCGTGCTGTCTCCCGCGGAGTAGAGTCGATCACCGTCCACGAGGAGCTTCTCCACATACGACGTGTGCCCGACCAGCAACTCGCACAGGTGCTCTACAGCGACCGCCCGCACTGCGCTCGCCGGCTTGAGCCACGTCCCCTCGCCCGGCGACGTCTCCTTCGCGATCGCGGCCAGCGCTTCGACGCCCTCCAGCACGAGCGCCTGCTGCACCGCCGCCTCGGCGCTGCCTACCAGGATGGCCGCGCACGCGTCGCGGAGGTAGCGCTCCCACGTTACCCGATCGGACATGTCGGCCCTCTGTGCGCGGTCGCACGCCTCGCGCGGATTCATCCCCGTACGCAGGTCGTCGAGGAATCGCCTCCAGTGAACCTCCATGGACTCCATCGTCAGCCCACCCTACCAGACCGATCTGATTCGACCGTGACGCGCGTGGGAGTGCACGTCCGTCGCGCCCGCGACGACGTCACGCTCGTGCCGCGGTCGCCAGCCAGGCCGCCGCGGCGTCTCGGCTCCCCTGGTCGAGGTCGCCCTCCAGCCGCAGCGTCCCGCGAATGGGCCGCGGGGTCTCCGGAGAACCCGCACGCTGGAGACGCGCCGGCGACACGAGGTACGCGCGCACCTCGCCGCGCACCGTCACCGCCACTGCGCCCAACCGGTCGATGTCGCCCACCAGCGCGCTGAGGTGCCTGCGAAACTCGGTCAGCGGAAGCGCGGAGGCCTTCGGTGCCATGGGCACCATTCTACAGACCGTCTGTACCCCCGCTCACCCCTTCCGCTCGCCGATCTGCTGGCGCCACATCGCGTAGTACAGCCCCCGCTGCTCGACCAGCGCGGCGTGCGTGCCCGTCTCCACGATGCGACCGCGCTCCAATACGAAGATCGTGCTCGCGTGCAGCACCGTCGAGAGCCGGTGGGCGATGAGCACGGTGATGCGCTCCTTCTGCGCCGAGATGCCCCGCACCGTCGCGGTGATCTCCTCCTCGGTGATCGAGTCCAGCGCCGAGGTCGCCTCGTCGAAGATCAGCAGCCGCGGCTTGCGCACCAGCGCCCGCGCGATGGAGATGCGCTGCTTCTCGCCGCCCGACAGCTTGAGCCCGCCCTCCCCGATGGGCGTGTCGAGGCCCCGCTCGGAGCGCGCGAGCAGCCCGTCGCAGGCCGCCCGGTGCAGCGCCTCGCGCAGCTCGTCGTCGCTCGCCTCGGGCCGCACGAAGAGCAGGTTGTCGCGGATGCTCCCGGCGAAGAGGTGCGTGTCCTGCGTGACGAAGCCGAGCTGCCGTCGCAGCGGGTTGAAGCGGATCGTCTCCGTGGGCGTGTCGTTGAAGTAGATCTCCCCCTCCGCCGGGCGGTAGAGCCCCACCAGCAGCTTCACGAGCGTGGACTTGCCCGAGCCCGAGGGTCCTACGAAGGCCACGGTGTCGCCCGCCGTGGCCTCGAAGGTGATGCCGTCGATGGCGTTCTGCCCGGCGCCCTCGTGGCGGAACACCACCGCCTCGAAGCGCAGGCGTTCGAGCGGACCGATCTCCACGGGCGACTCGGGGTTCTTCTCGACGGGCTTGCGCATGAGCTCGTCGAAGCCGCGCAGCGCGCCCTCCACCTCGCGGTAGGAGACGATGACGTTTCCGAGCTCCTGCAGGGGGTTGAGAATGGCCACGGAGATGAACTGCATCGAGATGAGCTCTCCGACGCTGAGCACCCGGCGGAAGATCAGCCAGAGCAGCGTGAAGAGGATCGACTGCCGCAGGAGCGTGAGCGTCGAGCCCTGGAGGAAGGAGAGCGCCCGCACCCGGCGCACCTTGTCCATCTCCAGCTCGTAGATGCGCTGCGTGAGCTCGCGCATCCGGCGGATCTCCGCGAAGGTCAGCCCGAGGCTCTTGATGAGCTCGATGTTGCGCAGCGACTCGGTGATCACCCCGGCGGTGCGGGCCGTCTCGCGGTTGATGGCGCGCTGCACCGTCTTCACCCGCCGGCTGAGCATGCCGGTGAGGCCGCCCAGCACCAGCACCCCGACGAAGAACACCGGCACCAGCGCCCAGTGCTTCGTCACCGCGTACCAGATCAGGAAGCCGACGCCGACCAGCGACGAGAACAGCACCCCCACGAAGGACCCGAGGAAGCGCTCGGTGTCGGTGCGCACCTTCTGGAGCACCGCGAGGGTCGCGCCGCTGCTCTGGTCGCCGAAGGCCTCGTACTCCAGGCGCAGGGTCTGCCGGAGCCCGTCGTTGAAGAGGTCGCGCCCGAAGCGCTGCACCACGAGGCGGGTGAAGTACTCCTGGAGGGCCCGCGCGAGGCTGGCCGCCACCGCCACCGCCACCGCCAGCAGCAGGAGGCGCGCGACGCCCTCGAGGAGCTCGCGCTCGGGCCGGTGGCCGGGGTTGCGGGCGTAGTGGTCGACGAGGTGCCCGAAGATGATCGGGTCGATGAGAGTGAGCACCTGCCCGACGCCGGCCAGCAGGAGGGCCAGCGCGGCGAAGTGCCGGTAGGGCTTCAGGTAGGTCCAGAGGGTGCGCATGCGACGCCCACCTATGGGGCGTGGCGGGCGTCGCCGTCACCCGCGGATCACTCCGGCAGCGCCGCCAGGATCTCCCGCTGGATGGCCGCGTAGTCCACCGTCACGTCGAGCCGCGCCAGCAGCGAGTAGAACCCGAACTGCAGCCGGTTCATGAAGGTCATCTCCGGGGGCATGGTGAAGAACTCCGCCTCAGGGACGCCGCGGCTCTCCTTCGCGACGACCTTCATCCCCTCGACCAGGCTCGCCGCGTAGGGCCGCGTCATGTGGAAGGGCGACTCGAAGAGCGGCCGGAAGGTCACCCGCACGTACTCCCAGCAGAGCACCTCCATGCGCCCCGGCTTCGCGCGCATCATCCTCGACAGCGCCGCGCGAAACGCCGCCTCGTCGCCCGCGATGGCCGCCCGGTGCATCGCCCGCGCGTGGGTGCGGTTCTCGTCCGGGACGCGCTGCACGCAGCCGAAATCGAGCACCCCGACGGCCCCGTCGGGCAGGAAGATGTAGTTGCCCGGGTGCGGGTCGGCGTTGAAGCGCCCTCCCCCGAGGATGGCGCTGAACACGTAGCGCCAGAGCGTCTTCGCCCACGCCTCGCGCTGCTCGCGCGGCGCCAGCGCGGCCTCGTCGAAGGAGAGCCCCTCCACGAAGTCCATGGTGAGCACCCGCCCGCTCGATCGCTCGGCGACCACCGCGGGCACCCGGATGTGCCGGTCGCCCGCGAAGTGCTCCGCGAAGTGCCGCTGGTTGTCCGCCTCGTGGCGGTAGTCGAGCTCCTCCCGGAAGCGCGCCTTGATGACCGCGAACACCGCCGCCGGGTCGTGCCGCCCGAGCCCGAGGCCCGACGCCATCGCCGTCAGCATGCCCCCGTTGGACAGGTCGCTCTCCACCGCCGACGCGATGCCCGTGTGCTGCACCTTCACCGCCACCGCGCGCCCGTCGTGGAGGCGCGCCCGGTGCACCTGCCCGATGGACGCGCTCGCGATGGGCGCGGCGCCCCACTCCGCGAAGAGGTCTTCCGGCGAGGCCCCGAGCTCGGCCGCCAGCAGCGCCCGCACCTCCGCGGGCGACGACTGCGGCGTCGCGGCGCGCAGCCCCTTCATCGCGAACTCGTAGTGCTCCCGCTGCCCCTCGGGGATCACCCCGTCGACGTAGCTGGCCATCTGCCCGACCTTCGCCGCGAGGCCCCGCAGGGTGCCCAGCACCTCCGCCGTGTGCACCGCCGCGGCGCGGGCGTCCTTGTCGAGCAGGGCGCCCACCCCCACCCTCAGCCCCGTCGAGGCGAGGCGGGCGAAGCGTCCGAGGCGGCCGGTGGGGAGTTCGCGTTCATCCATGAGGGGGTATGGCTCGGACGTTGGGGGTGGACACGCCGCCCGCGTCAAGACCCCCCGCGCAGTCGGACCTCCACCGCCCGGGCGTGCGCCTCCAACCCCTCGGCCCGCGCGAAGGCCGCGATGGCCGCGCCGTGCCGCCCCAGCGAGTCGCGGTCGTAGCGGATGACTGAGGTGCGCACCACGAAGTCGTACACCCCCAGCGGCGAGCTGAAGCGCACCGCGCCGCCCGTCGGCAGCACGTGCGATGGCCCCGCGAGGTAGTCGCCCGCGGCCTCCGGGGTGAAGTCCCCGAGGAAGGCCGCGCCCGCCGCACCGACCCGCGCCAGCAGGGCCTCCGGGTCGCGCACCAGCAGGGCCAGGTGCTCGGACGCCAGCGCCGTCACCACCCGCGCGGCCTCGTCGAGGTCGCCCACCACGAAGGCGTGCCCGTTGGCGCGCACCGAGGCCTCCGCGATGGCCCGCCGGGGAAGCTCCGCCAGCTGCCGCTCGAGCGCGTCGAGCGCCCGCCGCGCCACCGCCTCGCTGGTCGCCACCAGCAGCGGGTACGCCGCCTCGTCGTGCTCGGCCTGCGAGAGCAGGTCGGCGGCCACCGCCTCGGGGTCGGCGCCCTCGTCGGCCACCACCAATATCTCCGACGGCCCCGCGATGCCGTCGATGGCCACGCGCCCGAAGACCAGCTTCTTCGCGCAGGCCACGTAGAGGTTGCCGGGGCCGACGATCTTGTCGACCCGCGGCACCAGCGCCGTGCCGTAGGCCAGCGCCCCGACGGCCTGCGCGCCGCCCATGTCGAAGACCCGCGACACCCCCGCGATGGACGCCGCCGCGAGGATCTCCGCCGTCGGCCGCGGCGTTGCGAGCAGCACCTCGCCGACGCCCGCCACCGCCGCGGGGATGGCCGACATCAGCACGCTCGACGGGTAGCGCGCCTTGCCGCCGGGCGCGTACACGCCCACCCGGGAGAGCGGGCGCACCCGCCATCCGAGGCCCACGCCGTCGTCGTCGGTGTAGCGCAGCCCCGACTCCACCTGGCGCTCGTGGTAGGCGCGGATGCGCTGCGCGGAGAAGCGCAGCACCTCGGCGAGCGAGGGGTCGAGCGCGGCGAGCGCGGCGGCCATCTCGTCGGGCCCGTAGGCGAAGGGCGACGGGACGGCGCCGTCATACCGGAGCGAGTATTCCCCGAGGGCCTCGTCGCCGCGGGTGCGCACGGCGTGGAGGATCTCGGACACGGCGGGGGCGACGCGGTCGAGGTCGTCGTCGCCGCGGTCGGTGAGGCGCGCCAGGGCGGCGTCGTAGGAGGCGGTGGCTCGGAGGTGGAGCTGCATGGCGGGCGGCACAGTGACCGCGCCGACGGCCGACTGCAACGGGGTCGGTACTCGCGGCCGGCGTCGCGCTCCTGTGACCTCGCGCCGCGTGCGGGCTGATATGGTCCGCGCCCGAAGCCATGCGCCCCATCGCCCTCGCCTTCGGGCTCCTCGCCCTCGGTTGCTCCGCCCGCCCCGTAGCCCCCACGACGCCTGCGACGACGCCCGCCGCGCCGCGGCCCGCGCCCCTGGTGGTGACCCTCGTGGTCGACCAGTTCGCGGCCTGGATCGCCGAGGACCGCCTCCCCCTGCTGCCCCCCGACGGCGGCTTCGCGCGGCTGCGGCGCGAGGGCACCTGGTACCGCCATGTCCGTTATGGGCACGCGGCCACGGACACGGCGCCGGGCCACTCGTCGCTCTACACGGGGCACGCCCCGCGAGAGAGCGGCATCCTCGCCAACGAGCTGCCCGACGGCCGCGGCGGGAGGGTGTCCATCCTGCGCGACGAGGCCTCGCGCATCGTGACCCACGAGGGCGTGACCGACGCCGTGGGCAGCTCCATCGCGCGGCTGCGGGTCGACACCCT
This sequence comes from Myxococcales bacterium, assembly GCA_030652255.1. Classification (GTDB taxonomy): domain Bacteria; phylum Myxococcota_A; class Polyangia; order Polyangiales; genus SCUS01. The sequence continues at coordinate 14,547 of JAUSAZ010000038.1, read as the reverse complement.
CGCCGACGCGCTGCGGGCCCGCGTCCCTGGCGCCGTCATCGTGAGCATCTCGCTGAAGGACCGCGGGGCCATCTTCGGCGGCGGTCGGCGCCCGACGGCGACGCTGTGGTTCGACCCCGCGCGCGACCGCTTCGTGACCTCCACCGCCTTCGGCCAGACGCTCCCCTCGTGGGTCGACCCGCACGGGCTGCCGCCGGCCCTGCAGGCGCTGCGAGCCACGCCGTGGACCCTCTCCGATGAACCCTGGGTGCGCGCCCACGCCGCGACCCCCGACGATCAGCCCGGTGAGGGCGACCTCGACGGCTGGGGCACCACCTTCCCCCACGACTTCGCGCGGGCGCGGCGTCCGGCGGGCGCGCTGCGGGCCTCGCCGATGGGCGACAGCGCCGTGCTCGCGCTGGCCGGGGACGCGCTCACGTCGGCGCGCGACCCGCGGGCCCCGATGCTCCTGGCGCTGTCGCTCTCCTCCAACGACTACATCGGCCACCTCTTCGGGCCCGACTCCTGGGAGGCGTGGGACCAGCTCCGCCAGCTCGACGCCTCGCTGGGTCGCTTCTTCGCGCGCCTCGACGCCGTGGCCGGGAGCGACGGGTGGTCCCTGGTGTTGTCCGCCGACCACGGCATCACGTCGCTGCCCGAGGTGAGCGCCATCCCGGCGGCGCGGCCCTGGTGCGACGGCGCGTCGGTGCGCGGCGGGCGCGACGCCTACGAGCGGACGTGCGGTCCCGCCGGGCGGCTCGACCCCGACGAGGTCGCGCGCGAGCTGCAGGCCGCGGCGGTGCGGGCGCTGGGCGAGGGCGAGTGGGTGCGCGGCGTGGCCGACCCCTACGTGTACCTGACCGAGTCGGCCGAGGCGCTGCCTGCGCCGCGGCGCGAGGTGTTGCAGGCGGCGCTCACGGCGCGGCTGCGAGAGCACCCCGAGGTCGAGCGGGTGATCGACACCCGGACGGTGCCCGCGTCGTGTGCCGAGGGCGAGTCGGCGGAGGCGCTGCTGTGCCGGGCAATCCCCGACCGCAGCGGCGCGGCGCTGTACGCGCAGGCGAGGGCGGGATCGTTCTTCGACCCGGGGTACACGCCGGGGCGCGGCGCCAGCCACGGCTCGCCGTACCTCTTCGACCGCGCGGTGCCGATGCTGGTGCGGGCGCCGGGGCGCGAGGCCGCGGGCCGCGTGGTCGATGAGCCGACCTCGTACACGGAGTTCCGACGGCAGGCCGAGCGGCTGCTGGGGATGTGAGCGTAACCGCCGCGCGCCCATGGGAGTATCCCGCCGCATGAGCCTCCGGACCTCCTTCGCCATCACGGCCTTCGCCCTGCTCCTCGCGGGCTGCGGGACCTCCGGCTGCAACGCCTCCACCCCGCGCCCGTCGCCCGCTGCGGTCGCCGCAGCACCCGCCGCCGCACCCGCCGCGCACGCGGCGTCGGCCGCCGACCCCGATGACTTCCCCGTCGTGCCCGATGGCGGGACACGCGAGGCCGGCCCCGCCCCCTCGGGCATGGCCGTGGCGACCTTCGCGGGCGGATGCTTCTGGTGCATGGAGGCCGCCTTCGAGCAGGTCAACGGCGTGCAGGACGCCATCTCGGGCTACACCGGCGGCACCGAGCAGCACCCCACCTACGACGACGTGAGCAACCACCGCACGTCGCAGGCCGAGGCCGTGCGGGTGATCTACAACCCCACCGTCGTCACCTACGACCAGCTGCTCGACGTGTTCTGGCGGCGCATCGACCCCACCGGCGTCGACCGCGCCTTCTCGGACACCGGGCGCCAGTACCGCAGCGCCGTCTTCGCGCACGACGCCGCGCAGCGCGCCGCCGCCACGCGCACCCGCGAGGGCATCGCCGCGCTCGGCCGCTTCACCGCCCCCATCACCACCACCATCGAAGACGCCGGGGTGTTCTGGGTCGCGGAGGACTACCACCAGAACTTCTGGCGCACGCACCCGGTGCACTACCGCGCCTATCACGAGCACTCGGGCCGGAGGGAGTTCCTCCGCGCGCACTGGGGGCCGGACGCGCCGTACTGACCGCTACGGTCGCTGTGGTAGCGTCCGCGCGCGTCTACGCGAAGGAGCGGCGAAACCCCCATGCGACTGGTCAAGATCGGGCTCGGCAGCGTCAACCCCACCGTCGGCTCGGTGCACTCCAACACCGCCCGCTGCGTCGCCCAGGCCCGCGCGATGGCCGCCGCGGACGTCACCGTCGCCGCCCTCCCCGAGCAGGTGATCGGCGGCTACCCCGCCGAAGACCTCGTGCAGTGGGCCGGCTTCGTGAAGGCCCAGTGGGACGAGCTCCAGCGCTTCGCCCGCGACACCGCGCCCCTCGCCACGGTCTTCGCGCTCGGCGTCACCGTCGCCCACCAGGGCCACCTCTACAACGCCGCGGCGGTGGTGCACCACGGCGTGGTGCTCGGGCTCGTGCCCAAGGAGAAGCTCCCCACCTACAACGTCTTCTACGAGGCGCGAACCTTCTCCCGCGGCGTGCCCGGGCAGCGCGACACCGTCGAGGGCGTCCCCTTCGGCGACCTCGTGTTCGCCTTCGACTTCGGCACCCTGGCCGTCGAGGTCTGCGAGGACGTCTGGTCGCCCGACGGGCCGATGCGCCGCCGCTGCTACGCCGGCGCCGAGCTGGTGCTCAACCTCTCCGCGTCGCCCTACCGCATGGGCGTCATGGGCACCCGCCGCGAGATGCTCGCCACGCGCTCGGGCGACAACCAGTGCACCCTCGCCTACGCCAACAGCGTCGGCGCCAACGACGGGCTCATCTTCGACGGCGGCGGCTTCATCTTCCAGAACGGCCGCCCCATGCTGGAGGCCCCGCGCTGGGTCGAGTCGTGGGCCGCGGCGGTCGTCGACCTCGACCGCACCCGGCGCATCCGCACCGAGTCCACCACCTGGCGAAACGACTGCATCGACGCCGCCCAGTCGGCCATCAAGCCCATGGTGGTGAAGGCCACGGGGAAGACCGCCAGCCGCGCCGGGCTCCCCTACCCCGCGCCCACCCACGGGAGCTTCTTCCTCCCGGGCGCGCAGGCCCCGCGCAACGCCCGCGAGGAGTTCTGCGACGACCTGCTCGACGCCCTCGGCCTCGGCGTGTGGGACTACTTCGAGAAGACGAAGGCCTTCAAGGGCTTCGGCCTCGCGCTCTCCGGCGGGCGCGACTCGCTCCTCACGCTGCTCATCACCTGGCGGGCGATCCAGAAGCACTACGCCGACCTGCCCGACGAGGCCCGCAAGGCCAAGACGGGGGAGATGTTCAAGGCCTTCTACATGCCGTCGCGCTACTCCACCGACCACACCTCGGAGAGCGCGCGGATCATCTGCGAAGAGCTGGGCGTGCCCTTCAAGGTCGTGCCCATCGAGGACGCGTTCAAGCGCGAGGCCGAGGCCGCGCAGACCATGGTGGGGGGTGAGCTCACGTCGCTCACCATGCAGAACATCCAGGCCCGCGTGCGCGCCCAGCGCATGTGGAACTGGTCGAACACCACCGGGATGCTCTTCCTCCAGACGGGCAACATGTCCGAGAAGGCCATGGGCTACACCACCATCGGCGGCGACCTGGAGGGCGCCCTCGCGGTGCTCGCCAACGTGCCCAAGACGGTGGTGATCTACCTGCTCGAATACATGCTGGAGAAGCACGGCTTCGAGGGCATCTGGAAGACCCTGTCGGCCCCGGCGGGCCCCGAGCTCGCGCCCAACCAGAAGGGCGAGGACGAGCTCATGCCCTTCCGCGTGTTGGACGCGTGCTTCCACCTGTACGCCGCGGAGAAGCTCTCGCCGCCGGAGATCGTGCAGGCGCTGGGGAGCATGTTCCCCGACGACACGGCGGAGGAGCGCGAGCGCTGGGTGGCGAAGTTCGTCCGGATGTTCGTGCAGTCGATCTACAAGTGGGTGCAGGCGCCGCTCTCGCTGCACGTCGGCAACCTCGACCTCGACCGCGAGCGCGCCCTCCAGCTCCCCGTCGTCGAGACCACGGAGTGGACCCGCAATGGGCGCTGCACGCCCGCAGGTGGGCTGCACCACCCAAGGCGGGTTGAGCGGTGACCACGCCCTTCCGCACGCGCCCCGACGAGGGCCCGCAGCTCTCCACCAGCGAGGCCGTCCACGACGCCGTGCACCAGATGGTGCGGCAGTTCGCCGACCCGATGGCGTGGCTGCGCGAGCTCGTCCAGAACGCCCTCGACGCGGGCGCCACCGCCATCACCGTGCACCTCGACTACCAGGCCGACCGGGGGAGCGAGCGCGGCACCCTCCGCGCGTCCGTCAGCGACGACGGCAGCGGCATGGACCAGGACACCATCGAGCGCTCCCTCGTCGTGCTCTTCCGCTCCACCAAGGACCGCGACCCCACCAAGATCGGCAAGTTCGGCGTCGGCTTCTTCTCGGTCTTCGGCGCCGGGCCCTCCGTGGTCACCGTCGACACGGGCCGCGCCGACGCCCCGGAGTCCCTCCGCCTCACCTTCCGCCCCGACTTCACCTACGAGCTCGAGGCCCTGCCCCCGCGCCGCGGCACCACCGTCACCCTCACCCTCGCCCCCTCCGCCTCCGAGGCCGACGCCTTCGCCGAGCGCGCCCACGCCGCCCTCGCCCGCTGGTGCCCCCACATCGCCGCGCCGCTGCACCTCCGCACCGACGGCATCCCCGCCGGCGACCGCGACGTGCGCATCGACCGACCCTTCGACATCGACGGCGCCGTCACCCTCACCCACCGCGTCGACGCGCGCACCGTGCTCGCCCTCGCCGTCGACCCGGTCGCCTCGGTCGCCTTCTACAACCGCGGCATCCTGCTCCACGAGACCACCGACACGCCCCTCCCCGGCGTGCGCTGGAAGGTCGACGCGCACGAGCTGCACCACACCGTCTCCCGCGACAACGTGCGCCGCGACGCCGCCTTCGCCCGCGCCCAGCAGCTCGCCGCCGAGCTCGCCCGCGGCCCCCTGCGCGAGCGCTTCGTCGCCCACCTCGCCGCCGTCGCCCAGCGCTGCGCCGCCGCCCGACACGCGCAGCAACCCCCCTCGGACGCCGCCCACCTCGGCGCCCTCGCCCGCCTCGCCCCCGAAGCGCCCTACAAGCTCAAGCCCGCGGAGGTGCCGTGGCCCCTCGCGCACCCGCTCGCCTCCGCCCCGGGGCGCGTCACGGCCTCCTTCGCGCCCGGCATCCTCCAGCGCCCCGAGCGCCGCTACGCCACCGGGCCCTCCGCCCTCACCGCCGCCCTCGCCCGCAAGGACATCGCCGTCGTCGACCTCGGCGCCGCGGGCCCCGCCGCCGACGCCCTGCTCACGCTCCTGCGCGCCCACCACCACGAAGACCGCGTCGCCCCGGCCGCCGACCGCTACCTCCTCGCGCGGCCGCTGCACCCCAACGAGCTCGTCCCCCACGCGCGCAAGCTCCTCGACGCCCTGCGCCCGCTGCTGCCTGCGCTCGGGCTGCGCGAGGTCGCCCTCGGCGCCCTCGAGGGCCACGGCCACGACCGCGCATTCGCCGCCTACGCCCACGACCCGCGGGCGACCGAGCACCTCCTCGACGCCCCGAAGGACGAGCCCTTCACCTTCGACGACGGCCGCGCCCTGCTGCTCCGCGTCGACCACCCCCGCGTGGCCGCCGCCGTCGACGCCGCCCGGGTCGACCCCGCGCTCGCCGCCCTCACCCTGCTCCGCGCCGTCGCCCTCGAGGCTGGCGCCCTCGACGCCCGCCGCGACCTCGCCCTCTTCACCCTGGCAACCCCCGCATGAACCAGCGCCGCAAGATCGTCTCCCGCGGCACCGCCCTCGTCGACCCGCGCGCCGCCGTCGAGCGCCTGCGCAGCTTCCAGCTCGCCGAGCCGCTGCTCTACGTGCTGGAGATCGTGCGCGCCGCGGTCGCGGGCGGGTCCACCGCGGTCGACCTCTACAACGACTCCGACGACCTGGTGCTCACCTTCGACGGCGCCGCCCCCGCGGCCGACGACCTCGCGCACCTCCTCGACCACCTCTTCAGCACCACCCACCCCCGGCTGCGGCTGCTCGCCATCGCGGTCAACACCGCCCTCGGCTTCGGCCCGCGGCACGTCGACCTCTACACCACCCACGAGGCCCCTGCGGGGCAGTGCCACCGCGTGCGCTTCACCGCCGGGGTCTCGCACGACCCCGACGCGCGCGTCCCCGCGGCCCTCGAGCGCGCCCGCGTCGAGCTCGTCGCCCGCCCCGCCGACCTGCCGCCCGAGGGCGTGCGGGTGCACCTCCGGGAGTCCTTCGGGATGCCCGTCGTGCGCGAGTGGTTCGCCCGCGACCCCGCGGAGACCGTGCTCCTCCGCGACCGCCTCGTGGCGCTCCCCATCCCCCTGCGCCGCGACGGCGTCGCGCTCCCCACGGGCTTCGTGCCGCCCGCCCTCGTGAGCGTCCCCCTCGACCTCGGCGCCGACCTCCGCGGCTCGCTCCAGCTCGTCGACCCCTCCGCGGGCCACCGCCTCGTGCTGTCAGAGCTCGGCGTCATCCTCGAGTCCCGCGCGCTCGCCCCCGTCGGGCACGCCGCCGCCCCCTTCTCCCCGCTGCGCCTCCACGTCGACGCCCGCTCCCTCCCCACCAACGCCTCGCGCTCCCAGGTCGACCTCTCCGGCGGCCTCCAGCACGCCCTCCGCCGCGCCTGGAACGCCCAGCTCCCCGAGCTCCTCGACGCCGCCCGCGCGCGCCTCGACGACCCCAGCCTCCCGGAGCCCGAGCGGATCGCCCTCCACGAGGCCCTCCTCGTGTGGCTGCACCACTGCCTCGGCGACACGTGGCTCTCCAACGGCCTCCCGGCCGCCGCCTCGCTCCCCTCCGAGGCCGAGCTCGGCGTCGCCACGCCCGCCGTCGCCACCGCCCTCCTCGAGTGGGCCCTCCTCCCCACCGCCACCGGCCCGCTGGTCTCCGCCGCGTCCCTGTGCCGTCTCGTCGTCCCGCCGCACCTCGTCTGGCGCGGCGCCGCGCCACTGCCCGCCGAGCTCGCGCCCCACCTCGGCGCCGTGCTCTGGTGCCCGCCCCGGCGGCACCGCCTCGACGCCCTGCTGCGCCCGATGGCCCTCCAGCCCGCCACCGGCGCCGTCGAGCGAGCCCGCGAAGCCCAGACCCGCCGCCAGCGCTTCCTCGGGCTCACCCCCCGCGCCCCGCGGCTCGCGCCCGTCGACGACGCCGTGCTGCGCGCGCCCCTCGGCGAGGCCCTCGACGGCGATGGCCCCGCGCTGCCGGTCGCCCTCCCGGGCCTGCGCGGCGAGCTGCTGCTCCGCGCCCGGGGCCTCGACGCCTCCGGGGTATTACTCACCACCGTATTCATCGAGCAGCGGCCGCTGCCGCCCGAGGCGCTCGACACCGCGGGGGTGCCCGCCGAGGTGGCCCTGGAGCACCCCGCGCTGCAGCCCAACCAGGCCTTCCAGGGCGTCGAGAACAACATTGGGCGGGCCCAGGCGATGCGCGCCGTGAAGCTCTGCCTCGCCGAAGCGCTCGCGGTGCTGGCCGACGAGCTCGCCGGCGCCCTCGGCCTCGACGACCCGCGGCGGCGGTGGCTCGGCCCCGCCCTCGACGACGTCCCGCCCGCCACCCGCCGCGCCATGGTGCGGGCGGTGTTCGACACGCTCCGCGGCGCCGCGGCCGACCCCGCCGAGGCGCGCTCGCTCGCCGATGACGCCCTCCGGCGGCACCCCGCCCTCGCCGAGCTGCCCGTGTGGCCGACCACCGCGCGCGACGGCCTGGTCTCCACCCGCGAGGTGCGCGCCATGGTCGACGCGCCGGGCGGCTGCGTGCTGGTGAGCCTCGGCCCGCGCGGCGGCGAGCGCGCCGACGGGCGCACGGTGCTGCTCGTCGACGCCGCGGGGCAGCGCACCCTGGCGGCGATGCTCCCGGCGACGGCGCGCTTCGTCGACCTCACGGGCACCCTGCCCACCCGCGTCACCCCCGACCCGCGCACCCTCGTCACCCTCGACGACCGCCGCGCCGTGCCGTGGATGGTCGTCGCGAGCGCCCACACCCGCGTCGCCATCGCCCCGTCGCCGTCGACGAAGGAGGGCTTCACCCTCGCGCACGGCGGCGTCGCGCTCGACGGCCGGAAGTACCGCGGCCGCTTCGGCCCGGTGCAGGTCATCGCCGAGGACGACCGGATCATCGTGCTGCCGGGCGCCCCCGCCGCGCTGCCGGAGAGCGTCCCGGCCGACCTCGACGCGCTCGTGGCGGCGGCGGAGCTCGCGCTCGTGGGCACGCTCGCCCTGGCCTGGCGCGGCGACGAGGCCTCCGCCGACGCCCTGGGCGGCCGCGACGAGGAGATCCGCTCGGTGCCCGCGCGGCGCATGCTCCTCGCCGCCCTCGCGCACGTCACCGCGCGCCCCGGCGACGCCTCCCTCGGCCCCCTGCGCGAGGCCCTCGAGGGGACCCCGATGATCCCCGCGCGCCGGGTCGACGGCGCCGTCGAGGAGCTCACCCCCGCGGCGCTGCGCGCGCGCCTCCCGGCGGGCGCCGGGGCGACGTACCCCTTCCTCGCACAGCCCCCCGCCGACCTCGCGGGGGAGGACTTCTCCCCGCTCATCGTGCCCGACCGCGAGCACCGCGCGCACCTCGAGCGCGCCCTCGGGGTGAAGCTCCGCAGCGCCCACGAGCAGCTCCCGCCGCTGCGCGACGCCCGCGCCCGCCGCCTCGCCCGCGCCCGCCTCGCCGGTCGCCCGCCGGCGCGCCCCGACGACCTCGCCGGCTTCGCCCCCGGCGCCTCGGCCCGCTCGCTCTCCCGCCAGGACGTGGGCGCCCTGCACGCCGCGGTGGCCCGCGAGGCGGCCTCGGCCCGCGTCGAGGTGATCGTCGACGGCGTCGTGGCCTTCGCCCTCGACGGCGACGCGCTCCCGCTCCCGGTGGTGGGCCGGCTCGCCCCGGACGACGACGCCGCGCTCACGACCTCCCTCGACGCCCTCTCCGACGCCGGGCGCAAGGCCTTCGGCGCGCTGCTCACGGCGATGGTCCCGGCGCTGATCGAGGCCGCCCTCGACGACGCCGACGGGGGTCGCCCGCCCGCCGCGGGCCTCTCGTCCCTCTGCCTCCGCTGGGCCCTCGCAGACGGCGCCAGGGCCCTGCCGCGGCAGCCCGCCCTGCGCGAGCGCCTGCGCCGCCTCCCGATGTGGCGCACCCCCTCGGGCGAGCGTATCTCCCTGTCGCAGCTCACGCTCTTCACCCCGCGCCCGGCGTGGTGCCGCGAGCGCGCGACGCCGTGGATCGCCGCGGAGCCCGGCGACGAGCCCGACCTGGCCGCGGTGGTGCTGGAGCGCGAGGACGACGCGCGGGCCCTCGGCGCGCTCGCGGGCGAGCTGCCGGTGGAGGTCACCGCGGAGGTCGAGCGGCTCCAGCGCCGTCGCGCGCTGCGGGCCTCCGGGGGGACGGCGGTGCGGCTGCCGGGCGAGCCGGGCTGCGCCGCGCTGGCCGCGCGCATCGAGTCCGTGGCGCCGAAGCTGGGCTTCGGCGAGCTGCGGCTGGTGGAGGGCGAGGCCGCGCTCACGCTGCGGGTGCACGCGCCGGGGAGCAGCGCCCGGGTGCTCACGCTGCCGTCGCCCTTCGCCCTCTCCGCGGCGCTCGCGTGCCCCGACCTCGACGCCCGCGACGTGGACAAATCCGTGCAGACCCTGGAGCTGGGCACCCGGCTCCTGGAGGCCGCGCGCGCGCTGCTGCTGCGGGTGGCGGGCACCGCCGAGGCGCTGCCACCGTGGAGCGACGCGGGGCTGCGCTGGGCGCTGCTCACCACCCGCGGGGTCGAGGGCGCGGCGCTGGGGCGCGCGGTCTTCGCCGACACCCAGGCGAAGCCGATGACCCTCGCCGACCTGGCCGCGCAGGAGGCCACGCACCGCGCGGTGAGCTACTGCACCGTCGAGCCCGACGAGCCCTGCGCCACCGGCGAGGAGGGCGTGCGGGCGGTGGTGCTCTCCACCCGCGAGGCGGCCTGGCTGCAGACCCTGCGCAAGGGTCGCGACGTCACCGCGGCGGTCCGCATCGCGCTGCGCGCCCTGGCGTGGGACCGCTCGCCGCCCGCGGCGCGCATCGAGCCCCCGGTGGACGGCTCGGTGCGGGTGCGCCTGCGCTGCCCCATCGCGGCGCCGGGCCACGAGGGCGAGGTCTGCTGGCTCGACAGCGACGCGCCCGCGGGGAGCACCGTGGCCTGGTACCGCAGCCGCCGTCGCCTTGGAGAGAGCGCGATCGATCTCCCGTGGCCCTCGCGCATGGCGCTGGAGGCGCCGGAGCTCACGCCCGACGCGACGCGCACCGCGCCCGTCTCCGACTTCGCGCTCGCCCAGGCGAGGCAGCGGGCGATCGACCTGGCGCTGGGCACCCTGCGCCGCGCGCTGGGCCCGACGGAGCGGGAGGCGCCGCTGGGCTGCGTGCCGGCGCACGACCCCAAGAGCCCCGCGTGGCACGGCGGCCAGGCGAACGTGGTGGGCTGGCTGTGGCTCTGCACCGACGGGGCGCCGGGGAGCGTCGAGGTGACGGCGGGCGAGCGATCGATGATCTGGAAGGCGCGCAGCGGGGGCAAGTACCCCTGCGCGGCGCCGTTGACGGGTCGGCTGTGGCTGCACCGCGGCGCCCGCGATCGCATCGACGAGGTGCTGGAGGCGGTGGTGGGCTGGGCCTGGCGGCGGCTGCTGGACGTGTGGTCCGGCGCGGCGGGCATCGACCTCGACGCCCCGGCGCAGGCCGTGCTGCTGACGCGCGCGGCGCTGGCGGGCGCCCTCACCGGCGCGGCGATGCGCGACGTGGCCAAGACCCTGCGGCTGCCCGGGACGCGCACGACCTTCCAGCAGTTGCAGACGGCGCGGAAGGACGAGCGGGCGCTGCGGGTGGTCCCGCCGGGCGACGGGCGGCTGGACAAGGCGTACTTCGTCCCGGAGTCCGCCGCGCCGTGGATGGCGGTGCTGCGCGAGGCGGCGATGCTCTCGGCCGACGAGCCCGCGGTGGCGGTGGCGGCGAGCCCTGCGAAGGAGAAGGCGAAGGAGAAGGAGAAGGCGCCCGCGGCGAGGCCGACGGCGGCGCGCCCTGCGGAGGCGGCGAGGGCGGCGGAGGCCCCGGCGCGGCGGGACGACCCGGCGAAGACGGTTGGTGCGACGAGGGCGGCGACGTGGCCGTGGGCGGCGAGGGTGGAGTCCGAGCTGCGCGCGATGGGCCTGGCGCCGGAGATGCTGCACGCGGTGGAGGGCGCCGAGGCCGCGGCGGGCGGGCGCGACCCGATGGTCGAGTACGCCGAGCGGGAGCGGGTGGCGAAGGTCGCGGTGCGGCACCCGGTGGTGGCGCGCTGGCTGGCGGGCGATCCGCGGCGGGGGGCGACGCTGCTGGCGATGGCGGTGTTCGGCGCGATCAACCGGGCGCGCGGCGACCTGACCGTGGCCGAGGAGTGCGCGGCGATGGACGTGACCCTCGGGGCCATCGCGGCCCGCCAGGGGAAGTGACGGCGTGCTGACCCTCCGGCCCGCCTGCGATGCTGACGTCCCCGAGATGCAGCGCGTCGAGCGCGACGCCGACGTACGCTTCGCCGACGCGGGCCACCCCGAGCTGGCCGACGGGTCGGGCATCCCCGACGAGGTCGCCCGCGGCGCCATCGCGCAGGGGAGGATCACCGTCGCCGAGGTCGACGGCGCCCTCGTCGGGTGGGCCTACGTGGGGCGCGTGGGCGGCGAGCTCTGCCTCGGACAGATCTCCGTGACGCCCGCGCACGGGGGCGTCGGCGTGGGCACCGCGCTGCTCCGCCGGGTGATCGACGAGGCCCGCCGCGCGGGCGAAGCCTCCATCGTGCTCAACACCCAGTCCGACGTCGCCTGGAACCGCCCGTGGTACGAGCGCCACGGCTTCGTGGTGGTGCCGCGCGCGGCGTGGTCGGAGGCGCTGCTCGCCATCGAGCGCGACCAGGCCCGGCACGGCCTCGACTGGTCGACCCGGGTGCACATGCGCCTGACCTTCGGTCCGCCCGGGAATTGACGGCGGCCTCGGGTTCGCGCGAACACACCGCGCATCCGCATGAACACCTGCCGACTGGCCTGGATCGCTGCGCTCGCCCTGGGCTGCTCGTCTCGCGGGGGCACCCTCGGGCTCTTCCCCACCGACGGCTCGACCTCCAGCGACGACGCGCCCGCGGCCGACGCCGTCGCCGCCGAGGACGTGCCGACGGTGACCGACGACGCCCCGGTCGTGAGCGCCGACGCGCCCGCGACGAGCGACAAGCCGGTCGCGCCCGCGGACGTACCGCCGACGCCGTGCACCGGCGACGAGAGCTGCGGCGCGGGGCGCTTCTGCGACAACGGCGCGTGCCTCGCCCAGGTGTGCCCGCCCGGCAGCGCGACCTGCGTGGGCGCCACGCGCATCGCCAACTGCGACCCGCGGGGCGCGGCGCGCGCCGAGATGGACTGCCCCGGCGGGGCGGCCTGCGCCGACGGCCGCTGCCAGTCGCCGCGGGTGTGCGAGCCCGGCGCGGCGACCTGCGCGTCGGGGGCCTCGCGGCGCGTGTGCACGCCCGACGGCACGGGCTTCCTCGACGTGGCGTGCGCGAGCGGCGAGCAGTGCGCGAGCGGCGCGTGCACCGCGACGAGGGTGTGCGTGCCGGGCGCCACGAGCTGCGCCGCCGGCGGCCAGCGCAGGGTCTGCAACGAGTCGGGCACGGGCTACGCGAGCGCCGCGTGCACGGCGCGCCCCAACGCCGCGTCGGGCTGCCAGGACGGGCGCTGCGTGCTGTCGTGCGAGGGCGGCTACGGCGACTGTGACGGGGCGGAGGCCAACGGCTGCGAGGTGCTCCTCGCCAACAGCGCGGCCCACTGCGGCGCCTGCGGAAACGCCTGCCCCGCGGGGCAGACCTGCTCCGGCGGGGCCTGCGTCGGCGGCGCCGCGCCGGCCAACTTCCGCGTGAACGCGATGCTCACCACGGGCTGCGCCACGGTCGACCACGGCGCGGTGTCGGGCGACGACCGCGGCCCCATGGCGGCGCTCTCGGGCTACCTCGTCGTGAGCGGCGACACGGCGACGGCGAGCATCAACACGGCCGCGCAGACCACCGCGGCGGCGCCGCTGCGCCTCGACTGGATCACCTCCAACCTCCGCACCGGGCAGCTCGTGGTGTTCGCGTCGGGGGGGGTGCCGCTGCCCCCGGACACCGGGGGCGTCGCGAGGCAGATCGCCATCGTCGACCCCGCGACGGCGCTGCCCGTGGGCTCGCCCATCACCCTGTCACGGAGCATCACCATCGCCCCCGGCGCGGGCTTCTTCGCCGGCTGGGACCGCGCGGTGGTGTGGGACTCCAGCACGCTCTGGGACATCAACCTCAGCAACGGCGTGGTGCGCAGCCTCGGCGCCTGGACGATGCCCACGCACCAGGCCTGCGAGTTCGGCGGGCTCTGGGGCATCGCCGAGACCGACGGGGCGGAGACCTACCTGGTCTACGTAGCGAGCGCGACGAGCATCTCGCGGGTGCGGGTCTCGACGCGGGCGGTCACCACCGTGGGCAACTACAGCAACCTCGGGGACATGTGCGGCATCTCGGTGCTCCCGTCGGCCGGGCGGTGGTTCTTCCACGTCGAGGGGGGTTCGCAGTTTCGCGCCACGGGCGACGAGGTCGCGGGCTGGTGCAGCGCCACCTTCACGGCGACCCCGACCGTCTGCACCGCGCCCGAGGTGAGCTGCGGCGGCGCCTGCGTCAACGTCCAGACCAGCGCGGCGAACTGCGGCGCCTGCGGGACCGCCTGCCCCGCGGGACAGACGTGCAGCGCCGGCGTCTGCCGCGCGGCGCCCGGCGGCTACGTCCGCACGGCGCCCTCCATCGCGTGGACCGACGTGTGCGCGCTCCCCGCCGCGGCGCGGATGTACGCGAGCGCGCAGGACGACAACTCCACCCTCGTGACGCTGCCCCTGCCGAACTTCCAGTACTGGGGTCGCCGGGTGGCGACCGTGAACATCGCGACCAACGGCTTCCTCTCCCTCGACGGCGTGGGGAGCGCCGAGGTCGGGGGGACGCTCCCGCAGGCGACCGCGCCCAACGCCGTCGTCGCGCCCTGGTGGACGGACCTGCGCACCCCCATCAACAGCATCTGCTACGTGACCACCGGGGCCATCGGCTCGCGCTCCTTCATCGTGCAGTGGAGCGGGGTGAACTACTTCGCCACCAGCGCGGGCGCGCTGAGCTTCCAGGTGCGCCTGAACGAGGCGGGCAACACCATCGAGCTCCTCTACAACAGCCTCACCCCGCCGCCGTCGGGGTACTTCGTCGCGGTGGGCCTCGAGAACTGGGAGGGCACCCGCGCCGAGGCGGTCTGCGCGGGCAACGACGCGATGACCACCTGCGGCGCGGTGACCTCCGGCGCGCGCTTCCGCTTCACGCCGAACTGACCCGCGGCTCCCCCCTCCCCGAGCTCATCGTTGCTCTCGTCGTGCGTAGAGCGCTTGCAGGCTGCGGGTTCCGGGCTACCCGCACACCTTCGCGCGCCTTGGCTGCCGCGGGTTGAAACCCACGGCAGCCAAGGGAAAGCCCGCGGCGGGCTGGTCACTGTGCCTGGACATCGGACAGGCATCTTGCGGCCTTCACATTAGGCTGCCGTGGG
>JAUSAZ010000032.1 GCA_030652255.1 Myxococcales bacterium | reverse complement strand
GAACCGCAAGGGTCGCAAGGGTCGCAAGGGGTTTAGGTTCTGGCGGCGCTCCCTGCTTTGGTCTCGTGAGAGGGGCATTGGGAGCGATGCCGGTCTCCGACACGAGGTGAGTGCTTCGAGCGCCTGACACCATCAGCCCCTCGCTTCTCCCTTGCGACCCTTGCGACCCTTGCGGTTCTTCTCCCCCGATGCAGCCATAGTGGTCCCCTCAACGAGCACGGAGACACCGGGCGGGTGCTCCCCTCGGAGGGCGAGGCCAGTGACCGACGGCGTGGGCGGGCGCTCGGCTCAACCTTTCACATCCCCTGCGACGCGGTACTAGTACGACCGCGAGCCGACTGCCACGGTCGATGCGGAAGACGACGACGGGCTGACCATGCTCAAACCATTACCGTGACCACGATGGAGTACCTGCTCCCTCGACTCCCGTGCAGCGGGTCGCTACGCCTCCGCGCCGCCGCCGAAGGCCCGCGCGACGACGCCGAGGGCCTCCGCCACCAGGCCGACGAGCTGCTCACGCTCCGTGGCGTCGACGCTCCCCGCGCGCAGCCGCGCGGCGGCCCGGTCGGCGACCTCGACGAGCCGGGCGATGGCCTCGGTGCGCTCGACGCCCGCGTGGGGCGCCGCGCGCAGGGCGTCGATGGCGGAGCGCAGGGCGTCGAGGTCGGTGGGAGTCGCCATCGCCCGAGCGTACCGCGGGCCGACGCCGCTGACGTCCGCCGGGCAGCGCCGTGATAGCGTCCCCGCCGCGCCGACAGCACCACGGCGCCTGAGGGGTACACCCATGCCGCGCCGCATCACCCGCCGTGACCTGTTGCAGACCACCGCCGCCCTCGGCGCGGCCCTGGCCGGGTGCGGCGACGACGCCGACGATGCGCCCGCGGACGAGCCCGTCGTGCCGGTGCCCGCGGGCATGGCCGCGGTCGGCGTGGTCGGAGGCGACGACGTCGCGGCCGCCGTCGAGCGGGCCGTCGCGCTGGCCGGCGGGATCAACGAGATACGCCCCGGGCAGACCGTGTTCATCAAGCCCAACGCGGTGCACCCCGTGTCGGCGACGTCGGGCTTCCCCGCGGTCACCACCAGCATCGCGGTGCTCCAGGCGGTCATCCGCCTCGTGCGCCGACGACGCCCCGGGCGGATCATCGTGGGCGACCGCTCGGCGCGCATCTTCCAATCGAGCTTCGTGTTCCGGCTGACGGGGCTGCGCGAGGCGGCGCTGGCCGCGGGCGCCGACGAGGTCTACGAGGCGCCGCGGCCCAACCAGGACGAGGGCGCCTGGCAGCTGGTGCAGCCGCCGGGCTGGGAGGAGACCTGGCGCGCGCAGGGCGGCATCCTGGCGATGCGCAAGATCCTCGAGGCCGACCACTTCATCGACCTGCCCGTGTGCAAGAACCACCGCTGGGCGGCGATCTCGCTCTCGATGAAGAACCTCATCGGCGCCATCGGCGACGAGTCCCGCGACCCGATCCACTACACCGAAGGCGACGCCGACCGGATCTCGCGCGACATCGCGATCCTCAACGGCGCCTTCCGTCCGCTGATCTCCATCGTCGACGCGCGCTCGGCCCTGATCAACGGCGGCCCCGAGGGCGTCGGCACCGACCGGGTGACCGTCACCCCCGGGCTGATCTTCGCGAGCCGCGACCGCGTGGCCCTCGACGCCGCCGCGGCCTCGATGATGAAGTTCGAGCTCGGGCGCACCGCCGTGCCGACGCCCGACCCGATGCACACGCTGCTCACGAGCACACGCGCCTGGGCCCTGCCGCAGATCGTCCACGGCGCCGAGCGCGGCCTCGGGGTGGCCAGCGCCGACCGCGTGCTGCTGCGCTTCGAGGGGGCGCGCGACGCCGCCGCCATCGAGGCCGTCTTCCGGGCGTAGGCCCTGCCGCGGCCGGGCGTAGGTCGGCGGTTCACCGCTGGATTTCTCCCCGCCATACGCGTTACGTCACGCCCATGCCGGTCGGGATCACGAAGGCGCGTCGGGCCGTCCTCTTCACCCTGCTCTCGACGGCGCTCGGGTGCACGATGGCAGCGACGACCGAGCCGCCGCGCGCCTCGCCGCGCCGACGTCCGGCGGCTGGTGCCCCGCGTCGCCCCGCCGAGCGCACCGCGCCGCCGCCACCCCCTCGGCCGCGTTCAGCTACGGAGCAGTGACCGCATCGGCCGCGCAGCGAAAGCCCGTCTGCGGGTTGCGGTGCGACGCCGGCACACGAATCTGCAGCGCCGGCATCACGCTCACCGCCCGCGCGCTGAACCACGACCCGCCGCGCACGCCCCGCTGATCGCCCATCCCCGGGAAGCCCACCCACTCGGCGACGTTGCCCGCCAGGTCCGCGACCCCGTCCGCGGTGGAGCCCGCGGGGAATGACCCGACCGGCGCGAGCGTCGGCGCCGCGTCGCTCGCGTCGCCCATCGCCCGCAGCGCCGCGGTGTCGCCCCGCGAGGCCAGCGCCGCGACGCACTCCGGCCCGCAGGCGTTGAGCCGCGTCACGTCGGGCTCCGCCGCGCCCCACGGAAACGCCCTCCCCTCCGGACCGCGCGCCGCCAGCTCCCACTGCGCCTCGGAGGGCAGCCTCGCGCCCCGCGCGCGACAGAAGGCCTCCGCGAGCTGCGCGTCGACGCAGTTCACCGGGAGCGCCTCGGCGCGGGCCGTGTGCGCGACGCAGAGCGACGAGAAGAGCTGCCTGCGCGCGGGGGTGTCCGCGACGTCCTCCGTCGCCTCCGTCGGGAGCGGAGGGCACTGCCGCCCGGCGACGCAGCGCGACCACGCGGCCACCGTGACCTCCGTGCGGTCGATGCAGAACGCCGCGACCGCCACCGACGCGGGCGGCGGGTCGGCGGGCGTCCGGAGCGCGGCGGGAAGCCCGGTGGTGAGCGTCGCGCCCGCGATGAACACCATGCCATCGGGGCAGCGCGCGGCCTGCGACGGCGGACGCACCAGCGTGACGGCGGGCGGCGCGGGACCGACGGCGGGCGACGGACGGAGCACCACGACGAGCGTACCCACCGCGACGAGCGCCACCACCGCGATCAGGCCGACGAGCGCCCTCGGTGGGCGCCGCGCGACCGGCGCCGCGAGCGCGGGGGCGGGCGGAGGCGCGACGGCCATCGGCACCGTCGGGGCGGCGATCGGGGGCGGAGGCGTGCTCGCCGCCGGGGGCGCGCAGGTCTCGCGAAACGCGGCGAGCAGGGCCGCGGCGTCGGGGAAGCGGTCGGGGCCGTCGCGGCGCAGGCAGCGTCGCAGCAGCGCCAGCAGCGCGGGCGACGACGCGGGGAGCAGCGCGTCGAGGAGCGGGTTCACCTCGGACTCGCCGCGGATCGAGACCGTCCACCACGCGGTCTCCTCGAGGGGCTCGCTCACGCCGGTGAGCATCTCCACGAGCAGCACGCCGAGCGCGAAGACGTCCGTCCACGGGCCCACCGAGCGCGACGCCCCGGTGGCCTGCTCCGGGGCCATGTAGATGAAGGTCCCCATCTGGACGCCGGTGCGGGTGCGCGACCCGCCGCCGCGGAGGCGGGCGATGCCGAAGTCGAGCACCTTCACCGACGGCGCCGGCATGGTGCCGCGGGCGCGCAGCATCACGTTCTCGGGCTTGAGGTCGCGGTGCACCACGGGCCCGGCCTCGGAGAGCGTGTGCGCCGCGGCCAGGGCGAGGCAGATCTCCTCGAAGATCGCGAGCGCGGCGGCCTCGGGCGGCCGCTGCCCGTTGGAGCGAAACGAGTCGATCCACCTGTCGAGCGTGGTGCCGTCGACCCACTCCATCACGAGGTAGCGGGTGCCCGCCCAGCGCCCGCGGTCGAGCACCGCGACGACGTTGGGGTGCTCCACCTGCGAGAGCGCCTCGGCCTCGTTCTCGAAGCGCTCGACGACCTCGCTCTGCCCCATGAGCTCGGCCTTCAGGAACTTCACCGCGACGCTGCGATCGCGGAAGCGCGTGTCCTTCCCGCGCCACACCGAGCCGAACGACCCCTCCGCGCAGAACTCCACGAGCTCGTATCGCCCGTCGACGCGTTGCCCGGGCGCAATGTTCTCGTCGGCCACCGGCCGCTGTCTTCTCACGGCAACCGCGGCGGGATCAATCTCCGCCCGTCACGCCCTGGTGGTGTGCTTCGGCCCTGGGGAGCCGCGGGGCCTTCCGCGCCCTGCGGTGTAGCCTCCCATCCATGGAGCTGCCCCCGCCGTGGCCGACGACCCGGGCCGTGCCCGCGGGCTCGTCGCAGGACGGGTCCCTGTCGCTGGCGTGATGCTCGGGTTCACCTACAGCTGGCTCGCTCCCTCCCTCAGCACCGACGTCTACGCGACGAAGGTCTGGGCGATCGGCGGCGGCGCCTGCGGGGTCCTGATCGTCGTCGCGTGGCTCGTCGTCGTCCGTCGCTGCCTCGCCCCTACCTCCTCGTGCCCGTCGACCTTCCCTGACGACGCCCGCGCCATGCGCCGCGCCGCGCTCGGCGTCGCCTGGATCGGCGCCCTCTCGTGCATCGTCGCCGACGAGCCGCTGTGGCCGCTCACCGTCGGCGTGCTCGGGGTCGACGTCGCGTTCGCCCTCCGCACGCTGCGCCGCGAGGCCGACGCGCGCCGGTGGCTCTGCGACGTCGCGGCGGGCCGCACCTCGTGGACCCTCCGCCCGACCGGCGACCCGGGCGACGGGCGCGCCTGGCTGGTCGCGCCTCGCGGTGAGTCGGCGTACCGCGGCGTCGACGCCGTCGAGGCCGTCGCGCTGGTCGTGGCCACGCCGCCGCGACGAGAGGCGCTCGCGCTGCACGGCGTCGGGCTCGCGCTCTGCCTCCTCGGCGCCGCCTGCAACCACGGCTACGTCGACCTGTCGCCTCCCGCTCGCGACGGCCTGGGGCTCCGCGGGCTCTTCCGCGACTCCGCACGCAGCTTCATCATCGATCGCGCGCCCCCGGAGTCCGTCTGGACGCGCGTCCGGCGGCACAAGTCGCTGCGCCGGCTGGGGCACTACCGCATCCCCGGCGTCGAGCTCTGGCGCGACTGCAAGTTCTCATCGTGCCGCGGTGTGACCATCGCGACCGACGAGCGGGCCGCGTGCTCGACACGCGCACGGTCTCGACTGCGTCGCGCCGCCCGGGGGTGTCACCCACGATGCCTGGTGATCGTCTCCGATGCGTCGATCACGGCCCTGGGCCGAAACGCGCCGAAGAGGCCGGAGCATGGACCCGGCAACGTTGGGGAGATGTGGGAAGACCCTCCCCGCACGCACTTCGAACGCGAGGAAGGGGGATGGTGCCGCCGGGCAGGAGTGGACCGCACCGCGAGTCCCTCACTCATGCACGTAGGCCCAGTCTCCAATCCGCTCGACGTTGCCGCCATAGATGTGCGCCGGATAGTCGCGGGTCGGCCAGTAGAAGAACACGTCCCAGCTCAGGAAGCCGCGTCCACAGTCGATCCTGAGCTTCCACGGAGCAGTTGGTAGTCTGCGCGATCCCTGTGGGACACCGAAGAGACGTCGAGCATCCGCGATCGACCTGCCGACAAGAGCCTCGCGCTGGGCGGCGTCGAGACCCGGGTGCGCTCGGCCCGCTGGCGCAGCGGGCGCGGTGGGACTCGTGGACATGGCGTGGGGGTCGGCGGGGAGGCGATCGACATCGACCGAGAGGACCGTCCCGTCCCTGTCGGTGAACACCACCATGATGGCGTTGCCGGGCGGACCGTCGGGGTACTTCCAAAGTCCTCGCATGGGCCGCCCATGGCGCGAGCCGAGGTCGGCTACCCGCACAACTTCACGCGCCCGGCTGCCGCGGGTTGAAACCCACGGCAGCCAAGGTGAAGGCCGTAAGCGGCCTGTCCGATGTCCAGGCACAGTGACCAGCCCGCCGCGGGCTTTCCCTTGGCTGCCGTGGGTTTCAACCCGCGGCAGCCGGGCGCGTGAAGTTGTGCGGGTAGCTCGGAGCCCGCAGCCTGCAAGCGCTCTACGCACGATGAGGGCAGCGATAAGATCATCCGATGGTAGGGCGCGCGGCAGCGGGGAAGGGGGTTTGGGCGTTGCCCCGCACCCCGGGCAAGCGAAGGCGAGCGCCCCTCCGGGGCTTTCGGACCGACACTCGATGGACCTTCAGGTGAGACGAATCGGCCGTCTGGGAGGCCGATGGAGTTCCTGTTCGACAGCCCGCGGAGCGGGCGCCTGCCTTCGCTTGCCCGGGGTGCGGGGCAACGCCCAAACCCCGGTCCCACAGCGGGTTGCGCCCCTATCCTGGCGCCTATGGGCCCTCTCCCCCGCTTCAGCCCTCCAGCACCTTGAAGCTGATGCCCGCCTTCTGGAGCCGCACGATGAGCGCCTCGCCCATGCCCATCGCCGTGGTCACCACGCCGGTGTGCTCGGGCAGCTTGTCCCGGTCGAGCGCGAGGCACAGCGCCGACTCCGCCACCATCTTCGACGTCTCCGCGTAGCCCGCCTCGCCGCCGCTCACCTGCGTGGTGATGTCCCGGTCGCCCGCGCGCGCCTTGAAGGTCACCGTGAACCACCCCTTCGCGCGCACCTCCTCGCTCGGCCCCTCGCCCGGGTTGATGCGCCCCAGCAGCCACTCGCGCGTCGGCCCGAACTGCGCCAGCGCCGCCACCCCCGCGATGCCCACCGCCCCGCCCACCAGCGTCACCGTCGAGCGCACCTCCGCGAAGTGCCCGTAGCGGAAATCCGGCCCGTAGCGGTCGAGGCCCCGGGCGCTGCGCAGCACGATCCACGGGTCGATGGTCGGCAGCGGCGCCAGCCACGCGCCGCGCTTGCGGTCGTAGTGCAGGCCCACCTTCGAGGCCCGCACCCGGCGCCCGCCCGGCAGCGGCTCGGAGGGCAGCCGCCCCGCCTTCAAGCCCCCGCGCAGGTCGCGCATGGCGTTGATGGCGCTGTGCCACGTTCCGCCCGACACGCCGCCCTTCGCCCGCACCATGCCCTCGATGGACACCGGCAGCCCCTCGGGGAGCTGCATCACCGTGTAGAGCACCCCGAGGTCGTGCGGGATGCTGTCGAAGCCGCAGCAGCTCACGATGCGCAGGCCCTTGGCCTTCGCGGCGTCGTGGTAGCGCTCGACGATCTCCTTCACGAAGGCCGGCTCGCCCGTGATGTCGACGTAGTCGGTGCCCTGCTCGACGCAGGCCCGCACCACCGCCTCGCCGTAGCGCGCGTAGGGGCCCACGGTGGTGAGCAGCACCCGCGTCGAGGCCGCGAGGCGGTCGAGGCTCGCGCGGTCGCCGACGTCGGCCTCGAGCACCGCCACGGCCTCGCAGTCGGGGTCGATCGCCACGAGCCCGCGGCGCACCTCCGCGAGCTTCGCCGCGCTGCGGCCCGCGATGGCCCACGGGATGGAGGCGCCGACGGTGCGCGCGAGGTACTCCGCGACGAGGCGGCCGGTGAAGCCGGTGGCGCCGAGGACGACGATGGCGTGGGGTCGGGCAGTGGTGGGGTCGGTCATGGCGGCGCGCACCGTATCACCGCCCCGGCGAGGCGCGAGCCCCACCTCCGGACGCATCCCGTGCGCCGCGGCATTTGACGAGAGCACGGCGGTGCTTCCGGTCTTATGGATCCCCGAAGAACTGCATATCCCAATGACCGGCGGAGGAGGACGTCCATGCGCGTTGAACGATTGACCAACAAGTCCCGCGAAGCCCTGGCCCAGGCGCAGTCCGAGGCCACCCGGCGCGGCAACCCCGAGCTCACCCCCGAGCACCTCCTGCTGGCCCTGCTCGAGCAGGAAGACGGGGTCATCCCGGCCCTCGTGCAGAAGGCCGGGGCCAACGCGAAAGACCTCGCGGCGGAGTTTCAGCGCGCCGTCGAGGCGTACCCCCGGGTGACCGGCGGCAGCGAGCCCGGGATGTCCCGCCGGCTGGGGGTTCTGCTCCAGAAGGCCGAGGACGAGTCCAAGGCCCTGAAGGACGAGTTCGTCTCCGTGGAGCACCTCTTCCTGGCGATCGTGAAGCACGACCGCGACGCGGCGGGCATGCTCCGCAAGAAGGGCATCGACGAGGCCAGGGTGATGGCCGCCCTCAAGGAGGTGCGCGGCAGCCAGCGGGTCACGTCGGCCGACCCGGAGGGCACCTTCCAGGCGCTGGAGAAGTACTGCAAGGACCTCACGAACCTCGCCCGCTCGGGCAAGCTCGACCCGGTCATCGGGCGCGACGAGGAGATCCGCCGGGTGATGCAGGTGCTCTCGCGCCGCACCAAGAACAACCCCGTGCTCATCGGCGAGCCCGGCGTCGGCAAGACGGCCATCGTCGAGGGCATCGCGCAGCGCATCGTGCGCGGCGACGTCCCGGAGTCCCTCAAGGACCGGCGGATCATCTCCCTCGACCTCGCCTCGCTGGTGGCGGGCGCGAAGTTTCGAGGGGAGTTCGAGGAGCGGCTGAAGGCGGTGCTGAAGGAGGTCGAGCAGGCGGCCAACGTGGTGCTCTTCATCGACGAGCTCCACACCCTCGTCGGCGCGGGCGCCTCGGAGGGATCGATGGACGCGAGCAACATGCTCAAGCCCGCCCTCGCGCGCGGCGAGCTGCACTGCATCGGCGCCACCACCCTCGACGAGTACCGCAAGCGCATCGAGAAGGACGCGGCGCTCGAGCGACGCTTCCAGCAGGTGTTCATCGGGCAGCCGACGGTGGACGACACCGTGGCCATCCTGCGCGGGCTCAAGGAGCGCTACGAGCAGCACCACGGCATCGTGATCCGCGACGAGGCGCTGGTCTCCGCGGCGACGCTGTCCAACCGGTACATCACCGAGCGCTTCCTGCCCGACAAGGCCATCGACCTCGTCGACGAGGCGGCGTCGCGACTGAAGATGGAGCTCGGCTCGATGCCCTTCGAGATCGACCAGGCGCAGCGCAAGCTCACGCAGCTGGAGATCGAGAAGCACGCGCTCACCCGGGAGTCCGACCGCGCGAGCCAGGCGAGGCTGGAGGAGGTGAAGCGCGACATCGCCGAGCGCCGCGAGAAGATCGAAGGGATGAAGGCCCAGTGGCTCCGGGAGAAGGAGCTCATCGAGGGGGTGCGCGGGGTGAAGCAGCGCATCGAGGCGGCGCGCGCCGACCTGGAGAAGGCCACGCGCACGGGCCGCTACGAGGACGCCGGGCGGATGCAGTACGAGGTGCTGCCGGGCCTGGAGAAGGAGCTCGCCCGCGCGCAGGAGGCCATCGCCGCCTCGCAGCAGGGCGGCCGCGGCTTCCTGAAGGAGGAGGTCACCTCGGAGGACATCGCGGCGGTGGTGTCCAAGTGGACGGGCATCCCCCTCTCCAAGATGCTGGAGAGCGAGCAGCAGCGGCTGCTGAAGATGGAGGACGTGCTCGGCGAGCGGGTGGTGGGCCAGAAGGACGCCATCGTGGCGGTGAGCAACGCCGTGCGGCGCGCGCGTGCGGGCCTCGGCGACGAGCGCCGCCCCATCGGGAGCTTCCTCTTCCTGGGGCCGACGGGCGTCGGGAAGACCGAGCTGGCCAAGGCGCTGGCGGGCTACCTCTTCGACGATGAGAAGTCGATGATCCGCATCGACATGAGCGAGTACATGGAGAAGCACTCCGTCTCGCGGCTCATCGGCGCGCCGCCCGGGTATGTCGGTTATGACGAGGGCGGCCAGCTCACCGAGCCGGTGCGCCGGAGGCCCTACTCGGTGGTGCTCTTCGACGAGATCGAGAAGGCCCACCCCGACGTGTGGAACGTGCTGCTCCAGGTGCTCGACGACGGGCGGCTGACGGACGGCCAGGGCCGCACGGTCGACTTCCGCAACACGGTGCTGATCATGACCAGCAACGTCGGCAGCGCCTTCCTGCTGGAGGATCGCGGCGAGGAGGAGGCTCGCCGGCTGGTGATGGAAGAGCTGCGGCGGAGCTTCCGGCCGGAGTTCCTCAACCGCCTCGACGAGACGGTGGTGTTCCACCGGCTGGGGAAGGAAGACCTGCGGCAGATCGTGGACATCCAGCTCAAGGGCTTCGAGGCGCGGCTCGCGCGGCGCGAGCTCAAGCTGTCCGTCGACGACGCCGCCAAGGACTGGCTCGGCGAGGTGGGGTGGGACCCGGTGTACGGCGCCCGTCCGCTGAAGCGCGCCATCCAGCAGCACATCGAAAACCCCCTGGCGCAGCGGCTCCTGAGCGGCGACTTCGCGCCCGGCGAGACCGTCAAGATCAGCCGGGCGGGGGGTGAGCTTCGCTTCGCGCGCGAGCTCGCGAACTGACCCACAGCCCCACCCCCAGCGCCGCCCAGGCGAGCGCGCCGAGCACCAGGCCCGCGCGCTCGCCCGGCGGCGTCACCCACACCCGCACCCGCTGCGGCCGCGGCGACGGAGCGAGCGGTACCGCGAGCCCCACCAGGTTCGCCTGGAGCACCGGCCCCGCGGCTCGTCCATCGACGGTGGCGCTCCACCCGCGGGTCCATTGTTCAATGAACACCGCGTGTCCACCTGCAGGCGCATCGCAGGCCACCACGCGCTCTCCATCGCCATCGGACACCGGCCGGCACGCCACGGCGGCGTCGCCCTCCGCGGAGCCCTGCGTGGGCCCACCCGTGAGCAGCACCCGCCGACCGCTCACCACCTCCGCGTCGAGCAGGTGCGCCCTCGCGTCTTCAAGCGACAACCCCATCGACTCTCTTGCCACATAGGCCCGCGGCAGGGTCTCCAGCACCCGGTAGAGCGTCGCGCCCGGCGCGGGCTCCATCACCGCCGCGAGGCCCGCTGGCGCGCCCGCTGCGCGTGTGGGCATCAGCGCCGCGTCGATGGACAGCACCCGCAGCGCGTCGATGCGCCGGCGCGCGAGCAGCAGCCCCACCTCGGGCGACACGCCGACGTCGTAGCCCGGCAGGGTCGCCACCCCGAAGAGCCCGCTGGTGTTCGCCTGCAGCGTCGCGCGCCCGAAGCCCACCCGGTCGCCCCCGCGCAGGGCCCGCTCGAAGGCGTCGCTGCGGTACATCCGCGCCACGCCCGCCCGCGGCCCCAGGGCGCGCGCCGCGGTCGCCACGGCGGGCTCACGCAGGGCCGCTGCGCCGTCGCCCCAGCGCCCGAAGCGCCGGGTGTTCTCGCCGAGGTCGAGGGCCACCGCCGCGACCACCAGGACCGCCGCCGCCCGCGGGCTACGCCGGGCGAGCGCCGCCGCGCCCGAGAGCAGGGCCATCGCGGCGAGGCCCATCACCGCCCCCTGCGGGATCATCATCGCGAGCCCGCGGGGCATCCATCCGCGCGCGGTGAGCCACAGCGCGAGGTAGACGATCGCGAGGCCCGCGGTCGCCCGCAGCGCCGCGCGGCGGTCGAGGAGCAGGCGCTCGGCGCCGAGGCCCGCGAGGACGGCCACCGCGGTCGAGGTGACCACGAGGTACTTCTCCGGCGAGCGCATGTACGCGAAGGGGAAGATCACCCGGCGAAACACCGCGTGCACCGGCGTGTGGCGGCCGAGCGCGAGCAGCAGCCCGAGGGCGGCGAGGGCGAGCAGGACCGCGCGGGCGCGGGCGCGGCCGGCGCCGAGCGCGGCGAGGGCGAGCACGGCGGCGCCGAGGTAGAGCGAGTCGAGCAGCGGGTGCGGGTCGAGCATGGCGTTGACCGCGGGGTCGACGCGCATCGACCAGGCCATGCCGAGGCCGCCGAGGGTGCCGAGGTCGACGAGGCGCCACGGGTGCATCGAGAGCTGCTCGGCGAGCTCGCGGGTGAGCGCCGACGAGCGCTGCGAGCTGGCCGCGCCCGCGAGCATGGGCGCGAGGGTGGGTGCGGCGAGGAGGGTGGCGGCGAGGGCGGCGAGGGTGAGGCCGGCGAGGGTGCGCGGCGCGCTGGCGCGGTCGGCGGCGGCGAGGCCGAGGGCGGCGCCGAAGCAGGCGCCGAGGAGGGCGACGAAGGGCTCCCCCGCGAGCATGGCGAGGGCGACGGGGACGACCGCGCGGAGGGCGGCGCGGCGCCACGGGGCGCCTGGCGGGGCGGCGGCGAGGTCGACGGCGGCGACGGCGCACCAGGGGAGCCAGGCGAGGCCGAAGAGGCGGACGCCGCAGCTCCACTCGGACTGGATGGGCCCGGAGAGGGACCACGCCGCGCCGGCCACGACGGCGCCGACGGAGCGCGCCCCGAGGCGGGCGGCGAGCGCGGCGCAGCCGAGGGCCCCGAGGAGGAGGTGCAGCCAGGTGTCGAGGGAGGCGCCCCAGGCGACGTCGGGGCTGAGCAGGGTGGCGAGGTGCGAGGGGTAGAAGAGCGCGTAGAGGGGCTCGGCGGGGACGGAGAAGCCGAGGCCGACGAAGGGGTTCCAGCGGGGGAGGCGGCCGGAGAGGAGGGCGTCGCGGACGACGGCGCGGGCGGGGATCACCCAGAGCCAGGTGTCGCGGTAGATCACCGAGCGGCCCGCGAAGAGGGGCGCGTGGGTGAGCGCGAGCAGGGCGAGCAGCGCGGGGAAGAGGGCGCGCCAGCGGGGCGGCGGTGTGGGGGAGGGCTCCACGCGCGGGACCATACCCGAAGAGGCGGAGAGGGTTTACCGGGTCAGATATTCGCGGCGTTCTCGGCGCGGTGCTTCTCGGCCTCGCGGGTCTTGGACGAGGCCTGCTCGACGATGGAGAGGGCCCGCGTGGCGCGCTCGGAGCGGTCGCGCAGGGCGGCGTCGGTGACCACCTCGTGGAGGGTGAGCGCGGGGAGGTACTCCAGGTCGAGGGCGCCGCGGGAGGGGAGCATGAACACCCCGCAGAGCTCGGCGCTCTCGCGCACGCGGCGGATGAGCTCGATGGGCACGTGGCACTCGGCGTGGGTGATCATGTAGACGGTGACGCTGGAGCGCTCGCGCAGGCGCTCCATCTCCGAGGCGAGCTGGGCGAAGACGCGGGCGTAGTTGCGGCCGCGCTCGCCCTTGAAGGCCAGGATGCCCGCGACATGGAGCGAGCCGGTGCCGTGGAGCCCGGAGCGCCCGCGGCGCAGGCGCATGGGCTCGTAGAGGCGCGAGTCGAAGAAGCGCACGGTGGCCTCGAAGCCGAGGAGGGTCATGCGCTTGGCGAGGGCGATGGCGAGGCCGCGGGCGAAGACGGCGCGGGCGCCGCGCATGGAGGCGCTGGCGTCGACGAGGATCTGGTAGCTGCGGGGAGGCGGACGGTCCTGCGCCTCGTGGGCGTAGTAGAGCATCTGGTTGTCGAGGAAGCGCTGCTCGAAGAGCTCGTCGTCGTAGGCGAGCTCGCTGAGGAAGAGCGAGTCGAGCGAGCCGGCGGACACCACCCCGGAGTAGCCGTCGACGGCGAAGACCTGCTGGCCGCCGCCGCGGCGGGTCTCGAGCACGCTCGGCAGGATGTCGAGGGAGAAGTTGACGACGTCGTTGGCCTCGGGGCTGTTGAAGACCGCGAGCAGGTCGACGAGCTCGGTCTCGGGCATGCCGCCCTCCTGACCCATGAGCCCGAGGAGCTCGACGGTGTCGAGGTCGATCTGCTCGATGCCCAGGAGGAGGTGCAGGCGGTGCTGGAGGATGTGCCGCACGAAGGCGAGCTCGGGGCGCCGGTCGACCGCGGCCCAGGCCTGCGGGAGGTTGAGCATCGCGCGGGTGACCGACTCGGCGTTGACGGGGATGGGCTCGAAGAGGTTGTTGCCGCGCCAGCGGTCGACGACGGGGCCGAGCGCGCGGGTGAGCAGGGTGCTGAGCACGCCGTCGTCGAGGCGGGACTTCTTGAGCTTCGCGGCGATGTCGGTGCTGGCGACCTCGGTGAGCAGCGCGGCGTAGTCGCGCAGGAGCGCGGCGACGTCGGCGGGGTTGATGCCCTCCGGGATGCGCGGGAGCTCGCGCGGCGGGGCGAACTCTGGGCGCTCGCCGAGCAGGGCGGCGCCGAGGTCGAGCACGACGTGGAGCGGCACGTTGATGCCCAGCGAGAGGAGCGAGTTGTACCAGGCGAGGGCGCGCATCCCGAGGGCGGACTCCTCGGCGCCGGCGCACGAGAGCGCGAGGCCGCCGAGGGCGCGGATCTCCGCCTGGGTCATGTTGGCGAGGGACATTGCGGGTGCCGCGGATGGTACGCGCGATCGCCCGCGGGCGCTGCTACCAGCTCACGAGGCTCTGCACGAACTGCGGGTTGCCGTTGCCCGGGATGGCGGTGGGCTCGATGGGGTTGAGCACCACGGCGAGGGTGGCGCCGACGGCGATGGCGCCGCCCACGGCGGCCCAGAAATACCAGCGGGTGAAGAGGCTGCGCGGGCGGGCCTCGAGGGTGACCCGCACGGTCTCCTCGGAGAGGGTGCGCACGGTGACGTTCTCGCTGCGGGGCTGGTAGCCGGCCAGGGAGAAGGAGAGCTGGTGGACGCCCGGGCGCACGCGCTGGTCGTAGGAGCCGCGGCCGACGGCGGCGCCGTTGAGGGTGATCTCGGCGTCGGCGGGGAGCACGTTGACGATGAGTCGCGCGTTGTTCTCGACGGGGTGCAGGTTGGTCTGGAAGAGCCTGCGCTCGTGGGCGTGCACGTTGATGGTCTGGGTGACGGGCTCGTGCAGCGCGAGGGTGACGGCGATCTCGTGGGGCCCCGGGAGCACCTCGACGCCGCGGGGGAGGGGCGAGGTGCCGAGCACGCGGCCGTCGAGGGTGATCTCGGCGCCGGCGGGCTCGACCTCGAAGGCGAGCACGGCGCGGGTGGTCTCGATCTCGCGGATGACCCCTTCGACGTCCTCGCGCTGCGTCGGGGTGAGCCGCGGGTTCTCATCGATGTAGCGGCGGAAGGTGGTGATGGCGTTGGAGAGCTGGCCATCGGAGCGGTAGGCCTGCGCGAGGTTGAAGAGGATCACCGGCGACGCGTACAGCCGGTGCGCCGTGAGGAACTCCGCGATGGCCTCGGCGAAGCGCCCGCCCTGGTAGTGCCCGACGCCGGTCTGGAAGTGCGTGCGCGCCTCGGCCTGCTGGAAGGCCGCGGTGGGGTTGGCCGCGTCCGGCGCGGGCTCGTCCTGGGCCTGCGGGTCGGGCTGGGGCACGCGACGCGGCTGCGCGTACGTGAGGGGCGCTGCGAGGAGGAGCGCGAGCGCGAGGGCGTCTCGTCGGATGGGTCCCATGGCGCGGATGCTATCGCAGGGCGGCGACGGGATGGGAAGCGGAGTGGGCGACCTCACCCTCCGCTGCCGCGCGATCAGAACTCGGTGATGATCGCGCCGCCGCGGGCCGACGGCGGCGCCTGCACCCGCGGGCGGGCGACGGGCCGCCGCTGCGTGGGGTCGCTGTACACGTTGGCGAAGGGATCGGCCGGGCGCGGGCCCGTGACCGGGCGGGCGGCGACCGGCCGGGGCGCGGGCGTCGGGGCCGCGGCGACCGGTCGGGGCGCCGGCGTCGTGCGCGTCGGGGCAGGCGCCATGTCGAAGGGATCGACCAGCGTGCCCTGGCGTGGCCTCGGCGCAGCGGCGACGCGGCTCGGCGCCGTCGGAGCGGGCGTGGGCACCGTGCGGGCAGGCGCGGCAGCGACGCGCGGGCGAGGCGCGGCGACAGGCGCGGGCGCGGGCGCG
>JAUSAZ010000020.1 GCA_030652255.1 Myxococcales bacterium | reverse complement strand
AACCCACGGCAGCCAAGGGAAAGCCCGCGGCGGGCTGTTCACTGTGCATGGACATCGGACAGGCCGCTTGCGGCCTTCACCTTGGCTGCCGTGGGTTTCAACCCGCGGCAGCCGGGCGCGTGAAGTGATGCGGGTAGCTTGGAGCCCGCAGCCTGCAAGCGGTTCGCCCACGAAGAGGGCAACGATGAGCGCTCCGCGGGGGTGAGGGTGCGCGGCAGCGCGGTGAGGGGGCCTCCGACCTACGGCGGCAGGATCCAGGCCTCCATCACGTCGCAACGGTCGCGGCGCAGGCCGGTGGCCGTGCGGATCATGTCGCCGAACTCCAGGTAGGTGTCGTTGGCGGCGGTGAAGGCGGGCCAGGTCGAGGCGCCCATGGCGTTGGGGTTGCCGGTGGCGGCGAAGCGCACCCAGGCGTCGCCCATCGCGTCGGCGACGGTGGTGTCGGCGTCGGTGCGGGCGAAGAAGCCCGTGAAGCGGCCGAACACGTAGGCGATCTCGGCGGAGTGGTAGACGCCGAGGCCGGTGACCGCGTTGGCGCGCTGGTTGAGCTTGCTGAAGTAGTACTGGTACGCGGGCGTCCCGGTGGCGGCGACGATGCGCGCCTGGGCGCGGGACGCGCAGCCGAAGACGGCGTCGCCCGCGAAGGCCGTGAAGGCCGCGAAGGCCGTGCCGTAGGCGGAGATGGGGTAGAGCCGCAGGACGTCGTCGACGTGATCGGGCACCAGCGGGGTGACGGCGGCGCGGTACGCGGCCTCGTCGGGGATCATTTGCCCGCGGGTGAAGATGGTGCCCTCGTCCTGGTTGGAGCCGGTGATGAAGGGCACGCGGTTGAAGCGCCCGGCGGCGAGCGCGCGCCACGGCGCCTCGGTGAGGATGTACCCGTCGATGGTGGGCTGGTAGCGCGCGCCGTAGCGCTCGAGCTCGATGGGGCGCGGCGCGGCGGCGAGCACCTCGGCGACGGTCTTGCCGCGCATGCAGGCGGCGACGTCGGTGGCGGTGCCGCAGCCCACGGCCTGCGCGAAGAGGCGGCCCTGCGAGGCGGCGGACTGCACGGGCGCGGTGGCGTCCTCGTCGCGCAGCGGGGTGATGAGGAAGCTGCACGGCCCGCTCTGGGTGATCGCGCGGTGGAAGAGCCCCGCGGACACGGGCGAGGTGACGTGGGCGCAGACCGAGATGCCGCCCGCGGACTCGCCGAAGAGGGTGACGTTGGCGGGGTCGCCGCCGAAGGCCGCGGCGTTGTCGCGCACCCAGCGGAGGGCGGCCTGCTGGTCCATGAGGCCGTAGTTGCCGCTGGAGTGGTGGGCGGTGTCCTCGGCGGCGAGGGCGGTGTGGCCGAGGAAGCCGAGCTGCCCGAGGCGGTAGTTGAAGTTGATGACCACCGCGCCGCGGCGGGCGAGCTCGGGGCCGTCGTACTGGCCGTCGTTGCCAGAGCCCGCGCCGAAGCCGCCGCCGTGGATGAAGACCATCACCGGGCGCGGCGTGGGGCCGGGGGTCGGCGGGGTCCAGAGGTTGAGGAAGAGGCAGTCCTCGGCGATGTCGGGGCCGCCGACGAGGAGGCCGGGGGCCTGCGGGCACGCAGCGCCCTTGCGCGAGGCGTCGCGGGGGGCGGTCCAGGCGGCGGCGGGCTCGGGGGCGCGCCAGCGCAGAGGGCCCACGGGCGGGGCGGCGTAGGGGATGCCGTAATAGTGGGTGATGCCGTCGGTGGTCTCGCCGAGCACGGGCCCGCGGGTGGTCATCGCCATTGGGCGCGGAGCATCGGGCGGGACATCCGTGGCCGCGGGCGTGTCGGTCGCGACGGGGGCGTCGGTGACGGGCGCGTCGGTGGCGACAGGGACGTCGGTGGCGCCGGCATCGGCGGCGGGCGCGGGGTCGGAGGAGCAGGCGGCCAGGAGGAGGGGAAGGGCCCACGAGAGACGCGGCGGCGATCGCATGGCGGAGAGCGATATCAGATGGGCAACGGGGCGGGGGGAGAGAACGCGGTCGTTGGTCGCCGCCGACCCGATCTGTTACTCCCACTCCCGCACATGGCCCGACGAACCCGCAGCGTCCGGACGCAGGTGGTGGCGGGCTTCGCGACGCTCATCATCGCCTTCGGCGCCGTCGCGGGCTGGTCGCTCCAGCGACAGCAGCGCACCGTGCGCTCGCTCCGGCTCGCCAACGAGGTGTACCTCCAGCTCACCGCCAAGCTCGGCGACGAGCGCGGCAACCAGGTGCAGCTCGTCACGGTGCTCGACCGACTCATCGACGAGAGCAACCGCGTCGGCTCGCAGACCTTCATCTCCGTGACCCGCCGCTACCGCCGCGGTCGCCTCGCGGACGCCCAGGCCGGCGTGCAGCGCAGCCTGCGCCTCGCGCTCGACCCGGACGACCGCCGGCTGCTCGAAGACACCGCCCGCTCGCTGATGGTCATCGATCGGCTGTGGGCCGAGGACGAGCGCCTCTTCGACGCCCTCCTGCGAACGCTCAGCAGCGCCGACCTCGCGCGGGCGAGGGACGAGCGCGACGAGCTACAGGCCCGCGAGGTGCAGGGCAACGACTCGCTGCTGCGGGTGATGAAGGCGCTCCAGGCGCGGGTGAAGGCGCTCACCGACGGCGCCGAGCGCCAGCAGAACGAGACCCTGCGGCTCACCCTCATCGCGACCGCGGTGGCCTGCCTGCTGGGCGTGCTCACCACCCTGCGCGCCCGCCGCGCGCTCGACCCCCTGGCGCGCCTCCGCGACCGCGCGCAGGCCGTGGCGCGGGGCGAGCTCGGCACGGTGCAGGTGCCCCCGGCGGAGGACGAGATCGGCGAGCTGGCCCAGGAGTTCGAACGCATGGTCGGCGCCATGGGGGCCCGCGACGTGGCGCTGCGCGACGCCAACGAGAAGCGCCTCCAGGCCGAGCGCCTCGCGGCGGTGGGGCGCATGGCGGCGCACGTCACCCACGAGGTGCGCAACCCGCTCTCCTCGATGGCCCTCAACGCGGAGATGCTCGGCGACGAGCTCGACGCCATGGGAGAGCCCGGCGCGGAGTCGCGGCGCCTCGTGCGGTCGATCCAGCGCGAGATCGACCGGCTCACCCGGCTCACCGAGGAGTACCTCCGCGTCGCGCGCCTGCCCACGCCGCGCCTGCAGCGCGAGGACCTCCCGGCCCTCGTCGACGAGACCCTCCTCTTCGTCGCGCAGGAGATGAGCGTCGCAGGGGTGGCGCTCACCAAGGCCCTCGACGAGGTGGTGCCGCCGGTGCGCGCCGACGAGTCGCAGCTCCGGCAGGCGCTGCTCAACCTCCTGCGCAACGCCCGCGAGGCGATGGAGCTCGCGGGCGTCGGGTCGCCGCGGGTGGTGGTGCGCGTGACGGCGCGGTCGCAGGACGGCGTCGCGGGCGCGGCGGTGTGCGTGAGCGACTCGGGCCCCGGCCTCAGCGACGAGGCCCGGGCGCACCTCTTCGAGCTCTTCTTCACGACCAAGGCTCGGGGCTCGGGGCTGGGCCTGTCGCTGTCGCGGGAGATCGCCATCGCCCACGGCGGCACGCTGCACGCCGAGCGGGCGAGCGCCGACGAGGGGGGCGGCGCGCGCTTCGTGTTATGGCTCCCGGCCGCCGGCGACGACGGTCCGGCGGAAGGAGCAGACGATGCGCAAGGACGGTAGGGCCCACGACGCGCTGCGGCCCGTCGGGGTGGAGCTCGGGTGGAAGCGCCAGGGAGACGGCAGCGTGCTCTACCGGGCGGGCGGCACCGTGGTGCTCTGCGTGGCGAGCGTCGACGACGGCGTGAAGGACTTCATGCGGGGCCGCGGCGCGGGCTGGGTCACGGCGGAGTACCTGATGCATCCGCGCACGGGCCCCAAGCGTCAGAGCCGCGACGGCTTCAACGGGCGGCCGCTGTCGGGGCGCTCGCAGGAGATCGCCCGGCTCATCGGGCGGGCGCTGCGCTCCTCGGTCGACGCCTCCACGCTTGGAGAGCGCACCATCACCATCGACTGCGACGTGCTCGAGGCCGACGGCGGCACGCGCACCGCGAGCGTGACCGGGGGCATGATCGCGCTGGCCATCGCGCTCGACGGGCTGCGCGCGCGGGGCGTGTTGAAGGGCAGGCCCATCGTGTCGCTGGTGGCCGCCGTGAGCGCGGGCGTGGTGAAGGGCGAAGGGCTCCTCGACCTCTGCTACGAGGAGGACCGCGACGCCGAGATGGACGCCAACGTCGTCGCCACCGAGGCGGGCGCGCTGGTGGAGCTTCAGTGCACCGCCGAGGGCGCGCCGGTGTCGCGCGCGCAGGTCGACGGCCTGGTCGACCTCGCGCTCGGCGGCGTGGCGTCGCTGGTAGCCACGCAGCGAGCGGCCCTGGCCGGGGCGGGCGTCGACCTCGCGGCGCTGCTGCGCTGATCGGACGCACCCAATCGGTGCCGGAAGCTGGTTCTGCCGCGGGCGCGAGGCTATGCACCGGGGTGGAGCGATGAGTCCACGGCGCGGTGTTCTATGGGTCGCGGGTGCGCTGCTGCTGGCGGCTCCCAGCCCCGCGCAGCCGCGGCCCGACGCGTCCGCCCCCACGGACGCTTCGGCGCGACCCGCGCGGGTCGCAGACGCCGCCGTCCGCCCAGGCGCAGCGGTCACCCCGGGCCCTGCGAGCGCGCCCAGCCCCCGGGCGATCGCCCGCGCCGCCGCCCGCCGCGCCGCCGCCCGCCCTCCCGCTGCGCCGCCGCTCCCGCCGCTCCCGCCGGAGCCCCGCCGCCCGCGGGACCCCTGCGACGAGGCCCTGCGCGCCGCGCAGTTCGACGACGTGACCGGCGCCGAGCGGGCCTACGGTCCGTGCCGTCGGCGGGTCATCGCGAGCGGCCGGGTGCTCGCCGAGGGCGACCTGCGCACCCTCGAGGACGTCACCGCCGCGCTCCACGCGCTGCGCCGCGCCGACGGGCAGTTCTGCATCGCGCCGGCCGCGCCCTTCGACCTCAACCCCTGGCTCGCGGGCGCCCGCGAGGTGCGCAGCTGCCTCTCCTCGATGGACAGGGTCATCTCCTCCGAGGAGACCATGGAGCGCCTGCTGCGCGGCGATCCCTACGCCAACGGGCGCATCGTGGCGGTCGAGGCGCTCAACCCCACGGCCGCGCGGCGCTCGCGCCGGGGACGCCGCCCCGACCCCGCCGTCGAGGCCGAGATGGTCAACCTCGCGCGGCTCGTCGGGCGGCAGTACATGCGCACCTGCCGTTGTTTCAACGGGCCGCAGCCCGACAGCGCCGCCGCCGTGCGCGCGATGCGCCTGCCGCCCACCATCGAGTCCGTGCTGCTGCGCGGCCTCCAGGAGCGGGGCGACCCGGTGCCGACCTCATGACCGACCGACCGCTGCTCCTCGCCACCGCCAACGTCGGCAAGCTCCGCGAGCTGCGCGAGCTGCTGGGTGACCTCACCGTGCTGGGCCTCCGCGACGTCGGCATCGACGACCTCCCGGAGACCGCCGACACCTTCCTCGGCAACGCCACGCAGAAGGCCGTCGAGGCCGCGCGGCGCACCGGGCTGCCCTGCCTCGCCGACGACTCGGGGCTCTGCGTCGACGCCCTCGGCGGCGCCCCGGGGGTGTACTCCGCGCGCTACGCCGGGCGGCACGGCGATGACGCGGCCAACCGCGCGCTGCTGCTCGAGCGCCTGCGCGACGTGGCCGACGACCTGCGCACGGCGCGCTTCCGCTGCGTGCTCGTCCTCGCCGACCAGGCGGGATCGCTCGGGGAGCGGGTGCTCCACGCGGAGGGCGAGTGCCCCGGGGTGATCACCCGGGCGCCGCGCGGCGACGGCGGGTTTGGCTACGACCCGCTCTTCGTCCCGGCGGGAGAGACGCGCACGATGGCGGAGCTCCCGTCGGCGGCGAAGCACGCGCTCTCCCATCGCGGCGCCGCGCTGCGGGCGATGCTCCCCACGCTGCGGGGGTATCTCGCCGGGCGCTGAGCCGGGTTCTGGCGTCGCGCGGGGGGGGCGGGGGATACTGGTCCTCGCACGATGGCCGCAAACACCAATCAGACACTTCCTGTGGGTACGGCTGTCGGCGGACAGTGCGTGATCGAGCGCCACCTCCGCAACGGCGTGATGACCGAGGTCTACCGCGCCCGCCGCGAGGGCAGCGGGCGCGAGCGCTTCGAGGTGCGGCGCTTCACCCTCGTGGCGTCGAGCGACGCCCTGCGCGCGGTGCGCCGCGAGCTCGACCGCATCCAGGCGATGCAGCTCGCCGCGGTGCCCGCCCTCGTCGACGTCATCGACGACCCGGTGGGCCTGCTGGTGGTGACCTCCACCCCCGCCGAGGGCGCCACGTCGCTGCGCATGACCCTCGACGCCGCGGGCTCGCTCGAGCCCGAGGAGTGCGTGCGCATCGTGCGCGTCGTCGCGGGCGTGCTCGACGTGCTCCACGGCGCGTCGCCGCAGGTGCTCCACCGCCGGCTCTCTCCGGACACCATCACCCTCATCGGCCCGCAGCGCGAGGTGCGCGTGGAGGAGTGCGGGCTCGCCCAGTCCCTGGTCGACGCGGGCCTCGTCAACGCCCGCGTGGCGCTCCAGGCGCGGCAGTACCTCTCCCCCGACGAGCTGCTCCAGCGCCCGTCGCCGCGTGGCGACATCTTCGCGCTCGCCTCCATCGCCTTCGAGTGCTTCACCGGGCGCACGGCCTTCCTCGGGGCCACCGAGGCCAGCCTGTCGGCGGCGATCCTCCGCGGCGCGCGACCGTCGGTGCACGCGCTGCGGCCCGAGGTGCCCGCGGCGGTCGACGCGGCGCTCGCGCGGGCATGGTCGGCGGACGCCTCCAAGGGCTTCCTCTCCGCGGCCGCGCTGGCCGACGCGCTGGCGATGGCGCTCGGCGTCACCGGCGTGCCCCCGAAGCCCGCGCTGCGCCCGGAGCCCCCCAGCGGATCGCCCCCGGCCGGCGCCCCGGTGCTCAGCGCCGCCGAGCTCAACCTGATGAAGTCGACCATCCTCGGGGTCGGCACGCCCTCCCGGCCGCCCGCCGCGGCGCCGCGGGCGAAGCCCTCGGAGGCCGAGAAGCACGCCCTCCAGGAGCCCTCGCCCATCGTGCCGACGCGCTCCCGGCTGGTGGGCGGGCGTCCGCAGATGCCCACCCAGAAGGTCGAGGTGCCGCGCATCCATCCGCCGGGCACCGAGCGCGTGGGCGACGAGGGCGAGCGCCCGACCTTTCCCCCGGCCCGCCTCCCGGCCGCGCCGCCGGCCCCCAAGAAGGTCCCCTCCGAGCGCCCGGCGCCCTCGGACCTCTTCAACATCGCCGACATCGACGCCTTCGACATCCCGATGGCCCCGGAGGGGACGCCGGTCAGCGGCGCTCCGCCGGCGCGCGCCTCCTCGGTTCCGCCGCCCGTCCCGCGGGTGCCGTCGCGCTCGCCGACCATCCTGCGATCGAGCGTCCCGCCGCCGGTGGTGCTCGTGCCGGAGCCCGAGTCTCCGTCGACCGAGGTCACCTTCGAGATGGACGCGGAGATCCCCGCGTCGGTGGTCGACGACGCGGGCACCGACAGCTGGAACTCTCCGCCCGCTCCCCCTCGGCCCCCGTCGATGCCCGCGCTGCCTCGCGTCTCGGCGCCCGCGCCGACCCTCGAGCCCGTCCTGCCTGCATCCGCCTCCGAGTCGGACCCGGTCGCCGAGATCGAGCCCGAGCCCTCGCCCGATGCCATCGTCGAGCCCGCGGTCCCCACGGCGCTCGTCGAGCCCGCGGTCCCCGCAGCGCTCGCCGCCCCGGAGTCCCCGGACGAGCCCGAGAGCCCCGTCGAG
This sequence comes from Myxococcales bacterium, assembly GCA_030652255.1. GTDB lineage: Bacteria > Myxococcota_A > Polyangia > Polyangiales > SCUS01. Next base: position 12,161 of record JAUSAZ010000020.1, on the reverse strand, counting down.
CCCTCCATCCCGAGCTTCGCGATCCCCTCGACGGCCGCGCCGGCCTGGGAGCCCCCGGTCGCCGCGTCCCCCGAGCCTCCGCGCTTCGCGCCCATGCAGGCTCCGGCGTCCGGCCCGGTCTCGATCCCTCCGGCCATCGCGCCGCGCTTCGAGCCGCCGGCCTACGTCGACCACCCCGTCGCGCACGCCCCGTCGGCGCCACCGGCCAGCCTCACGAAGTGGAAGATCATGGGCGCGTCGGTCATCGCCGCGGCGGCGATCGTCACGGGCGGCCAGATCTACCTGGCGAAGATCCAGCGGGTGCCCGATCCCCGCCGGGAGGTTCCTGCGGTGCTGGTGCCCGCGCCGACCACCCCCGTGGTGGCCGCTCCCGTGGCGGCGCCAGCCGTCGTCGATGCGTCGGCGGCGAGCGTCGCGGACGCCGCCGCTGCACCCGGTGACGCGTCAGCGGTCGCAGCGGCGGGTGACGTCGGTGCAATGGTGGCGGGTGACGCAGGCGCCCTCGCGGCCGACGACGCAACGACGGCCAGGCCCGCGGTGGTCGTCGACGCCTCGGCGCCCGCCCCTGGGGCCACCAGCTGGGACGTCGCCGTGTTCGGCGCCCGCAACGACCCGCCCCGCGATCACCCGCGCCGCCGTGACATGGGACGCCTCGAAGAGGCGCTCGAGCCCGAGGTGCGGCGCTGCATCGGGCCCGGCTCGACGCGGCACGTGCGCATGTCGGTGGTGTACGACGGCGCGACGGGCCAGCCGCGCACCCTGCGCATCGTGGGCTCCTACGCGCAGCCCCCGGCGGGGCCGTGCCTCGAAGGCGTGATGCGTGCGCACCCGGTGCCGCCCTTCACCGATCCGGAGTTCGAGTCGAACTTCATCTTCAATACCAGCGACGACGACGACGAGGAGTAGAGGCCCTGCGCGCCGCGGGGGGCGGACGCCGCATTCCCCGCGCGCCGCGGCGGTGCGCCCATCGTCATCGAGACGATGAGCGCAACGACGAGTCATTGCTCGGACGCCACGGACGCGGCGCGCCCGACGCGTGAACCCTGAAATGGCGAAAGCCCCGGAGACCGGGGCTTTCTGGTTGGTGCGACATCTCGGACTTGAACCGAGAGCCAATGGATTAAGAGTCCACTGCTCTACCAATTGAGCTAATGTCGCGAAGTCGGGGAGGCGTTTATCTCAGCTTTTCGAGGCTGTCAACAATCGAGTATCTATCTGCTGTCAGGCGCGCCCGAGAGGGGTCGAACCTCTAACCCTCGGATCCGAAGTCCCAAGCAAAAGACCACAAGATCGGGACGTTGGGAAGCTCCATGACTCCGACGTGACTCCCGGGGCCCTCGCCCTGGAGGTTTTACGCGCTGCGGCAAGGGGAGCTCTGACGCGGGAGGCGGCAGGTCACATCGCCCGGGTGGCCGTCCTCGCGGGCCTGGGGGGCGCCGACGCCCTGGAGGTGCTCGATGGCGGGGTGCGGTGGCAGCGGTCGGCGGTCGAGCTCGCCGACCGGGTGCTCGACGCGGCCGAGGCCGAGCGGGCGAGGGGAGGGACGGGATGACGGCCCTCTACCGCGTCCCCGCGGCGCTCGACGCGCCCGCTCCGTGGCGGTGGACCTGGGCGCGCGTGGCCGACGCCATCGGGCTCTGGCGCTGGCCCTGGGGTCGACGGTGGGGCGGCGGCCGGTGGGCGATGTACGCGGTGGTCCCGCTCGACGGGACCGCGGTCGGATCGACCGTCGAAGAAGAGCGGCGGGCGCTCGCCGCCTACTACGGCGGCAGCCCCGAGGACTACTTCGCGATGTCGACGTGGGCCGACGCGGAAACCGTGCGCTGGCGCCCCGTCGACCACTGCCCGCACGGGGCGTTCATCGCGCCCGTCTGGCCCGATGGGCGCCTGGCGATGCTGTGGTGCGCGTGCGACTGCGAGGTGCACCCCAACTGCGGCGAGGCCTCGCCGTGAGCCTCACGGTCTACACCGCGCGCATCGGGTACGTGGGCCTCGACGCGCTCGACATCACCCGCAAGAGCGCGACCGGCGACGCTCTGGCCTTCGCGCCGTCGTGGGCGATCCTCAGCCCCGCGCTCGACGCGCGCCGTCGGGCGACCGAGGCGTCGAAGCTCTTCTGGTCCAGCCTCGCCGACGACGACGAGGGGCCCGCCATCGAGGCGGAGGCCTGGGCGATCTACGTCCCGGCCTACCTCGCCGAGATGCGCGCGAGCTACCGGGCGCACCGGCCCGCGTGGGAGCGGCTGCTGGGCGAGGTGCTCGTCACGCTCACCTGCTACTGCACCGACCCGGAGCGCTGCCATCGCACGCTGCTGGCGCGGGACATCCTGCCGAAGCTCGGCGCCACCTACGCGGGCGAGCGGGCCCCGCAGCGCGGGACGAAGGCCGACAAGCTGCTCGGGAGTGTCGACGAGGAGCTGCGGCTCGCGGGGATCCGTTGAAGCGCCTGGCGCTCGACGGCCCGGTGGTGTTCCTCGACTTCGACGGCGTCATGGGCGCCGGCCGGGTGTGGGCGCAGAACGCGTCGAAGCGCTGGACGTGCCCCGCGGGCTGGGTCGACCCGGCGATGGTCGCGCGGCTCAACCGCCTCGTGCGCCGCTCTGGCGCGCGCGTCGTCGTGTCGTCGTCGTGGCGCCGCTACCTCGGCGCCGATGGCGTTGCGGCCGTGCTCTGGGCCTGCGGCTTCGTGGGCGAGGTCCTCGACGCGACGCCGGTGATCCCCGGCGACCCTCCATCGTGGCGCGGGCGCGAGATTGACCGTTGGCTGATGGCGCATCCGCGGGTGCGCGCCTGGGTGGTGCTGGACGACCTCGCGGTGTCCGTCGACCTCGGGCGGTTCGTGCGGACGGACACCCAGCGCGGGCTCACCGACGAGGACGTCGAGCGCGCCGTCGCGATCCTCTCCTCGACCCCCCTCGGTTCACTTTTCTCGACCTCCGCCGAGGTCCCGGTGCGCCCCGAGGCGCCCGGGGGTGGAGCTCCAGCCGCCCCCTCGCGGCCTGCCCCCTCGGCGGGACAGTGAACGTCTCTCCGCGGACATAGGCTGTCTCAGCACGGGGCCGGGCGCCTCGGGTGTCGCCTGAACGGCCGTACAGGTCGGGGCAGGAGGCCCGATGCACCCGCACGACACCGACGACACCGACGACACCTTCGACCGCGCCCGCCACCTGATCAGCGACCGCGACCTCACCCGCCTCGCCCTGGCCACGGAGGCGGCGGAGTTGACCCTGCGCGGGCCCGTCGATCCCCTCGCGGCCGAGGTCGACCACCTGCGCGCCGGCTGCGAGGCCTACGCCGCCTGGTGCCCGCTCCCCGAGGACTGGACCGCCGAGCGCACGATGACCGGCCACGCCTACCACCGGGGCGCGCTGCAGGTGGTGGCGCGGCTCACCCCGCAGGCAACGCACGGACGCCACCTCCTGCGCCTCTCGGTCGACCGGCCGGGCGGCGCGGCGCTCGGCGACCTGGTCGCGGGGGTCGAGGCCTTCGTCCCGGCCGGGTGCGTCGTGCGGGTGGGCGCGCTGGCCCTGTGCGCGGACGGCACCATCACCGCCAGCTGGGTCGTGCGCGGCCCGTCGGCGCTGGCGTGGGCAGCCTGACCCCCGCGGCGCAGGCCCGCCTCGACGCGCTCCCGCCGAGGCTGCGCGCCTACGCCCGCACCTCGGGCCGCGTGCACCACGAGCTCGCGCGGCACGTGCGCGACGGGAGGCCCCTCGGCGAGGCCCTGGCGCACGTCTGCGACCACCTCGACCCCATGGAGCTGCACGGCCTGCTCGTGCCCGACCGGCTGCCCGACGGGGTGCCGCCGTCGCACTGGATCCCGTGGTGCGCGCGGCTGCTGCCCTGCGGCCGACGTTGCGCCGCGCTGGGCGTCGTCCCGATGCAGCAGGCGGGCGGGAGCACCTGCTGGGCGTCGTGCGAGGACTGCGCGCAGCAGCTCGAGCGCGAGGGGACGGCGCGGCGGCGGTAGGGGTGCGGCGTCGGCTGGACCGGGGCCCCGCGCGAGACCGTCGACGGATCCCCCGACCGACGCCGCGGGTCGACGCTACCACCGACCTGTAAGCGCCGCTTACACGATGCGGTAAGGCGTTTTACCAGCCGAGTAATCACTGTCCGGAGGAAGTGTCCGCCTGGAAAAACAGGCGTTTCGCGAGAATCGAGCGCGACCCCGTTGCCTGTCACTCCGGCCAAAGGTACAACCTCACTCGTCGGCGGCGCTCTGGACCGCGGCGCCGGCGGAAAGACGAGACCATCATGACGACCATCGAGACTCTCCCCGTCACCGGCACCGAGCTCCACCTCCAGTACCCCGGGCAGACCTCGCCCCAGGACGTGCACGTCTGCCTCGACGCCGAGACCGGCCGCCTCTGGGCTGCGGCGAGCGGCGAGATCGGCAACGGCGTCCCGGTGCGCGTGTACCACGGCCATGTGCAGCGCTGGTCGATCCCCGCGCTCAAGGGCGACGCGGCCAACGCGCTCCTCGAGGAGATCGAACCGCTCGCGGCGCGGGTGTGCGACGGCTACTGGTCGCGCTGGGACGGCTCCAACCACGTCGCCGCGTTCGACGACGACGCGAGCGAGGCCATCGAGGAGATCCAGGCGCTCTGCGAGCAGGCCGAGGCCGCCAAGGACGAGCACACCACCGTCAACGTGTGGGCCGCCGCTGACTGGCTCGGGGGCATCGGCAACGCCGCGGCGCAGGCCTCCACGCTGGGGATCACCGCCGCCACGACCGATGACGAGCTCGCGGCGATCGAGACCCGCGTCGAGGGCGAGGCCGACGGCGAGGGCGTCGACTCGCTCACCGGCCTCCGGCGCCACCTGGAGTGGCTGCGGTCGGAGGCGATCGACGCTGCCGACTGAGCCCGCGCCGCTCCCGCCCAGCCCCGCACCCTCACGGGCCGGGGCTCGCGGCGTTGCGGGGCACTGGACGCCCCGCAGAGGAGACCGTCATGCCCACCCCCGCCCGCCTCTCCGACCTCAACCCTGACGCCCTCGGCGTCGACGCTGTTGACCGCATCCTGCGCCGCATCGGACGGCTGGGCGTGCCGCTTTCGCCGGGGGTCGTGATCGATCCGCACGGCGGGCTGCGCCCTGACCGGCAGGCCGGCGAGTCGATGTTCCTCCACGTCGACGTGCGCGCCTCGGGCCTCGCACTCACCATCGCGGACCTCTGCCGCTACGCGCAGTCGGGCGACACCGCCGACTGGGGCGCCGACGCCGGCGCCGAGGACGCGCTGCTCACCGTCGGGGAAGCCCTCTGGTCGCGCCCCATCGACGAGGACAGCGGGTGGACGGTCGACGACCTGCGCGCGGCGCTGGCCGAGGACGACGAGCCCGCCGACCCGCTGCGCCTCGCCGTCGGTTGCGCGGTCGCCCGGTGGGTGGCGTCGCAGGGCGGGGCGCTTACGACCGGCGAGGTCGCGGCGCTCGCGTCCCTCACGCACGACGCCGTGCGCCAGGCGGTCAAGCGCGAGCAGCTCGCGGCGCCCGTCGAGCAGGTGGGGAGCGTGCGGCGGGCGATGGTGGCGGCCGACGACGCGCGCCGCTGGCTCGGGGCCCGCGGGGTGCCGGGGTGGCGGCCGCGCGGGCCCGAGCAGCAGCTCGAGTACATCGCGCCGCGGCGGTAGAGCGGTCACGCGTTGTCGGTATAGAGCCATTGACCCACCCCAGCGCCGGGCGCAGGCTCCGGCGATGCCCACCCGCCCCAAGTCCCCTCCCGACGAGCCCGACCTCTCCACCATCGCCGGCCGCATGCGGCACGCCCGGCTGCTGCGCGGCTACGGCCTGAAGTCGCTGGCCCTCGATGCTGGCCTGTCGAGCGCGGCAGTCGACCACATCGAGAAGCATCCCGCGGGGGACGTGCGCGTCGGGTCGCTGCTGGCGATCGCCCGCAAGCTCGATGTGAACCCGTGCTGGCTGGCGTTCCACCTGGGGGAGATGGAGCCGTTCCCGCGCGCGCTGCTCTCCGTGGTCGAAGCGTCGTTGCGCTGATTGTTGGTATACTAATCTTGACCATGCCCGTTCACGCCTTAGGTTTGAGGCATGAACAACGGCGCCGATTCTGACCTCCTCTTCACCTGCCCTGAGTGCGACGGCTTCGGCGAGGTCCGCAACTGGAACCTCTCCCCGGAGAGCGACTGCGACCTGCGCACCTGCCCCACCTGCCTGGGCGAAGGCACCGTCGACCACGACCCCGCGGAGGACGACGGCGACCAGGAGCCCGCCGACCTCGACTCCGACGCCGGGTACGACCCGTACACCGGGGGCGCCGAGGACGACGGCTACGACACCTACGGCGACGACTGCGGCGCGGAATACTGAGCCGCGTAAGGAGCACGACCATGAAGACCGCGACCGCCAACGACAACAGCGCCTCGACCCCCGCCCTCGACGTCGTGCTCTCCGCCCTGCGCGGGCAGCACACCGGGGAGCTCGGCTGGGCCCTCATCGCATGGGCCGATCACCTGCGCGCGACCTCGCATCCGAACCACGCGGCGAACAGCTACGCAAAGCACCGCGCGGAGTTCGATCGCCTCGCCGATGCGGCGTCGCTGCTGACCGTGGCGCGGTGCCTGGATTTCGGCCTCAGCCCCACCGAGGCCTCGGCGCTGGTCACCGCGCGCGTCGCCGCCCGGGTGCGGAAGGTCGCCGCGTGATGGACCCGTGGGCGGTGCTGCGGCGCCTGCGCGCGCTGCCGCTGGTCGACGCCACGACCCGCGACGAGGACATCAACGGCGGCGACGCGGTCGAGACGCTGTGCGAGGTCCGGCAGCTCCTCGACACGGCGCTCACGCACGCGCCGGCAGACGGCGGGCGACGGCTGCTCTCGACCGAGGAGCGCTGGGCGCGCACCTGCGGCGAGTGCCAGCGGGCCGCTGCGGCGCTCGACAACCGCGGTCGTTGCGAGGAGTGCGCAGAGCACCTGGACCGGGGCGAGTAGAGAGGACGCACGACGAGGTCGCGCGAGGAAGGGACCGACGATGGACCACTACGAAGAGCTGCTGGCGATCGTGCAGGCGCTGCGGGCCCACGCCGAGCGCGCGAAGGCCGACGCGCCGGGAGAGGCCGCGCGCATCGAGACCGTCGCGCTCGATGCGATGGAGGCCGTCTGGAAGCTGCTGCCGGAGCAGCGCGGGGCAGGTGTGCCGTGAGGGCGGCGCCGTAGCCGTCGCGCGGCCGCCACCGGCCGGAATATCCAGCGCGTCGGAGATTCGTTCAGGCCGTGCTCGGCCCCCCTTGACTGTCAGACTAGTCTGACGAATATTCCACCCATGGAAACGACGACCTGCCCCAAGTGCCTCGGCGCCAAGCGGTTCCCCCAGTACGCGAACATCGCCAACGGCGACTGCTTCGTCTGCGGTGCCACCGGCCGGGTCGCCGTCGCCCGCAACCGCCCCACGGGCGCGCGCGGCGCCGCCGAGCCCGTCAGCGCGGCGTGCGCCCTTGCGACGCTGCGGGTCTGGTACGCCAACGCCCGCCGCCACGGGGCCGCCTGGTTCGCCGACGAGGGCGAGTCGGGCGTCGGGATGGGCGCGGTCCGCTGGTACGCCGCGCAGATGGACGCCGCCACCGCGGGCCGCGTGCTGGCCGCCTTCGAGTCGCTCGCCGCCGAGTGCACCTGAACCCCCTGGAGCATGACGATGAACCCCACCACGACTCCTGCCGCCGAGGCCCAGCGCATCGCCCGCGCCACGCGCGACGCCGCTACGGGTGCGTGGCGCGCCACGAACATCCTGGACGCGCGCACGCCGCGCGCGGCGCTGCACCTGTCGGTGATGCTCGCGGCCAACGACGCGCCCGTGGTTCGGATCTGAGCGGCGCCCGGCCGCCGAGCTGCCCGTACCTCGCGAGGGGGCGGGCTCGAGCTCGTAGAGGCGCCCGCGTTCCGGGCGCACGGGAGACCCGCCATGTCACGAACCGCCGCATCCCTCGCCACTATCGGCCCGCTGCTCGCCACCGCGCTCGACGCGATCGAGGTCGGAGGCGACCCGACCCCATGGGCCGCGTCCGGCGTCGCACGCAGGGCCGCGGCGACCCTCCGCAACCGCCTCGCCGACGACGTATGTGGCCTCATCGAGAGCCAGGGCGTGACCGGCGCGGCCGACACGCTGGGAGTCTCCCGCGAGACCTTGCACGCGTGGCAGCGGGAGGGCGGGTGGCTTCACAAACACCGGGACGTCGAGGCCGACCGCGCGCGCGTCACCGCGGCGCAGGAGCGCGGCGAGAATCCCCTGCGGCGCGCGAAGTTCGTGCCCGCTGGCGAAGCCGTGAAGCCGCGCAAGGGTGGTCGGCGGTAGCCTCGCGCCCGTGACCTCCTGGACCACGGTGCCGCTGTACGTGCTCGCGCTCGGCTGCGACGTCGAGCCCGGCGCCGACGTGCCCGGCCGCGTCGCGGCGATGGAGGCCCTGCGGCGCGATGGCCGGGTCGACGGGATGCACGTGGGCGTGGCCGCCGGCGCGATCGACTGGGCGGGGCTCGACGCGGCCGTCGCGCGCCTGGACGCCGAGGACGTGCACGGGCCGCAGGTGGTGCTCATGCCCCGGGCGCGGGCGTAGCGCGGTGGTCTACCGCGAGGCCGCGGTCCCCGCCCGACGGCGCCTCTGGACGGTGGCAGCGCGGCTGCGGGTGGGCGCGCTGCTGGCGCTCGAGGTGCTTTGCGCCGGTGCGCTGTGGTGGGTGTTGCGCGGCGCCTGGTAGCGCGGGTCCGGAGCCGATGGGGACCGGGCGGTCGGGTCAGACGCGGACGAGCAGCGCGCGGAGGGCGGCGGCCTTGTCCTCGGGCGCGATGCTGTCGTCGCGGACAACGGCCTCCGAGGCCGCCATCATCGCCTGCGCGAGCGCGGTCTCGACCGCCGCGCGCACCGCAGCGTGGACCTCCTGCGGACCGCCGCTCCCGTCGACGCGGGCGATGGCGTACGGCGCCCCGAGCTTCGCGAAGCCCGCGTGCACGGCGCTGAGGCCCTCCAGGGTCTCGAAGGCGTTGGCCCCGCCGCGGGTGCCGATGCGCGCGAGGGCGGCCTGGGGAGCGAGCTCGATGATGACGATGAGGTCGGGGCGCGGGGCGAAGGCCTCGTTGGCGCGGAGGATGTCGCTCGCGTCGAGCCCGCGCGCGCCCTGGTAGGTCGCGGTCGACAGGTAGTAGCGATCGAGGATCACCAGGGCGCCGCGTTCGAGCGCGGGCTCGATCAGCTCGGCGACGTGCTCCTTGCGATCCTCGATGAACGCCTCGAGCTCGTCCTCGGCGCTCAGGCGCCCGGTCGTGGCCGTTGCGCGGATCTTCGAGCCCCACGGGCCGGCGGTCGGCTCCTTCGAGGTGACGATCTCCATCGGGAGCTTGCTCACTGCGAAGTGCCCGGCCAGCAGCTTGGCTTGCGTGGTCTTCCCGGCGCCGTCGATGCCCTCGATGGCGATCAGGATGCCGCGGGGCAGGCGGAAGAGGCGGGCTGCGTTCATGGTCGGCACGCTATCACCCGGCGGCGCGACGGCCGCAACAACTGGGCGATGCGGGTCAGGGCGCCGTTGCAACCGATGGCGTGTGTCCCGAAATGAGAAGCGCCCCCCGACCCGTGAGGGCGGAGGGCGAAGGAAGGGCGGAGGGTCCCGCTGCGCGAGCTGGTGGCGCTCGCGCGAGTCCGCTCCGGCGAGGCGGGGGTATCATGGTGAGGTGCGCCGCCGAAGGAATCGGCAGCGGGGCCGCGGGTCCGGCAGACGCCGGTGCGGTGGGGGAGGTGGGGGCTACCAGGAGCGGCGGCGAGGGGCGAGGCGCGGGTCACGCGCGACGGGCCCGCTCCGGGGCGCACGGGTCGCGCGAGCGCGGCCGGGTGCGATCTGGCGACGGTGCGTGGGTCACATGACGTCCTCCGCGGTAGAACCCGCGGACTGACCCGCCGCGGAGGGCCGGGGCGCTACCCCGGGGAGAGGCCCGATCAGAGCTCCCCGCGAGGGCACCGTCAAGGGAACCACCCGCCCACGATCGGCCCGAGCAGCGCGGCCACGCCGCGGCGCAGGGCCTCGACGGGGCCGTACACGATCGTGAGTTCGATGGCGCGGGCGAGGGCGTTGCGGAGGCGCCTCACGTCGCGCCCTGCATCGCCCGCACGCGCCGGGCGACGCTGCGATGGGTAGCGATCGACGGGTGCGCCTCGAGGTCGCCGCCCGACGCGACGAGCTCGCGCAGCTCGCCCTCGCGCACCGCGCCGCGGTACCCGGCGAGGATGAGCTCGACGATCCACCGGGAGGGGTCGACGCCCCAGAACGCCTGCCCGGCCGCGGCGTAGCGGTCGCCGTGCGTCGGAGCCAGCGGGGTGAACCTCTTCGTCCAGAACCTCCAGAAGCTCCCGGCATCGTCCCAGGCCCGGTAGAGCACCACCGGGGCATCGCCCGCCTCGACGTGCCCCGCGTAGCGCCACCACGCGAGGCCGCGGCCGTGCTTGCGCCGGTGGGCCTGGTCGTCGGCCTCCTTCAGCTTCACGCCGCCGCGGTTGTGCCCGATGGCGCGGCGGCCCCAGCTGCACTCCGTGGCGCAGTGGGCGACGGCCTCGACGGCGCGGTCCCCCTCGACGCCCATGCGCGCGAGCTCGGCGAAGGCCTCGCGCACGAAGGCCGCGGGCGTCGTCACGCGGTCGCTCGTGTCGGTGACCTCGCGCGAGAGGTCGACCCAGGTGGGGATCACCGGCGCCCGTCCTCTCGCACGAACACCATCCCGCAGTGGGCGCCGATGCAGTCGTAGGTGGCGTGATAGCCGCCTGCGCCGAGGGCGCAGACGAGCGCGAGCACCACGCCGATGACGAGGGCGCGGCTCACGGCTCGACGCCCTCGAAGCCCGCCGCGAGCAGGGCGAGGAAGATGTCCCGGCCCGGGTCGCCCTCGCCCTTGTTGCGCGTGAGGTGGTGATGCCCGAGCACCCCCGCCCAGGTCTCCCTGCGCCCGCCCTCCTTCGCCGACTGCAACGCCTTCACCTGCCCGCCGAGGGGCGCGCCGTCGCCCCCCACGAGCACGCGCCGCGGGATCGCCAGCGCGCCGCAGAGCGCCCCGACGACGGCCACGGTCGCGTCGATCTGCGCCTGCCAGAGGTCCCCGGTGTCGGGGTGCTGGACCATCTCGATGCCGAGCGTCCAGCCGTTGGCGTGGCTCGCGTGCCAGCAGACGCGGCGCGCGGGGTCCGACTGCTGGAGCACGGTGCCGTCGGTGTCGATGGTGATGTCCCAGGACACCTCCCGCTCGGTGCGCGTCTGGTAGCGCGCGAGCAGCTCGGCGCGGTCGCTCGGCCGGGCGCCGGGGCGCACGGTCCCGCGCACGCCGCGGCTGGTGTGCAGCACGATGGCGCGCACCGGGCCGTGCCGTCGCGACCCGTCGGTCACCGGGGGCGCGCGCTTCGGGTCGTCGAGCCAGGTGCAGAGGTCCGCCACGCCCGGCACCGGGACGCGTGCGCCATCGACCACGAGGCCGCGGGCGCCGGGCGCCGAGGCGCGGAGCTCGGACTGCACCGCCGCCTCCACCACGTCGAGGGCGCCACTCATCGAACGGCCCCGAACGCGTAGATCTCGTTCGCGAGCAGCGTGACGTAGCGCGCGGGGATCGTCCCCATGCCACCCGTGCGCGGGGCCCAGCCCTCCCAGGACTGCTCCACCCAGATGAGGCCGCCCTCGTCGTCGCCGGCGTGCGGGTCGTGGCCCCAGAGCGTGACGGCGTGCCAGCCGTCGAGGTCGTCGGCCGTCGAGGGCATCTCGATCGCGCCGTACTCGTAGGCCCGCGCCGAGGCGATGCCCCGCTCGCCCGTGTAGCAGGGGATCCCGACCACGACGGGGCAGCAGTCGGCGAAGGCCGCGCGGATGTCGTCGAGGTCGTGCCGCAGGGGCGTGCTGTTCACCAGCTTGTGCTCGGTCCACGCGTCGACGCGCGGGCGCCGCTGGTAGGCGTGCACGTCGTAGGGCGCGCGGTCCTCGCGCGGGATGCCGCGGTGCGAGAGCACCTCCACCATGCGCGCGAGCGTGGTGCCCTGGTCGCGGCCGAGGGCGCCGTCGAGGAAGAGCGACTCGGCGTAGACCGCACCCGGGGCCGGGTCGAAGTCGTCGCCGCGCCAGAGGCCGTCGCGCTTCGCGGCCTCCATCAGCCCGCGCACGGCGTTGCGGCCGGCGAAGCCGGTGCAAGCGCCCTG
>JAUSAZ010000002.1 GCA_030652255.1 Myxococcales bacterium | reverse complement strand
GCCGCCAGCGCGCCGGCCGCCACCGCCAGCGCCCTGCCTCGCTGCGCGCGATCGCGGCGCGACGCGACGCCGAACCCGAGCGCGGCCGCCCCGGCGAGCGCGAGCAGCGACGGCTGCAGCAGCGACAGCTGCAGCGGGTGGAACCACGGCCGGTGCGCGGCGATCCAGCCATGGTCGATGAGCAGCAGGAGCGCGGCGCCGCCGAGGCTCGCGAGCGCGCCGCTGCCCAGGAGCGACGGCGACGGCTCGCGGCGGACGACGCGCGCGAGGGTGACGAGCCCGAGCGCGGTCGCGGCGAAGAGCACGCTGCCGCAGTAGATGTGCACACCCGCGAAGAGCAGCAGCGCCCCGGCGATCTCCCAGCGCAGCGCGGCGCTCCGGTCGTCGGCGGGCTCCCACGCGATCGCCCAGCGGAGGCACAGCGCGGCGATGAGGGCCTCGGCGCCGTGGTGGTCGGTGCGGCCGACCTCGGTGATGGCGATGGACTGCGGCAGCAGCGCGACCAGCAGGCCCGCCGCCCAGCCCGCGGCCCCGGCGTAGGGCGCGTCGCCCGCGAGGCGGCGCGCGATGCTCGCGGTCACGAACACCAGCGCGAGGCCGAGGAGCACCGGGACGAACACCATCACCCGCGCGGACGCGGCCAGGTCGCCGCTCAGGCCGAGCGCCCACGGGAACACCGCGAGCAGGTGGTCGTACCCGGGCGGCCAGGTGGCGGAGCAGCCCTCGGGCCAGCCGAGGAGCGGGTCCCTGGTGGGGACGTGTGGGAAGTCGCGGAGGGTGAGCACCGCGAGGCGCAGGTGGTAGTGCGCGTCGGTGTCGAGCGGGAGCGCCACGCCGTCGACGATCACGTTGTCGACCCCGCGCAGCCTCGCGTAGGCCGCGACCGCGACGAGGGGGATCGACGAGGCGAGGTGGTAGAGCCGGCGTAGGGAGGCCATGGGTTGGGTCCGTGCCCCGGCGACGCGCGGCGCAGCCCCGCGACCCTACCGCGGAACGCGCGCCCGCGGCGACTCCCGCGCCCGCTGCTCCGCCGCCCGTAGGATGCCCTCCATCGTCGCCTCGTCGGCTCCCCACAGCCCCGCCGCTCGCAGCCATTCGAGCTGCGCCCGCGCCTCGCCGAAGCGCCGCCGCCCGATGAGATAGTCCACCCAGTACATCCGCGCCGTGCGCGATGCCGGGCCCGCCATCGCGCCCACCCGCGCGAAGGCCCGGTCGGCCTCCGCGTCGCGCCGCTGCATGCCCAGCAGCCGACCGTACAGCCCGTACGGCTCCGCCCAGTCGGGGGCGTTTCTCACCGCCACCTGCACATGAGCGAAGGCCTCGGCCATGCGCTCCTCCCGGAAGCGGAAGCGCGCCACGAAGTACCGCATCCTCGCGCCCCCTGGCTGCACCGCCACCGCGCTCTCGAAGAGCCGCTGCGACGTCGCCCAGTCGGCGTTGCGCCGCACCGTCACCAGCGCCCACAGCGCCAGCGCCACCCCCGCCGCCGGGAGCGCCGCCCTCGACCGCCGCCTCGCCGCCCGCACCCCCGCGCCCAGCAGCAGGAAGCAGCCCGCCGAGCCGAGGTACCACCACCGCTCGGCGAAGGGCGCCGGCAGCACCTTCGCCACGTTGCTGTAAAGCGCCGCCGGGACCAGCACCCACGCGCAGGCCTCCGTCAACAGCGGGTCGCTCCGCCGCGCGCGCACCGCCAGCACCGCAAGCCCGACCAGCGCCGCCGCGCCCAGCGCCACGTCGCCGTCGAGGCCCACCGTCGGCGACACCACGCCGGCGCCGTAGTCCGCGCACAGGTCGAGCGGCGCCAGCAGGAGGCGCCCGACCAGGCCCACGAAGCGCACGCCCCAGTACGCGCGCACGCCCACCGAGGCGTCGCGCAGCGGGTTGGCGAGGTAGTCCGGCCGGAGGGTGTCGATGCTCCCCAGCGCGAGGTGCCGCATCGCCGCCGTCGCCCCGAGCGCGAGCGCGTAGCCCGCGTACCGGGCGGACTTCTCCGCGCGCGTGGTCGCCGTCCCGAGCAGGTCGCGCACCACCAGCAGCGGGACCACCACCACCGCGGCCTCCTTGCAGAGCAGCCCCCCGGCGAGCGCCAGCGGCGCCGCGATCGTGGCCCCCGCGCCGCGCCTCGCGTGCAGCGCGTAGACGCCGAGCGCCGCGAGCGCGTACGCCACCTCGGAGCGGTTGGTGATGCTCGCGACGGCGTCGGTGTGCAGCGGGTGCAGCGCGAAGGCGAGGCCCGCGACGAGCGCCGCGGACGGGTCGACGAGGCGCCGCGCCAGCGAGCGGAAGAAGAGCACGCTCGCGGCGGCGTGCAGCAGCACGTTGGTGAGATGGAAGCTCCAGGGCTCCCACCCCCCGACGGCGCGGTCGAGCACGTAGGAGAGCGTGAGCAGCGGGCGGTAGGTGTGCACCGACCACGGGTCCGATCGGCCGAGGCCCCAGATGTCCGTGGTGAAGACTCGCGCGAGCGAGAGGGGGCCGCGCAGCACGGGGTTGGGGACGATGGCGGTGGTGTCGTCGTAGACGAAGCCGGCGGTCAGGGTGTTGGCGTAGACGAGCAGCGCGGCGAGCAGCACCCAGCAGGTCGGGTCGACGCGGCGCAGGCGTTGGACGAGGGCGGTCACCTCCGCCAGGCGCGACCCGCGAGTCCCATGCCCGGGGACCGCAGCCCCGCGGCGAAGCACGACCTGGCCATCCATCCGTCCGTCATGGCGGCATCGCAGCACGCCGCGGGGGGCGCTGCCAAGGTGCGATTCGCGCGATGTACTCCGTGGAGACCGGCGCCGCGGCCTTCCTCTACGACACGCTCACCCCGAGGCGCGGGCGTAGCGCCCCGAGGCCCACTCGCTGCAACACGCTGGCGGAATCCGAGGGGGCAACGCGATCGGACGCCCTCAGCGCTTCGCCGCGAGCAACGTCCGCAGCCGCGCGACCTCCGCCTCCGCCTCGGCCCGCGCCCTCGCCTCCGCCTCGGCCCGCGCCGTCTCCGCCTCGGCTTCGGTCGGGAACAGCTCCGCGCCGCCGGCGCCCGTCCCCAGGCGCAGGCGCACCTCGCGGCCGCTGCCCACCGCGACCAGCCAGCAGCCCAGCGAGGCGACCTCGACGCGGTCGTCCATCGTCTGCGCCACGCGCACGAAGCCGCGCCGCGCGAGCCGCCGGTACACCTGCCATCGCACCCGCGTCCGGCTGCGCGCCGTCGCGCCGGGATCGAAGATCACCAGCTCCTTCGCGCCCATGGCGGCGTACTCCGCAGGTGCGTCTTCGTAGTCCTTCGCGACGTTGCGCGAGACCACCTCCAGCGCGAACGACGGCGCCACCCCGACCTCCCACAGCTGCCACGACGGCGGCACCGCCCCGGGGTCGACCTTGGGCAGCACGTACACGTCCGGCGCCACCCGCTGCGTCGGGTCGCCCGGCACCCAGTAAAGGAACTGATCCGCCCCCGTAAAGGCCTTCACCCGCCGCGACTTGAGCCACCGCGCGATGAGCGGCCGCAGCGACTCGGCGATGATCCGCTGCAGGAAGTCCTCCCCCATGTGATCGGTCTCCGGGTAGTGGACGGTGTGAACCTGCCGCGCCGTGGAGCTCATACGCCCGCGGAGAGTGTCACAGCCTCCGGGGCGGTGCCCAACCGTCGCATCACCGTCAGCGCGGCAGAGCCCGCCGCCCCTGGCGCCGTCGGGCGGGAGCGTTGGACGGCCGGGCGGGAGAAGTAGACGTGTGAATCCAATGGGTCGGGCGAGCGGCGACCGCGCCTGCGCCGCCCGGGTGGGTGCGCGCGACCCACTACCGCATCGCAAGAGTTCTGGCGGGTTCAGCCGTGCGCCCGCCCACGCCTGCGATCACCAGCCGCGCCCTCCGAGGGGAGCACCCGCCCACGCCTGCGATCCCGTGCGCAACCGGGTGGTGCAAGCCCTCGTGCGGGAGCACTTCGCGGCCTTCGCCGAGCAGGTGCAGGAGGGCGGACCCTCGCTGCCGCGCTACGTCGTCGCGGAGTTCGAGGCCCTCGTGCGCTGCGGCGTGCTCGCGTGCGGGTTCCTGCGTGCGCGCTGCGCGGGCTGCGGCCACGACCGCCTGGTGGCGTTCTCGTGCAAGCACCGGGGGGGTGTGTTCGAGCTGCGGCGGGAGAAGCATGAGCGAGACCGCCGCGCGGCAGTGCGATCGGGTGCCAGCCCGCGGTGCCGTATCGCCAGTGGGTGCTCTCGCTGCCGTGGGAGCTGCGGCTGCCGGTGGCGCGCGACCCGGCGCTGCTCAACGCGGTGTCGCGGGTGTTCTTCGAGGAGCTGCGCGGGTGCCTGCGGGCGAGCGCGGCCACGAGCTGGAGGCGCTGACGGGCGAAGTGGACGTCCGAGGCGGGCAGGGAGTACGTCGGGGTGGGCGCTTTCTGCGCCGTCGCCCCCAGTCGCCAAACGGGAGGTGACGCCGCGGACGATCCCCTGCCACAACGAGAGCTCCGGCGAAATCCGCGCTCACGGGGTGGCAGTCTCTACGCATCTCCAGCCCTGCGAAACGCCTTCTCGAACAGTCCCGCCGCGTTGGAATTCCTATCCCCGTGGCGCTCAGCGGGTGGCGCGGAGCTGCTCGACCAGCTTCTCGCCCACGGCCTTGGCGGACTGCGGGTTCTGGCCGGTGATGAGCGTGCCGTCGACCTCGACGCGGCTGGTGAAGGGCAGGAGGTTCTTGTGGTAGTCAGCGCCGCTCTTCTCGAGCTCGTCCTCGAGCAGGTAGGGCAGGGAGGACTTCGCCCCGGCCAGCGTGTCCTCCACGTTGGAGAAGCCCGTCACGCGCTTGCCCTTCACGATCACGGCGCCGCTCGGGTCGACCGCGTCGATGAAGCCCGCGACCCCGTGGCAGACGCCGGTGAGGTAGCGACCGGCGCCCGCCAGCGCGGTGATGACCCGCTGGAGGTCTCCCGACTGCCGGAAGTCGAACATCGTCCCGTGGCCGCCAGAGAGGAAGATCGCGTCGTAGCGCGCGGCGTCGACGTCGGCGCACTTCATCGAGCGCTCCAGCGACTCGACGAAGGCCGGGTCGGCCATGAAGCGCGCGTTGATGGGGTCGCTCTGCAGCGCATCGAGGCTCCGCTCGTCGAGCGGAATCTTCCCGCCGAGGGGACTCGCCAGATCATAGGTGAACCCCGCCTCGACGATGACGTCGAGGAAGTGCGTGAGCTCCGAGAGCCACAGCCCGGTCTTCTTGCCGTTGATGTCGGCGGCGTTGTTGGTCGCGATCGCGAGCACTCTGGTCATGATGCTCGCCTGACTAGGGCTCGCGGTCTGCGCTGACAACCCTCCGCGCGCGAGCGAGCGCGGCGACCGCCTGCAGGCCTTTCGCCTCTACCCATCTCGTCGGGCGAGAACCTTCAACCAGCGGGGCGTTCTCGACGCCGCCGTGCCAGCGGGGCGGCGTTCCAAGGCAGCGTCCCGGGAGCTTCTGCCAACATTCGCGGGAGCGGGTTGGGGGGGTCTACGGGAGTTGGGTTCTCTGTAAACCCGAGCGGGTCCGTGCCGACGACGGTGCCCGGTTGGTCCTCCTCTCGGCTCAGCGAGTTGATCTCATCGGGAGGAGCCCGTCCTGCGGGGGCTGCAGCGCCCCGCTGCGACGCCGCGATCGACGGGACAGGCCCGCCAGCGAGAGGGCGAGGAGGGCGAACACGCCGCGACCCGAGGCGCGACCGGGCGTGCCGCCGACGTCGCAGAGCCCGCCGTCATCGCCGGGGGGCGCACCGGCGTCGACCGCAGCACCCGCGTCGACGGTGGTCCCCACATCGACGGGAGCGCCCAGGTCCGTCGGGGCGGGTCGATCGGTCGGCACGTCGGTGCTGACGACGCCCGAATCGACGGCCACCGGGACGTCGACCACGATCGTCGCGTCGGGGACGCCGCCGAGGTCGTCCGGCGACCCGGCATCGGCCGTCGCGCCTGCGTCGGCGAGCGCGACGTCCGTCACACCGGCGTCGGTCGGCGTCACGATCACCCCGCCGTCCGTCGCCCCGGCGTCGCCCTCGGACGGGAGCGTGTCCCAGCTGAAGAGGCGCACCTGCCCGCGCACCACGCTGCCGGCCCCCGCGCGTCGGTAGCCGAGCGCGAGGACGCCCGCGCCGTCGGTGGCGAGCGCGAAGTCCGCGCCCGTGGGCCCCGCCCCGACGAGCACCACGGGCGCCGCGTCGAGCACCCGGCCGCTCGCGTCGACGCGCACCGCGGAGATGGGCGCCCCGTCGAGGGCCCACGCGACCGTGTAGGCGCGACCGTCCCAGACGGCCCGCGGGGCGCCACCGAGCGGGGCGAGCGTGATGGGCGTAGGGTCGGCGACCGTGCCGTCGGCGCGGACGCGGAGCGCGAGCATGCCCGTGGCGCCGGTCCAGGCGACCAGGAAGTCGGTGCCGTCGGAGGCCACCGCGAGGGATGCGGAGCCGCGGGGCGCCACGCAGGTGACGGGGATCTGCAAGGGCACCGTCGCGAAGCTCCCGGCCCGATCGTACTGGTTGACGATGATGCTGCACGGACCGGGGCTGGTGGAGTTGTTGCCCTGCGAGTACCACGCGGCGGTCCAGAGCGTTCGGCTCGCGGCGAAGGCGTGCGCGGGGTAGTCCCACCGGCTGTTGAAGAGCGGGGTGCTGGCCGCCACGACGCCGTCGAGGCCGACGAAGCCGAGGGTGACCGTGGGTCCGCCCGTCGAGTCGATCCAGGTGCTGATCAGGTAGCCCATGGGGCTGCCCGCGGTCCGGAAGGTCAGTGGCCGCGAGCTCTTGAAGGTGAAGCGCAGCGGCTCGCCCACGAGGGTGAGGGAGGGGCTGAAGCGCTGCGTCGAGAACTCCCGCAGCGAGAATGGCGTCGGGCGGATGGAGCGCACGTAGAGGTGTTGCCCCGCGCTCGCGGCGAGCGTGGCGGGGTACCCGAAGGGGATCTCCACCCCGCGGGCGTCGACACGCGCCCCCGTACGCCGGACACGCGCCGCCCACGCTCCGTCCCCGCCCCCATCCCACGCGGCGACGAATTGCTGCCCATCCCAATCAACCCCGACGGAGCCGGTGTTCCCCCCGCCCTCGACGGCGAGCGGACGGATCACCGCGGACGCCACGCTGCCGTCGGGCCCCGTCGTCGTCGCGCTCAGCGCGAAGGGCGCCGCGGAGCCGACCGCCCAGGTGAGACCGAGGCCGGACCCCTCGCGGACGCGCGTCACATATCCCGCGATCCCGGCTCCGAGCGCGCGCGCCACGGGGGCCGGTTCGACCAGCGCGCCCGTGTCGCGGAGCTGGCGGGTGGTGAACGTCGCGGCCTCGTAGCGGGCGACGAGGTAGCCCCCCGCCACGCGCTCGGCCCACGCCTCGCCGCCGGGTCCGACGTCGACGGGCGTCGCGACCGCGCCCGTCGCCCCGGACACCGTCGCCGCCAGCAGGCGCGGCGCGTTGGTGAGGGGCGTGGCGTCGTCGCTCCAGAGGAGGAGGTAGTTGGTGCCGTCGGTGGCCACGTCGGCGAGCGAGCGGGCGCGCGGCGTGGCGACGACGACGCGGGGGGTGGCGTCGAGGCGCGCGAGGTTGGCGTCGAGGCGCACGTAGGTGAGCTGGGGGTACGGGAAGATCGTCGAGTACTGGCCCGTCGCCGCGACGAGGTACCCGCCGGACGCGTGGGCCAGGCGCAGCCGCGCGGCCACGATGGGGCTGAGCGCGCCCAGGTTGACGCGGTCGCGCACGGCGCCCGCGGTCGTCACGCGCGCGACCTCCACGGCGTTGGTGCTGGACAGGTTGTAGGCGAGCACGAAGTCGCGGCCGTCGAAGAGGCACGCGAGCGTGTCGCCGCGGTTCCCCGCGCGGCCCGAGGCCGACACGACGAGGGCGGTGACGTCGAGGCGGGTGCCGCTCGTGTCGAAGCGGGCCGCGACGACGCCGGCGGCGCTCTGCCAGGCCACGAGGAAGCGGACGCCGTCGGTCGCCACCGCGGGGGCTTCGCGGACGTCATTGCCCAGGCTCGCCTGCGCGATGAAGCCCGCGGAGGCCGACCAGAACGCGACCGAGCCCGCGTTGGAGGCCGCCCACGCGGTTGCGCGGACCCCTCCGACCGTCGCCGTGCCCGAGTAGCCGAGCGGCTGCACGGGCGCGCTGGCAGCCGGCAGGTCGGGCAGCAGGGTCAGCTCGGAGCCGATGGTGAGGGGCGAGACGGCGCGCCCGATGCCGGGGTCGAGCGCACCGCCCGAGCACCCCGACAGCAGGCCGATCAAACCCCACGACCCGCACGCCTTCGACATGTCCACGACGCCTCCAGGGGGGCGTGCGTTGCGCTCACCCGCGGGCCCATTCACCCGTCGGCGACCGGCGGCACCACACGCATTGCGGGTCGTGGCGATCGGGTCGCCGTAGCGGATCCACCTCAGCGCGGCGCTCTCGGCGCTGCACCATCGGATCGACCGGATCCCCTCTGGTCCCCCTCAACGGCCCGCCGGCTCGTCGCGCACGGCGACCGGAGGAACGCCCTGGTCGACCGCCCCTCGCAGCGGGCCGACAACCCGGGCGCGCTTGAGCGAGAGCGCCATCTCGTAGAGCTGCGCGAGCTCCTCCAGGCGACGCGAGACCGCCGCGGGGGACATGTCGACGGCGCGCGATGCCATGGTCACCCCTCCGGTAGCGCGGTCAGCGCGGTCAGGTTCTCGATGTCGACGAGGTCCTGCGGGCGCCCCGCGACGCGCTTCATCCTGATGAGCCCACCGACCGACACGACGGGGACCCTTCGACCTTCCCACTCGACCAGCACCCGCGTGCTCCAGACGTCCTCGAAGCTGGGCGACGCAACGATCAGATCGAGCGTGAGCAGGTCGGAGCCCTCCGCCTTGGAGACACGCAGGATGCGGCGTTCGAGGGGGCCGCTGGCGTCGAACACCATCGGGTCCGCGGGGAGGTCGAAGCCCGCCAGCGCGACGGCGCCGACCGCTCGCGACTCGTCCTCTGCACGAATCAGCAGATCGATGTCGCGCGTGAAGCGGGGCGCGCCATGGATCGTGACCGCGATGCCGCCACAGATGGCGAAGTCGACCCCGGCTCGCTGGAGGACGTCGACCACCCGCTCGGTCTCGGTCTTGAGGTTCAGGCTCACAGGGAATGAACCTACCATCGGTGCAGACTCTCGGCGGAACTCGCGGAGGCGCCGGTTGGGACGCCGCGTCGACCCGCGTGGACGAATCCCTACCGGAGCCTCCGCGCCTGCCGCGCGCCCCTCGACGACCCTGCCGTGTACGATTCCAGCCCACGATGTATCGAAGAAGCACGCGCCCCGCCGAGCTCTCCGCCCTGCCGCCGCCCGTCGTCGCGGCGATCGACCGCCACGTCGGACAGCGTCAGCTCAGGCTCGACGCCGTGCGCGCCTGGGTCACGCACAGCGAGAACCCGCCGTCGGAGAGCTTCTTCGGCAAGCTCTTCGGGTCGCGCGCGAACTCCGCCGACCCCGACGCCTGGCACGACACGTACGTGGTGCTGCACCCGACACATCTCGTCGTCGCCACGGCGGGCGAGAAGCGCCCGATGAGCGTGCTCTCGCTCCCGCTCGCGCTCGCGTCGATGGTGCGCGGCTCGGGCCTCGCGCTGGCCGCGGACATCCCAGGGGCCAACGATGGGGTCACGGTCACCGGCTTCCCGGGCGAGCACGGCCAGACGGGCAGCTACTTCGTCGGCCTCGGGCCCGACGCCGCGGGGAGGGAGTGCGCCGCGGCCCTCGAGGCCGCCATCACCGCCGCGAAGAATCCCCGCTAGCGCGAACGCTGGTCCGTCAGGGCGCCAGTGGGGGGCCGTGACTCGAAGCGGACGACCGCTCGGCCCCCGCTCCCCCACCGCGACCTCATCGTTGGCCTGATCGTGCGCAAACCGCTTGCGGGCTGCGGCTTCCGGGCTACCCGCACACCTTCGCGCGTCTTGGCTGCCGCGGGTTGAAACCCACGGCAGCCAAGGGAAAGCCCGCGGCGGGCTGTTCACTGTGCATGGACATCGGACAGGCCGCTTGCGGCCTTCACCCTAGGCTGCCGTGGGTTTCAACCCGCGGCAGCCAAGGCGCGCGAAGGTGTGCGGGTAGCCCGGAAGCCGCAGCCTGCAAGCGGTTCGCGCATGAAGAGGACAACGATGAGCACCGCGACCCCGTCGGGCGACGGGTCACATCGGGCGGGGCGTGAGGGTGACCCGGCCGCGGTCGATGATGGTGCCGTCGAGGCGGAAGGGGGTGACCTCCAGGCGGGTCATGGTGGCGTGCACCCGGAGGAAGTTCACGACGCTCTCGTAGTAGGCCGACCAGGAGCGGGGCATGCCGTCCTGGAGCTCGTAGAGCTGCGCGCCCGCACCCGCGGCGACGATGTAGCGCGTGCCGCGGCGTCCGCTGACCTCCTGGCCGCGCCCGTCGAGCTCCTTGCTGAGCTCGAAGTCGTGCTCGTGGCCGTTGAGCACCAGGTCGACGCCGAACTCGTCGAACACCGGCGCCCAGGTGGTGCGGATGAACACCGTGTCGGTGGTGGACGAGTGGCGCGACGAGGCGAAGCAGGGCTTGTGGTGCACCGCGATGATGAAGGGGACGCGCGCGCGGTTGGCGCGGGCGCGGGTGAGGTCGGCGCGCATCCAGGTGAGCTGCGTGCCCGCGACGTTGCCCGCGTAGTCGTCGCGCAGCGGGGTGTCGTTGAGGAAGAGGAAGTGCACCGGCCCGTAGTCGAAGGAGAAGTACAGCTCGCTCTGCTCCGGCGCGTCGACCTGGGGCTGCGCGAACTGCAAGAGGTAGTTGATCGCGAGGGCGTCGTGGTTGCCGTGGGCCATCATCCACGGCATCACCGCCTGCGAGGCCGCGGCGCCGGTGAACCACTGCTGCCACGCGCCCTGGAGCGTGCCGAGCAGCACCGCGTCGCCGCTGAAGATCTGGAAGTCGGGCTGCTGGGCGCCCATCACGACGCGCTCCTGCACCTGGCGCCAGGTGGTGAAGTTGTCGCGCGAGTCGCCCGACACGACGAAGTTGACGTCGTAGTCGGTGCGCCCCGGGGCGGGGGCGGTCTTGAAGCGCTGCACGGCGCTCCAGTGGCCTTCGCCGCCGACGCGGTAGTGGTAGGTGGTGTCCGGGCGCAGGCCGCAGAGGTGCGCCTCGTGGATGGTCACCTCGGTGTTGCCGCGGCCGCCGGTGCTCACGCTGCCAACGGCGGTCTGGTCGAGCATCGTGGGGCTCGTGCCGAGCTGCACCACGGAGGCGCGGGTCTGGTTGTCGGTCTGCCACGCGATGGCGATGGTGGTCGACGGCTCGGCGGGCCACGAGGTGTGCACGTTGCGCGGCTCGGGCATCGGGCCGAACACGGTGCGGTTGCCGAACACGTTGTTGATGGTTCCCGGGAGCGAGCTCACCCGGTGCATGCACCCCTCGGGGGTGTACGTGAGCGGGGCGTTCTCCGACGCGAAGGGGTCGCCAGCATCACCCGGGGCGGCGTCGCCGGTGAGGCCCTGGGCGTCCGTGGGCCCGGCGCCGTTGTCCGTCGGCGCGACGGAGCCGGCGTCGGTGGAGGGGACGTCGAGGGTGTCCTGGCAGCCGAGCGTGAGCGAGAGCGCGGCGAGCAGGGAGAGCGGGCGGAGGGTGCGCATGGTGGTCCTCGGGGGGCGACGGCGGGTCAGAACGACCCGGTGAGCAGCAGGGTGAAGAGGTTGTTGTTGACCACGCCGCTACCGGGGCGACGGTCGTTGGTGACGTCGCGGTGCTCGGTGTTGATCGTGTACTGGGCCTGCGCCTTGAAGCCGTGGCCCAGCTGGTACCAGTTGAGCCCGAAGGTGTAGGCCCGCGCGAACATGAAGTCGCGGTAGACCTCGCGCGACTGCGAGCCCGGGAGGCGCTGGCCGCACTCGGGGCCTGCGTTCACGGTGTAGCAGCTCGACGGGTCGAAGCTCTGCGCGCGGGCGACCACCTCGAGGTGGTTGCGAAGCGAAGGCGCGGGGATGAAGTACCCGGCCTGGACCATCCAGCCGAGGGACTGGGTACTCGGCGCCGCGGTGGTGTCGGTCTCCTGCGTGTCGCGGAAATACACCTCTCCGTAAACCGAGGCCCCGCGCGCGGCGAAGAACACGTCGGCGCCGAAGGAGTTGAGGGTGATGCGGTTGGGCGACGGGGTCGACTGCCCGGGGAGGGTCACGAGCCCCACCTGGCGGATCTGGCTGGCGGCGTTGAAGCCGATGGCCAGCGTGGCGGCCTGCGGGAGGTTGACCGATCCCTCCTGGAGGGCGCGCGGGCGCCCGAGGGGGTTGACCGCGACGCGCCCGGCGTAGAGGAAGAAGCCGTCGAGGTTGAAGGCGCTGTTGGAGCCCTTCCCGTTGAAGACGCCGGCGTAGTACTCGACGAGGTCGCGGGGCCCGGCCCAGCCCCAGACCATGAGCCCCTGGTCGAAGCTGGGGATGAAGCGCACGCCGCTGGAGTTGGCGCCGCCCGACCAGAGGGCGCGGTCGGAGAACTGGAAGCGCGAGCTGGAGGTGAGCTCCTGCCGGGAGAAGGGCACGCGAAACTGCCCGATCTGCACCTGCAGCCAGCGGCGCACGGGCACGAGGGCGTAGGCGTCGAGCAGCTCGAGGTTGTTCGACATGTTGAACTCCACCCGCATCTGGAGCAGCGGGTGCGCCTGGCCGTGGAGCACCACGCGGGTGCGCTGGAGGCTCACGCCCGGCGGCAGCGAGAAGTTCGACGTCGACTCGAGGTTGTACCCGGTCTGCACGATGAACTGCGGCTGCGCGTAGAAGCCGAGGTCGAGCCAGCGCTCGGCGACCCCTTCGGGGAAGCGGCTGGCGCCGACGTGGCCGCCCGCCGCGAGGGGCGGGACGAAGTCCGGCGGGCGCAGGTCGGGCGAGGCGACGGAGCCGTTGAAGAGCGCGGCGAGGGAGAGCCCGCCGGGGCTGAGCGCGCCGGGGGGCGACCACCCCGCGCGGGCCTCCTCCCACAAGCGCACGGCGCCCGCCTCGCGGGGAGCCATCAGACCGATCGAGACGCCCGCCAGGGCGATGGACCACGGAGCCGCGCGCTTCACCACAGGATCGATGACCTCGTTGAGACGAAGCCTCTAGCAGAGCGGGAGCGGTCGTATGCGACGTTCGGGTGACAGGTCGGCGGAGAGACGATGGGCTCAGGAGAACTTGCCGGTGACGGCGAGGAAGGTGACCTTGTCGGTGGTGTCGCGGAGGCGGGCGGTGAGGGTGCGCACGACGTTCCAGAGCACCTCGTAGGCGAGGTCGCGGTGGACGAGCAGCAGGTGCTCCATCTCGTCCTTCCTGATCTCGAGCACCGAGCACGCCTCGTGGACGTGGGCGTCGGCGCTGCGGGGCGCCGGATCGATCACGGCCATCTCGCCGAAGTAGTCGCCCGCGCCGAGGATGGTGAGCGCCTCTTCGCCCATGCCGGGCACCTCGCGCGAGATGCGCACGCGCCCCTCGGTGATGAGGTACAGCCGGTCGCCCACGTCGCCGGCGCGGAAGAGCACCGTCCCGACGGGGTAGCGCTGCGCCGTGGCGATGCTGGCCACGCGGGCGAGGGACTTCGGGGAGAGCCCCTGGAAGAGCGCGATGCGCGCGATGGGGCTGTCCGTCGGCGCGGGTTCCGCGGTGGGGTGGCTCATGGCAGCCGCGGAGTGTGGACGAGTCTCGCGCGCCCGCAAAGCGACCGGCGAAGGGGAGGGGAGGGTGTCAGCCCTCGAGGGCGGAGACGTAGCGCTCGGCGTCGATGGCGGCCATGCAGCCGGTGCCCGCGGCGGTGACGGCCTGGCGGTACACGTGGTCGGCCACGTCGCCGCACGCGAACACCCCGGGGATGTTGGTGGTCGTGGTGCCGTGGTTGACCCGGAGGTAGCCGTTGTCGTGGGCGTCGACGGCGCCGAGGAAGAGCTGCGAGGCGGGGGTGTGCCCGATGGCCACGAAGACCGCGTCGATGGGCATCTCGCTGACCGCCTGGGTCACGGTGTCCTGGAGCAGCACCGAGGTGACCTTCTTCTTCGTCACGTCGCGCACCTCGACGATGGCCTTGTTCCAATGGAACTTGATGTTCGGGTGCTTGAACGCGCGGTCCTGCATGATCTTGCTGGCGCGCAGGGAGTCGCGGCGGTGCACGAGGTGCACGGTGCTCGCGAGGTTGGCCAGGTAGAGGGCCTCCTCGAGGGCGGTGTCACCGCCGCCCACCACGATGACCTCCTGCTTCTTGAAGAACGACCCGTCGCAGGTGGCGCAGGCCGAGACGCCGTGGTTCTGGAGTTCCTTCTCGCCGGGCACGTCGAGCCAGCGCGCGACGGCGCCGGTGGCGATGATGAGCGACAGGGCCTCGAGGGGCTCCTTCTGGCTCTCCACCCACACCCGCTTCACCGGGCCGTGCAGCTCGACCTTGAGCGCGTCTTCGGTGAAGAACTGCGTGCCGAAGCGCGTCGCCTGCTGACGGAACATGTCCATCAGCTTCGGCCCGGTGATGCCCTCGGGGAACCCGGGGTAGTTCTCCACCTCGGTGGTGATCATGAGCTGGCCGCCGGGCTGGTGGTCGCTGCCGAGGCCCTCGACGACCACCGGGGCCATGTTGGCGCGCCCTGCATAGATGGCAGCCGTGAGGCCCGCCGGGCCGCTGCCGACGATGATGACTTTGTTCATGGGGAGTTATGGACCTCTGCGCGAGGGACTCTGAGGCAAACGGGGAGACTGCGCGAAGCGACGGTGGGCCTACAGGGCGCCGAGGAAGGCGCTGTAGGCCGCTGCGTCCATCAACCCGTCAAGCTCGCCGGGCGTTCCCGCCGTCTCGATGACGACCATCCAGCCGTCGCCGTAGGGCGCCTCGTTGACCTTCTCGGGCGCGTCCTTCAGGGCGTCGTTGACCGCCGCGACGGTGCCCGCGATGGGCGAGAACAGGTCGCTCACGGACTTGGTCGACTCCACCACGCCGAAGACCTTGCCCGCGGTGAGCGCCGCGCCGATCTTCGCGTCGACGCTCACGAGGATGATGTCGCCGAGCGCGTCGACCGCGTGCTGGGTGATGCCCACCGTGACGCGGTTGCCCTCGACGCGGGCCCACTCGTGATCCTTCGTGTACTTCAACTCGGCGGGGACATCAGCCATCGCGAACCTTCGCTCTCTTGTGTCGGGTCGTCAGTGGTGGGGAATCGGGCGGCGTGGGCCCTGTGGTGCGCTGGCGGCGCTCAGGGCGTCGCGGCGTCGGCGGCGACCGCGGCGTCACCCGTGGTCGTCGGCGTCGCGAGGATGCCCGGCGACAGGAACAGGTACACCCCGAGGGCGCCCGCGATGAAGAGGCCGACGCCCGCGAGGGGCAGCCAGCCGGGGGTGATCAGCGCGTCTTCGGCGGGCTCGGGGTGCGCGTGCGCGTGGTGCCCGTGACCCTTCGCGTGACCGTGATCGTCGTGGGAGGGGCCGTGTCCGTGCGCGTCTGCCATAGGGTTCGCCGCGGTGGTAATCCACCCGGCGCGCGCTGGTCAACTGTGCGCCGCGGACTCCACCGGGCCGTGGACCGCCGCCGTCTTCAGGGCGTCGAGGAAGTCGCCCCCCGGCAGCCCCGCCGGCTCGCGGGCCACGGCCTCGGCCTCCGGGGCCTTGCCCGCGCCCTGGAGGTAGGTCACGGCCACCTGGCGCAGCGGGCCCATGAGCACGTCGGCCACCACGTCGCTGGTGCCCGCCATCGCGCGGATGCGGAGCTCCCGGGCGAGCTTGTGCGAGACGTCGCCCGCGGGCAGCGGCATCGCCGACAGCCCGAGGGAGAGCACCCCGGAGAGCAGCGAGGCGCCGATCTCGGTGTCGAGGAAGGCCGCGATGCGCCCGCGCAGGGACGGGTCGTCAGGGCCGAGGTGGCGCGAGAGCAGCGCCACGATGGGCTCGCGCGCCAGCTTCACGAACTGCGACCCCGCGAGGCGCCACGCGGCGTCCGTGGCGTCGACCTCGAGGGACTTCAGCACCGGGGTGATCTTCTTCTCGTCCATGGTTCGCTCCGTCTTCGGGGATGGGACCGCCGCCGCCTCGGGCGCCGGGCCGGTCGTTGTCGTCGTCGTCACACTCACTGCCGCCACCGCCGCCGCGGTCGCGCCCGGCGGGACCCACAGGCCCACCCGGTCGACCCGCGCCGCGAGCTGACACGCCACGCGCACCAGGCGCCGCCGCACCCGCGGGTCGGACTCTGCCGTGGAGCGCGCCGCGAGGGCCCACGCCGCCTCGGCCAGGCCCTGCGCCGCGAGGGCCCGCCGCTCGTCGGTGCTCGCGAGCACCCAGCGGTCGACGCCGCGCGCGTGGGCCACCCGGTCGCTGCGGATGACCGCGCCCCGCAGGAGGTCATCGACCGCGTGGTTGCCCACCACCAGCAGCGAGGCCGAGTGCTTCACCTGCTGTAGCAGCACCGCCGCGTAGCCCTCCGCGGCGACGCCGTCGAAGGCCAGCCGGGTGGCGTCGATCATCGCCTCGAAGACGCTCGCGTCGTCGGCGCCCGCCGAGCCGCGCACCCGCAGCGGAACGCCCGCCATCGCCCCGGCCATCGCCCGCAGCGCCGCCGCCACGGGCGCGTCGGCGTCGAGCGACTCGGCCACCAGCGAGCGCGCCGCCCAGGCGAGGGTGTAGCGCGACCACTGCTCGTCGAAGCCCCGCTCGACGCTCTCCGAGGGCGGAGACGCCGCGTCGACGGCCATGGTCACCGCCGTCGCGACGTCGCAGGTGGGCAGCGTGTCGCGCAGGCCCTGGAGCAGCGCGAGCCCGAGCTCACGCCCGCGCCAGGCGCCCTCGTCGGGCTGCTCCCACGGGTGCCGCCGCAGCGCGCGGTCGAGTCGTCGCAGGGTCTCGATATGGATCTGGCTGGTCATCGCGCCGGTGCCTCCGATGACCGTCACCCTAGTGAGCCCCTCCGCGCGCAGCAACCAGGGTCGGGACATACCCTGTCACACCCGAAACGTCGGGCTACGGGCCGTTTCCGCGCCCCACCGATCGTGCTTCCATCGCGGTCATGATCGACGACGCCGTGGCGTGGGTGCGGGGGCAGCGGACCCCGATGGAGGCGCTGCTTCGGGCGCTGGTGGAGGAGAGCTCGCACACGCTCGACCCGCGCGGCGTCGACGCGGCGGGGGCGGTGCTGCGGGCGGCGGTCCCGCTGGCGTGCCGGGCGGTGCCGAGCGCGCGCTTCGGGTCGCACCTCTTCTTCGAGGGCGCGCGCCCGGCGGGGCAGGGTGGCGTGGTGCTGGTGGGGCACCACGACACGGTGTTCGCGCGCGAGGTGTTCGCGGGCTACCGCGCGGAGGGCGACGTCGCGTACGGCCCCGGGGTGCTCGACATGAAGGGCGGCCTGGTGGTGATGGCCTTCGCGCTGCGGGCCCTGGCGGCGGTGGGCGCGCTCGATCGGGTGGCGCTCACGATGGCGGTGGTGGCCGACGAGGAGGTGGGCTCGCCGGAGAGCGCGCCGTGGCTGGCGGAGGCGGCGCGGGGCGCGGCGGTGGCGCTGGTCTTCGAGGCGGGGCGCGCGGGGGACGCGATCGTCACGCGGCGCAAGGGGACGCTGGCGATCACGGCGCGCGCGACGGGGCGGGCGGCGCACGCGGGCAACGCGCACGCGCAGGGGGCGAGCGCGATACGGGCGATGGCGAGGTTCGTCGAGTCGGCGGAGGCGCTCACGGACTACGGCCGGGGCGTGACCGTCAACGTCGGCACCATCCACGGCGGAACCTCCAAGAACACCGTCCCCGCGCACTGCGTGGCGGAGCTCGACGGCCGCTTCGAGCGCGCCGCCGACGGCGAGGCGCTCGTCGCGCGATTACACGGCCTGGTAAGCGTCCCCCCGGTGCCGGGCACCTCCGTGGTGCTGGAGGGCGGCGTCGCTCGCTCGCCGCTGGAGCGCACGGAGGAGGGCGCACGGTGGATGCGCCGCTACGCGGAGTGCCAGCGCGCGGCGGGGCTGGGCGACGGCGAAGCACCGCCGCAGGGGGGCGGGAGCGACGCCTCGACCACGGCCGCGGCGGGGGTGCCGTCCATCGACGGGCTGGGCCCGCGGGGCAGCGGCTTCCACACCCTCGACGAGCGGGTGGAGCTCGACTCGCTGGTGCCCAAGTGCGAGGCGCTGGTGAGGTTCCTGCTGGGGATGGCCGTGTAGGTCGGGTGCCGGGTTCTCTCTCCCGGGGCGGCGAGTGTGCGAACCTCTCCCGCGTCGTGGCCGAGCGCTCGCCCCAACCCCCGCCGGAGCCTTCGTCGCAGGGGCACGACGCGCCCACGCGCTGGCTCTCCGTGGCGGGCGCGCTCGGGGCCCTCCTGGTGCTCTTCCTCCACGCCGGCCTCGGGCCGCGCTACCAGACCGAAGACCCGGCGGGCGAGCTGTTCTCCAACCAGCTCTCCTTCCTGGCGGGCATCACCGTGGCGTCCTTCCTGACGACGGCGCCGCAGCGTCGGCGCTGGGTGTACCTCACGGCCTTCCCGGCGACGGCGTGCGGGGTGGTGTTCCCGTGGCTGCACGCGCTCTACCCCGTCGGCAGCACCGGGTATCGCCTGCTCAACGCCCTCTCGCCGGTGGGCATGGCGATGGTGGCCTTCACGGTCACCTGGGCCCTGCGGGTGACCGCGGCCGACGACGCGCTCCGCGGCGCGCGGCGATGACAGCCCCGTACGTTCTTGTGTAAGCCTTCGGGGCGGGGCGGCGTTGTCCGTTCGCCCACCACGGAGGTCCATCGCCCATGTCGCTCACCCTCGTCCCCTGCGCCGGTTGTTCGCGTCACGTCCGCGCGTCCGACGCCGCCTGCCCCTTCTGCGCATCGCCGGTCACCCACTCCGTCGAGCGCACGCCCTCCGCGGGTCGCGCCACGCGGGTGGTGGTCGCCCTCGCCGCCGCGCTCACCGCCAGCGCCTCGCTGGCCGCCTGCTACGGCGGGCCGCCGCACCCGCAGGGGTACACGCCGCAGCCGCAGCGCGCCAACACGCCGCCCGACGCCGGCGCCGTGCTCGAACCCAACAAGCCCTGAAGCGGGTCGCCCGCTGCCCCCCCTTCAGCGCTCATCGTTGCTCTCTTCGAGCGCAATCTGCTTGCAGGCTGGGGTGACGCGCCATCGCGCGAAACCCCAGCCTGCAAGCAGATTGCGCTCGAAGAGAGCAACGATGAGCCCTTCAGCGAGGGAAGAGCTCGAGCTGCGGGGGCGGCGCGGGCGCGTCGCCGACGGAGGTGACGCCGAACTGCGACGCCACCAGCAGCGTCGCGGGGTGATCGCAGAGGGCCTCGGCGGCGGAGGCGCGCGCGAGCTCGGCGGTGTTGTTGGTCTGCGAGAGGTGCATGAGGACGACGGTGCGCACGCCGCGGTCGAGGCTGCGCAGGAGACCGTGGGTCTGGGCGTTGGAGAGGTGCCCGTGGCCGCCGGAGACGCGGCGCTTCAGGTGGTAGGGGTAGGGCCCCGACCAGAGCATGTCGTGGTCGTGGTTGGACTCGATGAGCACGGTGTCGCAGCCCGCGAAGTGTTCGAGCAGGCCGGGCGGGACCTCCCCGAGGTCGGTGGCGAGGGCGGCGGCCTTGCCCGTGTGCTCGAAGCGCAGCGACACCTGCGGGGCGTCGTGGGGGACGGACATCGCCGTGACGGTGATCTCCCCGACGCTGAAGGGCGCGCGCGACCCGAAGACCCGCGGCGCGCGGCGCCCCCCGAGGCGGACGCTGCGGCGCGTGGCCTCGCTGACGTAGAGGGGGGCCTGGAAGTGCTCGGAGAGCTCGGCGGCGTGGCGGCAGTGGTCGCCGTGGGCGTGCGTGACGATGATCGCGTTGGGCTTCACCGTGAGCTGGGCGCGGGTGAGCTGGCGCTGCAGGGTGACGAGCGGCAGCCCGGCGTCGACGAGCAGGCGGGTGCCCGCGGCCTCGATGAGCATGGCGTTTCCGCCCGATCCACTGGCAAGGACGGTCAAGCGCACGGGGTGGTCACTGTAGCGGCAACGTGACGGGGCGGCCACGTCGCTGCGCCGTCGTGGATGGGTTCTTGTGCATCGCCGCGGTGTGGGCCATAGGTCGCGTCCGACGAGGAGGTTCCATGGAACTGCGACTGGCTCGGCGGGCTCGGTGGGGATTCACGCTGGTGGAGCTGATGCTCGTCGTGGTGATCCTGGGGATCCTGGCGGCGATCGCGATCCCGTCGTTCAACCGCTACACGAAGCGCGCGAAGACCAGCGAGGCGCTGGGGAACATCCGGGCCATCTACCAGGGCCAGATGACGTACTTCCAGCGCAGCGTGGAGATGGGCACCGGGTCGCGCTTCGCCTCGGCGGCCAACTACACGCCCAACAACAACCCCGGCTCGTCGAAGTACCCCGCGCGCCCCACCGTCTGGACCAGCGACCCGCAGTGGGCGGCCATCGGGTTCTCCATCGACCGGCCGCACTACTACGCCTACGCGTCGTACACGTCGGGCACGGGCGAGGGCGCGTACTTCTACTCGCGCGCCATCGGCGACCTCGACAACGACGACGTGCAATCGACCTTCTCCATCACCGGGACCGTGGTGAGCGGAGAGATCCGGCGCGACCGGATCATCGTGACCCGCGAGCTGGAGTGACCTTCGTCGGTGGGGTTGTGGGCCGAGGGTGAGGCCGGCGGAGGGAAGAGAGAGGTCTACGAGCGGTCAGCAGTGGTCGGGGCTGACGCAGGTGCCGTTGGCGGCGAGGCACGCCGGGCTGTCGCGCCAGGAGTACTGCCAGCCGCGGGACCACGCGCGGCAACAGCAGAGGCCGCCGTCGGGGGACTGCGCGGGCGGGGACTGCTGGAGGGTGACCGGGGCGTCGACGCGGGGCGTCGAGGTGACGGGCGGCGTCGAGGTGACGGGCTGCGCGGAGGCCAGCGGAGAAGCGACGAGGGTGACGGCGAACAAGAGACCCGGGAAACGCTTCATGGTGAGGCTCCTTCGCGGCGACGGACTCGTACCCAGCGTGACACTGGAGTGATGTGCGTCTCCCCGGAGCGGACGTCAACGGTGCTGACGGGCCCGGGTTGTGTGAGGTACGGGTTGCGCCCCGGCGTGATTCAAGGCCGCACGACCGTGCGGGGGAATGGGACGTGGTGATGGGCGACGAGGTGATGACGCTGGACCCGGCGGTGCGAGGATCGATCGAGCGCTTCTTCGCGGAGGAGATTCCCTTCAACCGCTTCCTCGGGCTGCGGCTGGTGTCGCTCGAGCGCGGCGTCGCGCTGCTCCTGCTGCCCTTCAAGCCCGAGCTGGTGGGCGACCCCTTCCGGCCGGCGCTGCACGGCGGGGTGATCGCCGCGGCGCTCGACACCGCGGGCGGCGCGGCGGTGTTCAGCGAGCTGGCCCTGGGCGACCGGGTGTCGACGGTGGACATCCGCGTCGACTACCTCCGCCCCGGCCGCCTGGAGGACCTCTACGCCGAGGCCACCATCAAGCGGGTGGGCAACCGCATGGGGGTGACGGCGATTCGCGCCTACCACGCGAGCGACCCGGCGCAGTCGGTGGCCGAGGCGATGGGGGTCTACAACATCCGCCGCGAACAGGACCGATGAGCGACGAGGCCGACGCCCTCGCGACCGACCAGCGCTGGATGCTGGCCGCGCTGGACGAGGCCGTGCGGGCCGCGGCGGCGGGGGAGGTCCCGGTCGGGTGCGTGCTGGTGTCCGCGGAGGGCGTCGAGCTCGCGCGGGCGCACAACCTCCGCGAGGCCCTGGAAGACCCGACGGCCCACGCGGAGGTGCTCGCGATGCGCGCCGCGGCGACGGCCCTGGGCACCTGGCGCCTGGAGGCGGTGACGGCCTACGTGACCCTGGAGCCCTGCGTGATGTGCGCCGGGGCGCTGGTCAACGCGCGCATCGGCCGGGTGGTCTACGGCTGCGACGACCCGAAGGCCGGCGCCGTCGCGTCGCTCTACCGCGTCGGCGAGGACGCGCGGCTCAACCACCGGTACCCGGTGCGCGGCGGCGTCGAGGCCGCGGCCTGCGCCGAGGTGCTCCGGGCGTTCTTCCGCGCACGGCGGAAGGGTTCTGCGTTGACAGGGGGGTAGGGCTTTGCGTAGGTTTCGCGACGGAGAGCTGTCCGAGTGGTCGATGGTGCCTGACTCGAAATCAGGTGTACCGAAAGGTACCAAGGGTTCGAATCCCTTGCTCTCCGCCCGATAAGTCGAAATCCCGGTGTTGGTGCGACGGCGCGCAACACAAGGGAGAGGTGGCCGAGTGGTCGAAGGCGCCGCACTGGAAATGCGGTGTACTCCAAAAGGGTACCGTGGGTTCGAATCCCACCCTCTCCGCAGATGAAGTGCCCCGCCATGTTCTACCCGTCCGGGTAGAACCCGGGGCGAAGGCCTCCCCATGGGGGGAGGACCCATGCGCGACGCGTTGAGCGAACAGAGCGGGATCGTCGGCCACCTCGAAGCCCTCGTCGCCGCTGCGATGGCCGCGGCGCCGGGCGACGCGCCGCCCCCGGTGGCGTGGCTACAGGTCGAGACGCGCGGGCGGGTGCGCGACCTCCTCCTGGGCTGGCGCACCGACATCACCGGGCCCGTCACCCTCCTCGACTGGCAGAGCTCGCCGCTCGCGTCGGTGTTCTTCTCGACCCCCGAGGGCGACGACTACGAGATCGAGGTCGACGGCCGCACGCTGGACGGGACCGTCCGCGGCCGCGCCCTTCTGGAGGTCGAGCGCGGCGTGCTCGTCGGCGTCGTCACCGCCAGCGCCGTGCTCTCCCGCGACGGCGACGGCTGGCGGCGCGTCGGCGATCCCCCGGCGCCGCTGCTGCGACCGCGCCCGGCGGGGGCGTCCCGCGCGCCGTCTCCCTTCACCCTCGACGCGCTCGACGCCGAGCAGCGTCGCGCGGTCGGTCTGCCCCGGCGCCGGGCCCTCCTCGCGCTCGGCGAGGCGGGCTGCGGGAAGACCACCGTCGCGCTCTTCCGCATCGCGGCGCTGCAGGCCCGCGCCGAGCAGGGCGGTCGCAGTTTCCGGGGCCTCGTGCTGGTGCCGGTGGAGGGGCTGCAGCGCCTCTCGACGACGCTGCTCGCCCGCCTCGGCGCGAAGGGCGTCGAGGTGAAGAGCTACGAGCGCTGGGCGGCCGTGCAGGCGCGGCGGGCGTTTCCGGGGCTGCCGCGGCGCGAGAGCCAGGCGGCGCCCGCGGCGGTCACCCGGCTCAAGCGACACCCCGCGCTGCGCGAGGCCCTCGCCGACGTCGCCGCGCGCCCCGGGCGTCCCCGCGGCGCGACGGCCACGCGCGAGGACCTCCAGCACCTCTTCGGCGACCGCGTCCTGATGGAGCGCGTCGCCCGGGCCTCTGCGGGCGCGGTCTCCCCGCACGCCGTCGGGCGGGTGCTGGAGCACACCAACGTGCAGTTCACCGACACCACCGAGGCGTCGCACCGCCACGTCGACGCCGACCGGCTCGCCACGGTCGACGGCCTCCGCATCGACGCGGGGACGCCCTTCGAGGACGCGGGCGCCGTCGACCCGGAGGACTACGCCGTGCTCTTCGCGCTCGCCGCGCTGCGCGCGACGCCCGGCGACGCGGCGCCCTCGCCGGGGGCCTACGACTGCGTGGTCCTCGACGAGGCGCAGGAGTTCGCGCCCATCGAGCTCGCCCTCATCGGGCGCGCGCTGCGGCCCGGCGGCGCCCTCGTCGTCGCGGGCGACGAGGGACAGCAGGTCGACGACACGGCGTACTTCCCAGGGTGGGACGAGGCCATGAGGGAGCTCGGCGCCGGGAGCTTCGAGGCCGTGCGCCTCGCCGTGAGCTACCGCTGCCCCCCGGCGGTCACTGCGCTCGCGCGGGCGGTGCTGCGCGGCGAGGGGAGCGTCGCACCCGACGGCGCGGCGGTGGTGGCGTGGCGGGGGCGCACGGTGTTCCATGTGGTGGCGGCCCTGGTCGACGCGGTGCGGGCGCTGCGCGAGGCCGACCCCGAGGCGAGCGTCGCGGTGGTCTGCCGCACCGCGGAGTCGGCGGCCCGGACGGCGGCGCTCCTCGCGCGCGGCGAGGACGGCGTGCGCCTGGTGCGGGGCGGGGACTTCTCCTTCGCGGCGGGCGTCGAGGTCACCTGCGTGCAGGAGGTGAAGGGGCTGGAGTTCGATCACGTGGTGGTGCCCGACTGCGACGCGGGCGCGTACCCCGAGGGCCACGAGGGGCGGCGGGCGCTCTACGTGGCGATGACCCGCGCGTCCCACCAGCTCGTGCTCACCACCGCGGCGACGTGGGCCCCGGCGCTGCGCGGTGCGCTACAACCGCCGGGATGATCCGCCCCGCCGTCCGTGGCCTCCTCGCCCTCGCGCTGCTCTCGTCGGTCGTGCTGCCCACCCGCGAGGCCGAGGCCTGCGGCCCCGAGCTGGAGGGGCCCGTCTACGTCAACAGCCACAACCCCGACCTGCCCCTGCGTCGCTTCGCCCGCGGGCACCTCGGGGTGATCGGCCCCTGGGAGACCAGCTTCCAGGTGGTGGCCTGGCGGGCCCTCGTCGACGCGCCGCTCGCCGACGACGAGCTCGACGCCTTCGTCGCGGTCGAGCGCGCCCTGCACTCCGCCACCGCCCCGCTCGCGGTCGACCCCGCGACCCCGGTCGCGGCGAGCGGTGCGGCAGCGTCGGGTGAGTACGTGCCCGAGGACGCTCCCTGGCGGGACGCCCGCGCGGTGGCGGTGGGCTCGCGCGGCCCGGACATCCCCAACGGCTGGTCGACCGACGGCGCCTGGACGCCCAACTGCCTCGAAGACGCCTTCCGCGCGGCTGCCAGAGCCCTGCTCGATCGGGTGAGCCACCACGGTGCCCGCAGCGACGCCGTGCGCGCGTGGGTCGACGCCCAGGACGCCGTGTTCTCCAACTGCGGGGCCACGCCCGGGCGCACGCCGCGCCCGCTCCAGGACGCCGCGCCCGTCGAGCAGCGACGCGACCGCGCGTACCAGGTCGCCGCCGCGCACTTCTACGCAGGTCGCTACGATCAGGCCGAGCGCGCGTTCGCCGCCGTCGCCGCCGACGCCGCCTCGCCCTGGTCGCCCATCGCCCGCTACCTGGTCGTGCGCTCCATCACCCGCGCGGCGCAGCGGGGCCGCGCCACCCCCGACGCCGAGCGCCTCGCCCGCGCCACGCAGCAGGCCCGC
Organism: Myxococcales bacterium; assembly: GCA_030652255.1. Classification (GTDB taxonomy): domain Bacteria; phylum Myxococcota_A; class Polyangia; order Polyangiales; genus SCUS01. The sequence continues at coordinate 47,379 of JAUSAZ010000002.1, read as the reverse complement.
GCGCTCCTCGCCGACCCCGCGGGCGCCGCGGTGCACGACATGACCCGCCGCTACGAGGGCTGGATCGACGTGCTGCGCGACCCGGGCGCACGCCTCCACGCGCTCGGCGCCGAGCTCGCCCGCCCCGGCCGCGGCGCCGCGTTCGCGACCGACCTCCATGACTACGTGCGGCTCTCCGACGCGCCGACCACCTCGGCCGCGCGGAGGGCGCCCGACGCCGCCGACCCCATCACCACCTGGATCGCGCTGCGCGACGCCCCCGGCGCCCGCGACGCCGCACTGGCCCTCTTCGCGCGGGCCCGGGCGCGGACGTGGCTCCTCGCGGCGCTCTCGTCGGGGGGAGACCCGCGCGACCGCCGGCTCGACCCGCTGCTGGACGCGGCGCTCGCGTTGCCGCGCGGCGACCCGGCCTTCGCGACGGCGCGCTACGAGCGGCTGCGGGTGCTCGGCGCGCGCGGAGGGCGCGTCTACGACGAGGTGATGCGCACGTCGCACGAGGTCAGCGACGAGGACGGACCCACCGCGCGCAACCTCTACCGCGAGCTCGCGCTGCGGTCCTCGACGGACCTCGACCAGTTCGTGTCGGCCTGCCACGGCCGCCCCGCAGGGTGGACCGACGGCGTCGGGCTCGTGCTCCCGCCGCGGGCTCCGGGCGCCGATGGGGTCATCCCCGCGGACTTCTCCCCCGTCGCGGCGCAGGTGTTGTCCCTGAGGGTTCCGGTGCGGGTGCTGCTGCGCGTCGCGGCGAGCCCGACGCTCCCGCTGCCGCTACGGGAGCGGGTCACCCGGGTTGCCCTCCACCGCGCGGCGCTGCTCGACGACGAGGGCGCCTTCCTCGGCGCGGCGGCGCTGGTGCCGCGGATGTCCGAGGCGGCCCAGCGACCGCTGCGCGCCCTTGCACAGAGCACCACCCGCGCTGCGCGTCGCCTGGCGCTGCTGCGCTCGCTGCTCACGGGCTCCGGCGAGGTGGCGGTGGGCACGGCGATGCTCGACGCGGTCCCCCCGCTGGGCGACCCGTGGACGGCGCAGTGCGGCGAGGCGGTCGGCGCGGTCACGCCGGCGTGGTTCCTGACCGCGGCGGAGCGGGCGATGTTCGCGCGCGAGCGGGCCCGCTGGATCGCGCTCGGCGGCGGCAGCGCGTGGCTCGCGGCGGAGTCGGCCCGGGTCGCGGCGCTCTCGCCCAACGCCCCGGGGATGCCCGCCCTCCTGGCCGCCGCGGTGCAGAACACCCGCAACAACGGCTGCGACCCGCAGGCGCCCGTGCACCGCGCGTCGCGGGCGGCCTTCCAGGCGCTGCACCGGCTGCATCCCCGCTCGCCCGAGGCCCGCGCCACCCGGTACTGGTACTGACGCCGTGCGCACGCTCGTGGCGCTGCTTGCGCTCTCGCTCGCGCCCTCGGCGGCGTGGGCCGACCCGCCGCCGCCCATCATGGCGTGGGCCTGGGAGCGCCCCGAAGACCTGCGCCCGGCGCCCGCGGGCGTCGGCGTGGCGTTCCTCCGCGCGACCGTGGACCTGCGCCCCGGCGGCGTGCGCGTCGCGCCCCGACGGCAGCCGCTTCGGGTGCGAGACGGCGCGTACGTGATGGCCGTGGTGCGGGTGGAGGCCCGCCCGCGGGGCCTCGCGCTGACGGCGGCGGCGCGCGAGCGCATCGTGGGGACCCTGGTGGACGCCGCGCGGGCGCCGGGCGTGCGCGGGGTGCAGGTCGACTTCGACGCGGGCGCGTCGCAGCGGGGGGACTACCGCGCGCTGCTCGCGGAGGCGCGCCGGGCGCTGGGCGGGGATACCTGGCTGTCGATGACGGCCCTCGCGTCGTGGTGCGAGGGCGACGCGTGGCTCGACGACGCGCCGCTGCCGGTCGACGAGGTGGTGCCGATGGTCTTCACCATGGGCGCGGGAAGCGCCGCGGTGCTGGGCGCGCTGCGGAGCAACGGGGGCTTTCGTGCGGCGGCGTGCCGGGGGAGCGTGGGGTGGGCGGTGGGCGAGCCGCGGGCGGCGCTGCGCGGGGTGACGCGACGCTACGTGTTCAACCCGCGGCCGTGGACGGCGGAGGCGCTGCGCGCGCTGCGCTGACGGACACGCGCGGAGATGGCACATCCGCTGCAAATACCTCCACGTAGAAAGTGAGGTGTTCCATGAACGCTACGACCCTCCGCAACGTGTTCGGGATCCTGCTCGCCGCGTCGATGCTCCCTGCGTGTCGGGTGATCGGCGGCATCTTCAAGACCGGTATGGGCGTCGGCGTGGTCATCGCCGTGGTCGCCGTGGCGCTGGTGGGCGGCGCGTTCGCGATGTTCAGGAAGTAGGCGGCGCCCCACCGCGCGCGCCCCACTGTGCGGAATCGCCCCGCTACTCCGCCCGGCCCACCGCGCCGTCGACGTCTACGGTGAGCGCGCCGTCGTGCACCTCCGGGTGCGCCGCGAGGTAGGCCGCGATCGGGGCGATCACCCGCTCCTCGATCACCCGCTGCAACGGCCGCGCGCCACGGGTCGGGTGCCAGCCCAGCTCGGCGAGCTTCGCCCTCGCCGCAGGGCCCACGGCGAGGCGCACCCGGCGGCGCTGCAGGCCCGCGCGCCCCTCGGCCTTCGTGATCTCCAGGTCGACGATCTTCAGCACGTCCGAGGGCGTCAGCGCGTTGAAGCCGATGACCTGGTCGAGGCGGTTGAAGAACTCCGGGCGGAAGTGCCGCCGCGCCGCCCGCATCGCGCTGTCACCCGCGGCGCCGTCGCCGAAGCCCACGGCCCGCGACTCGCTCACGCCCAGGTTGGAGGTCATCACCACCACGGTCATCCGGCAGTCGACGCTCGTGCCGAAGGCGTCCGTCAGGCGCCCTTCGCCGAGCATGCCCAGCAGGAGGTCGAACACCTCGGGGTGCGCCTTCTCGATCTCGTCGAAGAGCACCAGCGAGAGCGGCCGCTCGCGCACCTTCGTCGCGAGGCTCTGCGAGCCCTGACCCACGGCCAGCAGGCGCTGCCCCGAGCCCGCGAACATGTACTCGCTCATGTCGAGGCGGATCATCCGCGCCGGGTCGCCGAAGAGGTACGCCGCCATCGCCCGCGCGAGCTCGGTCTTGCCGACGCCCGTCGGACCGAGGAAGAGCAGCGTACCCACCGGGCGCTCGGGGTCGTTGAGCCCCGCCTTCAAGCGCGCCAGCACCCGCGCGGCGGAGGCGCAGGCCGCGTCCTGCCCGATGACCGAGCGCCGGAGCGTGGCCGCGAGCTGCTCGGGCGTGACGGCGTGCTCGTCGGCGATGAGCTCCTCGGGGATGCCCGAGAAGCGGGCGAAGCGCGCCGACACCTCGCGCGGCGAGAGCGTGCGCGCCGTCGTGTCCGAAGGGTCCTGCGAGGCGGCGATCCAGTCGAGGAAGCGCACGGCCTTGCCCGGGAAGGCCGCGTCGCGCTGGAGCGTCGCGAGGTGCGTCGCCATCCGCCGCACCGCCGTCGGCGGCAGCGTCGTGCGGGGCAGCCGGCGCTGCGCGTAGGTGGGGATGAAGCGCAGCACCGCGGGCGTGGCGGGCTCGTCCACCGCCACCACCTGGAAGACCTCCAGCAGCGCCCCGAAGCGCCGCCGGCAGGCCTCGAGCTCGGCCCGGGTGCACTCCGCGATCACCGCGATGGTGCCCTCGCGCGCCGCCGGGAGCAGCACCTCGCCGATCGATCCTCCGTCGGGCTGGGGCTGCAACATCGGCACGAGGCGGTCGACGAAGAGCAGGTCGCCCTCGTGCGCGAGCTCCTGCACCACGGCGAGGCAGCGCTCCTGCCACATGCCCACGTAGGTCATGCCGGCGATCATCCGCGTGGCGGAGGTGGCCCACAGCCGCGGCACGGCGCGCTCGGGGTGCGCCCGCCGCTCGATGAGCAGGTGCCGCGCGAGGCGTCGCACCAGCGAGGTCTTGCCGACCCCGGAGGGGCCCACGAGCAGCACCGAGGGCAGCGGGCGGCGAGACGCGAGGGCAGCCAGCGAGGCGAGGGCGGGGTCTTCCCCCACGGGCATCGGCAGCCGCCGCCGGGCGACGCGCTCGACCCACTCGTCGGCCACCTCGGTCACCGTCGGGAACTCCCGCGCCAGCTCGCCGCCCTCCTCGTCGTCGCCGTCGCCGTCGAGCACCCGCGGGGTCCACTCGCTCACCCACTCGTCGCCGAAGCGCTGGAAGCCCATGAGCGCCCCGGCGCTCTCGCCGAGCAGCACCGTGCTCACGGCCTGGCGCAGCACCTCCGGCGCGATCTCCAGCCGCTCGACCACGAAGGACCACCCGAAGCGCGGCAGCACCACCCGGAAGCCGCCCTTCTTCAGCGCGCTCCAGGCGTAGGTGAGCCGCAGCGGGATCTCCCGCGCCCCGATGACCAGCCGCTTCTCCTGCGCCACCTGCGGGTGCACGTCGACGGTCACCTCGCGCGTCGCGAAGGTCACGTCCCACAGGTAGCGGGCGAGGGTGCCCGGCGCCAGCGCGAGGGCCCGCTGGAGCAGCACCTCCAGCTGCCGCAGCACCTCGTCGACGCCGCGTCCGATGGCGCTCGGCGGCGGCGCGTCGAAGGGCCCGCCGCCGTGGTCGATGAGGCTGCCGCTCAGGAGCCCCCCCGCGTGCTGGACGAAGTACACCCGGCATCCCGGCTTCGCGCTCATCCGTCGATCTCCTCGCGGGCCATGCGGGTCATCCAGAGCGAGGGCAGCGGGTCGGTCACGCTCGACGCGCTCATCACCCGCGCGGTGCCCGTCACGTAGTCCTCCAGCGAGAGCGGCCCCGGCCGCCGCGCCGGGTCGTAGCGTATCGCGCGCACCACCCGCAGCTCGTCGCCCGACTCCGGGGCCATCGCGGCGAGGGCCTCCGCGGCGGTCTCGCCCAGGCCCGCGGGGCGCACCCGCACCACCACCAGCTCCGGGGCCTGGTCGGGCGTGTGCCAGAGGTGCACCCCCTGCTCGTGCTCGAAGAACGAGCGCACCGAGAGACCCACCACCCGCAGCGCCATGCGCTTCGCCGCCGCGGGCGTCCCCGGGGCGGTGGTGCTCGCGTCCTCGACCGCCCCCCGGGCGACGCCGTAGGCCTGCGCGAGGGCCTCCAGGAGCCCCGGTGTGCTCGGGCCCCCGTGCATCCCGTCGAGGCGCGCGAGGGTGATCATCACGGCGTGCTGCGAGGGGTCGTCCACCTCGCGGAGCGCGCGGGGGAAGGCCGCCGCCTCGGCGATCGCCGCGAGCAGCTCCGGGCGCATGGGCTCGCGGTCGGCGCCGTAGGTCACCCGCCCCGCCGGGTCGACGTCGGCGAGCTCCCAGTCCGTCGCCTCGGAGAGCCGCCGGGCCAGCGAGCCGAGCCGCTCGTGGAGGGCGTCGCCGTGGGCCCGGAGCGCGTCGAGGTGGAAGAGTGCGTCGCCCGCCGCGGCGCTCCCGGCGCGGTGCTCGTCCACCCGGTCGTGGATGCGCTGCGAGAGCGCCGCGAAGGCCGGGGACGACATCGCCGCGTCGAGGGTGGCGCTCGCCTCGCGCACCCGCCGGGCGAGGGCCGCGCGGTCGGCGTCGAGGACGCTCTCCAGGGGGTACCGGGCGGCGATGGGGTCGGCCTCGCGCAGCGCCCGCGCCTCGAGCGAGAAGCTCCCCGGGGCGTCGCCCGCGTCGACCCGAAGCAGGGTGAGGTCGGCCCGCGCCACCCGCACGAGGTGGTCGGTGAGCGCGGTGCCCACGCGGTCTTCGAGGTAGCGCTTGAGCGAGCGGGCGCCGTCCTCGGCGCGGAAGGCCTCGGAGACCACGCGGTCGAGCACGGCGCCGGTCCACGAGACGAAGACCCCGCGGTCGACGAGGCCCTGCCGCGCCGCGAGGCGCCCGAGCTCGCGGGCCGCCACGACGCGCGCCACCGCGGGCGTGAGCGGCGCGAAGGCCACCACGCGATCGATGCGGTTGAACAGCTCCGGGGGGAAGAAGTCCTGCACCGCGCGCAGGTGGTCGTGCGCCGACGCGACGGCGTCCGACCCGACGCCCACCACGGACTCGCGCCGCGCGCCCAGGTTGGAGGTCATCACGATGATGGAGTGCGTGAAGTCCGCCGTGACGCCGCCCGCGTCGGTGAGCCGACCCTCGTCGAAGAGCTGCAACAGCAGGTTGTGCACCTGGGGGTGGGCCTTCTCGATCTCGTCGAAGAGCACCACCCCGAAGGGCTGCTGCGCGGCGTGGCGGGTGAGCAGCCCCTCCGGCGCCCAGCGGTCGCCGATGAGCCGCGCGGCCGCGTCCGGGGTCGCGTACTCGCCCATGTCGAGGCGCAGCAGCCGCGTGGGCGAGCTGTACAGGTACGCCGCCATCGCGCGGGCCAGCTCGGTCTTGCCGGTGCCCGTGGGGCCCGTGAAGAGGTACACCGCGAGCGGGCGCTTCGGGTCGCTCAGCCCGCGGCGGATGCGCATCGCGAGGTCGACCACCGCCTCGACGCCGGCGGACTGGCCCAGCACCCGCGCGGTCATCGCCGCGCGCACGTCGTCGGCGGACATCGGCTCATCGGGGTGCAGCAGCCCCCGGGGGAAGCCCGTGCGGCGGGAGAGCCAGTCGAGGGCGCGGTCCTCGTCGAGGGCGACGTCGCTCCGCACGGCGAGGAGCTCGGCGCGGCGCAGCGCGAGGTCGTCGCCGTCGACCCGGGCGCCGGAGTCGCGCAGCGCGGCGTGCAGCAGGTCGAATACGCGACCCGGTAAAGCCCGGTGCGGGAAGAGGGGCCCGCCGACCTCCAGCAGCGCGCGGAGCCCCGACGCCGGGACGCGGGTGCCGTAGGTGAGCTCGAGCGCGCGCGACTCGTGGAGCAGCATGCGCATCGCCTCGGCCTCGGTGGTCTCGGGCATCGCGACGCGGGTGAAGGTCGCCGCGAAGGAGGGCGCGTCCTCCTCCAGCTGGCGCCACTGCTCGACGGTGCACTCGCCCAGGATCACGCACTCCCCCCGGGAGACCGGCGCGCGGAAGAACTCCGCGAGGTTGCGGTCGCTGTCGCGGGAGCGGCCGATGCGCCCCCACTGGTGCAGGTCGTCCACCGCGAGCAGGGCCTTGCGGGCGCGCACGTCGGCGAGCACGTCGCCGCAGCGCTCCTCCCAGTCGCCCACGAAGGACATCCCCGCGATGATGCGGGTCCCGCTCACGCGCCACACCGCGCGGGCGGCGTCGGCGTTCTGGTGGGCGCCGAAGTCGTCGGCGGCGAGCAGGTCGTGCACGAGGCCCCGCAGCGCGGTGCTGCGCCCGGAGCCCGACGGCCCCACCAGCACGACGCTGCGGGGCGGCGCGGCGCTCACCTGGGCGCGCAGTCGCTCGCGCACCGCGGAGCCCCCGTCGGGCGCCGGGAGGTCGCCGTCGACGGCGCGGCGGGTGAGGTTCTCGCCGATGCGGGGAAGCACCCGGTAGCCCGTGCGGCGCTGCGAGAGGTCGGCCTCGGAGGGCGGGCGCTCGCCGCGGGGGTCGGCGGACTCGGGCTTGAGGGTGTCGAGGATGGAGCGCAGCGGGGCGTTGAAGGACACCACCCGCAGCCCGCTCCGGGGGCGGTGGCGCAGGGCGTCGAGCTCCTCCGCGTCGAGCGAAGACCAGAGCTCGCTGAAGCACCCGGAGGCGTGCTCGGCGAGCGTGCCGAGGCTCGGGCGGAACGCGAACCAGTCGCCGGGGCGCAGCGGGTGGAAGGCCACGGTGACGCGCGGGCCCGCGCCGCTGAAGTGCGAGAGCTGCACCAGGGGGATGGTCATCGAGGCCTTGCGGCGCCGTCCCTCGGACTGGAGCGTGAGGTCGACGCGCACGGGGCCGAGGCGCGCCCCGCGGGCGAGCTCGAAGCGCGCCAGCTCCGGGAGGGGGAGGGTGCGCAGCAGCTCGCGGTAGTGCTGCGTGAGCTGGTCGCGGAGCTTGTTCTCGTGCGAGGCCTCGAAGCGATGGCCGTGCGCGCCGAGGCCGAGCGGAAACCACACCACCCGGCTGCCCTCCCGGGCGTGGTAGACGGTCAGCCGTATCTCCATCGCGCTACGCAGCCTCCATCGGGTGTCTTCGGGGGAATGAGGGCCGCGGGTATACCGCGCCTCGCGCCCGCCCACCCAGCGGTCACTTCTCCGTCAGGGTCTCCACGCCGTCCCAGCCCGGCTCGGGCCCCTCGGCGGCGATCGCCCGGAGGCGCTGGAGGAAATACGCCGGCAGGGGGTCGTCGGGCGAGGCGGCGCGGCAGCCCGAGAAGCCCTCCTCGGCGCTTGCGAAGTCCCGCGCGAAGAAGGCGTCCACCGCGGCCTCGTGGCGTGCAAGCGTCGCGAGCCGGGCCTCCCGCACCCGCCCGGGCTCGGCGTCGAGGACCTCGTACAGGGTCACCGGCTGCTCGCGCCCCTTCACCCGCACGCGGCCCACCCGCCGCCGGCTCACGGCCCCGGGCGAGCGCATCGCCGCGAGGGTGGCGTCGGAGATCAGCACGGCGGCCTCGTAGCGCCGCGTGAGGCCCTCCACCCGCGCGGCCAGGTTGACCGCGTCGCCCACCACGCCGCACTTCAGCGAGCGGCCGCCGCCGATGGTGGCGAGCATCACCGTGCCCGTGTTGATGCCGATGCCCGTGCGCACCGTGGCGAGGCCCCGCGCGAGCCGCGCGGCGTTGAAGCCGTCGAGGGCGCGCTGCATCGCGACCGCGCCCGCCACGGCGTCGTCGGCGTTGGTTCCGGGGGCGTCGAAGAGCGCCATGATCCCGTCGCCCAGGTAGGTGTCGATGAAGCCGCCGTGGCCCTGGATCGCCGGCTCGGTGACGGCGAAGTACGCGTTGATGAAGGTGAGGGCCTCGGCCGCGGGCAGGCGCTCGACCAGGGAGGTGAACCCGCGGATGTCCGAGAAGAACACCGACACCTCCTTGAGGGCGTGGTCGCCGATCTCCACCTCCACGATGTCCGAGCGGTCGAGGCTGCGGAGAAACTGGTACGGCACGAAGCGGTTCTGCGCGGCGTGGAGGCGCGCGTTCTCGACGGAGATGGCGACCTGCGGCGCGAGCACCTCCAGCACGCGCACCCGGGCCTCGGTGAAGGCGCCCGCGGAGAGGTCGTTCTCGAAGTAGAGCACCCCCATCGCGCGGCCCTGGTGCTGCACCGGCGCGCAGAGCACCGAGCGCGGCCGCACCCGCTGGAGGTACGGGTCGAGCGCCGAGTCCGGCGCGTCGGCCACGTCGTCGTGCACCTCCGCGGCCCCGCGGCGCCACACCCGCCGCACGATGGTCGGCGGCACCCGGGCGCCGTCCTCGAAGGCCGCGCCGCCCAGCAGCTCGACCCCGTCGGAGTCCGCGTGCCCCTCGGCCTCGATGGCCAGCACGCCGCGTGATCGCAGCAGCAGCACCGCCTTCCGCGCGCCGACGTTCTCCAGGAGGATGCGCACCGCGCGGGTGAGCAGCCCCGCGAGCTCGACCTCGCCGGAGATCGCCTGCGAGGCCTTGAGCAGGGTGTCGAGGTCGAGCGTCGCGCCCGCGGCCTCGGCGCTGCGCTCGGCCGGGGCGAGCAGCTCGCCGTGGAGGGCGTCGAGCTGGGCGACCTTGGCGGCGGCGCCCCAGCGCTGCCAGGCGAAGCGCGCCTCCTGGAGGTACGCCCGGGCGACGTGCCGCGAGCCCCGCGCGAGGTGGAAGAGCGCCGCCCGCTCGCCGGCCAGGGCCTCGTCGTGCACGAAGCCCCCCGCCGCGGCCAGGGCGATGGCGCGGTCGTAGCGCTCGATGGCCGCGCCGACGTCGCCGGTGGCGCGGGCGAGCTCGGCGTCGAGCAGCGCCAGGAGGTGGCCGGCGTTGTGCTCCGAGCGCTCGGCGGCGGCGGCCACCTGCGGGCGCCAGGCGCGGGCCTCGGCGACGCGGGCGGCGCGGGCGTCGGCGTCGAGGCCGTCGAGGGACGACAGCCCGGCCACCGCGGCGAGCACGCGCATCGAGCACTGGTACCCGATCGCCAGCGCCCCGTCCTGGAACTCGAAGGCCAGCGCCGCCGCCTCCACGGCGCCCGCGTAGTCGCGGAAGATCACCCGGGCGGAGAGCATGCACACGGCGAGCACCAGGGCCCCCGCGCGGTAGCCCCCGGCGCGGTACGCCGCGAGCGCCGCCACCTCGTCGTACTCGTCGCCCACGAGGCGCGACGGGTGCGCCGCGTGGCCCCGCAGGCCCCGCACGAGCTGCACGAACTGGATCGTCGCCTCGTGCGCCGCGTGGAGCTTGTGCTGCCGCATGAAGGCCAGGGCGCGCTCCTGCGCCGCGGCCTGCGCGTCGAGGCCGACGCCCGAGAGGTAGCCGTAGACGGTCTGCACCTCGAGCACCCAGCCGGCGTACTCGAGGTCGCCCACGTCCATGAGGGCGCGCGCGAGGTCGGAGGTCTCGGCGTAGATCGCGCGGACGGGCTCGGTCCAGGCGCGGGCGAAGTGGTTGACCACGTGGCGGGTGCGCCCGCCCGCGGCCGCGTCGGGCATGCGATCGAGCAGCCGCAGCGCGAGGCGCCCGTACTCGTAGCCCAGCGCGAGGTGCCATCCCGCGCACAGGCTCAGCGCGAACACCCCGAAGCCGTAGCTCGACTCCCGCGAGCGCCCGCGGCCCACCGTGCGGATCACCAGCTCGACGCTGAGCAGCGGCAGGAGGTTGGGCGTCGCGACGTAGCTCGCCGACGAGATGCCCACCATCATCCGCCGCGCGGCCTCCTCCACCGCGTCGTCGCAGGGCGGCAGCGCCGCGAGCTCGTCGGTCGTGCGCCCGCCGATCGCCGCGAGGGCCGCGCCGATGCCCGCGCGCACCTCGTCGAGCCCCGGGTGCCGGGGGAGCGACACCCCGACGCCCTCCAGCGCCCGCAGCGCCGCGGTGATGCCCTCGTGCAGCTCCCCGCGGGCGATCTGCGACTGGATCAGCACCCACTCGGCGTCGAGCCGGTCGACGGCGCTGCCGGGCCGGGCGCGCAGCTCGTCGACGCGCGACCGCATGAGGGGGAGGTCGCCCACCAGCCACGCGGCCCTCGCGGACAGGAGGTAGAGCGAGCGCGCGAGGGCCGGGTCGCGATCCCACACGCCGGGGCCCGCGAGCGCCGCGGCGGCCTCCAGGAGGCGGTGCGCCGGGGCGTACGCGGCGCTCTGCATGGCGCGTCGACCGGCCTCCAGGTTGACCTCCACGACGGCCGCGCGCTCGGTCGGGTCGACGACCAGCCCGGCGGCGGCGTTGTAGTGCTCGGCCACGCGGAAGACGTCGGACTCGGCGACCGCGGCGCCCGGGCGGCGCATCGCGCGGGCGAGGGCGAGGCGGGTGCGGGCGGTCTCCGCGGGGGAGACGAGCTCGCCGGCCGCCTGCTGGATGCGGTCGTGGACGAAGGCGAAGCCGACGTCGGGGCCGGGCCCGGCGGCGCCGTCCCAGTAGTCGCCCTCCACGGGGACCACGAAGCGCCGCTCGATCGCGCTCCGCAGCGCGGCCAGGAGCTCCGGCGGGGGGAGCCCGGTGACCTCGCCGAGGAGCGCGAGGTCGAAGCGGGCCCCGATCCAGGCCGCGGCGGAGAGGCATCGCCGCGCGTCGCCCGAGAGGCGCTCGAGGTCGCGGCGCAGGAAGGTCACGACGTTGTCGGTGACGGCCTGCTCGCGGATGGCCGCCATGTCCCAGCGCCACGCGAGGGCGTCGCGGTCGAAGCGCAGCGCGCCGGAGTCGCCGAGCTCCTCCACGAGGCGCCGGAGGAAGAAGGGGTTGCCGCCGGCCTTGGCGTGCAGGGCCTCGGCGAGCTCGCGCGTCTCCGCCGGGTCGACGTGCAGCGCGTGCCCCAGGATGCGCTCGCAGTCCGAGGCCCGGAGGGCCCCGAGGTGCAGGGCCTCGACGCGGGCGTCCGAGGCGCGCAGGGCGTCGAGGGTGGGCCCGAGGGCGTGGGCCGCGTCGACCTCGGTGTCGCGCCACGCGCCCACGAAGAGCAGGTGGTGCAGCGCGCGGTCGCGGAAGAGGGTCTCCAGGAGGTGCAGCGAGGGCAGGTCGGCCCACTGGAGGTCGTCGAGGAAGAGCACCACGGCGTGGCCCTCCTCGGTGAGCGCGCCGATCACCCGGCGGAAGGTCTCCTGCAGCCGCTGCTCGGCCTCGGTGGGCGCGAGCTCCTCGACCGGGGGCTGCGCGCCCAGGAGGGCCTCGGCGCCCGGCACGAGGTCGGTGAGCACCCGACCGTTGGGGCCCACCGCCGCGAGGAGCCGCGCGCGCCACGCGTCGACCGCGGCGTGGGTCTCGGAGAGCGCGTCGGAGAAGAAGCCCGCGAGGGCCTGGGCCATGGCGGCGAAGGGCACGTCGCGGGTGTACTGGTCGAACTTCCCCTGGAGCACCCGCGCGCCCGCCACCGTGGCCGGCTGCTGGAGCTCGAACACCAGGGAGGTCTTGCCGATGCCCGGCTCGCCCGAGACGAGGCCGACCCCCCGCGCGCCGCGCACCACCGCGTCGAAGACCGCCCGGAGCCGCGCGAGCTCGGGCTCCCGTCCGTGGAGGTCTTGCGGGAACTCAGGCCGCGCGGCGAGCCCGCGGCCGACAAGGGCGACGCCGTCCGGGTCGGTGCCGCGGGCGAGGGCGTCGAGGCAGCGGCGCAGGTCGAGCGCCACCCCCGCGGCGCTCTGGTAGCGCTCCTCGGGGCGCTTGCGCAGCAGGGTCATCACGAGCTCGGCCACCGCCGGCGGCAGCCCCGGGGCCACGCTCGCGAGCGGCGCCGGCTCCCGCGCGAGGTGCGCGTGGACGTACTCCAGCAGGTCGCCGCACACGAAGGGCGCCCGGCCGGAGAAGAGGGCGTAGAGGGTGGCGCCGAGGGCGTAGAGGTCCGCGCGGGCGTCGACGGCGCGGTTCATCCGGCCCGTCTGCTCGGGGGAGAGGTACGCCGGGGTGCCCTCCAGGGAGGAGAGCGGACGCGGGCTCGCGAGGCCGCGCGTGACCCGCGACGAGAGCCCGAAATCGATCAGGCAGGCCGCGCGGGTAGAGAGGTCGACCAGCACGTTGGAGGGGCTGATGTCCCGGTGGTGCACCTCCCGCGCGTGGACCCGCTCGACGGCCTCGGCGATGTGCAGCGCCAGGGGGAGGGACTCCGCCAGGGTGGGTCGACGACCCGCGAGGGCGTCCTCCAGCGACATGCCGGGGAGGCTCTCCATGACGATCTGCGCGACGCCCTCGTGCACCTCGAAGGCGATGGGCCGCGGGGCGCCGGCGCCGTCGAGGGCCACGAGCATGTCGTACTCGCGGCGGAAGCGCGCGAGCTCCCGCGGCCCCGGCCAGGCGCCGCGGAGCTGCTTGATCACCACGGGCGTCCGGTCGGAGACCCGCCGCGCGCGGGTCACCCGGCTGTGGGGACCTTCATGCAGGACTTCCGCGTGCTCGTACACGGCGACCCTCAGCGCTCGCGGGGTGCAGGACCCATCAGACGTGGATGGACTGCGCGACCCGCGACGGGGCGAGGTAGGGGTAGGGCCAGCGCCGCGCGGCGTCGCGGGCGAGGGTGGCCTGCTCGACGGCGTCGAGCTCGGCGCGCAGCGTCGCCAGGAGGCCGGGCACCCGCGGGTCGTCGAAGCACCCCGGCGGGTAGGCGCCGAGGGTGTTGAGCCGGAGCTGCCGCTGCGGGAGCGTGAGGTCGAGCATCCGGTCGGCGACGCCGACGGGGGCGAGGGCGCGCAGGAGGTCGTCGTCCGTGGGCTCGGCGCCGTCGGCCAGGGGGGGAGCCCAGCGGGCGCTGGGGTAGGTCTCGGGCCACGCGTAGTGGTCGTAGCCCGTGTAGTTGACCGCGGCGTGCCCGACGGTGACCTCGAAGATCAGGGTGGTCACGAGGTCGACGAGGTCGTCGACGCGGGCGATGGGGGAGACGCCCAGGAAGGCCGGGCCGTCGGCCGCGCCGAGGCTGCGGTGCCACGCGAGCAGCTCGGGGTCGCGGGCGAGGTCGGCGTCGTCGCGGTACCAGAGCCGGAGGTAGCCGTCGACCCAGCGGCGCAGCGCCCACGCGAGGGGGAGGCCGTCGTCGCGGTAGGGGTACCCGGGCAGCGAGCGGGCGTCGTCGACGCCGCGCAGGGCGAGGTCGCGCCACGGGGCCCGGTCGCCGAGCGGGCGCTCGCGGAGGCCGCGCACCGCGAGGTCGACGGCGGCCTCGCGCGTCGGGGCCAGGAGCTCGTCGAAGAACCCCCCGACGCCGATCACCGCTTCCTTCATGGTCTCGTTGGCCGCGGCGGTCATCTCGAAGTGCGGCCACAGCAGCGCGCGCAGCGGGTGGTTGGGGGCGAGCTCGCGCGCCGTGCACACCTGGAAGGCCCCCGCGAGGGCGTGCAGCCCGATGTGCACCACCGCCCCGGCCCAGACGCTGTCGGCGACCTGCAGGTCGAGGCACGCGTGGCGCCATCGCGCGCCGTCGGCGGGCGTGACGATGCGGGCGCCGGCGACCGGATCGCGCTGCACGGCCACCGGGCGGAAGCGCCCGTCGAGGGACTGCGCGAAGAGCCCGAGGGCGCCGCTGGAGTACCGCGGGGTCCCCTGGGTCGCGCCCTGGGGGATGCCGTGCAGGCCGCTCAGGTCGAGCGCGTAGAGCCGCCCCTCGGCGCGCGCGCGGTCGAGCGAGTCGCCCTCCCCGACGGCGGCCCGGAGCTGCGCGTCGGTGACGGGGAAGCGCGGGTCGGGCGCGTCCTGGCGACGGAGGTGGGCGGCGTTGCAGCCCGCGAGGCGCTGCCACGCGAAGAAGCCGTCGTCGGCGCCCCACGCCCGGTACGCGGGCGTCGGGAGGGCGTTGAAGAGCGCGTCGTAGTGGTCCATCGCGCGCACCGGGACCATGCTCGCGCGCGTGACGCCCCCGTCCTGGGCGGGCTTCGTCCCGGCGCCGTCGGGCACCGCCGCGGAGGCCTTCCGCTCGTCCCTCAAGCGCGGGTCGAGGCGGGCGGCCGCGCGGGTGGCGCCGAGCATCGCGCGCACCTCCACCACCCGGGCGATGTAGCCCGGGGAGTAGCGCTCGGACTCGATCTTCGCCGCGAGGGGGAGGCCCCGCTGGGTGGGGTCGAAGCGCCAGACGTCCCGCGCGGCGTCGATCGCGGCGCGCCGGGCCGCGGGGGCTGCGTCGTCGTGGGGCAGGGAGAGCGGCATCGGGTGGGGCTCCGGTGTTACGGGGAAATGCTTCAGATGATGATGGAGGCGGGCACCAGCGAGGGCCGGAGGTAGGGGTACGACAGCGGGCGATCGGCCTCGCGGGACCCGATGGCGGACTCCAGCGCGGCGAGGCGCTGGCGCAGGGCCGCGAGGGGGGCGTTGACCCGCGGGTCGGAGAAGGGCGCGTAGGCCCCGAGCGGATCGAGCCGGATCGCCGACAGCTGGTACACCGTGTAGATCTGGAGCACCGCGAGGTCGACCGGCGGCAGCGCGGCGAGCAGCGACGCCTCGGCGTCGGGCGTGTCGAGCGTGGGCGGCGGCGCGTAGAGGCCCGCGGGGGTGGCCGGCACGTAGCCCATGAAGGGGTACTGCGGGAAGTTGACGGCGGCGTGCTGCACCGACGCGGTGAACACCGCGAGCGTGACCAGCGAGGCCAGCGCCGCGACCGAGCGCACCGCCGGGACGCCGCGCAGCCGCCCCCCGTCGGGCGCGCCGAGCTCGGCGACGAAGGCCTGCGCCTCGGGGTCGCGGGCCACCGCGGCGTCGTCGCGATAATACACTCGCAGGTAATCATCGACCCACCGGAGCAGCGAGTCCCAGTGGGGCAGGGCGTCGTCGCGGTAGGGGCACTGCGGCAGCGCGTCGGCGTCGAGCAGGCCGTGGGCGCGCAGCCGCGAGCGGGGGTCCGCCGCGCCGAGGTCGAGGCTGGCGAGGGAGGCGCCGACGAGGTCGCGGGTCGCGCCGATGGGCTGCGGCATGAGCTGGTCGAGCGCGCCGCCGTCCGCGATGAGGCTGTTGCGAGCGGTGTGGTTGATGAAGTGGGTGTGCCGGAAGTGGGGTTCGAGCAGGGCCGTGAGCGGGTGCGCGGGCGCGAGGTTGCGGCGCGCGGAGAGGGCGAAGGCCTCGACCAGCAGGTGGGTGCGCCCGAGGTGCTCGCTGGCCTCGTGGATGCTGCCCTCGCCGAGGGAGAGGTAGGTCTCCGCGAGGCGCCAGCGCCAGCCGTCGGCGGGGGTGAAGAGCGGCGTCGCGGGGGAGGGCGCCTGCCCGCACTGGATGGCCACCGGGAGCAGCGCCGCGGAGCGGTCGACGGGCCGGACGAAGAGCCCGATGGAGGCGGCGGTGTACTTCTGGCGCCCCTGGTTCTGCGTGGTGGCGACGCCGTCGAGGGCCTTGCAGTCGGAGAGGAAGAGGCGCCCCTCGGCGAGGGCGGCGGCGAGCGAGTCGTCCGCCGGGCCGTCGGGGCAGAGCGCGGCGAGGCTGCGCTGGAAGTGCGCCTCGGTGACCGGGAGGTGGTCGG
Organism: Myxococcales bacterium; assembly: GCA_030652255.1. GTDB lineage: Bacteria > Myxococcota_A > Polyangia > Polyangiales > SCUS01. Next base: position 31,056 of record JAUSAZ010000002.1, on the reverse strand, counting down.
GCAGGCGGTCGTCGCGCACCTGCTGGAGGGTGTAGGGGTTGGGGCCGCCGAGGCGCTGCCACCCGAAGAGCGCCTCGCGGCGCGCGGGCTGCGCGCGGAGGCTCTGCACCAGGGGGATGGACTCCAGGCCGTCGGTGAAGTCGGCGTACTCGTCGAGCGTGCGGGCGGCGCGGCGCTCGGTGGCCGCGGCGGCCGTGGTGGTGGCGTCCCAGAACGAGCGCGCGGCCTCGAGGGCGCTCATGGCGGCGTAGGCGCCGACCCTCAGGGGGTGGCTCTCCCGGGTGCCGCGGAAGGCCACCACGCGCTGGCCCACGTGGTGGTGCGACACCGCGGCGTTGGACTCGCCGATCTTGAGCAGGTAGTCGGGGCCGGGCTTGTCGAGGAGGGTGAGCTCCTTGAGGCAGGCGGTGCCTATGGGGGAGGAGTAGTCGTACTCGCGCTCGGCGCGGCGGCGCGCGAGCAGCTCCTGGCGAATCCGCGGAAAGCCGTCTTCCTCGGGCAGCGTCGGTGGGGGCATTGCCATCCTTGTGGAGAAGGAATGAACGCGGGATGTGGTCGACCCGGCTCGACCTTACACAATGCCCGGCGGGAAAGTACAGGCGCCCAGAACGCCCACGCCCTGGGTCATTTCCGGCCATCGGATAGGGAGGGAGATGCGCCTGCGGGGCGTCAGCCGGTGCCGTCGAGCGGGCCCTCCATGAGCTCCTCCAGCGGGGGAGCGCCCTCGTCGAGCTCCAGCGCCACGAGGTGCTGACACGCCACCCGCTCGATGATCTCCAGCGGGTGCCTCCCGTCCAGGCTGAGGGCGCGCCCGCCCCACACACCCACGCGCTCACCCCCCACGACGAAGCGCGTCGGGGGGTACCTCTGGTGCACCTCGAACTCCACGGGCTTCGGCGGCGCCAGCGCGGGGTGCTCCCAGTCCTTGTCCGCCAGCGTCGTCGAGCGGGTGAGCAGCCGCAGCTCGATCGCCGAGCGCTCGTTGCCCTGCGCCCACACCTGCACCCCCGCCTCCAGGGCCAGCAGCACCCCCGCGTTGAGCCCCTCGACCGTCAGCAGCACGCTGCGCGCGTCGCGCTCCTCCTCGGCGCGCAGCACGTCCAGCACCGTGCGCAGCGCCCGGGGGGGCCCCCACCGCCGGTCGGCCGGCCAGTCGTCCTCGCGCACGGGCGCCATGCCCTGCAGGTGCGCGTCGACGCTCCACCGCCGCGCCGCGGCCGCGCTTTCGAGGGCCGCCAGCCAGCGCTCCAGCCCGCGGGTGTCGTCAATCTCCGACGCCATCAGGGTCACCTCGCTGCGGCCTACCACCGAGGAGAGCATCGCCAGGGCGAGCTCGGCCTCGAAGCGCTCCCGCAGCGCCCGCGCCTCGTCGCGCAGGGCCTTCGCGGCGTCGCGGTCGACGCGCGGCTCCAGGGCGAGCTCCTCCAGCGCCCACATCTCCCGCTGCATCGCGGTGAGGGCCGTCCAGTGGGCGTCGAGGTGGTAGTGCTCCCGCTGCAAGGACGTCACCTCCGCGCCGCGGTCGTTGGCGGGCGAGCCGCTCCCCCGCGAGCGGTACGAGAGCTGCGCCCGCAGGTGCTCCACCTGGCTGCGGATGCCGTCGATGCGGGGCAGCTGGAGGGCCGCGTCGATCCAGCGCCGGTGCTCGGCGAGGGCGTCCTGTAGCTCGGCCGCGTCGGCCTGGCCCCGGCGCGCGACGCACCACAGCTCGACCCGCAGTCCACCGACGAGCGCCTCGACGCGCACGCCCGTCGGCCTCGGCGCATCGGGCTCCTCCGTCGGGAGCGACACCCGCACGGCCGCGAGCGCGCCGCCGGCGTCGAGGGCCTCGTCGACGACCCGGGCGACCGGCGCCACGAGGTGGTCTTCGAGGTGCCGGCGCATGGCGCGGGCGCCGTAGCGGGCGGAGTAGCCCTGCGCCGCGAGGGCGTCGAGCGCCGCGTCGGTGACCGTGAGCGTCGCCTCGGAGCCCCGCAGCCCGCGCCGCTGGGCGAGCTTCGCCGCGGCCATCGCCGCCACGGCGCGCACCTCCGCGGGGCCGAGCGCGTCGAAGGGCACCACCCGGTCGAGGCGGTTGACGAACTCCGGCCGGAAGGTCTTCTCCACCGCGCGGACGTAGTGCGCGGCGAGGTCGAGCGGCGCCGCGGCGATGCCCACCGGCTCGCGCGCCCCGGTCGCGCCGAGGTTGCTGGTCATCACGATGATGGCGTTGTGGAAGTACGCCGTGCGCCCCTGGCCGTCGGTGAGCCGCCCCTCGCCGAGCACCTGGAGAAGCAGGTCGAAGACCGCGGGGTGGGCCTTCTCCACCTCGTCGAGCAGCAGCACGCCGAAGGGCTGCTCGCGGATGCGCCGGGTCAGGAGCCCCTCCGCGCCGCGCACCCCGCGCACGAGCCGGTCGGCGGCCTCGATGTCGGTGTACTCGCTCATGTCGAAGCGGATCATCCGCTCGTCGCTGCCGTAGAGCAGGTGCGCCGTGGCGCGGGCGAGCTCGGTCTTCCCGACGCCGGTGGGGCCCACGAAGAGCAGGCACGCCAGCGGGCGCCCGCCGCGCTGCATCCCGGCCTTCACGACCCCGAGGGTCTGGGCCACCGCGCGCACCGCCGCGGTCTGCCCCACGAGCCGCTGCGCCAGCGCCGCGGTGACCTCCTCGACGCGCATCGCGAGGTCGTCGCGCAGGATGAAGGGCGGTATCCCGCTCTGCCGCGAGAAGGCCCGCTGCACGAGCTCGCGCCCCATCGTCGGGGCGTCGGGGCGGGCGAGGTCGCGGTCGCTCTCGACGACGGCGCGCAGCTCGTCGAGCAGGCGGAAGGCCTTCCCCGGGAAGGCGTCGTAGGCCATGTAGCGCGCGGCGAGCTCGACCACGGTCTCGGCGCCGTCGGCGGTGAGGGCCGCGCGGTCGGGGCGGGCGCGGGCGTCGAGGGCGGCGCGGTCGCGCAGGGCGTCGAGGGTCTGCGCGGCGCTGAGGGGCTCCAGGCGCACCCGGGTGAAGTTGCCGAGGAAGCCCCCGTGGTGGCGGTCGGCGGCGTCGACGAGGTCGTCGCGCAGCTCGCCCACGAAGCGCACGCGGCCCTCCTCGATGGCCGGTCGGATGGCGGCCGGGAGGTTGACCCCGCCGGAGGGCCGGTCGGTGAGCAGCTCGCCCAGGTTGTCGAAGACGATCACCGCGTCGAGGAGCTCGGCCGCGTCCAGCAGCTTCTTCAGCCGCGCCTCCCACTGCCCGAGCCCGCTCATCCCCGCCAGCAGCTGCGCCCCGCTCGTCAGGAACACCGTCGCCCCCCGCCCCTCGGCCTTGCGCCGCGCGATCCAGGCGCGCAGCAGCACCGACTTGCCCACCAGCGACGGCCCGGTGAGCAGCACCGACTGCCGCTGCGGGCCGTCGAGCAGGGCCGCGAGGGTGCGCAGCCGGTCGTCGCGGTGCGACACGGAGACGGGCGCGTCGTGCTCGTGGAGGGCGGTGGCGACGGAGCGCAGCACCTCCAGGGCGGCGGTCTTCTCCTCGGCGCGGGCGAGGTCGTTGGCGCGCGCGCCGGGGGCTCCGGCGCCGTGTCGGCGCTCGACGAGGAGCTCGACGGACACGAGCTCGTTGAGGGGCGAAGGGAAGAGGTCGAGGCGGCGGGCGGGGGAGAGCTCCCAGGCGTCGACGAGGCGGGCGACCTCGGCGCCGACGGTCTCGGCGACGGACTCCCCGGGCGCGACGTACACCACGGTGCCGAGCGGCGCCACGAAGACCCACGAGCGGGTCCCTTCGGGGAGCACCACGCAGGTGACGGCGACGGTGACGGGCTCGCGAAAGCGCCGCGGGAGGTCTTCGCGGGAGAGGGCGACGGGGACGAGCTCCACCCGGGCGTCGGGGTTGGCGACGAAGCGGGCCACCACCGCGGGGCCCTGGGTGCGCAGCCACTCGGCGAGGAAGAGCTGCGCCTCGAGGGCCGCGTCGGCGTCTTCCTGGACGAGGGTGTGCCGCGGGTCGGCGATGGGGATGAGCAGCGCGCGCCCGCTGGTCAGCCGGACGCGCAGGAGCTGGGCACGGAGCGGGATGGTCGTGGGTTGCATCGGGTGGTCTCGGCCGCGGCCGCGGAGGGTATACTGCCGCCGCGATGGCGTACTGCAGAGCGTGCGGAGACGAGCACCCGCCGGACTTCTCCTCCTGCCCGAAGCTCGGCACGTCGACCCGCGACGGCCCCTGCGGCACCACCATCGAGCGCTACGACATCGAGCGCTTCGTCGGCGGCGGAGGCATGGGAACGGTGTACCGCGCGCGTCGCCGCACCGACGGCGAGGTGGTGGCCGTCAAGCTGTTGAAGCCCGAGCTGCCCGACCGCGACGACGCGCTGGAGCGCTTCGTGCGCGAGGCCGACGCCGCCCGGGTGATGCGCTCGCCCCACGTGGTGGCCACCTACGAGTGCAACATCGCGCGCGACGGCACGGCCTACCTGGTGATGGAGATGCTCGTGGGCCGGGGGCTACAGGCCGCCCTGTCGCCGGGGGTGGGCCTCGCGCCCGGGCGGGCGGTGCGGCTGGCGATGGAGGTGCTGGAGGGCCTGCGGGTGGCCCACGCGCACGGCGTGGTGCACCGGGACATGAAGCCGGCCAACGTGTTCCTGAGGGAGACGGCGGGCGGGGGCGAGCAGGCGGTGGTGCTGGATTTCGGCACCAGCAAGCTCCTGTTCGAGCAGCGCAGCTCGCCGTTGACCCCGGCGGGCACGACCCTCGGCACGCCGTACTACATGGCCCCGGAGCAGGTGTTCACGCCCACGCTCATCGACCATCGGGTCGACCTCTACGGCACGGCGGTGATGCTCTACGAGATGCTGAGCGGCGCGCTGCCCTTCGTGGGCACCACCATCCCGGAGGTGCTGATGAAGGCGTGCAGCGGGGCGCCGGTGCCGCTCTCTTCGCGGGTGCCATCGCTGCCCGACGGTCTCCTCGCGGTGGTGGCGAAGGGCATGGCCCGCGACGCCGCCGCCCGCTACCAGCGGGCCGAGGACTTCATCGACGCCCTCGGGGCGCTCGGGCTCGACGAGGGCGATCCGCGCTCGGTGCGCCCGCTGTCCGCGGCGGAGTACGCCGAGCCCCCGACGCTGCGCATCGAGCGGCTGGGCTGACGGGGCTCACCGCGCGCGGGTGATGGGCATCATCCGCCCCGTCCCGAAGGCCCGCTCGCTCACCTTGAGCACCACGCCGCCCTGCCAGCGCTTGTGCTCGGCCAGTCGCACCGAGCGCTCGGTCGCCGCGCGCTCCGCCGGGTCCCAGTCACCCGGCGCCTCACCCGAGATCAGCGCCTCCACCCTCGGCGCCACGACGGGGTAGTCGAAGGGGTCCACCTGGCCCTCGCGCAGCTCGGCGCTCGGCGGGCGCTCCAGCACGAAGGCAGGGATCACCCCGCGGCCCGCGTCGTACCACCGGGCCAGCGCGTAGACCTCCGGCTTGGTCAGGTCGCCGATGACCGAGAGGGTGCCCGCGAGGTCGCCGTGGAGGGTGCCGTAGCCCAGCGCGAGCTCGGTCTTGTTGCTGGTGTTTAGCAGCAGTCCCCCGGTGCGGTTGATCGCCGCGAGCAGCACCATCGCCCGCACCCGCGCCTGGACGTTCTCGTGCGTGGTGTCGCCCGCCCGCGGGGCGCCCAGCGCGTCGAGCCAGGGGCCCAGCGCCAGCGAGGTCGCCGCCGCGAGGTCCTCCACCGGGAACACCTCCGTCGGCACCCCGAGCGCCGCCCCGAGGCGCTGCGCATCGCTGGTCGAGCGCGGGTCGTTGAAGCGCGTGGGCATCGCCACGGCGAGCACGTTCTCCCCGCCGAGGGCCTCCCTCGCGATACAGGCGACGAGGGCCGAGTCGACCCCGCCCGAGAGGCCGAGCACCGCGCGGCGCACGCCGTTCTTGCGGGCGAAGTCGCGCAGGCCGAGGGTGAGGGCGCCGAAGCCGAGGGCCTCGCGGGGCGGCGGGTCGGGCGCCGCGGGGCCGTCGAGCGCGTCGAGCTCGAAGGTCTCGACGGACTCCTCGAAGAAGGGCAGGCGGTGGACGACGCGACCGCGGGCGTCGGTGACGAAGCTGCCGCCGTCGAAGGTGAGCTCGTCCTGTCCGCCGACGAGGTTGACGTACACCACCGGGACGCCCTGGCGCGCGGCGTGGGCGACGCGCCGCTCGTACACGCCCCAGCGGAAGGGAGAGGCCGCGGCGCAGGCGATGACCCGGGCGCCGGACGCCACGAGCGCGGCGCCGGGGTGGGCGGGGTAGCCGTCGTCCCAGAGGTCCTCACAGAGCAGGGCGCCGAGGCCGTCGCGGGGGGCGGTGCCACCAGCGCCCGGGACGAACCACCGCGGCTCATGGAAGACGTCGTAGGCGGGGAGCAGCTGCTTGTGGATGGTGTCGACGACCCTCCCACCGCGCAGCACCGCGAGGGCGTTGTAGAGCCCCGGGTGGCCGGGCGTGCGGACGGGGGCGCGGACGACGGTGCCCACGTAGGCAGTGAGCCCGGGGGGCGCCCGCTCGGCGACAGCGCGCAGCGCGGCGAGGGTGTCGTCGACGAAGCGGTCGTCGAGGAGCAGGTCGCGCGGCGGCGCGCCCGGGAGCACGAGCTCGGGGGTGACCGCGTGGGTGGCGCCCTGGGCCTCGGCGGCGCGGAGGGCGTCGAGCACCATGGCGGCGTTGCGGGTGAGGTCGCCGACGCGGGGGTTGAGCTGGGCCAGGGCGACGCGCATGGGAGGGGAGTGTGACAGGGCGGCGCGCGCCGCGTCGACGGTGGCATCCGTTCGCATTTCTGCAAACACGATTCGCAGCAGCGCGAATGCGTCGCCGCCCTCCCGGGTGTACCCACTCGCTCCATGAGAACCCTGCGCCCGCTCCTCGCCGTCGCCGCCCTCTCCGGTCTCCTGGGCTGTCGCACCAACCCCTGCGGCGACCAGCACGCCGCGCTGCCCGAGGCCCTCAGCCCCGCCGGCACGGCCCTTCCCGATGCCAACGTCTGCTACGTCGCCGGCGACCACGCCACGCTGATGTACTGGGGCGGCCGCGAGAAGCTCGACGCCGTCGCCACCCGCGCGCTCGCCACCCTCAACGCCGAGGGCTGGTCGCAGCGGCCGCCCAACCCGTACACCCACTCCGATCCCCAGGCGCCCGTGTACGTCTTCCGCCGCGGCGACGACGAGCTCTCCCTGCGCTTCTCCGTCACCCAGACGCCGCGCCTCGGCTCCAAGCTCCTGGCCGACAGCGTCTCCATCACCGCCCGCCGCTACCCCGGGCCGCGCCTCCGCGCGCACCCGTGAGCGCGCCCCCTCGTCGCGTCCGGAGGGCCTCGCGTACAGTCCGCGCGATGAGCAGCATCCTCTGGGACGACGTGCGCTACCTCGAGGCCGTCGAGCGCGGCGGGAGTGTCGGGGGCGCGGCGCGCGAGCTGGGCCTCTCGGCCTCGACGGTGTACCGGCGCATCGCCGCCCTGGAGGCCGCCGCGGGGCAGTCGTGCCTGGTGCGGGGTCCCGGCGAGGTGATGCTGACGGAGTTCGGCGCGGCGCTCGCGCGGGTGGGGCGGCAGACGCGCAAGGCGCTGGCGGAGGCCAGCGGGGCGGCGAGGGCGAGGGACACGGAGGTCTCCGGCGAGGTGAGCCTCACCACCGTCGAGGCCCTGCTGCCCTTCCTCGTGGGGCCCATCGCGGACATCACCACGCGCCACCCCCTCCAGGTGACGCTGCACCTCGGCGACGACGGCCCCAGCGTGCGCGACCGCGAGGTGGACGTGGCCATCGGGATCATGGCCCGGCCCCCGTCGGGCTGCTGGGGCCGGCGGCTCTGCGCGCTGCCCTGCGGGGTCTTCGGCACCCGCGCCGCGATCGCGCGCCGCCCGGAGGTCCGGTGGGTGGTGCGCGCGGGCGAGCGGCACTCCCCCGAGTCGGCGTGGGAGCGGGAGCACGCGCGGCCCGTCGCCGCGAGCGGGCGCTTCAGCACGCTGGTGTCCCTGGTGGCGGGCGGCGTGGGCGTCGGGCTCATGCCCCGGATGATCGCCGCGCGTCACCCCGACCTGGTCGAGCTGCCCGAGCACCGGGCCTCGGTCGCCTCGCTCGCGCGCACGGCGTGGCTGCTCACGCACCCCGACCAGCGGCGCAACCCGCGCATCGTCGTGCTGATGAAGGCGCTGCAGGCGAGCTTCGCCGCCGAGCCCTGACGCCCTCCGCGCCGATCGGGAGAATGCGCGGGGCCCGCGCGGCGTTCACCCGTCGCGTCCGGTGATACCGTGACCTCCCCGAGACCCATGAGCGCACCCCCCGACGTCACTGTCCTCCGCAGCACCATCGGCACCATCCGCGAGCGCCTCGCCTCGGTGCTCACCGGCCGCCCGGAGGCCATCGAGCTGCTGCTGGTGGGGGTTCTCTCGGGCGGCCACGTGCTCATCGAGGACGTCCCCGGCGTCGGCAAGACCACCCTCGCGCGGGCCCTCGCGCGCTGCTTCAACGTCACCTGCACCCGGGTGCAGTTCACCCCCGACCTGCTGCCCAGCGACATCCTCGGCGCCCAGGTGCTCGACCCCCGGGACGGCAGCTTCCGCTTCCACCGCGGGCCCATCTTCACGCACGTGCTGCTGGCCGACGAGATCAACCGCGCCTCGCCGCGCACCCAGAGCGCCCTGCTGGAGGCCATGAACGAGGGCAGCGCCACCATCGACGGCACCACCCACCGCCTCCCGCAGCCCTTCTTCGTGCTCGCCACGCAGAACCCCATCGAGTCGCAGGGAACCTTCCCCCTGCCCGACGCCCAGCTCGACCGCTTCATGCTGCGCCTGTCCGTGGGCTACCCCTCGGCCGACCACGAGCTCGCGATGCTCTACGCCCGGCAGCGCCGCGACCCCCTCGACGACCTCCAGGCCGTGGCCGACGGCGCCACCCTGCTCGCCCTCCAGTCGGCCGTGCACGAGGTGCTCGTGCGCGAGCCCGTGGCCCGCTACCTCCTGCGCGTCGTGGCGGCCACGCGCGACCACGCCGACCTCGCCCTCGGCGCCTCGCCCCGCGGGGCGCTGTCGTTCTTCCGCGCCTGCCAGGCGCGGGCGCTGATCGTAGGCCGCGACCACGTCACGCCCGACGACGTGCAGGCCCTCGCCGCGCCGGTGCTCGCCCACCGGGTGATGCTCACCCCCCAGTCGCGCTACGGCGGAACCTCCCCCGAGCGCCTCATCGCCGCCGTCGTCAAGGGCGTGGAGGTCCCGGTGTGAGGCGTCGGCGCCTGGCCCTCGACGCGCTCGCCGACCTCGACTTCGCGCGGCTCAACCACGTGCTCATCCCGAGCCGCGCGGAGGACCGCGAGCGCCTCCTGCGCAGCCGCACCGGCCGCGCGCTGGGCCCCCTCTTCCGGCTCTACGGGCGCTTCACCCGCGAGGGCCAGCTCGCCTCCGCGCTCGCCCTGGGCAGCACCGTCTTCAGCCTCGACGTCGACCGCGCCGAGGCCCACCTCGTGTGGGGCGCCCTCGTCGGCACCCTCGGCGCGTCGCTCGTCGCCAGCGTGTTCGCCCGCGCCCGGGGGGTCGCCCTCGAGGTGCTCGTGCCGCCGCGGGTGGGCGTCGGCGAGGAGGTGGTCTTCGCCGTGACGCTGCACAACGCCGGCCCGCAGCCCCTCACCAACCTCCGCGTCGACGGCCCCTTCCTCCCCTGGGACGGCGCCTGGACCGCAGAGCCACCGAGCGTCCCCCGCCTCCGCCCCGGCGTCCCCGAGACCGTCACCTGCCACGCCCGCTTCCGCGCCCGCGGCGAGCACCACCTCGACCCCTTCCGCGTGAGCGCCCTGGTCCCCTTCGGGCTCTGCCAGGGTCCCCCGGTCTTCAGCGGCGGGTGCCGCTTCGTGGTGGTGCCGCCGGTCGCGCGCGTGGTGAGCATCCGCACCCCGACGCTCGCCCGCCACCAGCCCGGCGGCGTGCCGCGGGTCACCAGCACCGGCGAGTCCTTCGACCTCCGCGGCGTGCGCCCGTACCGCCCCGGCGACCCCATCCGCGACCTGCACGCCCGCAGCTGGGCCCGCACGGGCTTCCCCGTGGTGCGCGAATACCAGCAGGAGTATTTCCGCCGCGTCGCCATCGTGGTCGACCCGGACACCTCCGGCGCGCCGCACGCCACCGTCCTCGACGCGCTGGTCTCCCTGGCCGCGGGCCTCGCCTCCGCCCTCGCGCGCGACGACACCCTCGTCGACCTGGTGATCGTCGGCGGCCGCCTGCACGAGCTCAACGCCCACGGCGGCCCCGGCGCCGACCTCCTCGGCCCCACCCTCGACGTGCTCGCCTGCGTCGACCCGGGGGCCCCCCTCGACCCCGACGCCGTGCTCGCCGCGCTCGGCCCCCACGCCGGGCGCCTCTCCGCCGCCCTGGTGCTCACCGTCTCCCCCTCGGAGACCCACCGCGCGCTCGGCGCACGGCTGCGCGCCCTCGGCATCGCCAGCCGCACGCTCGCGGTCTACGACGCCCGCAAGGCACGGCCCGACGGCGCGGACGACGTCGCCCTCTTCGCCCACGACGCCGTGCTCCGCGGCGAGGCGGTGCACGCGTGAGGGCCCGGTTGATCGCTGCGCTCGGCCCCGTCCTCGCGGCGGTTGCGGTGGTGCTCGCCACGCGGCAGCCCATCCACGCGGCCTGCCTGCTCGCCGCGGCGGGGCTCGCCTTCGCGGTGGGGCCGTCCTTCGCGCTCGGGGCCAACGCGCAGCTGCTCACGCTCGCCTTCGGGGGAATGCTCGGCGGCGTGCTGTCGGGCCTGCTCGTGCCCGCGGCCCCGCAAGCGCAGGCGCTCAGCGGCGCGTGGAGCATCGGCGCCTCGGCGCTGGCGATGGTCGCCCTCGTGCGGCTGACCTTCGCGCGCCCGGCGGGCGGGGCGCGGGCGGGCTTCGCGCTCACGGTGTTCACCCTGCTCGTGGTGGGTCAGGTGCGGGCGCACGGGCACTTCCTCGCGATGACGGTGCTCACCCTGGGCGCCGCGCTCGCGGCGATGCGTGCCGACGACCCGGGGCGCGCCCGGTGGGCCTGGCTCGGGCCGCGAGCGCGGGCGTCCGGGGCGCTCATCGCGGCCGGGGCGCTGGCGTTCACCGTGGCGATGGCCTGGGCGCTGCCGCGGCTGCACACCCTGGCGATGGCGCGCTTCCTCGAGGCGTACGGGGAGAGCGCCGAGAGCGGCCTCGACGACTCCCTGGAGCTCGGCGCGCTGACCTCCCTGCTCCAGTCCGACGAGATCGTGCTGCGGGTGCACGGGCGCGGCGTCGACCGGCTGCGGGGCGCGGCGTATGACCGCTACGAGAGGGTCGACCGCGGCGAGCGCTGGCGCTGGCGCAGCAGCCGCGGGCCGGCGCGCACCGTCCAGCGGGTGGGGGTCGGCCCGCTGCGGCAGGCCGACGCGGTGATGGTCGAGCGCATCGGGGGGATGCGGGGCTGGGTGATGATCCCGCTCGGCACCGCGGCGCTGTCGACCGCGGAGGGCTCCGTGCGGGTCGACCCGCTGGGCGCGGTGCGCTCGATCCCGGGCGACCCGGCGCTGCGGGTGTGGTTCCGCCCGGGGGCCCGGACGACGCTGGCGCCGGCGCCGCCGGGGCGCGACGACCTCGCGCTGCCCGCGCCCATGCGGGCGCGGCTCACGCAGATCGCGAGCGGGATGTCCGCCGGCGCGGCGACGCCCTTCGAGCGCATCGAGCGCATCGCGGAGGCCCTGCGCACCCGCTACCGGTACTCGCTGCAGCCGTGGGACACGCGAGGGCGCAACCCGGTGATCGACTTCCTCGACCGGCACCCGCAGGGGCACTGCGAGTTCTTCGCCTCGGCGCTGGCGCTGCTGGGCCGCGCGGCGGGGGTCCCGACGCGGGTGGTGGGCGGATACCGGGTGGCCGAGCGAAACCCCATCGGGGACTATTTCGTGGTGCGCGAGAAGAACGCCCACGCCTGGGTGGAGGCCTGGGACGACGCCCGCGGCTGGGTGACCCTCGACGCCACCCCCGACGCGGAGCTGCCGCAGAACGTCGGCCACGAGAGCCGCTGGACGGCGGCGCTGGCCGACGGCGCGGCGGTGATGGCGGGCCGCGCCCGGGACTGGTTCGTGCGGCGTACGACCGAGCAGCGGCTGGGCGCGGCGCTGGCGCTCCTGGTGGCGTGGCTGGCGTGGCGAACCTGGCACGCGCGGGGCGACGTCACCGCCGTGCGCGCGGCGGCGCTCCAGGAGGGCCCCCTGCCGTGCTGGGAGGCCCTGGCGTCCGCCCTCGCGTCGCGGGGGCTCGCGCGCGCGCCCGACGAGACCCTGGAGCGCTACGCCTCCCGGGTGTCGTCGACGGACCTCCTGGAGCCCCGGGTGCGGGCGGAGACGGCGGCGGCGATCAGGGCCTACGCGGCGGCGCGCTACGGGGGGTTGGGCGACGCGGCGGAGATGGTACGTCGCACGAACGAAGCGGTGCGCTCGCTGCGGTAGCGGGCGATCAGCCCACCAGCGAGCCGCGGGAGTTGCGGCGCTCGGGGCCCAGCATCACCTCGTCGAGGGCCAGCGCGTGTCGCAGCGCGCCGCGCAGCCCGAATCCCCCCACCACGACGAGGGCGGGCAGCAGCATGAAGATCACCGGGCTGCGCCCAAGCGCGAAGACCAGCCAGTCGTACGACCCGTGCACCACCACGGCCACGAGGAGCCCGAGGGCCCACCAGCGCGGCGCGTGGCGGCGGCGCACGAAGCGCGAGCGCCCGATGAAGTAGCCCATCAGGCCGGAGGCGATGGCGTGCATGGGGACGGTGGTGAGGGCCCGCACGAGGCCGAGCACGACGTGCTGGGCGTCGGTGTGGGGGCTGGTCTCGGCGCCGCAGAGGGCGGCGATCCAGGGCACGGCGCAGACGGCGTTGGCGAAGGCGCCGGAGACGAAGAGGAGGTTCTCGAAGAGGCCGAAGCCGAGGGAGACGGCGCCGGTGTAGAGCACCCCGTCGGTGTACTCGTCGAAGTACCGTCGCCGGTAGGGGACCAGCAGCACCACCAGCAGCTTGGCGGCCTCCTCGGGGAGCGCGGCGACCGCGAAGGCGTCGACGAAGTGCGCGCCCAGCAGCGACCACGACCCGAGGCTGCGCTTCAGGGCGACCTCCACGAAGAACACCGGCACGCACACCGCGGCGCCCAGCAGCACCGCGCGGAACACCTCGCGCTTGGGCTCCGGGCGCCAGCGGTCGGCGTGGCGGAAGACGAAGAGCAGCACCGCGACCGGGAAGACCGCGACGACGAAGCCGATCACCTCGAACCAGAGCGACGACCACACGGCAGGATCCCGGGAGCGTAGTGCGTCGCGGGGTGGGCGGGAGGGGCCTTCGGCGCGCTCAGGCGAGGTTCACGTGGAAGATGCGCTGGCCCATGAGGAGCGCGTCGCCGTGGTTGAGCGCGCGGGTGCCCCGGATGCGGGCATAGGTGCCGTTCGAGCTCTTCAGGTCGACGAGGAACACCTGCGGGCCGATGGCGAGGAGCTGGCAGTGGAGGCCGGAGATCCACCCGTCGTTGGGGAAGCGCAGGTCGGAGCGCGAGCGCCCGAGGGTGAGCCCCGTGGCGGGGATGGCCACCGGGAAGAGGGCCTTGTCCACGTCGCGGCCGACCACGAGGGAGAGGTACCCCACGGCGTCGGGCGAGGGCATGAGCCCCGGCGGCGGGCGGTGGTCGAAGCGCAGGATGATGCGCCCGAGGCAGAACTGGTCGCCCTCCTGCATCTCGATGCGCTGGTTGGGGGCCACGCGGGCGTACACGCCGTTGCGCGATCCCTCGTCGCGCACCCACGCTGCGCCGCCCTTCACGATGACCGTGGCGTGGCGGCTGGAGAGCAGGTTGTCTTCGGCGAAGATGCCGCCGACCTCGCGGCCGATGAGGTTGTCGCCCTCGTTGAGGGGCATCTCGCCCTGCTCGGAGCCGTCGAGCTGCGTGACCATCAACCGCGGGCGGTTGAGGCCGAGCGCGCCGCGCACCTCGGTCATGCTCTCGAGGGGCTGCTCCTGGTGGAAGGAGGCCTGCGGGGCCGCGGGCCACACCACGCCGCCCGGGCCGACCGTGGCCTGCCGCGGGCGCGCCCCGGGGATCGGCGCCGGGCCGCTCGGGAAGCTGTTGACGCCGGGCATGCCCGTCATCGGGCGCGCGATGGGCGGCGCACCCATCGGCGGGGCGAAGGGGTTGTTGAGCGCGGCGAAGGGGTCGGGCTGCACCGGCGCCGCGGGCCCACGATTGGTGGCCGCGTAGGGGTCGCCGGGCGCCACGTTGGCGAAGGCATCGCCGCCCGAGCCGAAGGGGTCGGATGACCCGAAGGGGTCGCCGGCGTACGAGGGCGGCGGCATTCCGACCGGCGGCGGGCCGAGCGGCGCAACGGGGGGCGGACCGAGCGGAGCAACGGGTGGGGGACCGAGCGGAGCGACCGGCGGGGGCATCCCGACGGGGGGCGGACCGAGCGGGGGCATCCCGATGGGGGGCACCGGGGCCATCGCGGCGCCGAAGGGGTTGGGGGCCATCGGAGGTGGAGCGCCGAAGCCGCCGCCGGGCGGGGGAAAGCCCGCGGGCATCGCAGGCGGAGCGCCGCCAGCGAGCGCGGGCATCGAACCCATCAGCGGCGGGAGGCCGCCCATGGGCGGGGGCATCGCGGCGGGCGAGACGGCAGAGACGGGCGGCGGCGCGGCGCCCGGCAGCGGGGGCATCGCGCCCAGGAGCGGCGGGGGCCCACCCATCGGGGCCGCGCCGGCCATCGAGGGCGGAGGACCGAGGGGGGAGGGGGACATCGCGCCGAGGCCCGGCGGAGCGCCCATGGGCCCGAGGCCCGGAGGGCCGCCGAGGGAGGGCATCGGGCCGAGGAGCGGGCCGTTGGCGGAGGGCACCGGGCTGCCGTGCGGCGCCGAGGGGCTGTGCTGGTTGGACGAGAGCGACGGCGGGGCGTTGAGCGGCGCGGGACCGCCCCCGAAGGAGGGCGGACCCATCGGGGGGCCGAGCGGCGCGGGGCCCAGTGGGCCACCGGCGGGACGAGCGGCGCCGAGCGGCGGCGGGGGTTGCAGGCGCGGGGGCGCTCCGAGGGGCGGCGGACGACCGGCGGCGCCCGCGCTGCCGCGGCCATGCAGGTCGGTGCCACAACCGAGACAGAACCGGACGTCCTCGGGGTTTTCCTTGCCGCACCGCGGGCAGGTGATGTTCACCGAACTTCTCCTGAAACCGCCATCTTTTGCCGCTCCGCCGCGTGCATCACGCCAGGGAACGGAACTTCCCACAGCCCCGCGGGGCGTGTCCAGCATCGGCGTGCGCCGACCCCCATCACTCTCTCAGTCCGAGGGAATGCCCATCGGGCACACGTTGCCCGCGGCCGGCATCGACGGCACCACCCGGAGCACCGCGCCCTGCGACGCCGCGGCGGTGCTGGGCGCCCCGGCCACACGCCCCGGGAAGGTGAGCGGCGCGAGCTCGTTGGGGAGCGTCCAGGTGGCGCCGCGCGCCGTCACGATGGTGAGGGAGTAGCGACCCGGAGGAATGCCCCGGTCGCCCGCGCAGCGCGATCCCGGCGGGAGCGGACCGGTGGACGCGGCGATGGGGGGCGGGAGCTTCGGCACGATGGCGGCCCAGTCGCGCTCGGGGTTCGAGCCGCGAATCTCGAAGGCCACCGGGGGGAAGACCACCCGCGCCGAGGGCTGCACCACCGGCGGCGCGGGCGACGGGCGCACGATGCTGGCGAAGTCCTGGAGGCCGGTGCCGGGCACCACGCTCCCGAAGATCACCACGGGGACGGTGCCGGGCGCGCGCTCGGGCTGGTTGAGGGCGCTGACGATGCGGCCGAGGCTCAGCGGGTCGGGCGACGCGGCGGTGAGCACCGCGCGCTCCTGCACCGTGGGCTCGTGCAGCTTCACCATGATGGCCAGCGGAAACACCCACGGAAAGCGGATGACCGGGGGGTCGGCGCTCATGGTGTTGGGCGCGAAGAGCGTGGGGTGCTGCGGGCGGTAGACGGTGCCGAGCGCGAAGGCGACGGGGTTGCTGAAGAGCACGCCCGCGTTGGCGGCCGGCGCGACCTCCGGGCCGGGCAGTCCGCCGTTGAGGGTGAGCGTGGGGAGGGCGCCGAGGAAGCCGAGCACGTCCGTCGCCGGGGGGTTGCTGGGGATCTCGTAGGCGCGGGCCTCGGGGCCGATGAACCCGGTGGCCGAGGCGTAGGCGGCCTGCGCGGCGCCCGCGGCGGCGGGGCGCGGGCTGAGGGCGACGGCGTTGAAGGTCTGCCCCCGCTCCGGGGGCGCCGGGCTCACATGGAACAACGGTCGGTCTTCGGTGATGGGAGAGCCGATGAACACCGTCACGTTGCCCGTGACCGCGCCGGTCTCCGGGAGGGTGTACCCGCCGCGGTTGTCGGGCACCCCGACGGGGATGTTGACGAAGGTGGGCACCGGGGCGCGCGGGTCGAGCACGGCGCCGCCGCCGACGTCGCCGCGCACCGGCTGGCTGCGCACTCCAAACAAGGGATGAAAGCCCGTGCGGTCATCCCTGTTGGAATAGAACGCCCTCACCTGGTAGACGCCCCCGGCGGTGATGTTGGGGAACACGAAGGGCACGCTCGCCCGCACGGCGCCGCCCGCGGTGGGGATGAGCGACGTGAACACCCGCGACGCCGGGAGGGTCTGCACGGACTCCGCGGTGGTGGCGAGGCCCTGCGGCGGCGGCGGGTTGTCGGCCCGGAAGAGCAGCAGGATGACGCGGCCGACGGGGCTGCCATCGCGGTCGAGGGTGGGGGCCGGGCCCTCGTAGAGAAGGGTGCCCTCGATGCGCCCGAGGGGGGCGTTGTGGTTGGGGTAGTCGTCCTCGCGGTCGCGGTCGAGCGGGGCGTCGCCGCAGCCGAGGCCGAGCAGGAGGAGGGGGGCGAGGAGGAGCGTTCGGGGGCGGTTCATCTCACATCGCTCCATCAATACCGGAAGGCGACGGTGGCCATCACCCGGGCGCCGATGGGGGCGCCGAAGGGGTGCTGCCGCGCGCGGTTGTCGGTGAGGTTGGTGCCGGTGACGCCGAACTCCAGGCGGTCGCGCAGGGCGCGGTAGCCCACCCGTCCATTCAACAGGAAATACGTGTCCAATGGATAGGTGTTGTAGACGACGCCCCGGGCGACGTCGAAGTCCTGCTCGCGCCACACCTGCGACGACACGAGGTTGCCGGTGACCTCGAGGTCGAGCCCGAAGGCGGTGCGCACCTGGGCGCCGAGGTTGAGCTTGTGCTGCGGCGTGCGCTGGTCGCCCTCGCGCAGCGTGCCCGACTGCTGCTGGGTGTACGCGAAGGTGTAGTTGGCGAAGAGGTCGAGCCCCTCGGTGGGCGCCACGCGCACGGCCGCCTCGACGCCGTACATCGAAGTAGCGAAGGGGTCGTTGGCGAAGCGGAAGCGCCCGACGTCGACGAGCCCGCCGGGGTTGCTCGCGCCGGGGAGCGGGGTGAAGAGCACGTTGGTGAGCTCGATGAGGTCGACGCCGCGCATGAAGAAGGCGCCGAGCTCGTACTGGAAGCGGTCGCTGGTCTGGTCCTGCCAGCCGAGGTCGATGGAGACGGCGCTCTCGGCGGAGAGGCGCTGCTGGCCGTTGTCGAACACCTCGCCGCCCTGCGCCTGCACCGACACACCGGGGACGGGCGAGGGGTTGGGGAGGTTGAGGTACAGCTCCAGCATCGTCGGCGTGCGGAAGGAGGTCGCGCCCGTGAGGCGCAGCGCGCGCCGGGGGGTGGGCTTGAAGACCAGCGCGAGGCGGGGCGAGACCACCGGCGAGTCGAGCACCGGGTGGCGGTCGACGCGCAGCGAGGCCGTGGTGGAGAAGCGGCTGGTGAAGCGCGCCTGCGCCTGAACGAAGCCCGCGAAGTGGTGCAGCAGGTGGTCGGCGTCGAGGAAGGACCACGAGATGTGCTTCGCGCGGTAGCTGCCGCCGAGGGTGAGGTCGAAGGGGATGCCCCCGAGGCGGAAGCCGCGCTGGTAGCGGGCCTCGACGTCGATGATGTCCTGGGTGAACTGGGTGTTGATGGGGGGCGTGCCGATGCGCTGGAGCACCTCGCCGGAGGTGCCCTCGACGTGGTTCATGAAGGCGCGGGCGGTGAAGCCGCCGACGTTCAACTGCAGGTGCGGCTGGACGAAGGTGATGTCCGTCCAGAAGCGCCGCAGGGGGCCGATGGCGTTGAACCAGATCGTGCCCGTCGTGGCCGCGAGGCCGCCCTGGACGGACACCGAGCGCGAGAGCTGCGAGCGCAGGTCGATGTCGGCGTGGAGGTTCTGGAGCGAGAGGTTGGTGTCGCCCGCCCCGATGCGATAGGCGAGGTCGGTGGAGGGCACGAGGCGCCCGAAGGTGTAGCCCTGCTCGTACCCGACGCCGGTGCGGTACCCCACGTTGCCCGCGCGGCCGCTGTTGGTGATGGCGGTGCGAAACACCCCCCCGTTGCCCGCGCTCACGGTGACCGAGTTGCGGCCCTCGCCGGGCGTGCGCGTGATGATGTTCACCACGCCGGAGTACGCGTCGGCGCCGTAGAGGGCCGAGCCCGGGCCGCGGATGACCTCGATGCGCTCGATCTCCTCGGGGTTGACCGGGAGCAGCGACCAGAGCGTGACGCCGATGAAGTCGAGGTAGACCGAGCGCCCGTCGACCAGCACCAGCACGCGGTTGGAGAGCCGGCGGTTGAAGCCGCGTATGCCCACCTGCTGGTCGCTGTTGTCGAGGGCCATCACGTCGACGCCCACCGCGCGGCGCAGCATCTCGGCGACGTTGCTGAGCCCGGAGAGGCGGATGTCCTGCGCGGTGATCACCGTGGTGGCGTTGGGCGAGTCGAGCGGGCTCTGCGCCGTGAGCGCGGCGGTCACCACGCGCTCCTCGTAGGTGTCCTCGGCGCCGCGGCCCGGCGCGGCCGTGGAAGGCGGCGCTACGGGGGACGGGGCTGCGGCGGGAGAGGGCTGCGCGGTGGGCGACGGCGTGGCCGCGGCGACGCCGCCGGTGAGCTGCGTGAGCGTGTTGACCGCGTTGCGGAGCGCGACGATCTGCTCGGCCGACAGGACCCCGAGGGGGATGACCGGGCTCACCGCGGGCGGCGTGTCAGAGCCCGGCGGGGCGACGGTGGCGGGCACCGGGGTGACCGGTGCGGGGGCCGCAGAGGCGCGGCGGCGCTGCTGCTCCAGCGTGCGGAGGGTGGCCTCGACCTCGGCGCGGTCGGGCACGTCGCCCTGGAGGTAGCGCTGGTAGTAGTCGATGGCGCGGTCGGTGTCGCCCAGGTCGGAGTAGGCCCGGGCGATGTTGTAGAGCACGTTGACGTTGGGGAGGATGGCGTAGGCCGCCTGGAACTCCTCGATGGCGCGCACGTACTGCCGCGCCGTGACGAGGTCGAGGCCCGCGCGGAAGTGCCTGCGCGCCTCGGTGCGCTCGTCGGCCTGCGCGGTGCGGGGAAGGGCGCCGAGCGCGGCGGTCAGGCTGAGGGCGAGGAGGGTGCGGTTGCGCGTGTTCACCGGCGTCTCGTGCGGCGTGAGGAGTGGGTGCTGGTCCCCCGGCAGGACCGCCGCGGACGGTACCCCCGACGCGGCACCGGAGGGAAGCGCCACCGCGCGCGCCCCCGTATCTCCGGGGCCTATCGCCGCAGCGCGCGCTCCACCAGCGGGATGCGGTCCTGTCCCCAGAAGAGCTCGGTGCCGTCGACCACCCAGGTGGGCGCGCCGAACACCCCCTGCGCCTCGGCGTGCTTCGTCGCCTCGACGAGCGCCTGCTTCACCGATGGGTCGTTGGTGCGCGCGAGCACCGCCGCCGCGTCGTCGCCGAGGTACCCGGCCAGCACGGCCTCGTCGGCGATGTCCTTCCCTTCGGCCCAGTAGGCGCGAAACACCCCCTCGCGGAAGGCGTCGCGGCGCTCTTCGGGGAGCGCGAGCCAGGTCCGAAGCGCCTTGATGCTGTTGACCGGAAACACCGCCGGGAAGTTGAAGGGCACGTCCCAGAACTCCGCCCAGCGGTTCATGTCGTCGAAGGTGTATCGCTTCTTGGCGTCGCTCCAGGTGTTGAGCGGCACCGGCTCCTGCCCGATGGACTTGAACAGCCCCCCGAGCAGCATCGGCCGCCACACCAGCGTCGCGCCGGTGCGCTCGGCCAGGGCCTTCGCCTGCGTCGCCCCGAGGTACGCGTAGGGCGATGAGAAGTCCCAATAGATCTCCAGCGTGTGTGCCATGGGCTTGTCCTTTGTGGGTTGAGCGAAATAGGCCTCGCGGGTGATGCCCTCGACGAAGTGCGCCCGGTCGTAGCCCCAGTACAGGGTCGCGTCGTCGAGGACGTACGCCGGCGCGCCAAAGATGCCCAGCGCCACCGCGCGCTCGGTCTCGGCCCGCAGGGCGTCTCGGAGCGCGTCGCCCTCCACCGCACGCAGCACCGCGTCGGCGTCGTGGCCCGCGGCGGTCAGCACGTCGCGCATGGTCGCCGGGTCGGAGATCTCGCGACCCTCCACCCAGTACGCGCGGTAGAAGCCGTGGATCACCCGCGGGTCGCAGCCCGTCGCCAGCGTCGCGCGCAGGGCCTCCACCGAGCGCATCGGGTGCCCCGCGGGCATCACCAGCCCGACGCCGAGATCCTCCGCCTGGCGGGCGAGGTCGTCGGCGTTGTGCTTCGCCTTCTGCGGCGACAGCGTCGCGAAGAGCTTCTGCGGCGTGGCCCGCGCGCGAAAGACTCCCCCCAGGAGCATCGGGCGCCAGCGCAGGTCGTCGCCGGTGCGGGCGGCCAGGGCCTCCACCCGGGTGCTCGCCAGGTAGGCGTAGGGGCAGGTGTAGTCGAACCAGAAATCGAGCCGGCGGGCCATCGGGCGCCGAGGAGAACACGGCGCGGGGGTGGCGGGTCAACGCCCGATGGTATGGTTCCACCGTGGCCGAAAAGGATTACTACGGGTTGTATGTCCAGGAGCGGCGGACGCTCTCCCCCTTTTCGCTCGGTGGCGTGGACATCGGGGTGCCCTACCGCGACGAGCTGATCGCGAAGATCGACGAGCAGCTCACCCTGGGACGCTCGGTGATGCTGGTGGGCCCCCCCGGGGTGGGCAAGACCGCGGTGCTCCAGGGGGTGCACGCCGCGCGGGTGGCGCGGGGTGAGGGCGGCGTGGTGCGCGTCTCCTCCATGGACCTGCTCAGCGGCACCCACTACCTCGGCGACTGGCAATCCAAGCTGCGCGCGTGGGTGCGGCAGTCGCGGGAGCGCAACGAGGTGCTCTTCTTCACCGACGCGTGGAACCTCAACACCGCCGGGGCCTCGGACACCTCCACGGACAACGTGCTCGACGCCCTGCGCCCGCTCATGGAGGCGGGCGAGCTCAACGTCGTGGTCGAGCTCAGCGTCGACCGCGTGCGCACCATGGACCGCATCCCGGGCTTCACCCGGCTCTTCCAGCGCTTCGACGTGGCGCCCCTCGACCCCGCGCAGGTCGACGCGGTGCTCCAGCGCGTGGCCGAGGCCGCGGGGCGGCAGGTCGACGAGCCGGTGCGCCGCGCCATGGTGCAGCTCACGTCGCGCTTCCTGCGGGCGCAGCTCCAGCCGGGGCCCGCGCTGGGGCTGCTGCAATGGATCCTGGAGCAGCCGTCGCTGAAGGACGAGGAGCTCACGCCCGCGCTGGTGGAGACGGCCTTCGCGCAGCGCACGGGGCTGCCGTCGTTCATCGTGTCGCGCGCCGTCACCAAGACCGCGAGCGAGGTGCGCGCGTGGTTCCAGGAGCGGCTGGTGGGGCAGCGCGCGGCCATCGACGCGATGGTGGAGGCGATCGCGCTCTACAAGTCGGGGCTGCACGACACCGGGCGGCCCATCGGCACCTTCCTCTTCGTGGGCCCGACGGGCGTCGGCAAGACCGAGCTCGCGCGGCTGCTCGCGGAGTTCGTCTTCGGCAGCCCCGACCGCCTGCTGCGCTTCGACCTCTCGGAGTTCAAGGACTACCACGCCTTCGAGCTGTTGCTCGGGTCGCCGCGCCGCAAGGACTCGCCCGCGCGCCTGCTCGACCCGGTGCGCGCGCAGCCCTTCCAGGTGGTTCTCTTCGACGAGCTCGAGAAGGCCCACCCCAACCTCTGGGACCTCATCCTGCCGCTGCTCGACGAGGGCCGCATGAGCGCCCCCGACGGCGACGCGGTGGACTTCCGCAACACCATCGTGATCGCCACGTCCAACGTCGGCGCCCAGGAGTCCAACCGCTCGGTGGGCTTCGGCGAGCGCGCGGGCGACGAGCGCGAGGGGCGCATCCGGCAGGCGCTCGAGACCTCCTTCCGCCCGGAGTTCCTCAACCGCTTCCAGCACATCGTGGTGTTCCACTCGCTGTCGCTCATCGAGCTGCGCACCGTGGCGCGCTTCGAGCTCGCGCGGGTGCTCCAGCGCGAGGGCATCGTGGCGCCGGGCCTCACCGTCGACGTCGACGACGCCGCGCTCGACCTCGTCATCCGCCAGGGGGTCGACGCCCGCTACGGGGCGCGCGCGCTCAAGCGGGAGATCCAGAAGCGCCTCGTGCTGCCCCTCGCCATGACCCTGATGGAGCAGGCCGTGGCGCCGGGCGCCATCCTGCGCATCAACGTGCGCGACGGGGCCATCCGGGTGCGCGTGCTGGAGACCGAGACCTCCCGGGCGCACCGCGCGAGCTTCGTGCCGACGCCCCGCGCCGAGCCCCGCGCCCTCGACCGCGAGGCCCTGCGCGAGCAGCTGAAGCAGGCAGAACTCTCCTTCGACGGGCTGATGGAGCTGGTGCAGCTCCCGGCCGCCCTCGACCGCCGGGGCGAGCTGCTGAGCGCGCGGGATGTTCCGGGCTTCTGGCGCGACGTCGCGCGGGCCTCGGCCAACGACCGCGAGCTGGAGGTGGCCTCGGACCTCATCGACCGCGTCGAGGCCCTGGAGGAGCGCATCGCGGGCGCGCGCGACGCGCTGGAGAAGGGCGCCTCGCGGCGGGCCCTGGAGAGCGCCGCGCAGGAGGTGCGGGCGCTGGAGGAGGCCCTGCGCAGCGCCCGCCGCGAGCTCGTGGTGCTGGGCGCGGCGGGGCGGGTCGACGCGCTGGTGGAGTGCCGCGTGGTGGGCGCGAGCGGCCCGGAGATGCGCGACAGGCTCGCGGCGATGTACGTCGAGTGGGCGAAGCACCGGGGATACGCCGTGACGTGGTGGCGCGACCCGCGCGACGACGAGGAGTCGTGGCTGCTGGGCGTGCGGGGGCCCTACGCCTTCGGTCTGCTGCGCGGCGAGGCGGGGCTCCACCGGCTGCGCCTCGCGGGCACCGCCGAGAACCCCGGGCGCCGCGTGGTGGCCGCGGTGCGCGTGGCGCCGTGGGAGCCGGGGCGCGCGGTGACGGCCACCAAGGACGGCGAGCGAAGCGTGCGGGGCAGCGGGCGCTTCGGCAGCAAGGTGCGCGCGGTGCTGGAGTACCGCGACCCCGACGGGGGACGGCTGACGCTGCAGAACGAGCAGTCGGCGACGGAGAACGCCGCGGCGGCGGGCGAGCTGCTGGCCGCCCTGGCCGACGCGGTGGAGGCCCCGGAGGAGGTCGTTCGACGCTACGACGCCGCGCCGCCGCTGGTGCGCGACGCCCTCACCGGGTGGGTGTCGGGGCGGCCCGACGCGCTCGCGCCCCGCGGGCTCGACGCGCTGCTGGTGCGCCGGGTCGACGCGCTCGCCCTGGAGGACGGGCAGTCGCCCGAGCTCGTCGAGGGGCGCGAGAGCATCGTGGGCGCGCCGCGGGCGTGATCGGGCGCACCCGCGGGGCCACGAGCGCGTTGGCCGCCGGGGGCGCGTCCGTTACGTTTGTGTGAATGAAGCGTGTCATCGGCGGTTGCGTTCTGTTGCTGCTCGGGGTCGCAGGCTGTAGCAGCGAGCCCGGCGAGCCCGCGGCCGAGGCGGGCGCCGCGGACGTGCTGGCGGACGTCACCGCGGACGTCACCGCGGACGCCCCCGCGGGGGACGTGGTCGACGGCGGGGTGGCGCCGGAGGACGCGGGCGACCCCCACGGGGGCCTGCGGCTGCCGCGCTGCGAGGAGACCGAGCCGGCGGGGTCGGGCGAGCCCGCGGGGGTGGCGTCGACGCTGCTCGGGTCGCTGCTGCCGATGGCGACGCGGGTGATGACGCCGGACTCGCGGGCGATGATGAACCCGGTGTTCGAGACCGGCGAGCGGGCGTACCGCGCGCTCGGGTATGACCGCTACACGCGCGGCCCGGCGGTGGCGCGCGAGCGGCGGATGGACCTCGGCGGCCCGGCCTCGGCCCCGATGTCGGGCCGTCGCTCGCTGGCGTGGTTCGTGGCGCTCTCGGACACGCAGCTCGCGGACGACGAGTCGCCCACGCGCTACGGGTCGCTCGACTCGCCGCAGCTGTCGGGCGCGATCCGCCCGCAGGAGGCCTATCTCCCGCACGCGATGGCGGCGATGAACCGCACGCTCCGGGACGTCACCGCGGGCGGCCGGGCGTTTCAGTTCGGGGTGGTGGCGGGCGACTGCGCCGACAGCGCGCAGGAGAACGAGCTCGGGTGGTTCATGCAGCTGATGGACGGCGCGGCGGGGGTGCACGTCGACTCGGCCACCGACGATGACCCCGTCCCGGGCCCCGGCAACGACCCGAAGGACCCCTTCGACGGCGTGGCCTTCCCGGCGCCCTGGTTCTTCGTCCCGGGCAACCACGACGTGATGGTGGTGGGCACCACGGCGCCGACCGCCGCGCAGCGCGCCAACGCCGTCGGCGCGGTGTCGTCCTTCGGCACCCGGGATTACACCGAGTGGTATGCCCCGCCCCGCCGCGGCGCCGTCGCGCCCGACCCCGCGCGGCGCCTGCTCGACCGCGCGGACATCGTGCGCGCGCTGCGGGCGGGCCCGGCCACGCCCGGTCCGGTGGGCCACGGGTACCCCGCGACCCCCGACGTCGCGACCGGCGCGCACTGGGCCAGCGACGTGGTGCCGGGGCTGCTGCGGGTGCTCGCGCTCGACACCAGCGACTTCTCCGGCGGCTCGCCGGGCATGGTGACCCGCGCGGTCTTCGACGGGTGGCTGCGCGCCGAGCTCGATCGCGCGCAGGCCGACGGCGTGCTGGTGATGCTGGCCTCGCACCACCCGACGACCTCCATCGACCGCCGCGAGGGGGAGATCGGCATGGAGGTCGCCAACGCCGTGAGCGCGGCGGAGGTCGAGGCCCGGGTGGCGTCGTACCCCAACG
This sequence comes from Myxococcales bacterium, assembly GCA_030652255.1. GTDB lineage: Bacteria > Myxococcota_A > Polyangia > Polyangiales > SCUS01. Next base: position 5,951 of record JAUSAZ010000002.1, on the reverse strand, counting down.
TCATCGCGTGGCTGGTCGGGCACGAGCACGACGTGCGGGTGCGGGCGGTGCGCGGCGCCGACGCGGCGCACCCCGGGTACTGGGAGGTGCAGAGCGGCTCGATCGCCGACTGGCCCAACCAGGCGCGCGCCGTGGAGGTGGTCGACAACGGCGACGGCACGCTCTCCCTCTTCGGCACCATGCTCGATTTCACCGCGACGAGCTGTCTCGAGCGTCGCTTCCGCCGGCTGTCGATGATGGACTACCTCGCGGGCTGGGAGGCCTCGCACGTCGGCACGGCGCTCGACCGCAACGTGGAGCTGGTGATCCCGGTGCCCGCGGCGGCGCGGGCGCGCGTCGAGGCCGCGGCGATGACGGCGCCGACGCGCATCGAGAGCGAGACCACCCTGCGCGGGATGCGCTGAGGGGGGAGAGATTCCCCCCGCGCTGCCCTCGCCGGCGACGCGGCGGGGGTGCTACCCATCGGGCGCTGTCGGCACCACAGGTCGGCTTCGCACCCCCGCAACCCGATCGACCGACCACAGGAGCGCGCCGCATGTTGACCGTCTACGGAAACCCCATGAGCACCTGCACCCGGAAGGTGCTCTGCCTCCTCGAGGAGAAGGGCGCGGCCTTCGAGTTCAGCGTCGTCGACTTCACCAAGGGGGACCACAAGAAGCCCGCCCACCTCGCGCGGCAGCCCTTCGGGCAGGTCCCGGCCATCGAGCACGACGGCTTCGCGCTCTATGAGTCGCGCGCCATCTGCCGGTACCTCGACGAGGTGCTCGGCGCCCCGAAGCTCATCCCCGGCGACGCGAAGCACCGCGCCATCGTCGAGCAGTGGATCAGCGTCGAGAGCGCCAACTTCACGCCCCACGCGATGAAGATCCTCTACCAGCTCTTCTTCGGCCCGATGCGCGGCCACACCCCCAACCAGGACGTGGTGGACGCGGCCCGCACCTCGCTTCAGCACACCCTCGTCATCGTCGAGCGGCAGCTCGCGCAGACGCCCTTCCTCGCGGGCACGGAGTTCACCCTCGCGGACATCGTGTTCCTCCCGTACATCGAGTACCTCGTGGCCTGCGGTCAGGGCGACCTCTTCAGCGCGAGCCCCGCGGTCGGCGCGTGGTGGACCCGGTGCAGCACCCGCCCCTCGTGGCTCAAGGCCGCGGGCAAGACCTGACACCGGGGCCCACGCCGCCCCCCCTTCAGCGCTGTAGCAGGGACCGCAGCACCGTCTCCAGGCTGGTCGCGCCCCGCACCCGCGTCGTGCCCGGCTCGAAGGCCACGTGGCCGCGGTTGATCCCGTCGGTCATCTCGCCGTAGAGGTCGGCCACCGCGGCCGAGGCGCCCATCCCCCGCAGCGCGCCCTTCAGCCCGTCGATGGGCACCTGCACCGCGGGGATGGTCTTGCCCACGATGCCCGAGAGCGTCGCGGCCACGTCGTCGAGCGAGTAGTCCGCCGGGCCCGACAGGTCCACCACCCGGGTGCCCGACCCGACGGGCTCGACCAGCAGCGCCGCCGCCGTCGCCCCGATGTCCCGCGTCGCCACCTGCGGGAACTTCCTCCCCGACTCGAGCGCGTTGTAGAGCGCGCCGCCCTCGATGGCGCCCCCGAGGCTGGCGCCCCAGTTCTCCATGAAGTACGCCGCGCGCAGGAAGGTCGCCGGCACGCCCGTCGCTGCGATCTCGCGCTCCAGCGTGTGCAGGGCCGCGATGGGCCCGGTGCCCGCGGGGTGCTGCGCCCCGATGGACGACAGCAGCACCACGTGCGCCGGGCGCCCCGACCGGAGCGCGCCGGTGATGCCAGCGATGAGGGCGGGGCGGCTGCTCGCCGGATCCTCGTCCGCGAAGCCGAAGGGCGGCAGGAGCACGTACACCCCCTCGGCGCCCGCGAAGGCGCGGCCGAGCGCGTCGGCGTCGTCCAGCGAGGCCACGGCGACCTCCGCCCCGCGGGCCTTCCAGGCCTCCCCCTTTGCGGCGTCGCGCACCACCACCCGCACGGCCTTGCGCTGCGCGAGCAGCGTCTCCGCGACGACCGAACCCGTGTTCCCCGAAACTCCAGCGACGACAAACATGGCGAGCATCCCTTTCGTCGGGCGGCGCGTTGACTGCTGGCCTCATCCCCGACGACCCGCAACCTGTGCCCGATCCCGATATGCAGCCAATCGAAGGATGGCATGATCGGTATTCGCGCCATGAATCTCGCCGCCGTCGACCTGAACCTCCTCGTCACCCTCGAAGCCCTGCTGGCCGAGCGCAGCGTCACCCGCGCCGCGCGGCGCCTGGGGCTGAGCCAGCCGGCCACCTCGCACGCCCTGCAGCGCCTGCGGGACCTCTTCGGCGACCCGCTGCTGGTGCGCTCGCCGGGGGGACTGCAGGCCACCGACCGGGCGATCGCGCTGTCGGCCCCGCTCGCGCAGGCCCTCGACGCCGTGCGGCGCACCTTCGACGGACCCGCGGCCTTCGACCCGGCGACGGCGCGGCGCTCCTTCGCGGTGGCCACGGCCGATCATGGGTCCTTCGTGCTGCTGCCCGAGCTCTGGGCGACGCTCAACGCCGAGGCGCCCGGGGTCGACGTGACCGTGCGCGTCGACACCGTCGACCAGGGCATGCGCGAGCTCGCCGACGGCGACCTCGACCTGCTCATCGGCCCGTACCAGCGCGAGGTGGCGGGGTACCACCGCCAGCGGCTCATGCACGAGCGCTTCGTGTGCGTGCTGCGCCGCGGTCACCCGGCGGCCGAGGGGGGAGAGCTCACCCTCGACGCGTGGCTGTCGCTGCCGCACCTGCTGGTGGCCCCGCGGGGGCGCCCCGGCAGCGCGGTGGACACGGCGCTCGCGGCCCTCGGGCGCGCGCGGCGGGTGGGGCTGATGGTGCCGCAGTTCCTGGTGGCGCCGCACGTGGTGGCGGGCTCGGACCTCGTGTGGACGGCGCCCGAGCGCATGGCCCGGGCGTACGCCGCGCTGCTGCCGCTGACGCTGCTGCCGGTGCCGATCGCCCTGGAGGGCTTCACCGTGTGGCAGAGCTGGCACGAGCGGCGGCACCGCGACCCGGGGCACGCCTGGATGCGCGCGCGGGTGCGGGCGGTGGCCGCGGCGTCACGGAGGGTCGACGAGCGCGACGACTGAGGTACCAACCTCTGGCGCCTCGCAGGCGCCCAAAGGCCTTCGGGGTTGATCGCCGCTCTGGACGATCAACCCCGAAGAGAGACTTAGCAGCGGTCACCGTTGGCGTCCTGGGGGGGGGACGCCGGCGCCGCCGCTCGGGAACCTATATCGCAGGGTTCGTGCCAGGGTGTGAAAGCTGGGATTACCGGCAAATGTTGGGGGTGCAGGGTCTCCGTATTTGCAGCTTTGCAACGAGGGGGCTTTCGCATGTGACGGTGGGCATGCTGGGCCCCACTGGACACCGGACCGGGGTCACGGTGAGTCTCGCGGCCGCCGAGAGGGTTCGGCGCCGGAGAGACTCCATGGGACTGCTCGACTCGATGTTTGGTGGTGGAACCAACCTCACGCTCGCGCTCGACCGACCGACCGGATCGCCCGGCGGCGTCATCGGCGGGGCCATCACGCTCACCGGCGGCAAGAAGCCGTTGAAGCTCACGGCCCTCAAGGCGCACCTGATCTACGTGTCGGTGCACTCCAACGAGGAGGGCGGCCTGCCGGACATCCAGACGCGCGTCGTCGGCGAGCAGACCGTCGCCGCGGGCATCGACCTCATGCCGGGCTCGTCGCACGCCTTCACCTTCCGCATCACGCTGCCCTACGACACGCTCCCCTCGGCGCACAACGTCACCTACCGCGTGCAGGCCGTGGCCGACATCCCCGGCGTGAAGGACCCCTCCGCCGAGGTCGACCTCAAGGTCGTCGACGCCGACCGCGACGCGCACCGCACCATCCCCCTCCAGGAGATCTACGCGCGCTTCCCGGGGCTCCAGTCGCCCGACCCCACGCAGCTCTGCCGCGCCATGAACGAGCTCTTCCTCGAGTGCTACTCCAACGGCGGGCAGTACATGGAGGCCGAGCCCCTGCTCGCCCACCACATGCGCACGGGCAGCGTGGAGGTGCGGCGCCAGGCGCTCCAGGCCTGGGCCAACCTCGTCGACAACCGCGTGCAGCCGCAGCACCTGCAGTCGCTCTACGCCGTCGCCAACATCCCCGGGCTCGACCAGGACACCTTCGACGAGGTGGTCCGCTCGGCGTGCAAGTTCGCCGAGGAGGGCGCCTTCGCGATGGTGCAGCAGCTCGCCACCTACGCCGACCCGCACGTCCGGCGGGTCACCGCGGAGAGCCTGCGCTTCCACGCCGCGTCGCGCTTCCAGGGCAAGCGCGAGCTGCTCATCCAGATGATCCGCGACCCCGACGCGCAGGTGCGCGCCGCGGCCATCATGGCCTTCGGGGATTTCCGCGACGACCAGCAGGTGATGTACGGCGTCGCCAACCAGATCGACACCGACCCGTCGCCCGAGGTGCAGGCCGCGTGCATCGGGACGCTCTCCCTCGCGCACCACCACGGCCTCGGCGAGCTCACCCTCGCGGTGTACGAGAAGCACGTCACCAACCCCAACGAGCGCGTGCGCCAGGAGATCGCGGAGAACATCCACTGGCAGCCCGAGGCCGCCGCGCAGCGCATCTGGGGCATCGCCCAGCGGCTGCTCAGCGACGCCTCGGAGAGCGTGCGGCGCGCGATGGCGTTCCAGTTCTGCAACATGGAGCGCTTCCCGCAGCTGCTGCCGCTCATCCAGCACGCGGCGGAGAACGACCCCTCGGCGGAGGTGCGCCGCGAGGCCCTGCGCGGGATGGCCCGCATCTCGCCGCCGCAGCAGCTCATCGCGTACTACCAGCAGAAGCTCAACCAGAACCCCGACACCGAGACCCTCTGGGCCATCATCGGGGGGCTGCGCGACCACAACACCACCCGCGAGGCCAAGGGCCTGCTCACGCGGCTGGGGCAGCACCCCGACCAGGACATCGCCAACGCCGCCCGCGACGCCATGAGCTGAAGTAGGGTGCCGGCCATGTACTTCGAGACCATCCAGCAGATGAAGAAGATGCTCGGCCAGTTCGACCACTGGTTCGAGAAGGCGAGCCACCACGCGAGGGAGAAGTCCTTCGACCCCAACGTGTACCTCGGGCTGCGCCTCGCGCCCGACCAGTTCGCGTTCGCGCGGCAGGTGCAGCTCACCTGCGACACCGCGAAGCTCACGGCGTCGCGCCTCACCGGCAAGGAGGCCCCCAAGAGCGAGGACCACGAGGGCACCCTCGGCGAGCTCTCCGCGCGGGTGCGCGACACCATCGCGTACCTCGACACCTTCACGGCGGACGACTTCGCGGGCGCCGCGACGCGCCACGTCACGCAGCCCCGCTGGGAGGGGAAGTACATGACCGGCGCGGACTACTTCCTCCAGCACGCCGTGCCCAACTTCTTCTTCCACCTGTCGCAGGCCTACGCGATCCTCCGCCACAACGGCGTCGGGCTCGGCAAGCGCGACTACCTCGGCGCGATCGAGCTCCGCGCTCCCTGATTCCCTCCGGTACCGCCCCCATGGGCATCAACCGTCGATCGTCCGCTGTGCCCGCAGGTTGAAACCCTATCGCTTCTACCCATCGTGGGCGGTGCTCCGGAGGGTTGACCCCGGCGTCTCGCGAGCCCCCTCACCGCGCTGCCGCGCGCCCTCACCCCGCGGGGCGGGGGCAAGGGCTCGGGCGGGTGAGAGGTCGTGCTTGAACTGATGCGTCCGACGACCTCTCCAATTCTCCACCACCCCTAACGTCGTCGGAGCCCTTGCCCCCGCCCCGCGCTTATCGCTGCCCTCATCGTGCGTAGAGCGCTTGCAGGCTGCGGCTCCGGGCTACCCGCACCACTTCACGCGCCCGGCTGCCGCGGGTTGAAACCCACGGCAGCCAAGGGGAAGGCCGCAAGCGGCCTGTCCGATGTCCAGGCACAGTGACCAGCCCGCCGCGGGCTTT
>JAUSAZ010000215.1 GCA_030652255.1 Myxococcales bacterium | reverse complement strand
CCGATGTCCAGGCACAGTGAGCAGCCCGCCGCGGGCTTTCCCTTGGCTGCCGTGGGTTTCAACCCGCGGCAGCCGGGCGCGTGAAGTGGTGCGGGTAGCTCGGAGCCCGCAGCCTGCAAGTGCTCTACGCACGATGAGGGCAGCGATAAGATCATCCGATGGGGGTGAGGGCGCGCGGCAGCGGGGAAGGGGGCCCGCGAAACAGCGACTTCGGCCTTGCAGGCACCGCCGAGAACATTCCGGGAAGGATCAGGGTTTCAACCTGCGGGCACGGCGGGCGATCGTCGGGGAGCGATGGGGGAAGGAGCGCGGGAGCGCGATCTCAGCGGAGGTACGAGCAGGTGGAGTCTTCCAGGCAGTGGTGCCCGGTCGGGTCGGAGAGGTAGGGGATGTCCGTCCCGGTGGTGCGGAGGTACCGGCCCACCATGTTGAACATGTACACCCCCATGTCGAAGCCGAGCGTGGCGTCGTAGATCTCGCGGAACCCGTGGATGCCGCTCGGCTGCACGTAGGGGCTCACCATCCCGGAGTTGGGCTCGCCGGGGGCGTAGGTCCAGACCTGGTCGTCGCCGGGCTGGGTCATCGCGCGGGAGCGACGTGACCAGCGGATGGGGGGCCCCGGCACGCCGCCGCGACCGAGGGTGACCGGGAGCATTCCGCCCATCATCGCTGGCACCTGGGTGCGCGCGTCGGGGCCGAAGAACTGCCGCCCATCGGAGATGTCGTCCACGTCCGCGAGGAACTCCTCGCCGCCTCCCGCCACCGGGTGCCGCCGCAGCCGCGGAATGGCCTCGATGGCGTGCATCCCGAGGTACACGTCGTTGGGCGAGGCGTAGCCCGGGTACCGCCCGGCGAAGTTGGCCGGGGCGCGGAACTCCGCGAGGTGCACCGGGCCATCCACGGGAAGGAAGGGCACGATGCCCGTCGCGCGGGCCAGGGCGTAGCCCGTGGCGATGGTGACGTTGGGGTCGCCCGTGGTGTTGGTGATCAGCATCCCGCGCGGCCGCACCGGCACGTCGGGCGCGGTCAGCGGCTCGAGGAACACCCGCCGCGCGTAGTTGATGGGATCGCCCCGCTCGAGGGCGACCTGCGCGAGGGTCACGAGGCGCCGGAAGTCGGGCGTCTGGCGCCGGCGACCGAAGCCCGCGGTGGGGGCCACGAGGGGCTGACCGACGTCCCAGTTCGTGGTCTCGAAGCGCGCGCAGGCGGTGCAGCCCGCGGTGCGCGCGGCGGCGCCGACCTCCCAGGTGCGGATCACCCGGTCGGGCGTCGGGGCCGTCCCGATGAAGCGGCAGTCGCCGAAGTGGATGCGGTCGCGCCCGTGGCGGTAGTACTCCACCGCCCAGCGGTCGCCCGCGTCCGAGGGGATCGGCACCCGGAGGCGCCCGGGCATTCCGCCCGTCGAGCCGCTGCACGCGACCTCGCCGTTGGTGAGGTTGCGCACCACGAGGAGGTCGTCGCCGGCCATGTCGGCGCCGGGCAGGCACGCGAACTCCGTGCGGGTGCGGGAGTTGTGCGACGGGGCGATGATCTGGAGCCCGTAGTCGCCCGCCGCGCAGGAGGTGTTGGCGCCGGGGCGCTCGCTGCGGGCCGTCACCACGAGCGGGCCCATCACCCGGAGGATGAGCGCCGAGAGCACGGCGCCGTTCTCGGTGCGGATGGCGATGTCCGCGAGGCCGCCGCCGCCCACCACCGGGACGCTCGACGTGACCGCGGGCTCGGCGCCGGAGAGCAGGGCCGTGACGATGCCGCCGAGCGAGCCGCCCGCGGCGGCGTAGGGGTTCGTGGGGCCGCCGAGGTCGGGCGTGCCGTTGCCGTCGAAGTCGCCCGCGATGTCGGCCGCGCCGTTGGCGTCCATGTCGCCGTCGAAGGCCGTGGGCTCGCCCTCCCGGGGCGTGAGCGTGCGGGGCCGCGCGCGGCGGCCGTCGAAGGAGCGCAGCACCCGGATGGCCTGCATCTCGTCGACGATGGTCTGCCGCACCGAGTCGCGGGTGTGGAAGAGATACGAGGTCCAGTAATCGGCGCCGCTGTCGGGGGTGAGGTCGCCGTCGAGGTCGCGGGCGCGGCCGAGGGTGAGGGCCGTCGCGGCGTCGCGCAGGCACTGGGCGCCGAAGGCGGCGCGCACGAGGCCGAGCACCGTGCTGCTCAGCTCGAAGCCGTGGCCCGGGGCGTTGAGGGTGACGAGCGCGTTGCCGTGCTGGAGCACCAGGCCGCCGTACCCGAGGATCTCGCCGCTGTTGCTGCCGTGGCCGTGCATGAACACCAGCGGCGAGAAGGGCTGGCGGTGTCCCTCCCCCTCCGTCGGGATGAACATGGTCATCGAGATGACCTCGCGGTTGACCCGCGCGGCCCCGGTGCGGGGGTCGATCTCGAAGGCGGAGTTGAGGTCCTCGTGGTCGGGGTCGCCCAGGAAGAAGGGCGTCTCGAAGAGCACCGTGACGACGTGCGAGAGGCGCGCGTAGCTCTGCACCAGGATGGCGGTCTGGTCGGCGTTGAGCCCGAGCACGCTGCCGATGCTGCGCAGGGCCTCGCGGAAGGCGGCGCCCGAGGCGACGAAGCGGTTCTGCCCCGGGGTGCAGCGCGAGCCGCCGGTCATCGGGAGGGGCACGGCGTCGGCGGGAAACTCCGTCGCGAGCCGGGACATCACCCCGCGGCCGTAGAGGCCCGCGCGGATGGCGTCGATGTCGTCGGTGACCGACTGCGTGGTGAACGACCACGCGAGCGCGACGTCGTTCCAGCCGTTGGTGGCGAGGCTGCCGTAGAGCTCGGGGTGCGCGGCGAAGTGCCGGGGCAGGGGCTCGAGCGCCGCGGTCTGGCGCACGTGGTGGACGTGGTCGAAGGGCGAGCGGATGGGGGCGCCGTTGCGCGCGCCGACGAGGCGGTTGGTGAGCACCACGGCGTAGGTGGTGCGCGGCCGCAGCGGCAGGATGGGGCGCAGCACGAGGGTCCTGGTCTCGCGCTCGTAGAAGCCCGTCATGCGGTCGTACCCGTCGAGGGGGCTGCCCGTGAGGCGCCCGTCGAGGGTGTTGGGGTGGTCGAGCACGCCGTCGAAGTCGGTGTCCTCGCCGGGGTCGAGGACGCCGTTGTTGTTGGCGTCCTCCTCCACGGTCTCGAAGAGGAGGTTGGACTCGGTGCTGCGGGGGTCGTGGTCCTGGTACTGGTCGGTGTGGGTGACCGAGTACGGGAAGTTGCCGCCGTTGAGGTCGATGGGCACCGGGAGCCCGGTGCTCAGGTCGATGACGTACACCGCGTGGCCGGGGAAGTCGGCGGTGCGCAGGTGGTCGGTGCCCCCCTGGCGGCGCAGCAGGTCGACGAGGTCGAGGTCCTCCTCGAAGGACACGGAGATGGGCGCGAAGGTGCCCCAGCCGTCGAGCTCGTCGAAGCGCGCGCGGGTGGCGCGCTCGAGGCCCGTCGGCACCACCAGGCTGGCGTTGATGCGCCGCCCGGTGAGCGCCGTGGGGTCAGGCCACGTTGCTACGTCGTTGGGCAGCGGAATCTGCGGCAGGGTCTCGGTGTAGAGGTCCCACACCACGCGCGGCCCGTCGCCCCGCGGGGTAGCGCGCCACGCGACGGGCTCGTCGCCCTGGCCGCACGCCGCCACGAGGGTCGAGACCGAGACCAGCGCCAGCCATTTTGTCGTGTCCATCGTCCATCCTGCCGCTGTAGAAATCAGCGCCCTCCGTACGGGAGTGGGCGCGTGGACTTTACCCTCGCGCGCATCCGGGCACGAGACGCAATCGCAGAGGAGCTGCTCGATGGGATCCGTCACGGCGCGTAGGCCGCCAGGTCTGTTCTGTCTCACGGCGGCGCTCGCCCTCGCCACCTCCGCCGCCGCGGCCCAGACCGCGTCGCCGCCCCGTCCCCCCGTCAGCGGCAACCGCGTGGTGGTGCGCCTCGGGGGTGAGTACCGCCTGCGCCTCAACATGATGAGCGACATCCCCCTGCGGGCGCTGCCGCGCACCGACCCGGCGGAGAGCGGGCAGCTCGGCCAGCGCCTGTGGGGCGAGCAGTGGCTGCGCCTCCGCAGCGACGTCTCCGTCGGCGCCAACCTGCACATCATCGGGCAGATGGACGTGCTGCACGGCCTGGCCTTCGGCGACCTCGCCACCGGGGTCGCGCCCGAGGCGCGCATCCGCGGGGAGTACGGCTACCCCGGGGTGCGCCTGCGCTGGCTGTACCTCGACTGGGAGACCCCCATCGGGCTCCTGCGCGTCGGGCAGATGGGCTTCTCCTGGGGCCTCGGCATCGTGGCCAACGACGGCGACACGCCCGTGGTGTTCGGCGACTACCAGTACGGCGACCTCGTGCGGCGCGTGATGCTGGCGACGCGCCCGCTCGGCCGCTCGACGCCCTTCGTCGTGGCCGTCGGCGGCGACTGGATCGTGCGCGACCAGATCGCCGACCTCGCGCGCCGCGACGAGACGGCGCTCCAGGGCATCGTCGCGAGCTACTACGGCGACGGCCCCAACCGGGTCGGCGCGTACGGCGTGTACCGCTGGCAGGAGAACGCCCTCGACGACACCCTCTCGGCGCTCTTCGTCGACGTGTACGCGCGCTGGGGCTTCCGCGACAGCGCAGGCGGGCGCATCTACGGCGCCGTCGAGGCGGCCTACGCCACCGGGTCGACCACCTACGCGCGCACCACCGAGCGGCCCGAGCAGTCCATCCGGCAGCTCATGGCGGTGCTCCAGGTGGGGCGCACCTCGCCGAAGCTCGACGTGGTGCTCGAGGGCGGATACGCCTCGGGCGACTCCAACACCGAAGACGCCATCCAGGGCCGGGCCACCATCGACCCCGATCATCGGGTGGGGCTCATCCTCTTCCCCGAGGTGATGGCGGCGCAGAGCGCGCGCTCGGCGTACCTGGCGCAAGACCCGGCCCTGGGCGCGCGGCCCGCCCGCGGCAGCGAGCTGCTGCCCACCAACGGCGGCGTGTCCGGCGCGGCGTACCTCTTCCCCTACGCCATCTACCGCCCGAAGCCCTGGCTCGAGCTGCGCCTGGGCGGGGTGTTCGCGATGGCGACCGCCGACGTGGTCGACCCCTTCGCGCAGCGGGCCTACTCGCGCGCGGAGAACCCCCGGGGCGGCCCCTCGACGGCGCGCGACCTGGGCATCGAGGTCGACGGCGCGGTGCTGCTGCACGGCGAGCTCTCGCGCGACCTGGTGCTCTCCGGGGGGGTCGAGGGTGGGGTCTTCGTCGCGGGCAGCGCCTTCGACGACGCCGCGGGTCAGTCGCTGGGCCCGCTGGGCCTGGTGCGCTTCCGCGTGGGGCTGCGCTACCGCTGAGCGGCGCTCCTCTCTGCTAACGTGCGCCGATGCGGTGGGGGGTGACGGTGATGTTCGCGGTGCTCGTCGCGGGCTGCGAGCGCCCGCGCACTGAGCTCGTGTTGCGGGTCGATACCGAGGTGCCTTGGGGAGAGGGCCAGCCGCTGCAGTCCGTCGTGATCACCGTGCGTCGGGGAGGTGCCACAGGTCCGCTGCGAAGCGCGCGCACCACGGCGCTCGGCACCATGCCGGGGCGCCTGCGCTTGCCCCTCTACGTGGGCGTGATCGCGGGCGACGACACCGACACCCCGGTGTGGTTGGAGGCGCTCGGCTGCGCAGATCCGAACGGGTGCGTCGCGGCGGACGCGACGGTGTCGCAGCGGGCGGTCGTACGCTTCGTGCGGGGCGAGACCCAGGAGGTCCCGCTGCTGTTGGCGTCGGCATGCGTCGGGGTGATCTGCGCCAGCGACGAGCGGTGCGCGGCAGGCGGGCGCTGCGAGCCGGCGACGGCGGCGCAGGAGACGCTGCGGCCCTTCGTGGGGAATGTCCTGGCCGTCGACCGGGACGCGACGGCCATGATGGAGGCATCCACGGACGTGGGAGCGGGCGAGGATGTGCCCGCGCACGACGGGTCGACCGACGATCGGCGGATGACGAGCATTGGCGAAGATGTTCCCGGCGATGACGGCGCCGAGCGCGACGCGTCGATGGACCTCGGCGGGTTGGACGACGTCCCCGACGATGTGACGTCGACCGATCTCGGTCTCGACAGCGGCGTGAGTGATGTTCCGTCGGCGGAGATCGGGCTCGACGTGGGCGCGGGGGAGACAAGCGTGGCGGACGCCGGGGCGCACGACGCTGGCGTGGCAGACACCGGGCTGCGAGACACGGGCCCACCTGACAGCGGGCCGCGAGACGCTGGACCGACCGACGCCGGGACGACGGACGCCCCGACATGTGCCCTTACGCCCGAGGTCTTCAACGGGCGCGACGACGACTGCGACGGGCTCATCGACGAGGGCTTCGCCTTCGACGGGCTCTCGCTGGCGTGCATGGGCACCGGGCGGACCATGCTCCTCAGCGACAGCGAGGTCGAAGACGGGGGCAGCACCCGCAACGGCGACGGCCTGGAGGTGTTCTGCATCAACGGCAGCGCACGCTTCTGCCTCACCAACGAGGCCTGCCCCTGGCGCGCCGGTACGCCTGCGGTCGACGACGGCCGCAGCTGCTCCAGCGCCGGGCTCGACCCTCGCACGTACTTCATGGCCTACCTCACGCGGGGCTACATCGTGATCAGCGGCCGTCAGCTCGACCTCTTCTACTGTCCAGCGGACGGGCGGGTTCGCGTCACGCTCGACTGACTCCCGTCTGTCGAGGGACCCGATGGTCTCGCGCAGTTTCGCACTGATGGCGTGCGAGGCTGCTCCGCCCTCCCTCAAGGCTGTCCTCTGGTCTCATCTCCGACGGGATTTCATGGCTCTTTCTAGAGTCTCGTCGACGCCTCGGACCGGGGCTGGTCGCGTCCCGCGACTGCGCCGCCGGGCAAGCGAAAGCAGGCGCCCCTGACGGGGCTTCCGGAGTCGATGAGCAGCACCGCTTCCATGGACGTGGTGTCCGGGAAGCGGTGCGATCACGCGGCTTGCACGGCGTCCTTCCGATAGCCCCGTCAGGGGCGCCTGCT
>JAUSAZ010000129.1 GCA_030652255.1 Myxococcales bacterium | reverse complement strand
CCGCAGCCGTTGTTGGAAGAGGTGCGCCGAGCCCTGCACGCCTCCGAGGTCCACCAGCATCTTGGCCGCGCTCGTGAAGAGCACCGAGTGCCCCGCCAGGATCGCCTGGTGGGCGATGTTCTGCGCGATCATCGTCTTGCCTGTAGACGGCCATTGGGATCCGCTGTTTTTTGACCACGGCGGGCGGCTGGGGACGCCCCTCGCGTCGGCCGCTTCGTTCCTGTAGCTCCGACCGGGACGTCGCGCGCAGGCGGGGACGCCGGGTCTAGCCACCCGTCGTCCCCTGGTGTCGGTACGGACGCCGACGACGCGGGTATCCGGCCCGACGCCGTCGGTGTCAACCAGCCTCCGGGCGACGCCCTTGCGGACGTCCCATGGAGCCTCTGTTGGAGCTGCGCTGCGGCGATTGCGGCGCGCTCTTCTACCTCTGCCAGCACTGCTACCGCGGCCAGCGCTTCTGCGACGACGGGTGCCGACGACCCGCCCGCCGACGTCAACGACGCGCGGCCAACCGGCGCCATCGCCGCACGCCAGAGGGTCGCCTCGACGCCCGCGATCGCAAGCGCCGTCAGCGCGACCGCGACCGCGCGCGACGCACTTCGGTCACGGATCCACGTTCCCCGGCCCCGAGCCCCTCGGCCAGCGTCCCGCCGCCGTCACCGCCGCCGCGCATCGAGCCGGGGGTCGCGTCGTCGGCGCTGGAGCCTTCCTCTCATGAGCCCTCCGTTCGACCTCCGTTGGTGTCCCCAGGGGGACACCGTTGCGCCCGCTGCGAGCGCGTCTCGCCCTGGGTCCTGGTGCGCCCGCCCCGGCGCGAGCGACGGCCTTCCCGGCGCCTGCGCGGGCCGCCCTGAGCGCGCCCGCCGAGGGGCGCCGCGATGACCACCGCCCTCGACCAGGAGGCGGAGGTCCGCCGGCTCTTCTTCGCCGAGCACTGGCGCGTGGGCACCATCGTCGCGCAGCTCGGGCTGCACCGCGAGGTCGTGCTCCGCATCACGGGCCTCGACTCGCCCCGGCGCCTCCGACCCCGCGCCGCGCCCGCCGAGGAGACCGCCGTGACGCCCTTCGTGGACTTCATCGCCGAGACCCTCCAGCGCTACCCGCGGCTGCGCGCCACGCGCCTGTACGACATGCTCACGCCGCGCGGCTACCGGGGCTCGGTGCGCACCCTGCGCCGCTACGTGGGCACGGTGAGGCCCGTGGCGCGGCGGGGCGTGTTCCTTCGGCTGGAGACGCTCATGGGCGAGCAGGCCCAGGTCGATTGGGCCTTCATCGGCGACCGCGCGGTGCCCGGCGGGCGGCGCGGACTGTGGCTCTTCGTGATGGTGCTGTCGTGGTCGCGCATGCTCTTCGCCGAGTGCGTCTGGGACCTCACGGCCGCCTCACTCCGTCGCTCGCTGATCCGCGCCCATGCCTTCTTCGGCGGCGCGCCGCGCCAGTGGCTCTTCGACAACCCGCGCACGATCGTGCTCGGTCGGCAGGGCGACAGCGCGCGCTTCCACCCCACGGTCGTCGAGCTCTCGTCGGCCTTCTGCACCCAGGCGCGGCTCTGCACCGTACGGGCGCCGCAGGAGAAGGGTCGCGTGGAGCGCGCCGTGCGCTACGTGCGCGATCGCTTCCTAGCGGGGCGCGAGATCCACGACGTCGTGCAGGGCAACCGCGAGCTGGAGGCATTCCTACGCGACATCGCCCCGGCGCGGCCGCACCCGCGCCTGCCCGACTGCTCTGTCGGCGACGCCTTCCTCGAGGAGCGCCCGCGGCTGCTCCCGCTGCCCGACCCGATGCCCTCCGAGGAGCACCTGGTGCCGGTGGCCATCGATCGGACGGCCTTCGCGCGACTGGACACCAACCTCTACTCGGTGCCCGCCGCGTACGCCGGGCGGACGCTGGTGCTCGCCGCCGACGACGGGCGCGTGCGCCTGCTCGACGGCCCCACGGAGGTGGCCGCGCACGCGCGCAGCTGGGGCCGCCGGCAGGTCTTCGAGCAGCGAGAGCATCGGGCGCAGGTCGTCGCCGAGCGGCGCGCCGCGCGCGACCTCAAGGGCCGCGATCGACTGCGGGCCGAGGTGCCCGGCATCGACCCGCTGCTGGAGCGGTGGATGGCCGCGGGGCGCAACCTGGGCAACGCCGTCGGGCGCACGATCGTGGCGCTCGACCTCTACGGTGCCGCGGCGGTGCGGGCGGCGGTGGCCGAGGCGCTGGCGCGCGGCAGCGAGGACCCCGGCGCGCTGGGGCACCTGTGCGAGCAGCAGCGCCGCGCGAGTCGGCAGCCGGTGCCCACGCCGGTGCGCTTCGGCGATCACGTCCGCGACGCTGACGTCATCCCGCACGACCTCGGGGGCTACGATGAGTGAGCCCCAGGAGCCGGGCGAGAGCCGGGACGTCGTCGGGCGGATGCGCGCCCTGGGCCTGCGGACGGACCCCGACGCGCTGGCGGCGTGGCTGCGCGACGCGCATCGCCAGCGGCTGGGCCCGACCGAAACGGTGGAGCAGTTGATCGCGATGGAGCGGCGCACGCGCGAGGCCAACAACCTCGCGCAGCGCACGCGGCTGGCGATGATCGGGACGCCCAAGCCGCTCGACCGCTTCGACTGGCAGCACCCGCGATCGATCGACCGGGCGCGCTACGAATCGCTGCTCTCGATGGACTTCCTGCGCACGGGCGAGAACGTGCTGCTGCGCGGCCCGAGCGGCGTGGGCAAGACGACGCTCGCGCAGCACCTCGCGCTGGGCGCGCTGGCGGCGGGCAAGACGGTGCGCTTCGGGACGCTCTCGACGGCGATGGCGGACCTGCTCAAGCAGGAGTCGGTGCCCGCCACCGAGCGCCGGCTCAAGCGCTACCTGCTGCCGGACCTCCTGGTGCTCGATTCATGTGCAGTGCTCGGTAATGTGGAGTCGAGGTCGCTGGAGCCTCGTTTCGTCGGGGTCGTCGCGCATTCGACTCCACATTGCCCGGGGAGCCCCGAGCTCACAGGGCGTCGAGCCACTCCAGGATGGAGGTGTTCGACC
>JAUSAZ010000208.1 GCA_030652255.1 Myxococcales bacterium | reverse complement strand
GGCAGGGCTCGTTCTGGTACCGGGCCATCCCCGCGATGCGCGAGGAACGCCTACGCGACTTGATGACTGCATTCGCGAACACCGTCTCCCAGCATTCGGTTTTCCGCGGAATCTTCGGTGCAATATGAGGGGATGCCTCAGCATAGACCCTGGAGTCGAGTTCCACATGCCCGATCTTCTCACGGTCCCTCATGTGTGCCCGCAGCCGGGCGCGCAGGTTGCGGCCCGTCTCGGTGTCGCCGATGTACACCACCTCGGTCTGCTCGGGGTTGGTGATGGCGTAGACGATGCGGTGGCCGTCGAAGGCGTCAGTCTTCAAGGCGTCCCGTATCAGCCCCGCGTCTTCGAAGAGGTACTCCTCCAGCAAGAGCGCCTGCGCGCGGTTGAACGTGGGCGCGATGGTGAGGAGGTCGAAGGTGCCCGGGTGAGGCGCGTCGTCGGTGGGGTCATCCATGGTGGCACAGTGCGCGGCGACGGGCGGCGGGCGCGAGTTTCGGGCGGGATCGTCGGGGCGCTGACACGTCAGCGGTGTGACAGGGAGGCCTACTTTACTCCCGAAAGGATGGCAGCGATTCGCAGGCAGTCAGCGCGAGGGATGGCAACCACAGGAATGACTGCGTCGCTCCCGCTGTTGTTCCGTGTCTCGCTCTTCGCGACGCCATGAACCGTCAGAATATGCATAATGCGATCGGGGTCCGTCATGGGAATCGTAGTTACTTCCGTGACCATGTGTACGACGGAGTTGCCCATCACTTTTACGATGTTCGCGCGCGGAGTTTCGCCCCGCGAGGTAGTGAAGAGAATATCGGCGCTGTTGTCGAGGTCACTACGCGCCGCCGCTGTGACCAAACGGCGCATTGCGAAGACGTCTTCGGACTCGGCATCGCACAGCACGGAGCACAGACCACGAAAGAACCTGTCCGGCTTCCTCGTCTCGCCTCTGGCATATTCGCGCGTGAGATATCCGAGGGCTTGCGCGGCCTCTTTGGATATCATGCTGCGGAGGTTGTTGGCGGCATAGATGATCGCACTTACCGACTTGCGGTCCTTTGCCATCTCTCGGAGTTCCTGCCGAACCTCGCTCGGCGTCTTGGAGTCGTCACTCACGAAGGCACTCCACCAGTCGTTTTGTTTCTCGGTGTGCGCCTCGATGATCGCGGCGCCAATCTCTGGACTCGCTGCGGCGATCAGAGCGAGTGTCCAGACAGCGGGGACGATCGACGCGAGGTACGCTGCGGCTTCCTGCTGAAAGAGCGCAGCGGTGAGGGTGAGTCCAAAAGGCACAATGCGCCGCGCGGCGCGCAGGGATGAAATCATGAGGATCGCCTTTCTGTTGGAGTTCGCGATTGCGTTGGTCGTGCTGACAGTCGTCGTGAAGGCGCTGCGCCAGAGATTCTTCCCCACTCCGAAGCAACGCTGGGAGAGGAGACTTCAAGAGATATGGGAGCGTCAGTAAGGCGCCGACGGTGCATCCGTCGCTCGCACCCTACGCGGGGCGTCGGATCTCAATTCGGGCACAGCGGCACAATGCGCCCGGTTGCCCCGCCCTCGTGGCGGGGCGTACCGTCGGGCGCATGGGGAGTGGCGAGTGGGAGCAGTGGGGTCAGGATGTCTACGCGGCGGCGGTGGCGGAGGTCGGGCGCATTGAGACGGGCGCCAGCGCTCGGCCGGTGGTGTCCGCGGCGCTGGCCCACAAGGGGCAGCTCTCCGAGGAGGCCCTCCGCGCCGCCATCGTGGGGTACCTGCTCGCGCACCTGGACGCGGGCGGGCGCGTGGGGTGACGCCGCGAGGCGCTTCGCGGTGGCACCTGTGTGCCATGGAGGGCGACCGTCCGAGCGACGGGCGGGCTACTCCAAGTTGCGGTTGGGGTAGAGCCGATCCAGGTAGGCGTCGCAGGGGCGCGGGTCACAGAAAAGGGGTCCAACCCCGAGATTGTTGCCCTGCTGCGGCGACCACGCCACGATGAACCGGCGTCCGAGACCGCCAGTCTCCACGCACTGCGCGACGCTACACAATCGGAGTCGCGTCGTTGCGGGTGCCTCGACGATCCCGAGGCCCGTGGCGACCGCGTGCAACGCCGCGCCGTAATGGTCTACCGCCAGCGCCCCGACCGCCCGGTTGCCGTGCGTGGTGAGGCGCTCCCTGCGGGCTCCGTCACCGCCGCTGGGCGCCGCGGGCAACCAGTGGGCGCCCACGGCCGCCGCAAGGCCCAGCAAGGCGGCGAGGATGCGGGTGCGGGTCACCACGGGGCGAGGCTACTGGTGCCCGACGAGACGGGCGAGGATTCGCATCTCGTCCAGTGTCAGTTGCATCGATCGTGGGGTCATCGGGCGGCGTCGGAGGATCATGTCGCGGGTGAGGGTCTGCCCCGGGCGCACAAGGCGCGGGGACTGCGGCGCGGGTCGCGGCAGTGCCTCGGGCGGGCGGTGCTCCACGCGCAGCGGCGGGGGTTGCTGGGCGCCCTCGGCGCTGGCGGCGAGCAGGGCGACCACGAAGGCCAGCGGGGCGGCGGAAGGGTGGCGCATGGGTGCGAGGGTACGCCCGCCCGTGGGGAGGTCGCCAGTGGGCGCCGCGGGTGCTGGGCGTGGTAGTGGTGGCGCATGGCGACGGAGTGCCCCCGGTGCGTGGCGGAGCGTCGGGCCGAGAGGGCTCGCGCGGAGATGAACATCGGGGCCACGGCGACCATCCTTCTAACCCTCACCCTCGGCGTTTTGTCGGGCTTGGCGTTGTGGCCCGCCAAGGACAGTGACCACGGCGCCTCGACGCGGCTCATCCGTGGTTCGGACGCTCTTCCCTTGTTGATTCCATTCGCCATCGCGGCTGGAATCGTCGTGTCCGCTCTGCATATGGTCCGCTGGTTGGCGGAGCGTCGGGCCGCGACGCCCCTCCCGTCCCCCGCCGCCCCGCTGGCGACCTACCGCGCGGCGCCGACGGAGTGCCCGCGGCACCCGTTCGCGCGGTAGGGGGCGCCCAAGGCTTGGGGGTCGACTGCGCCCGGCCGGTGCCAGTGGCCGCCCGGCTCGAGGCCCACGAGTTGTGCAACCAGCCTCACGCGGCGCTCGGCAGGTCGCGAGGAATCCCGAGCAGATCATCGAGTACGGGCGGCACGCCATGGATTCGTAGACGGCACCCGTCGTTGAGTGACCGTTGGTTGCGGGCGAACCGG
>JAUSAZ010000204.1 GCA_030652255.1 Myxococcales bacterium | reverse complement strand
CGCTCGTGTGTCGTCCCTTCGGCCGGGGTTCACCGTAGGCCCATGCGCCCGCCGCGCTCGGTTCACCACCGGGCTACCACAGGCGGATCGCCCCGCAGCGGGGCTCAGGAGAGGTCCATCAGGACCGAGTTCATGGGTTGTTTCAACGAACACCTGGAGCCCCGCTGCGGGGCGATCCGCCTGTGGTAGCCCGGCGGTGAACCGAGCGCGGCGGGCGCATGGGCCTACGGTGAACCCCGGCCGAAGAGACTGCGCACGAGTGCTCGAACGCCCACGAGATGAGGAATCGCGTTTCACCGCTCCGTGCGGAAATTCAAGTCATTTTGAGGACGCCGCCCAGCTTCCTGGGCCCCGACAAGGTCCGGGGCGGCTGCTGGCTCACCACGGTGCAGGCGCCGCCCGTGGGGCTCACGGTCACGCTCTCGTCGGCCCTGCCGTTCCTCCCCCCGGTGTCGCCGGCCCCAGGGGCCATCGTGCGGCCCGACAACGGGCTTTGGGGGGCGATCCGCACCCTGGTGTTGCAGTACTTCGACTCCCTAGGTCCGGGGGACGCACCCACGGAGGAGATCGGCTCTCAGCGCTTCCCGCGGCCCAATCAGATCGGCCCCGATCGCTTCTTCGCCAGCAAGGTCATCGACAAGGTGCAGGAGGTCGCCGGTGTTTTGGGAGTGGCGGGTATCGCAATCAGTACGTCGGGCACTTCACCTGTCGGTGCGCTCTTGGTGCCTGGCTTGATCACGTTGCAACCACCTCCATGATGCCGAGCGTAAATTTTGGGTGACCTTGGCAGGTCATTCGCAACTTGGATTGGTGCTCAATGCACAGAATCCACTGCGAGCGCAGCACCATGGTCCGTTGATGCCGGGGATACAAATCGCACAGTCAGCATGGGTGCGACAAGGCGGATCGGGCAACGCACCACCACAAAATACGCGTACATCAGCCGGCACATCACTCCCGGTGTCGACCGGACCCGTGTCGCTGCCCACATCCGGGGTCCCCGTATCCAGTCGCACATCAGTGACCACATCGCTGCCGCGATCCACCGCCACGTCGCGGGCGCCATCGCTCGCGTCCAGGTTGTTGGCGTCGATGCCGGTATCGGGTGTCGGCTGATCCGTCGCGTGGATGTCATTGCCGACATCCACGGCGCCCGTGTCGAGCACTCCGCGGTCGGCGGTTGGGGTGTCCGCCACAGGCGCGTCGAGCACGTCCGGGCCGGCGTCGACAGGCCCCGTGTCGACAACCACCGAGTCAACCGCGGCGTCCTGGGGGGCGGGGTCGGAGGAGCAGGCGGCGAGCGCGAGGGCGAGCAGGGCAATGAAGCGCATGCGCGGCACAGTGGCGAAGATCCCTTTTGGCGCACAAGGCGAGAGTGGGTGCCCATCAGACCACGCGCACCCGGCAGCGCGGCGCGTCCGGCGGTGATCTCAGCCTGTATCGCACCCAGCATCGGGGCCCCGTTCGCTGCCCGGTTGGGTCCCCTCGGCGCCGTGTCTACCGCCGTGCCGTCTTCGTTCCGTATCCCGCGCTCCCCTCCGCCACCGGCGCCACGAACACCCCCCGTGTACCGCGCGCCCCTCCGCCACCGGCGCACCCGCGCTCTGGTTGTGCTGGACACCGCTCGCGCACCGACGGCACGCTCACCACGATGGACCCGCTTGCCGGTACGTCACCGGCGCGGCCGTCACTGGAGGGATGACGTTCCATGAGCAAGGCGAAGAGCCAGAAGGTCACCGCGAGGACCACCACCGCGAAGACCACCGTCGCGAAGACCACCACCGCGCGCGACCCCGATGTGCCCGTCGTCGACGGCTCGCAGGCCGCCTACGACACCTTCCTTCCCGACGCCCTCCAGATACCCGCGGCGGAGGTTCGCCCGTTCCGCTACGACGCCTCGCTCGCCTACCACAACGTCACCCGCGGCCTCGTCGCCCTGCAGCCCCACATCGCGACGCTCCGCGCCGAGCTCCCGCGCACCGACGCCGACGCCCTCGCCGACCTCCCCGACCTCGCCCTCGCGGTGCTCTTCGCCGCCGACCAGGTCGACCGCGGGGCCGACCGCAGCGACGGCAACACCGCCCGCCTGCTCAAGCGCGCCTTCGCGAGCCGCACCCTCCTCCTCGACGCCGCCACCGCGCTCGCGGGGAAGGGCCTCCTCCCGAAGCGCGCCGTCGCGAAGATCCGCGAGGGCCGCGGCAACATCGACGCCGCCAGCGACTGCGTCGCCCTCGTCGCCCTCTTCCAGAAGCACGCCGCCAACGTGAAGGGCCGCCACGCGCTCTCCCGCTCCGACCTCGCCGACGCCAGCGAGGTAGGCAACGCCCTCCTCAAGATCCTCAAGCCGAAGCGCGCCCGCACCCGCTCGACCGCCACCAGCGTCGCCAACGCCGCCGACCACCGCGACCGCCTCTGGACCCTCCTCGTCCAGCGCTTCGAGGGCCCCCACGGCCTCGAACGCGCCGCCATGCACCTCTGGGGGCGCGACGCCGCGACGCACGTCCCGCCGCTGCTGTCGTTCACCCCCGCGCCCCGCGCGAAGCCCGCCGACAAGCCCACGCCCACGCCCTGACCCGCCCGGCGGGCGATGCGCCGACCTCACCCCCGCAGGCGCGCTTCCCCCCTCCGTGAATGCTCCACGTCGGGACACATCTCTCAAAATGGCTTGATGTCAGGCGTCTGGTGACGGCACACGCCAGCGTACGTCGCCGGGGTTCGGGCGTTGGCCCTCACCCCGGGCAATAACAAGACGCGCCCCGGACATTGTCCGGGGCTTACCGGACCGGAACTCTCTCGGCCTTCCGGAAGGCGCAGACGATGAGCAGCAGATTGCAGGGGATCGGCGTCCCTGCTCGACAGCCCCGGACAATGTCCGGGGCGCGTCTTGTTATTGCCCGGGGTGAGGGCCAACGCCCGAACCCCGGCGACGTACGCCGGTTTGCGCCCCCATCAAACGCCCGAGAACAATCTGCTCCGAGAGATGTGTCCCGACGTGGAGCATTCACGGAGAGGGGCATCGCGGCAGCGGGGGTGAGGTCTCCCCGCGCGCCGACCCATGGCCCCCCGCGGGCGGCGATATTGTCGCTCCTCGCGGCCGCGTGGTAGGCCCATGCTGTCCGACCCACTACGGAGCAGCACCATGAGCCAGGACCTCGACCGTCGACACTTCCTCTCCACCGTCGCCGCGGGCACCGCCGCCGTGGCGCTCACCCAGCAGGCCGAGGCCCAGCGCCGTCAGCCCACCCCCGCCGCGCCGGTGAACTTCGCCGCCACGCGCCCGGCGGGCTTCACGCCGCTCTCGCACCCGGGCCAGGTCGTGCGGGTCAACAAGCCCAACTCGCTGCGCCCCGGCGGGCTCTTCCCCAAGCCCGAAGACGCCCGCGCGATGGTCAACCGCGCCGTGATCGAGCTCTCCGGGCGCCCCGACCTCGCCAGCGCCTGGCGGGCCTTCGTGCACCCGAGCGACCGCGTGGCCATCAAGGTCAACGGGCTCGGCCTGCGCAACATGGCCTCCAACAAGGAGGTCGTCGAGGCCATCGCCGAGGGCCTCGTGGCGGCCGGCGTGCCCGCCACCAGCATCGTCGTCTATGACCAGTGGGACAGCTTCCTGCGCTCCACCCGCGTGAGCTCCCGCGGCCTCCCCACCGGCGTGCGCCTCGTGTCGCACAACGGCACCGCGCTCTCCCCGGAGACCCGCGTCGCCTCGGGCCGCACCCAGTACGCCACGGCCCTCATGGACGCCACCGCCGTCATCGGCGTGCCCCTCATCAAGGACCACTCGCTCTGCGGCTTCACCGGCGCGATGAAGAACATGACCCACGGGTCGATCAAGAACCCCGAGGCCTTCCACCGCCACCTCTGCTCGCCGCAGATCGCCGAGCTCTACAACCACGACGCCATCAAGTCGCGCGTGCGCCTGCACGTCATGGACGGCTTCAAGGCCGTGTACCACGGCGGCCCCCGCGACAACCCCGAGCACCGCGTGGCGCTCGAGTGCGTGCTCGCCAGCACCGACCCGGTGGCCCTCGACCGCGTCGGCGCCGACATCGTCGACCAGCTCCGCGTGGCGCACCGCATGGGCACCCTCGAGGCCCGCGGCCTGCCGCCCCGCTACATCGAGCAGGCCCAGGCCATGGGCCTCGGCATCGCCGACCGCGCCCGCATCCAGACCCGCGTCGTCGCGATCTGATCCGTCCCTCCCCCTCCCCCGTCTCCCTCCCCCTGAAGTTTACACGGCACTAACGCGGACCCCGCCGCGGCCATGCTCCCCTGCGCGGCCATATGGCTCGTCGGACCTCGTGGCTCTCCCTCGCGGCGGTGGCCGCGCTCCTCCTCCTCCCCTCCGTGGCGCGCGCCGACCCGGCGCCCGCCCTCGACACCGGCGACACGGCGTGGCTGCTCGTCTCGTCCGCCTTCGTGCTGCTGATGACCCCCGGTCTCGCGCTCTTCTACGGAGGCATGGTGCGCAAGCGCAACGTGCTCTCGACCTTCATGTTCGTGCACTTCGCGCTGGCGATCATCACGGTGCAGTGGGTGCTCATCGGCTACTCGCTCTCCTTCGGCCGCACCCACGGCGGCCTCATCGGCGGCTTCGATTTCGTGGGCCTGCGCGGGATGGTGGGCGCCCTGCGCGGCACCGTCCCCCACCTCGCCTTCATGGCCTTCCAGATGAAGTTCGCGATCATCACCCCGGCGCTCATCGCGGGCGCCTTCGTCGAGCGCATGCGCTTCGCCCCCTACGTGGTCTTCGCCCTCGCCTGGACCACCCTCGTCTACGACCCGGTCGCCCACTGGACCTGGGCCGAGGGCGGCTGGCTCCTTCGCCTCGGCGTGCTCGACTTCGCGGGCGGCACCGTCGTCCACCTCACCGCCGGCATCGCCGCGCTCGTGTGCGCCCTCGTCATCGGCCGCCGCCGCGGATACCCCCGGGAGAAGCACCCGCCGCACAACCTCACCATGACCGTCATCGGCGGCGGCCTGCTGTGGTTCGGCTGGTTCGGCTTCAACGCCGGCAGCGCGCTCAGCGCCAACGCCGTCGCCGCCCTGGCCTTCGTGACCACCCACGTCTCCGCCGCGAGCGCCGCCCTCGCGTGGGTGCTCGTCGAGTGGTGGCACCGCGGCAAGCCCACCATGCTGGGCTTCGTGTCGGGCCTCGTCGCCGGCCTCGTCGCCATCACCCCCGCCGCGGGCTACGTCTCCCCGGCGGCCTCGCTGATCATCGGCGCCGCCTCCGGCGCCGCCTGCTACGGCGCCGTGCAGCTCAAGGAGCGCTGGCACTACGACGACTCCCTCGACGCCTTCGGGGTGCACGGGGTCGGCGGCATCCTCGGCGCGCTGCTCACCGGGGTGTTCGCGCAGAAGGCGCTCAACCCGGGCGGCGCCGACGGGCTGCTCGCGGGCAACCCCGCGCAGTTCGGCAAGCAGATCATCGGCGTGGTGGTGGTGGGCGCCTACTCGGCCATCATCACCTTCGGGCTGCTCAAGCTGCTCGACCGTACGATGGGGCTGCGCGCCGCCAAGGACGACGAGCTCGAGGGCCTCGACGCCTCGCAGCACGGCGAGTCGGGCTACGTGATGTGAGACCCTCAGGGCTCCGTGAGGAGCCCGATCTCCCAGCGCTCGTCGCCCTCGCGCATCGCCTCGATGAGCTCGCGCACCCGCTGGAGGACGTCGGACGCGGCGTCGATGGGGGCCACCCGGATGCCCACCTCGACGCGGTCGGGGAGCTCCCAGATGCGAACCCCCACCACGCCGTCGACCTCGAGCACGGCCTCTTCGATGCGGCGGCTCTTACGGGTCTGCGGGGGGTCGGTGGTGTCCATGCGGCGATCCTGCTCTTCCGGCGCTGCTATGCCCCGGCGACCCCCGCTCATGCAAGAACTCCGCGCTCGGCGCTTGTCACTGCGGCCAGTCGCGAGGAATATCCGCGCCCGCCGATGGCGTTGCTTCACGAGGCTCATCGCATGCGTCGACTCCTGTTCCCCGGATTGTTGCTCTCCCTAGGCCTCGGCTGCGCGTCGTCGCGCATCCCCAACACCGACGTGCCCGACACGTCCGAGAACCGTGACGTCATCGCGTTCTGCGAGCGCTACCGCCGGGCGGTGGAGAGCCGCGACGCGCGCGCGCTCCTCGCCATGGCGTCGCCCCGCTACTTCGAGGACGGCGGCACCCCCGACGGCTCCGACGACTACGGCCTCGACGGCCTGCAGCGCCTGCTCACGGCCTGGGCCGACGAGGTCAACGAGGTGCGCTACGAGATCCGGTACCGCCGCGTGAGCGTGTCGGACACCGACGCCCGGCGCATGCAGGTCGACTTCACCTACACCGGCAGCTACACCCTCCGGCGCCCGGCCGGCGTCGAGCCCGAGCCCGTCCGCCGGGGCGCCGCGGCGGGCCCGCCGGTCGCCCACCTCTCCATCGACCCGGTGCGCGGCAGCGAGCGCGCGCAGCAGGGCGAGGACGTCTGGTACCGCCGCGTGGCCGACAACCGCCTCGAGCTGGAGCGCGACGGAGACACCATCCGCATCGTCAGCGGGATGTGAGTCGGCGGGATTCCTGATTGTGGGGCCGTGCGCGCGGGTGGTAGCTTGCGCCCCGCGCGAGCGACATGGCCGGACGTGATGACTCCTCCCAGGGACGAGAGCCCCAGACCGATCTGCCTCCGCTGCACGTGCAGGGCGATGAGCTGCGCGCGCTGCTCGCGGCCAGCGAGAAGCACGGCGTCCCCCCGGTCGACCTGACCACGCTGCGCTTCTCCCTCGCCGAGCTCGACCTGCTGCCCCTCGAGATCGCGCGGCGCCACCGGGCGCTCCCGCTGCTCGCCCGGGCCGAGCTGCTCTTCGTGGCGATGGCCAACCCCAGCGACCCGAAGGCCCGCGAGGAGCTGGAGTTCGTCTGCGGCCGCAAGCTCCTGCCCTTCGTGGCCGACCCCGGGCGCCTCGGCCGGCTCATCGACGTCGCCTACGACGCCCGCGCCCGCGGCGACGACCACCTCTTCGGCGACAACGTGCAGTCCCGCGTCCCGCCGCCACCGCCGACGCCCTCGGGCGCCGCCCCGCCGCGCGTCGCGGTCACCCTCCCCTCGCGCTCCCGCACGATGCTCTCGCACTCCGGCCCGCCGGCCCCGCGGCCGCCCTCCTCGGGTCGCCAGCCCAGGGTGCCGCCGGCGCCGCCCGTGCCGGGCGATGCGAAGCCCCCGCCCATGCCGCAGACGGTGCCCCCGCCGCCGCCGCCGCAGCAACCGCCGTCGGCCTCCGCGCTGCTCGCCCCCGCCCCGACGCCGCCGCCGGCGCTCTCCCTCGGCACCCGCGCCGTGTGGATCGTCTCGGCCAGCCTCCCGACACGCGCCCCGCTCGTACAGACGCTCTCCAACCTGGGCCACGCGACGACGGTGTTCGAGACCGCGGCGGCCTTCCGCGCCGCGTGCGACGACGTGCTCCCGGACGTGGTGTTCCTCGACCCCGCCCTGCCCGACGAGGACGGCCACGAGGCGCTGAAGGCCCTGCGCGCGGCGCCCCGCACCGCCCAGCTCGCGGTGGTCCTGCTCACCTCCACGCCCACCTCGTGGCGGCGCGACCGCGACCTGCGCGCCGCGCTCGGCATCGTCGGCACGCTGCCCGCCCAGTCCCCGGAGGATGAGGTGCTGTCCCGCTTCGAGGCCGCCCTCAACCCCGCCGCGGCCGACCCGGCCACCCGGCCGCTCTCGCCCGCCGCCGAGGCCGCGCTCCAGCTGAGCACCGCGGCCTATCAGCAGGGCGACCTCGAGGGGGCCATCCGGCAGCTGCAGCGCGGCGTGGAGGTGTCACCGCACTCCTACCGGCTGCACTACCAGGTGGCGCTGCTGCACGGGCGGCAGGGGGCGGTGCACGCCGCCATCGCGTCCCTCGAGCGCAGCGTCGGGCTCTTCGACGGGTTCTTCCCCGCGCTCAAGAACCTCGCGGTGCTCTACGAGCGCGTAGGCTTCAAGTGGTGCGCGGCCGACACCTGGGAGCGCGCGCTCTCGGTCGCGCCCGACGAGACAACGCGCGCGCAGATCAAAGACCACCTCGGGCTCGTTGCTCCAACCCAGGGAACGTGATGCCATTGATGGCCCAACGGCGAGAGATGCCCCGATGAACTTCGTCTGCGACAAGTGCAAGCAGAAGTACCATGTGGCCGACGAGAAGATCCGTGGCCGCGCCGTCACGCGCTTTCGCTGCAAGAAGTGCGAGAACGTGATCGAGCTGCGCGGCGATGCGCTGCCAGACCCCGACGCGCCCGACGCCCCGAAGCAGGCCGACGCCCCCGACTCGCGGCCGCGGCCCGCCACCATGGCCCCGAGCTCCCCGCGCCCCGCCGTCACGCCCATCGGCCCGAGCGCCCCGCCGGGCCCCGCGCCGGCCGCGCCCGCCCGCACCGCCGCCCGCACCCGCTCGGCCACGAGCGTGGGGGTCGCCTTCAACGCCGGGATGGCCGCGAGCGCCGCGAAGTCCCCGCCGCGCACGGCCTCCACGTCGGCGATCCTCAACGCGAGCGAGACGGGCTGGTACGCGGGCATCCGCGACCTGCCGGTCGGGCCGCTCACCCGCAAGGAGCTCATCGCCAAGGTGCAGTCCGCGGAGGTCTCGCCGGACACCCTGGTCTGGCGCGAGGGCCTCGACGACTGGCGCCCGCTGCGCAACGTGGCCGAGCTCGGCGACGTGCTGCGCCTCGGCGCGCAGCGCATGTCGGGCAGCCTGCTCGACGAGATGGGTCGCCGCCCACCCCCCGCCGCCCCCGCGGCGCCCGAGCGCAAGTCGGGCCAGGTGGTTCCGCTGCGGCAGCCGGCGCCCATGAGCAGCGCGCCGGCGATCACCCGCCCGGCGATGACCGACGACGACGAGGAGGCCACGCGCGTCACGGGGATGGACCCGGCCATCGCCGCCCTCATCCCTCGCACGCTCGGCCTCCACGCCAGGCCCGCCGCCCCGCCGGCCGGCGAAGACTCCGGCGACCACACCCTGGCCGAGCCCGCGCACTCCTCGCCGCTCAACCAGGTGCGCTCCGCCGAGCCCCCGCTCGCGAAGCCCGCCGCGCGCGTCCCGGCGCCCCCGCCGAAGGCGCCCGCCCCGAAGGCCCCGCTGCGCGCCTCCCCCGGCGGCTTCGGCCCGAAGCCCGCTGCGCCTCCGCCCGCGGCCGCACCGCCGCCCGCGCCCGAGCCCGCGCCCGAGCCCCCGTCGCTCACCATCGACTCGGTGGCCTCGGTGCCGCCGGCGGCGCTGGTCATCGAGTCGTCGCCCTCGCTGCGGGTGTCGTCGACCCCGCCCTCCGCCGCGGCCCTCGCCGGCGAAGACGACCTGCCCGAAGACCTCTTCGGCAAGAAGCCCTTCCCGCCGCAGTCCAACGCCCCGTCGCTGGAGTCCTTCGGGCTCTCGTCGGCCTTCTCCGGCGGCGCACCGTCGAACCCCGCGCCCGCGCAGCAGTCCCCGTCGATGCAGCCCGGTCCGGCCGCCTTCGGTCCGATGCCGGGGCACCTGCCTACGATGCCGGGCTACCCGCCGCCCGCCCCGGTGTCCGTGCCCGCGCCTGCGCAGCGGCCCGCCGGGCTCTCGATGCCGGTCCTCATCCTCATGGCGGGCGTGCTCGTCGTGGGTGTCTTCGGCGGCGTGCTCCTCGCGGGTCGGCTCAACCGCCCCATCCCGCAGCCCATCCCGGCGCCGGTGCCCATCGCCCACCCGGAGAACGTCGCCCCGCCGCCGCCCCCGGTCGCCGTCGCCGAGCCCGCCGCCCCGGGGCCCGCGGTGCCCGATCCCGCGGTGCCCGCCGCGACGACCCCGGGCCCCGAAGAGACCCCGGGGCATCCCCGCACCCACCGCCCGTCCACCCCCGGGCGCGAGGTCGCGCCGGGCATCTCGGCGGCCCAGGCCGCGGCCAACGCGCGGCTGCTCCAGCAGCTCGGCGGCCCCCAGGGCGGCCCCAGCGGCGGCCCCGTCGGCGTGCCGCGCAACCCGACCGCGTCGAGCGGCAGCGACCCGGTCGGCCCCGCCGCGACGGGCGCCGCGCGCGCCAACCGCGCGATCCGCGCCTTCCAGGAGAGCCGCGTGGTCAACGGCTGCTGGCAGACCCTGCTCCGCCAGAACCCCGCCGCCCGCGACGTGGCAGTGCGCATCACCCTCTCGGTCAACGGGCAGGGTCGCATCACCTCGACCAGCGTCGCCAACAGCCCCGACCCCCGCTTCGACACCTGCATCCGCTCGGGCGCGGGCCGCGTCCCCCCCATCGGCGCGGGCGAGGCCCTCGACGCCCAGACCACGGTCAACCTCACCACGGGCGGCTGACCCCGCCCGCTCGCTCCGCGTCGTCGCGTCCCCGCGGCGACCTGTGTTAAGTCCCGCCGTCCAATGGAAAAGCTGGTGATCGACGGGGGTCTGCCCCTCCACGGGGAGGTGCTGGTCTCCGGCGCCAAGAACGCCGCGCTCCCGATCCTGTGCGCGTCGCTGCTCACCGACGGGGCGTGCACCTTCCGCAACGTCCCGCGCCTCCGCGACGTCGAGACCATGGCCGCGCTGCTGCGCTTCATGGGCGCCGAGACCGACGTCACCCCGCCGGTGGTCAACGTCCGCGGCGCCTCGGTGGCCCGCCCGGAGGCCCCCTACGAGCTCGTGAAGCAGATGCGCGCCTCGGTGCTGGTGCTCGGGCCGCTCGTGGCGCGGCACGGCTACGCGAAGGTCTCCCTCCCCGGCGGCTGCGCCATCGGGGCGCGGCCCATCGACCAGCACCTCAAGGGCCTCGAGGCCATGGGCGCCACCATCAAGCTCGATCACGGATACGTCGTGGCCGAGTGCAAGCGGCTGCACGGCGCGTCGATCCACCTCGACATGGCCACGGTGACGGGCACCGAGAACCTGATGATGGCCGCCGCGCTCGCCAAGGGGCGAACGCAGCTCATCGGCGCCGCGCGCGAGCCCGAGATCGAGGAGCTCGCGCGGGTGCTCAACAAGATGGGCGCGAAGGTCGACGGGGCGGGCACCGACGTCATCCACATCGAGGGGGTGGAGGTGCTGCACGCGGTCGACCACGCGATCATCCCCGACCGCATCGAGGCCGGAACCTTCCTGCTCGCCGTGGCGGCGACCGGGGGGGACGTGTTCGTGCGCGACGCCATCCCCGAGCACATGGAGCCGCTGCTGGCGAAGCTCCGCGCCGCGGGCGCCGAGGTGCTGCGCGAGGAGGGCGGCATCCGGGTGCGCTCGGAGGGCGCGCGCTCGCTCAAGGGCGGGGACATCGCCACGGCGCCGCACCCGGGCTTCCCCACCGACATGCAGGCGCAGTTCATGGCCGTGATGACCCTCGCGCGCGGCACCAGCGTGGTGACCGAGTCGGTCTTCGAGAACCGCTACATGCACGTGCCCGAGCTGAGCCGCATGGGAGCCGACATCGAGGTGCACGGCCGCGTCGCGGTGGTGAAGGGCGTCGCGGGGCTCTCGGGCGCGTCGGTGATGGCCACCGACCTGCGGGCGAGCGCGTGCCTGGTGATCGCGGGCCTCACGTCGACCGACCGCACCGAGGTGCTGCGCGTGTACCACCTCGACCGCGGCTACGAGTCCATCGAGAAGAAGCTGCGACCCCTCGGAGCGCGCATCGAGCGGGTGCGCGGCGGCGGGTGACCCGCGCGCTCACCGTGGCGGTGCCGAAGGGCCGGCTGGCGAGGCAGCTGGCGGCCTCGCTGGCGGCCGCGGGGGTTCCCCCGGGGGCGCTCGCGGAGACCGACCGCACGCTGGTGCGCGAGGCCACGGTGGACGGGGCGCCGATGCGCTTCCTGCTGCTGAAGCCCGACGACGTGCCCACCTACGTGGAGCACGGCGCGTGCGACCTCGGCGTGGTGGGCCGCGACGTGCTGCTGGAGCGCGAGGCCGACCTGGTGCTGCCCCACGACACGGGGCTCGGCCGCTGCCGCATGGTGGTGGCAGCGCCCGACGGGTGGACGGCGCCGCCGCGCGACCGGGCGCTCCGGGTGGCGACGAAGTACCCGCGCATCGCCCGGAGGCACTTCGCGGCGCAGGGCACCGACGTGGAGGTGATCTTCGTGCAGGGCTCGGTGGAGACCGCGCCGCTGGTGGGCCTGAGCGACGTGATCGTCGACCTGGTGGAGACCGGCGAGACGCTGCGGCAGAACGGGCTCGCCGTGGTGGCGGAGGTCTGCGCGGTGTCCGCCGTGGTGGTGGTCAACCGGGTGGTGTTCAAGCTGCACCGCGCGGCGATCGAGCGCTTCGTGGGGCGGCTGCCCGGGGCGTAGGGGGGGCGCAGGAGCGGCGGTCAGCGGCCTTCGAGCTCTGCCAGCAGCGTCTTCAAGCGGGCGACCTCTGCCTCCGCCGCCGCGGCGCTCGCCTCCGCCGTCGCGGCGCGCTCGCCGTCCGTCGGCACCAGCGCCTCGTCGGTCTCGTCCTCCGCGAGGCGCACCCGCGTGTGGCCCCGCTCGGTGACCGCGACCAGCCACGCGCCCAGCACCCGGCTCTCGACCCGGTCGTCGTTGCTCGCCGTCACCCGCACGAAGCCCCGGCCGCGCACCCGCCGGAACACCTGCCACCGCAGGCGCTTGCGCGAGCGCGACGTCGCCCACGGGTCGAAGACCACCAGCTCCCGCACGCCCATCTTCTCGTAGTCGGGCGGCGCCTCGTCGTAGTCCTTCTTCCAGTCCAGGCTCACCACCTCCAGCGCGAAGCTCGGCGCGTGGCCCTCCCACACCTTCCACGAGCCCACCTCGGGGATGTCCTGCGCGACGCCATCGATCACGTAGACGTCAGGAGCGCGGCGCGTGCCGGTGTCGCCCTCGACCCAGTAGAAGAACTGGTCGGCGCCGACGTGCGCCACGCGCCCCTGCTCGGCGAGCCAGCGGGCCAGCAGCGGCCGCAGCAGCTCCGCGATGTAGCGCTGCACCTCGTGCTCGCCCACGTTGTCCTCGCTCGGGTAGTGGACGGGATCGATGCGCCGCGCGGTGGAGTGCATGGGGATTGGTTCTATCACCGGCCGCGCCGGGTTCGCTCGGAGGGCGGGGCCCTGCACCCGTGAATACAGGGCCCCGTATCCTGACTGACGGGGTGGGCAGCTACTCGGTCGCCGCGTCGGGGCGCACCCGCGGCGCGCGGCCCGGTCGCGAAGCCAGGGTGGTCTCGCCCGTCAGCGCGAGGTACGGGCGCATCCGGCGGAAGCCCACCCGCCCGATCCCGCGCACCCGGAGGAGGTCCTCCGCGTGGTTGAAGCGGTGGGCGCGCTCGCGGAGGTGCACGATGGCCGCCGCCCGCGCCGGGCCGATGCCCGGGACGCGCACCAGCTCCTCGGCGGTGGCCGTGTTGATGTTCACCACGCCCTCCGGGGCGGGCGCGCCGGTCGCCGCGGGGCGCGGGGCCGCGCGGGCGGCGGTGGCGGTGGCGGCGGT
>JAUSAZ010000203.1 GCA_030652255.1 Myxococcales bacterium | reverse complement strand
GCGGGCTGGTCACTGTGCCTGGACATTGGACAGGCCGCTTGCGGCCTTCCCCTTGGCTGCCGTGGGTTTCAACCCGCGGCAGCCGGGCGCGCGAAGGTGTGCGGATGGCTGGGGTTCCGCGCGATGGCTCGTCACCCCAGCCTGCAAGCGCTCTACGCACGATGAGGGCAACGATGAGATCATCCGATGGGGGTAGGGCGCGCGGCCGCGGGGAAGGGGGCCCACGAAACAGCGATCCTGGCCTTGCAGGCATCGCCGAGAACATTCCGGGAAGGATCAGCCCTGAAGGACCCGGCAACGCAGGGGCAGTGAAGTCTGCAAGCGGGCTGGTCACGGTGCCTGGACATCGAACAGGCCGTTGCGGCCTTCATGGCTGCACGCGTTGCCGCGTCCTTCAGGGCGCGGCGACGAGCCCGGTGGCGCTCAGGAGGGGCTGCCTGTGAAGGCCACTCGCCTCGCCTCGCTCCCGCTGCTGGTCGCCGCCTCGGCGCTCGCCCCCGCGGCCGCCTCTGCGCAGACCGCCGCCCCCGCGGGCACCATCACCGGCCGCGTCACCGACGGCACCACCCACGCGCCCATCGCCGACGCGCAGGTGCGCGTGGTGGGCGGCGACGGCACCGTGGTGCTCAGCGACCTCGACGGCCGCTTCGAGCTGCCCGCGGCGCCCGGCGTTCGCACGGTGCGGGTCTTCGCGGGGCTGCACCTCCCGGTGCGCGTCGAGAACGTGCTCGTCCGCCGCGGACGCGCGGCGCGCATCGAGGTCACGCTGGAGTCCCGCGAGGTGGGCCCCGCGCAGGAGGCCATCGTGGCGGGGCGCGCCGACACGGGCACCGCCGCGACGGTGCTGCAACAGCGCCGGCAGTCGGCCTCGGTGAGCGACGGGCTGAGCGCCCAGGAGATCGCCCGCTCGCCCGACACCACCGCGAGCGACTCGCTGCGCCGCGTGGTGGGCGTGAGCCTGCGCGACCAGAACTTCGTCGTCGTGCGCGGCCTCGGCGGTCGCTACGTCAACGCGCTGCTCAACGGCGCGCCGCTGCCCCCCACCGACCCCGACCAGCCCGGGGTGCAGCTCGACCTCTTCCCCGCCGGGCTGCTCAACAGCCTCACGCTCAACAAGACCTTCACCCCCGACATGCCCGGCGACTTCGCCGGCGGATCGCTCAACCTCACCACCCGCGACTTCCCCCAGCGCCTGCTGCTACAGCTCTCGGTGTCCGCCGGGGCGGACAGCAACACGCACACCGGGAGCATCCTCGGCGCCCGCGGCGGCGGCCTCGACGCCCTCGGCTTCGACGACGGCACCCGCGCGCTCCCCAACGCGGTGCCCGCCGCGCTGCTCCGCGCCGGCAACCGCGGGCTCACCGCCGACGACGTCGCCGAGGTGGCGCGCACCTTCCAGAACAACTGGAGCGTGCAGCGCGCGCTCCCGCGGCCCAACCTCTCGGGCAGCGTCACCGTCGGCAACACCCTGCGCCTGCGGGGCCGTCCGCTCGGGTTCCTGTTCAGCCTCGGGTACAACAACACCCTGCGGCGGGCCGACGAGACCATCCGCGCGCTGCGACTCAGCGACAACACCCTCAGCGTGCGCGAGACCCTGGAGCAGGAGTCCGCCACCCGCAGCGTGCTCTGGGGCGCCCTCGTCACGGCGACCTACTCCCCCGCCGAGCACCACTCGCTCTCCCTCGTCTCCCTCTGGAACCAGTCCGCCGACGACGAGACCCGCCTGCGCTCGGGCTACAACGAGACCGCCGGGGTCGAGCTCGCCGCGCGCCAGCTCCGCCTCGTCGAGCGCTCGCTCTTCTTCGCGCAGCTCATCGGCGACCACCAGGAGCTCCCCGGCCGCGCCCGGGTGCAATGGCAGGTCTTCGGCTCGCACGGCCAGCGCAGCGAGCCCGACAACCGCACGCTCACCTACCAGCGCGACCCGATGGGCTACCGCATCGCCGTCGGCGAAGGCTCCGTCGGTCGCCTCTTCAGCGACCTCGGCAGCCGCGAGGTGGGCGGCCGCCTCGACGTGACCGTGCCCGTCTCCCGGCTCACGCTGCGCGGCGGCGCGATGGTGCGCCTCGCCGACCGGTCGTTCCAGACGCGGCGCTTCACCTACGAGAACGGCGGCCTCCCCGCCGAGAGCGCCTTCCTCGGGCCGGAGCAGTTCTTCGCCCCGGACAACCTCGGCCCCGGCCGCCTGGAGATGCAGGAGCGCACCACCCCGACGGACAGCTACGCCTGGGCGAGCCAGTCCTACGCGCCGTACCTCCGCCTCGACCTCTCGACCGCGGGCGACCGGCTGCGCTTCATCGCCGGGGCGCGCTTCGAGTCCTTCCACCAGTCCCTCGACCCCAACTCCCCCTTCGCGCTCGGGAGCAACGCGCCCGCTCGCTACGTCGACCGCACCGACGACGACCTGCTGCCCTCCGCCGCCGTCGTCTGGGCGCTCTCTCCGCGCATGAACCTCCGCGGCGCCTACGGCGGAACCATCGCCCGGCCCCTCGTGCGCGAGCTCGCCCCGATCAACTACGAGGACTTCATCCGCAACCGCTCGATCGTCGGCAACCCCAACCTCCAGCGCACCTTCATCCACAACGTCGACGCGCGCTGGGAGTGGTTCCCGACCCCCGACGAGGTGCTCGCGGTCTCCCTCTTCGCCAAGGAGTTCGACGGCCCCATCGAGCCGCAGGTGCGCGACAACGACGGCAACCTCTCCTTCGTCAACGCCGCGGGCGCGCGCAACCTCGGCGCCGAGATCGAAGGCCGCCTCAACCTCGGGCGCATCACCCCCGCGCTGCGATCCTTCGTGCTCGGGGCCAACGTCGCGCTCATCCACTCCTCGGTGCGCCTCGGCCCCGACCAGCAGGGCAAGGCCACCAACGCCGTGCGCCCGCTCGCGGGCCAGTCGCCCTACCTCGCCAACGTCACCCTCGGCTACCAGCCCCGCGGCGGCCGCCTCTCGGCCTTCGTCTACTACAACCTCTTCGGGCCGCGCATCGAGGAGGTCGGCATCCGCGGCTTCCCGGACGTGTACGTGCGCCCGGTGCACCAGCTCGACGCGACCGTCGCGTGGGAGATGCGCCCGGGCCTCACGCTGCGCCTCATCGGCCGCAACCTGGCCCACCAGCCCACCGAGCTGGAGCAGGGCGGGTACATCCTCCGCGCCCCGCAGGCCGCGACCAGCGTCTCCGTCCGTGTGGCCTGGACCTATTGAGGACAACTCCCAACCGTTCAAACAGGGTGCAAGCCGCTCGTTTGACGCCGGGGTTCGCGCGTTGGCGCCCGACCGGGGTGCAAGCCCCTCGTTTGACGCTGGGGTTCGCGCGTTGGCGCTCACCCCAGGCTATAACAAGTGGGCGACCCCGCGTTCGCGGGGTCTTTCGAACAAAAATGCCACTTCGATGGAGCCCGACGCACATCGCATGAGGCTCCTGGACGGTCCATTGAGTTTCGGTACGAAAGACCCCGCGAACGCGGGGTCGCCCACTTGTTATAGCCTGGGGTGAGCGCCAACGCGCGAACCCCAGCGTCAAACGAGGGGCTTGCACCCCGGTCGGGCGCCAGCGCGCGAACTCCAGCGTAAGCGGGCGGCTTGTACCCCAACCGGAGGGTTGCCGCGACTCACGACACCATCCCGACACGCGCAATGCGCCAACTCGGGACGCAGTCTCCCCGGAGTCGCCATGTGCGTGAGTGACACTCCCGATCCGAAGAGGAGATCACAGACGCCATGCACCACTCCAGTCGTTCAAGCCTCCTGAACCCATGCTTCATCGCGGCGCTGCTCGCGCCCTCGCTGCTCCTCGTCGGTTGTGGCGATGAGTCCGGTGACGTCATGGGAAACCCCACCCGCGACGCCGGCTCCGACCTCGGAACCCCCATTGCCGACACCGGCACTCCCATTACGGACACCGGCACTCCCATTACGGACACGGGCACTCCCACTACGGACACGGGCACTCCCTCGACGGACACCCCCGTGGCCGACGCCGGATCTCCCCCCGCCGACGCGGGTGTCCAGTGCCCGGCCAACCCCACCGAGGTGCGCATCTCCACGTCGACCATCACCGCCAGCACCACCTGGGACTGCACGCACACCTACGTGCTCGACAACCCTTCGCCCACCTTCGTGCTCGCGCCCGCGGTGCTCACCATCGGCCCCGGCACCGTCATCCGCGGCAGCAGCCCGCAGTCGGCGCTCATCGTCACCCGCGGGGCGCGGCTGGAGGCCAGCGGCACGGCCGCGCAGCCCATCGTGTTCACCAGCAACCGTCCCGTCGGGATGCGCCGCGCGGGCGACTGGGGCGGCGTGGTGCTCCTCGGCAGCGCCGCCATCAACGACAGCGCCAACATGACCGGCGCCACCGGCACCAACCAGCTCGAGGGCCTCGACTCCACCGACATGCGCGGGCGCTACGGCGGCGGCGCGACCCCCGACGACGCGTACAACTGCGGCACCGTGCGGTACGTCCGCATCGAGTTCGCGGGCTACACCCTCTCGGCCAACAACGAGCTCAACGCGCTCACCGTCTGCGGCTGCGGATCGGCCACGACCCTCGACTATGTGCAGGTGCACCGCGGCGCCGACGACGGCATCGAGCTCTTCGGCGGCACCGCCAACCTCCGCCACGCCGTGATGACCCAGTCCGACGACGACGGCCTCGACTGGGACCAGGGGTGGCGTGGCAAGGCGCAGTTCCTCGTGGTGCAGGGCCCGGCCATGTCGGGCGAGTCCGACCCCTCGGGCATCGAGGCCGACAACGACCGCGACGTCGCCACCGCCATGCCCACCTCCGAGCCCACGATCTACAACGCCACCATCGTCGGCCCGGGCAACACCGTCTCCGTCGCCAACTACCGCGCCATCGTCCTGCGCCGCGGCACCGCCGGGCGCTTCGCCAACGTCCTGGTCGGCGGTTTCCCCGTCTCGGGCATCGACGTCCGAGACTCCGCCACCTTCGCCCTCGCCACCGGCACCGCGGCCCGGCTCCAGTTCACCAGCTCCCTCGTGTGGGCCAACGGTCCCGACGGGATGCAGCACTTCCTCGACAACTCCCCCGACACCTTCGACGAGGGCGCGTGGTTCACCGACGCCGCCCGCGGCAACCGCGTCGGGGTCGACCCGATGCTCCCGGCGCCCTTCAACGCCACCGCGCCGGACCTCGTCCCCGCCGCCGGGTCACCCGCCGCCACCGGCGCCGCCACGCCGCCCAACGACGGCTTCTTCGACGCCACGGCCACCTACCTGGGCGCCGTCCCCCCGGGCGCCGCGTCCAACTGGATGACCGGCTGGACCGCCTTCCCCGCCAACTGACCGTCACCCGTCAGCGACGGGTGAGCTCCTCCCGCCAGCGCCACAGCATCACCCGCATCGCCCCCGCGTGCCGCAGCGGCGTGTCGTCGAGCCCGTGCGACGCCTCGTGGCGCAGGGTGTCCTCCCCATCGAGCACGCCGTCGCGGTTACGGTCGGCCACCAGCGCGCCGATGTGATCCCACGCTCGCGGCAGCGCGGCGCCGCCCTCCTCGGCATAGTCGATGGTGACCAGGTCGCCCGGCAGCACGTCGGCGCCCCAGCGCAGCTCGACCGGCCCCGTCGCGCCCTGCACGCGCCCGTCGCCCCCGACGCGCAGCACCCCGGAGCGCGCGACCGCGTACTCGTGGATGCCCACCACGGAGGTGTACCGCACCATGCGACGGCCCGACGCCCGCAGCGCCCCGACCATCACGTCGGCGCAGTCGGCGCCGGTGTACCGATCGGTCTGGTGCGTCGCGTCGGTCCCACCATTGGACCCGAACACGCTGGTCACATGGAAGTACGTCGACAGCCAGCCGAGGAAGTTGTCGCCCTCGCGGAAGCTCACCCGCAGCACGGTAGGTGACAGCCCGAGCCGGTCGACGCTGGCACCATCCGGGGTGTGCAGCGTGCGTCCGTCGGGCAGGGCGACCTCGGCGGCCCACCACGACGATCCCGCGCCGCCGTGCTCGGCGCCCGCATCGCGCACGCTCATCGTCGACCCCGTGGCGGCCACCGGGGTGGTGTCGTATTCGAGTCGGTCGTAGCCGAGCCAGCGGCCGTGGCGCGGTCCGAAGAGCACCGCATTGGAGAAGCTGGTGAGCCCGGGGTTGGGCGACGGAAACTCCCGGTGCTCCCTGCGCGGAACCACCCGCCGCCACCGCACCGTCGCCCCCGCGGGCAGCTCGACGAGCCGACCCCGCGGTCCCACAACCCTCACCGAGAGGGTCACCGCCTCGCCGACGCGCGCCTGCACCGGGCCCGTCGTCCACGCGGGCCGCGCCGCGGTGCTGGCCACCACACGCACCGTCATCGGTTGTGCGATGACCGGCGCCGAGGCCAGCACGACGATCCATCCCACTCGCAGCGCGCGCGCCATCGACGGCAGCGTGGGCGATTGCCCTCCCGCCCGCAACCGTCAGCGCGAGCGCAGCCAGGCCAGCAGCGCCGCGCGATCGTCGCTGCGCCAGTCGGTGCCCCACGGGTGACCCGGCACCGCGCCCGCTCCGTTGACGCCGCGGTAGCCCGGTGAGAATCGCGCCGCGCCGAAGAGGTCTTCGAGGGTCGCGAGCGAGCCGTCGTGGAGGTACGGCCCCGCCTCGGCCACCGCGATGAGCGCCGCCGGTCGGTAGCGCCCCGTCCCGCGGCCGTGGCCCGTGGCGAGCGCGGGGTCGGTGCCCACCCGCGACGCCGCCACCAGCGGACCGCCGCCCGCCGCGTTGCTGTGGCACTCGCGGCATTG
Organism: Myxococcales bacterium; assembly: GCA_030652255.1. Lineage (GTDB taxonomy): Bacteria > Myxococcota_A > Polyangia > Polyangiales > SCUS01. Next base: position 10,181 of record JAUSAZ010000203.1, on the reverse strand, counting down.
TTCATCGAACAAGCGCCCGCCCTGCGCCACGAGGGCCGCGTCGCCCGCGGGACGCTCCGGGGCGCGCAGGCTGTAGAGGTACATCGCCAGGGCCCAGGCGAGCTCGCGCGGCGGCCGCACCCGCTCGTGGTTGGAGTGCAGCAGCTGGGTCTCCTGGCGTATCGCCAGCGCCGCGGGCCCGATGTGCCGGATGGTCCCGGCCTGGGTGAGGTACTGCTGCTCGCGCAGGCCCCAGAGGTCGGGGATGGCGACCGGGTCCTCGTCGCGGTCCTCGGTGACGTCGGCGCGGCCGGGGCCCCAGGCGCGCATGCGCCGCGCGAGCTCGGGGTCCACCGGGGCGCCCGTGTCGGCGTGGTAGGTGAGGCGCATCCGGCCGTAGTCGAAGGATCGACGCGCCCTCCCTACGACGAGCGCGCCGTCCCTCAGGTCGGTGTGACAGAGCGCGCAGGTGAGGCCCACCTTCGTGGCGCCGTCGATGTCGCGGAAGCGCACCGCGCCGGGGTAGCTCCCGTCGGGGGCGCGCACGATGCCCACCGAGCGCGCGAAGTCCGGGCGGCGCAGGGCGTGGTCGAGGAAGACCTCCTCCCGCAACGGATATCGGAAGAACACCGCGCGCCCGAGCTCCACCCACCCGCGGAGGGTGCCGGGACGCTGGCCGTCCCAGAGCGGAGCGACCCCGTCGAGCGGCGCGGCGGGCGCGTCGGTGACGGGGACGGCGATGGGGTTCCACGGGGGCAGGAGGTCCCAGCCGGTGGTGTTGAGGGCGTAGTGGTCGAGGCGCTGCCGGGCGTAGCTGTTGTCGTGTCGGGTGAGCGAGGACTCCAGGCTGCGACGGCGGTGCGCCGGGTCGTCGAGGTAGCGGCGGCCCTCTTCGAGCAGCCACGCCTCGCTCCAGGCGGGCGCCGCGACGGCGGCGTCGACGGGCGCCGGGGGAGAGGGGGCGGGGCGGGGATCGCGGCAACCGAGGAGGACGAAGGCCGCGACCGTGATCGATCGCGGGCGCATCGGATCAGGTCACGACTTCGGGCGCGCGCATGAGCTCGCCCGAGCGCAGCACGAGGGTCTGGCCGTTGACCACGACGGTGACCTCCAAGCGGTAGGCGCGGCCGTAGGTGCTCCAGCTGTTGCCGCTGCCGATCTGGTTCCAGTCGGGGGCGGAGAGCTTGAAGCTCGCGCGGGTCTCGCCGAAGCCGCGGAGGGTGCTGTCCCAGGCGACGTACTGCGCGCCGTCCCAGCGCTGCGGCTCGCGCGGGGTGAGCGCGTCGAGGCTGGCGCCGGTGGCCGAGTCGAGGAGCCGCACGCCGGTGATGGTCACCGGGTTCACGGGATCGACCGGCGCGCCACCCACGGCGGTGACCGTGAAGGTGATCTGGAGGCTGGTCTGACGGCAGTACCCACCGCCGCAGGCCTCGTCGGCGGCGCCGCCGTCGGCGGCCGGGCGACGCGGGGCGCAGAGGGCCGCGCCCGCCGAGCCGGCGTCGACCGAGGGGCAGTCGTTGGCGAGCGAGGCCGACGCGATGGCGGCGGTGACATTCACCTGCGGGTTGGCCACGTCGGAGGTCGCCGCGTCGGGCTCGTTGAGCGGGGTCGCGCCCGAACAGGCCGAGAGGGCGAGGAGGCAGAAGGGAAGCAGTCGACGAATCATGGCAGTGGACCTCGTGGCGATTGATGGGGAGCTTATGGGTTTCGACGGAGAGTACAGCGAGGGGCATGCCATCCGCGCCCGCGGAACATCGGACGCAGAATCCCCGAGGAAACAGGTCGATGGCCGCGCCTTCGGGGTGAGACGGGTTGTGCCATGGAGCGGGCCGCGGAGGGACAGCGGATCGATGAGGCATCGCTTGCCGGGCACGCTTGCTGCTGTGGACGGCGCGTGCACCACCCGATAACGAGGACCCACCATGACCCTGCTTGACCTCCGATGGACCGCGCTCGCAGCCCTCTCTTCGCTGGCCGTCGCGTGCAGCGACCCCGCCCCCTCGACCACGGATGCCGGGACGAGCGACACCGGTGTCGCGGATGCCGGCACACCCGACACGGGCACTGCCGTCGACCGTCCCTCGACGGACGTCCCCGCGACGGACATCCCTGCCGCCGATGCCCCGACCACGGACGTCGGGATGGACGTCCCTGCGACCGACGTCCCTGGCGACGCAGGCAACGTGTGCGCGTCGGCGGTGGCGGACGCGCCGTGCTCCGTGCCGGGGCAGTCGTGCGGCGGGCCGTGCACCGACCCCTGCCGCTTCTGCAACATCCTTCGCTGCGAGGGCGGCCGCTGGACCCACCTGGAGGTCTTCCCGATGCCCTGCAAGGACGGCGGCGCGGCGGACGCAGCGCACGCGGACGTGCCCGCCACGATGCCCGGCGCGCGAATGTTGTGGGAGGGCCCTGGCGGCTTCACCGGCCTGGGCCCTGCGGTGATGGTCGACGCCGACGGCACCGTGCGCATCTGGGAGAACACCCGCGGGGTCAACCTGGAGACCCCGGCCTCGCCGACGCGCATGCTCTCGGTGACGCCGGCCGCGGCGGCGGAGCTCTTCGCGCGCTGGACGAGCGCCGACCGCTCGGGGCTACCCCACGAGGGCGGCGGCGCGGAGTGCTCCGGGCGCGCGGCCTACCGCGCCTGCGCCGGGAGTGACTGCCGGGTGGAGTCGCTGAGCTTCCAGCGCGCCTCGCAGCTCTCCCCGGAGATGGACCCGGTGCGGATGTGGTTCGAGGACAACCTCACCGGCGACGGCACCACGATGGCCCACCCGGCGAACTACTGCCGCTTCTGAGCGGCGCGCCCGCCTACGTCGCAGCCCTCACCAGCCCCGCCACCAGGGCATAGTGCAGCCCGCACGCGAGCACCGTCATCGCGTGAAACACCTCGTGGTACCCGAACACCCCCGGCACCGGGTTGGGCCGCCGCGCCGCGTAGGTCACCGCGCCCAGCGAGTACACCAGTCCGCCGCCGATGAGCAGCGCGAGCTGCGCGGGCGAGAGCGCGTCGCGCACGGCGCCGAAGTAGGGCACCACCGTCCACCCTACGAAGAGGTACAGCGCCGCCGTGACGGGCTTCGGCGCGTGCACCCAGAAGATCGACTGGAGCACCCCGAGCGCGGCCGCGAGCCACACCCAGGAGAGCAGCCGCGAGCCCACTGGCTCGGGCAGCCCGAGTCGGCACAGCGGGGTGTACGTCCCGGCGATGAGCACGAAGATCGCCGCGTGGTCGAGCCGCTTCATGAAGGCCCGCGGCTTCGGCTGCCACATGGGCCGGTGGTAGACCGCGCTCACCGTGAGCAGCGTGCACACGCTCAGCGCATAGACGCCCGCCGCCACGGCCGCTCGCGCGGTGGGCGCCATCGCGACCAGGATGATCCCCGCGCCGAGGGCCGCGACGGCGCTCCAGTGGTGGATCACCCCGCGCAGCGTCGGCTTCACCAGCGGCGCGGCGGTGGTGGCGTGTTCAGTCGAGGGTGCCATCGAGCTCACCCAGCACGGTGTTGTCGATGAGCCGGGTGGCGCCGATCTTCACCGCGACCGCGAGCACCGCGCGGGCGTCGTGGGGAAGCGGGGTCGTCGGGAGGGTGAGCTCGTCGGCGTCGCGCAGCTCGATGTAGTCGACGCTGTCGACCGACCCGGCGAGCCCCTGCGACACGACGTCGAGCAGGGCGATGACGCTACGCTCGCCGCGCGCGTAGAGGGCCCGCGCCGCGCGGAGCGAGGCCGGGATGGTGGTCGCCCGCGCCCGGTCGGCGGGGCTGAGGTAGCGGTTGCGCGAGCTCAGGGCGAGGCCGTCGGGCTCGCGCACCGTCGGAAGGCCGACGACCTCCACCGGGAGGAAGAGGTCGCGCGCGAGGCGCGAGATCACCCGGAGCTGCTGGTAGTCCTTGCGGCCGAAGACCGCGACGCAGGGGCCGGCGAGGGCGAAGAGCCGGGTCACCACGGTGGCGACGCCCTCGAAGTGGGTGGGGCGGGTGAGGCCGCACATCGGCCCGGCGAGCCCGGCGACGCGCACGCGGGTCTGGTCGCCCGGCGGGTACATGGCGTCGGCCGCGGGGGCGAACACCACGTCGACGCCCGCGGCGGCGCAGCGGGCGACGTCGGCGTCGAGCTCCCGGGGGTAGCGCGCGAGGTCTTCGTTGGGCCCGAACTGCGTCGGGTTGACGAACACCGACACCGCGACGAGGCCGTCGGGCCCGACGCGGCGCCGGGCCTCGGTCATCAGGGCGACGTGCCCGGAGTGGAGCGCGCCCATGGTCGGCACCAGCGCCACCCGGCGGCCCTGCGCGCGGGCCTGGTCGCAGGCGGCGCGGAAGGCTTCGGGGGCGTGGACGACCGCGGGGAGCGGGTCAGTGGGTAGGCCCATAGGTCGCCGCGACATGGCGGGGGTTGAGGGCGTCGGCGACCGGGTTGCGGGGCTCCACCGGCATTCCGAAGCTGTGCTCGGGGCCCGGGAAGGCGCCCGCGCGAACCTCGTCGACGTAGGCGCGGGTGGCCTCCGTCCCGAGGCGGAAGAACTCCTGGAAGCGCTTCACGAAGCGGGGCTTCATGGTGTCGTTGAGCCCGAGCAGGTCGTAGCTCACGAGGATCTGCCCGTCGCACCCGACGCCCGCGCCGATGCCGATGGTGGGCACCTCGAGGGCGCGCGTGATGCGCTCCGCGAGCGGCGCCGGGACGCCCTCCACCACCACGGCGTAGGCGCCCGCCTCGGCCACGGCGATGGCGTCCTCCATGATGGCGTCGGCGCCGTCGTCGCTGCGCCCCTGCACCTTGAAGCCGCCCATGGCGTGCACCCGCTGCGGCATGAGCCCGACGTGGGCCATGACGGGGATGCCCATGCGCACCATGCGGCGGATGACGTCGGCGATCTCCTGGCCGCCTTCGAGCTTCACGGACTCGGCGCCGCCCTCCTTCATCAGCCGGCCCGCGCTCACGAGCGCTGCGTCGGAGGAGCTCTGGTAGCTCATGAAGGGCATGTCGCCGATGAGGTGCGCGCGCTGCGTGCCGCGGGCCACCGCGCGGCAGTGGTAGATGACCTCGTCGAGGGTCACCGGGAGGGTGCTCGTCCCCCCCTGGATGACCATGCCGAGGGAGTCGCCCACGAGGATCGCGTCGACCCCCGCGCCATCGAACATCCGCGCGAAGGTCGCGTCGTAGGCGGTGACCATCGCGAGCTTGTCGCCGCGCCCCGCGGAGGACTTCCGCGCGCGCAGCTCCGGGACCGTGATCTTGGACGGCATCGGAGAACCAGTGTTTCTGCCGGTCACGGCCGTCGTCATGACGGTCCGCGCCAACAGCGGGAGATGTAGCACTGCGCTCCCGCGGATGGAAACACCGCCCCTTCAGGGTGCGCGCGTCGCGGCGCCGGGGAGCACCGAGACGATGTGCACCTCCACGCGGCGGTTGGTCGCGCGGCCCTCGGCGGTGGCGTTCGTGGCCACCGGGCGGTCGGGGCCGAGCCCGTGGGCCTCGACGCGGTCGGGCGCGATGCCGTGGTCGATGAGGTAGGTGCGCACGGCGCGGGCGCGGCGCGCCGAGAGGTCGAGGTTGGCCGCGCGGTCGCCGCGGTCGTCGGTGTGGCCCTGGATGTCCACCCGGGTGAGCTCCGCGTGGGCGCGCAGCACGGCCACGAGCGCGTCGAGGATCTCGAAGCTCCGCCGCCCGACGATGCGGTCGCTGCCGGTGACGAAGTTCACCGGGTTGCCCTGGAGCTCGATCATCCCCGAGCGGATCTCCACCGTCGGCGCCTGCGTCTCCGGGCAGCCGTCGTCGTCGGTGATGTTGTTGAAGGTCTCCGGCTGCGTGGGGCAGCGGTCGCGGGAGTCCATGTACCCGTCGCCGTCGCGGTCGCCCTCGGGGCAGCCTGCGCGCGCCGGGTCGGGCGTCACGCCCTGCGGCACCTCCGGGCAGGCGTCGTCGCGGTCCATCACCCCGTCGCGGTCGCCGTCCGGGGCCGGGCAGCCCGGGCGCATCGGGTCGGCTTGCGGCCCCTGCGCCACGTCGACGCACAGGTCCCGGTCGTCTCGCACGCCGTCGGCGTCGCGGTCGCGCTCGGGGCACCCGCGGCGGAACTCGTCGGGTCGCTCGCCGGGCGGCGTGGTCGGGCAGAGGTCCGCCGAGTCGGGCACCCCGTCGCCGTCGGTGTCGACGATCGGGCACCCGCGGCGCGCGGGGTCGGCGCTCGGCCCCGCGGGGAGGTCCGGGCACACGTCGTCGGCGTCGGTCACCCCGTCGGCGTCGCGATCGGTCACCGCCCGCGGGGCCCCGGTGCCGCCGGAGCTGGTGTGCAGCGAGAGCGAGACGCCCCCGACGAGGTAGCGGGCGTCGTCGGGAAAGGGGTCGGCGCTCCCGTCGTCGAGGGTGTCGGGCTGCACGGTCTGGCCGTAGCGCACCATCGGTCCCACCGAGAGCGCGGGGCCCACCTGGAACTCGAAGCCCGCGCCCACATCCACCTGGATCGCGCGCACGTCGCCGGTCATCCCGACGCCCACGTTGCCGTCCACGAAGACCCGCCCGACGGAGCCCACGCGGGGCTCGAAGCGCGCGCCCAGCATCGGGGCGAACACCCACCCCGCCTCGCGCCCGCCGCTCGCCGGGAACACCCAGTTGGACAGCGACGCCTGCAAGGCGAGCGCGTCGGTGAGCGACCACGCGAGGCGCAGCGCGCCGTGCAGCCCGAGGCCGAAGCCCTTGGCGTCGCCGTTGAAGGCCGAGGGGTCGTCGTTGCGCTGGAAGCCCGAGAGCATCGAGCCCGCGCCGAGCTCCAGCCGCGCGGCGAAGCGGTCGCGCGTCGTCTGCGCCCGCGCGGGCAGCGCGCTGAGGGTCAGCCCGAGCACACAGCGGGCGATCGTTGCCACGGGCCTCGGCATGAAGAACCTGCTTCCTCCTCGTCGGGCGCCGGGCGCCAGCGTACGGCCCGCGATGATCGCCCAAGCGCGGCGCCGGCACCAACATTCGCTCCGCGGCCGCCCCCCCTGGGCCCCCTCCGATGGCCGCGGTCGGTCGGTCGTCAGCCGACGGCTCGAAACTACCGGCTGGCGGGAGGGCGGTGCATTAGGATTCCCGCTGGTCGATCGTGCGCGGTCACTGCTTCAGAACGTGGAGAGAGCGTCTGTGATGGTTTCGTCGGTCACGACACGCGGGGCGGTGCTCGCCGGTCTCCTCGCCGCGGCGCTGTCCCAGGGCTGCGTGCGCTTCGGCGCCGCGGTGGTGGGCGGCGACGGATCCATCGACGTCCTCGACGTACCCGACGTGCCCGTCGCAGACGCGCTCGACGCCGACGCGCTCGACGCCGACGCCACCGACGTGCCCGCGACCGACCTCCCCGCGACCGACCTCCCCGCGACCGATGTCCCCGCGACCGACGCGCCCCCGGGCTGCGTCCAGAACGACGACTGCGCCGACCCCCGCCGTCCCCTCTGCGACGTCGCCACGGGCCGCTGCGTGGGCTGCCTGACCTCGCCCGACACCTGCCCCATCCGTCGCTTCTGCGACACCACGACCGAGACCTGCCAGGACGGCTGCCTCGACGACCGCGACTGCGCCCCGATGGGCAACGCCGACGCCGGCCCGCTCCCTCGCCGCTGCGACGTGGTGCGCCACACCTGCGGCGACTGCGTCACCGACTCCGACTGCCCTCCCGGGGCCGCGTGCGTGGGCGGCGCCTGCGCCGCGGGCTGCGCGGCGGGCCGACCGTGCGCCGCCGGGCTCGACTGCTGCGACGGCGCCTGCGTCGACGTGCGCACCAGCGCGGTGCACTGCGGCGCCTGCGGCGTGCGCTGCGATCTCCTGCACAGCAACCCGGTCTGCACGGCGGGCGCGTGCGCCGTGGGCACCTGCTTCAGCGTCTTCGGCGACTGCGACGGCCGCGCCGACAACGGCTGCGAGACCTCCCTGCGGTCGACCTCCCACTGCGGCGCCTGCGGCCTGCCCTGCGCCGTGCCGCCCAACGCCGCGCCCACCTGCGACGCGATGGACGGCACCTGCGGCTATGCCTGCAACGCCGGCTTCGCTGACTGCGACGGCCGCGCCGACAACGGCTGCGAGGTCGACCTCGCCGGGTCCGTCGATCACTGCGGCGCGTGCGGTCGCGCGTGCGCCCCCGCCAACGCCGTGGGGAGCTGCGCCGCGGGGCGCTGCGAGGTCGGTCGCTGCGCCGCGGGCTTCGCCGACTGCGACGGCCTCGCGAGCAACGGCTGCGAGGTCGACCTGCGCGCCAACACCAGCCACTGCGGCTCCTGCGGCGCCGGGTGCGCGGCGGGCCCCGGGGCGCAGGGCACCTGCGAGGCGGGCGTGTGCCGGGTGCGCTGCACGGCGGGCCTCGCCGACTGCGACGGCAACGCGCTCAACGGCTGCGAGGCCGACACCCGCACCAGCGACGCGCACTGCGGGGCGTGCGGGGCGGCGTGCCGGGTCGCGCGCGGCGTCGGGGCGTGCCGCGCGTCGGCCTGCGCCGTGGCGAGCTGCGAGCCGGGCTTCGCGGACTGCGACGGCGCGGCGGTCAACGGCTGCGAGGCCGACCTCGCGGGCGACGGGCGGCACTGCGGGGCGTGCGGCCGGGCCTGCGCGGCGGGGCAGGTGTGCGCCATGGGCGCCTGCCGCGCGGTGTGCGCCGGGACGCAGACCGCGTGCGGCACGAGCTGCGCCGACCTGTCCGTCGACGTCGCCAATTGCGGCGTGTGCGGCCGTCGCTGCGGCGGCGGCCAGGTGTGCGTGCTGGGCGCGTGTCAGCTCGACTGCGCCTCCATCGGCGAGACGCTCTGCGCGGGGGCCTGCGCGCGAACCAACAGCGACCCCTTCCACTGCGGCCGCTGCGGCAACCGCTGCGCGGCGGGCCCCGGGGCCACGGCGGTGTGCGTGGGCGGCGGCTGCGGGCTCGTGTGCGCGAGCGGGCTCGGGGACTGCGACGGGTCGGCCGCGACGGGCTGCGAGGCCAGCCTATCGAGCGACCTGCGCAACTGCGGGGCGTGCGGTCGGGCGTGCGCGACGGCCAACGCGTCGGCGGCGTGCGCGGCGGGGCGCTGCGCGATCGTGCGCTGCGACGCGGGCTACGGCGACTGCGACGGCGACCCGGGCAACGGGTGCGAGACCGCGCTCGGGGCCGACGCGCGCCACTGCGGGGCCTGCGGGGTGGTCTGCGGTGGCGGGACGGTGTGCGCCAACGGGGCCTGCGCGCCGCGCCCGGGGACGACGGTCATCAGCGGGCCGACGGTGGTCAACACGGTGCGCGCGGCGGTCAACGGCGCGGCGGGCTCGACGACGCTGCGGCTGGGCGACGGGGTCGGGGCCTTCACGATGGGGGCGCAGGTGCTCATCCACCAGACGCAGTCGCGGGCCGGGGACGCGGGGCGCTACGAGCTGCGCCGGGTGACGGCGGTGGGCTCCGGCGCGCTCACCCTCGATGCGCCGCTGGGCCGCGGGTACACCACCGACCCCGCGGCCGGGGCGAGGGCGCAGGCCGTGGTGGTCCAGTCATACATGGACCTGTATGTCGCCGCCGGGGGCGTGCTCTCGGCCCCGGCGTGGGACGGGCGCTTCGGCGGCATCCTGGCGGTCGACGTGGCGGGCGACGCGGTGATCGAGGGGCAGGTGAGCATGGACGGCCGCGGGTTCCGCGGGTCGGCGCGGGCGTGCTCGGCGGGGCTGTACCGCTGCCTCTCGGGCGCATCGGGCGAGTCGCCGCTGGGCTCCGGCACGGCGGGCCGCGCGGCCAACGGCGGCGGCGGCGGCGGCGGCGGCTCCGGGGCGGACTGCGCCGCGGGCGGCGGCGGGGCCTACGGCGGCGCCGGGGTCGCGGGCACCAACGGCGACTGCAACGGCGAGTCGGGCGGCGGGATGTGCAGCACCGGGTGCCCCAACCCGGGCGGCAACGGCGGCGCGGCGTATGGCGGCGCCGACCTCGGCGCGGAGATGCAGCTCGGCAGCGCCGGGGGCGAAGGCGGCGGCGACGAGGACGGCGAGACGCCCGGCGGCGGCGGCAACGGCGGCGGCGCGGTGTGGCTGCGCGCGGGGCGCACGCTCGAGGTGCCGGGCTCGGTCACCGCGGGCGGGAGCGCGGGCCTCGACGGCAACCAGAGCGCCTGCGGGGTGGGCGAGGGCTGCGGCATGGGCGGCGGCGGCGGCGGGGCGGGCGGGGCGGTGCGCCTCGCGGCCGCGACCCGCGCGACGCTCGGCACCGACCGGGTGCGGGCGGCGGG
>JAUSAZ010000200.1 GCA_030652255.1 Myxococcales bacterium | reverse complement strand
CGTGGCTAGACCCTGGCACGCCCCCGTCACCATCGCCCTGCGCACCGTCGCGCGCACGCTCACCACCCTGCGCGCCTACGGCCTCGGGGCCCTCGCGCCGCTCTTCGTGGTGCTCGCGCTCACCGCCGGGCTGCTCTGGGTCATCAACACCCTCACGCCCCTCGCGCCCTTCGTCTACTCGCTGTTCTGATACCAGCGCAGGTCAGCGAACGACGCGCTGCCACGACGCGAGCCCGGTGCCGTCGTCGAGCACCGACTCCTCGACGATCACCTCGACGTCGTCCTCGTACACGCGCACCACGCCGTCGCGGTACACCGCCCGCGCCGCGACCAGCGCCGCATCGACGCTCTCCGCGATGCCCGACGACTCGCGACCGGGGCCGGCGTGGGCGCTCCATCTGATCGTGCTCATGGTCAATGGCTCCTCGCGCCGCCGTCGGCCCGAAGCGCCACGGGACGCTGATGCATCATCGATGGTGCAGCAACACGCATACCCGACGTCCAACGCTCTGCTACGGCGCACATCGTCGCGTAGCACCGGCAGCCTCGGCGCGGCGCGGACGAGCGCTGGTACACACCCGTGGCGCCCTGCCACAGGGCTCAGTCGGGCTGGAACATACCCTCCGCGGTATTGTCGCCCTGGTACACGTTGCCCGAGCGCTCGAAGGTCGCCGCGCCGAAGAGGTTCACCGCGATGGCGACCACCAGCAGCGCCCAGCCGAGGCGCCGCCACGGGCGGCCGTTGACCGCGAGCGCGCCCACCAGCAGCAGCGCGAAGTCGTTGCTGAAGCGGTACCCGAACTGCACCCAACCGCTGTTCTGGTAGAGCAGGTCGAGGGAGGCGATGGCCAGGGCGGCCACGATGAGGTTGCTCGCGAGGCGCGACACCCGCGCGGGGCGCAGGAGCTCGAGGTACTGCGGGGTGGTGACCCAGAGCGCGAGCCCGTGGCGCGACACCTGGACGTAGGGCGCGACGCGGGAGATCCACGGCAGCAGCGCGAGGGCGACGGCGAGGTTGCGCGACAGGTAGTGGAAGTTGAAGAGGCCCCACCGGAGGATGCGCGTCTGCCAGCGGATCTGCAGGTAGCGGTAGCCCGTCTCGCGCCAGTCGCCGAAGCGCAGCTTGTTGAGCACCATGTACACGACGAGGGCGATCACCACGGGCGCGGAGAAGCGCAGCACCTTGCCGGCGACGGCGCGCCAGTCGGTGCCCCGGGCGTAGCGCGCGAAGCGGGTGAGGAGGTCGTCGTCGGCGGTGGCCTCGGCGGCGCCCGCGAGGCGGTGCACGCGGATGGCCTCGAGCCCGAAGAAGATCGCCGCCAGCAGGGTGGAGGTGCGGGTGTGGAACGACAGCCCGAGCAGCGCGCCCGCGGCGAAGGGCCGGGCGGCGTCGAGGGCGGTCAGCAGGAAGGCCGCGCCCAGGGCCGCGCCGACGACGTGCGCGGTGAACCAGACCGCCCCCTGGACGGCGGTGAAGAAGTACACCGAGCCGAAGGCGAAGAGGGCGGTGAGGCCGAGGTTCTCCTTCCAGCTGCGGCGGGAGTATCCCCGTCGCGTGAGCCGGTCGAGGAAGAGGTAGAGCAGCGCCGGGGCGAAGCCCGCGAGCAGCACGTCGAAGGCGCGGTTGGGGAAATCGCGGCCCAGCAGGGCCACCGGCAGCATGTACAGCACCGCCGGGAAGGCCGGGAAGGCCACGAACCACCGGTCGCCGAAGCGCGCCCAGTCGTTGCCGCCGCCGCCCGGGGGGCAGGCCACGTGCCGGGCGATGTCGGCGTCGCAGCGCACGGCGAGGGTGCCGTGGTTGAACGCGTCGGCCAGGTAGGCAAAGTGGTTGTCCGGCGAGTGCGAGCGCAGCCGGTCGCCCGCGAGGATGGCGTAGACGACCACCGCGACGAGGTACACCGCGAGGGCGACGCGCCTGGCGCGCGGCGTGCGGGCGGGGTCGTGGGCGCGGGCGGGGGGGTGGTCGGTCTCGGTGTCGGCCATGGCCCGCGGTCTGTACCAACCGGGCGTCGTCGCTGGCAACGTGCCTCAGCTTGACGGGTGCGAGCGACCACCTTATGCCCCGCGCCATGTCCGTGTCGCAAGAGTCCCTGGTGAGCGCGCTGTCCGATGTGGTCGACCCCGTGGTCAACAAGCGCCTCGGCGAGCTGAAGTCCATCCGCGAGGTGTCCATCGAGGGCGACACCGCGCGGGCCACCGTCGACCTGCTCTCCCCGGCCAGCGGGTCGCGCGACGCCATCGTGAAGGCCCTCGAAGACGCCGCCGCGAAGCTCGGCCTCAAGCGCCTGGAGCTCACCGTGGCCTCCGCGGTGCGCACCCGGCAGATCGCCGGCGACGACCCCTGCCCCGAGGTGAAGAACGTCATCCCGGTGATGTCGGGGAAGGGCGGCGTCGGCAAGAGCACCGTCGCGGCCAACCTCGCGCTGGCCCTGCTGCGCTCCGGGGCGCGCGTGGGCCTGCTCGACGCGGACATCTACGGGCCCAGCGTGCCGACGATGCTGGGCATCATGGGGCGGCCCATCTCGCGCGACGGCAAGCTCATCGAGCCGCTCGAGCGCTTCGGGCTCAAGATCATGTCCATCGGGTTCCTGCTCGAAGACGCGCGGCAGTCGGTCATCTGGCGCGGCCCGATGATCCAGGGGGCGCTCCAGCAGTTCTTGAAGGACGTCGCGTGGGGCAAGCTCGACTACCTCATCCTCGACCTGCCGCCGGGCACCGGCGACGTGGCCCTCACGCTCTTCCAGAAGCTCAAGGTGACCGGCGGGGTCATCGTCACCACGCCGCAGGACGTCGCCCTCATGGACGTCTACAAGTCCGTGAGCATGTGCCAGAAGCTCAACGTGCCCATCCTCGGGGTCGTCGAGAACATGAGCCACTTCATCGACTCCGCCGGGGTGAAGCACGAGATCTTCGGGCGCGGCGGCGGCGCGCGCATCGCCGAGTTCGCCAAGGCCCCGCTGCTGGGCCAGATCCCCATCGACTCGCTGGTGCGGGAGTGGGGCGACAACGGCACGCCCATCGTGCAGGCCCAGCCCAACAGCATCCCCGCCAAGGCCTTCAAGGAGATCGCCGAGCGCCTCGCCGACTGCGTCACCCGCGCGGTCTTCGAAGCCCACGGCGGAAGCGCCCCGGTCGACGGACCGAAGCGCCTCCCCATCCTTCGCTGAGGGCTCCTACGCCCGGGCGCTCTCGGCGGGGGCGCCCCAGCCGGTCTTCAGGTTGAGCGGGCACTGCCAGTCGGCGGCCGCGGAGCGCACCAGCAGGCCGCGCACCGGGCGACCGTCGAAGCACAGCCCCATGACATGGCCGTCACACCAGGCGACAACGCACGGATACACATACTCCGTGCGGGGGCCCTCGGCGATGACCCGCACGAGGGTCTGCGTGGCGATGCGCAGCGGCTGGTGGAGGCGAACCCGCAGGCCGTCCCGCGAGACGCCCATCAGCCGCGCGGCCTCGAAGCGCCCGTTGGCGGTGAGCTCGACCAGCGCGCCGTCCTCCACGCGCTCCCGCTCGGGGCCGGGGCCAGGCGCGTTTCCAGTGCCGGGCAGGGCTTTCTGGAGGGTGATCCAGCGCGCGTGCTGGGCCGCCGTGAGGGCGACACCACGAGAGCGCTTGTCCTCCAGCGTGAGGTAGTCACACAGCAGCTCCATCAGGTCTCTCATGGTGCGCTCCTTTCGGGCTCCGCGGTCCGTCGACGAGGCAACGCTTCGTGCTCGGGGCCGCTTACGGACGTTCGTTCCATGGGACGCACGAGCGCGTCACTCGTTGGAACAATCTGCGATCGACGTGCCACCCCTTGAGAGGCACCGCGAGCGGGAGAGGTTCCCGGAAACGTGGGCTCCGACCGCGGGTGTAGGTATGGTGTCGGTGATGCTTCGACGAGGCTTGGTGACGGGCGCTGCGCTGATGGTCCTGCTGGGCGGTTGCACCGAGACGGTGGTGCAGTGCCGGGAGGGCTACGTCCCCGCGGATGGCATGGAGGGGCGCACGCGCTGTGTGCTCGCGGGCGCGGCGATGGACGCGGGCGCCGACGCGGGTGAGGCGATGGACGCGGGCGCCGACGCGGGCGCCGACGCGGTGGTCCCGATGGACACCTGCAACGCAGCGGCGGCCGACCCGCCGGGCGACGGGCAGGACACCAACTGCGACGGCGTGGACGGGGTGCTCGGCGACACGATCTTCGTGGCGATGAGCGGCGTCGACACCAACGCCGGCACCGCCCCGGAGCAGCCCGTGCGCACCGTGTCGCGCGCCCTCGACATCGCGCGGGCGGGCGCGCGGCGCTCGATCCTCGTGGCGGTGGGCAGCTACGACGCGCTGCCGGTGGCGTTCGGCGACGGGGGCGCAGGGGCCATGGTGCCGACGCACGTGCTCGTCGATGGGGTCACGCTGTCGGGCCGCTACCCGGGCGGCGCCGGGGGCTGGGTGGGGCGATCGTCGGGCGCGGCGGACCGCTCGCTGCTCCGCGGTCAGGTCGTGGCGGCGATCCTCCAGGGGATGCGCACCGCGGTGAGCTTCCACGAGGTCGACCTCGTGTCCGAGCGGAGCGCGATGCTCGGCGGGGTGAGCTGCTACGGGCTGGTGGTGGAGGGCAGCGGGGTGGTGACCCTCCGTGGCGGAATGGTGCAGGCCTGCGCGGGATCGAGCGCCCCGACGATGCCCGCCCGGGGCGCGGCGGGGAGCGCCGGAGGCGAAGGGCAGGACGCGGCGAGCGGTGGCCGCGGCGGCACCGGGTGCACGGGCGGCTCCGGGGGGCAGGGCGGCGGCGCGGCGGTGCGCAACGGGGCATCGGGCGCGGTCGGCTCGGCGACGATGGCCGGCGCGGAGGCCGCGGGCGGAGAAGGCGGCGTGGCATCACGGACCGCGGGCAGCCCGGGAAGCACCGGGGCGGCCGGGGCGGCGGGCCGGTCGGTCACCCTCGGGGCCTTCGGCGCGGAGGGGTACGAGATCCCGCCCGGCGAGCCGGGCGAGCGCGGCGGCGGAGGCGGCGGCGGCGGCGGGGGCTTCGCGAGCAGCGCGACCGACCTGGGCGGCGGCGGCGGCGGC
>JAUSAZ010000198.1 GCA_030652255.1 Myxococcales bacterium | reverse complement strand
GCCGCCGCTCTTCACGGGCTGCTGCTGCCCGTACTGCTGCATGCCGGGCTGCTGTCCGTAGGCCCCCTGGGGCTGCATCCCGTACCCGCCCTGCTGCATGCCGGGCTGCTGTCCGTACCCGCCCTGGGGCTGCATGCCGGGCTGCTGTCCGTACCCACCCTGCTGCATGCCAGGCTGCTGTCCATAGCCCCCCTGGGGCTGCATGCCGGGCTGCTGTCCATACCCGCCCTGGGGCTGCATGCCAGGACCGCCCATGCCGCCGAGCCCGAACGCGGACGCGTCGACCGCCACCGTCGAGGAGATGCCGCTCGACTCGTTCTGCGGCGCCGAGAACATGTTGGGCGCGCCAGGGCCCGGGCCCTGCTGCATGCCGGGCTGCTGCCCGTATCCCCCATGGGCCTGCGGGGCCTGACCGTATCCGCCCTGCGACGGCGGCGGCTGCTGTCCGAAGCCCCCCTGAGGGCCGCCCGGAGGAATGGGCCCGCCGAGACCAAAGGCCGAAGCGTCCATGGCCACTGTCGAAGACGACACGGCCGGCGCCTGCTGCGGCGACTGCTGCGGCGCCTGGTGCTGCGGTGCCTGCTGTCCGAAGCCCGCCTGCTGCGGCGCCTGCTGTCCGAAGCCCGCCTGCTGCGGTGCCTGGTGCTGCGGCGCCTGCTGTCCGAAGCCCCCCTGGGGCGGAGGCTGGTGCTGCGGTGCCTGGTGCTGCGGTGCCTGTCCGAACGACGCCGGGCCGGGGCCGGGGATGTTGTCGCGATCGAAGCCGAAGGACGACCCATCGACGGCGATGGTCGACGCGACGCCCATCTCCTCGTCGGTCGAGCTCGCCGGGGGCGGATCGGGCTCCCGAGGGGCTGGGGGCGCCATCGGGCGCTGCGCCGGGAAGGGCGACGCGACGGGGCCGCCGTTGCCCTGCGGCGCGGTGGGCAGCCCGAAGGAGGCGGCGTCCATGGCGATGGTGCGCGCGGCCTCCACCTGCGAGCCCTGCTGCCCGCGGCCCGCGAGCATCGTGTCGCCGTCGTCGTGCTGCGCCGGGACCATTCCGCCGCCGAGCGAAGCAGGGTCCATCGAGGCCATGCCGCCCATCATCGTGCGGGCGAACTGCCCCTTGGCGCCCGCCGGCGGCGGGGCGGCCGACGGACCACGCGGCGACGCCGGGGGCGCGTCGTTGTTGGTCATCAGCATCGTGCCCTTGAACTTCGCCTGGGGCCGCGGCCCGGCGCTCTGCAACACCTGCCCGCAGGTCGTGCACTTCGGGGTGCCGTCAGGATTCTGCGCGCCACAGTTCGGACAGAACATCTCAATCACCTCTCACCGTCGATCGCGCGGGCCGCGCCATCGCGTGCGTCTACGCCGTCTCGAATCGCCCGTTCAGCGTGGGCGGGGACGCTATCCCGTCCGCCCTGTGAACGCCACTCCGCTGCACCGCCGCGTGCTGATCCCTTGCCCCTCGTGGCGCGCCGGGCGTACCGCTCTCCTCACGTCATGGCCGCACGATCCGTCACCCCGCCGCGCGCGTCGACCTTCACCGGCTTCGCCGACCCCTCGCTGCGCTTCTTCCACGAGCTCGACGCGCACCAGGACCGCGAGTGGTTCATCGCCCACAAGGCCGAGTACGAGGCGCAGTGGGCGAGGCCCCTCGCGGCCCTGCTCGCGCAGGTGTCGCCCTCCGTCGCGCGCTTCTACAAGGGCCTCCCCCTGCGGGAGCCCAAGGTGTTCCGCATCCAGCGCGACGTGCGCTTCTCGATGGACAAGAGCCCCTACAAGACCCACGTCAGCGGCCTGCTCGCGCTGCGCGGCGGCACGGAGACCCTCGACGCCCCGGCCGCGCTCTACGTGCAGCTCGGCACCGAGAGCTTCGTCGGCGCGGGCGTGTACTTCATGCCCCCGCCGCTGCTCAAGGCGTGGCGCGAGGCCCTGCTCGACCCGCGCCGCGGCCCCGCGCTCGGGCGCCTCGTCGACGACCTCCTCGCCCGCGGGTACACCGCCTCCGCCATCGACGCGCTCAAGACCGCGCCGCGCGGCGTCGACCCCGCGCACCCGCGCATCGCGCTGCTCAAGCAGAAGGGCCTCGCGCTCGGGTTTCCGCCCATCCCCGCGGGGCTCATCGCCACCCCGGGCTTCGCCGACTGGCTCGTCGAGCGCGCGGGCGAGACCGCCCCGGTGGTGTCGAAGCTCGCGCGCCTCCTCGACGGCTGACGCCGCCCCTCGTCCCTGGACAGCCCCGACCGCGGGTGTTACCTCCCCGCCGCCTTCTCACCCCGCGGTGTACGACCCGCTCAACCGAGACCGGGCACAGCCACCGCAACCCATCGACAGGAGATCCCAGCACCATGCAGCTCAATATCCAGCCCGACTACCCCGTCTCCACCATCACCTGCGCCTGCGGCAACGTGGTCGAGACCCGCACCACCCGCGGAACCTTCTCCACCGACGTCTGCGCGGCGTGCCACCCGTTCTACACGGGCAAGCAGAAGATCATGGACACCGCCGGCCGCGTCGACCGCTTCCGCAAGCGCTACGCGACCACGGCCCCCAAGGGCTCTGCGACCGCCGCCGCGACGCCCGCCTCCGAGGAGTAGGACCCTCCCCCCGCCTCCGACGGAGCGGAGTCCCTCTTCGCTCCCTTCTTCCAACGTGACCCTCCCACAGCCCCGCGCGACCCTCGTGCTACGGTGACACCGATGTCATCCCAACAACCCGTGTGCGCTCCGAAGCAGGTCGGCGGGCAGGCCGTCATCGAGGGCGTGATGATGCGCTCGCCCCGCTGCCTCACCGTCGCCGTGCGTCGCAAGAACAACGAGATCGTCGTGCGCGAGCAGCCGTGGAAGCCCATGGTGCCGCCCGCGCTCTTGAAGGTCCCCTTCGTGCGCGGCGCCCTCGTGCTCTTCGAGTCGATGCAGAACGGCTACGCCGCGCTCCAGTTCAGCGCGTCGCAGTACGAGCAGGACCTCCCGGAGGACGAGCGACCCAGCGAGGCCGAGGGCTCCGGCGGGGCCGCGTCGCGCCTCGGGATGGTCATCTCCATCGGCCTCCTCGTGGCGCTGCCGAAGCTCCTCGCGTGGGGCGCCGGGCACCTCATCGGCCCGGGGCTCTCCATCGCCGACCCGCGCTTCCACCTGCTCGCGGGCTTCTTCAAGCTCGCCATCGTCGTCGGAATGATGCTGCTGATGCGCATGAATTCCGAGATGTACCGGGTGTTCCAGTACCACGGCGCCGAGCACAAGGCGATCGCCGTGCACGAGGCCGGACTGCCCCTCTCGGTGGAGAGCTCGAGGCAGTTCACCACCCGCCACGCGCGCTGCGGCACCACCTTCCTCATGGTCGTGGTGCTGGTCTCCGTGGCCGTCTTCGCGCTGGTGCTGCCGCTGGTGCTGCCCAACTCCTCGGGCATCCTCACCATCCTGGCCTCCATCGCCATCAGCATCCCGTTGATGTTCCCCATCGCGGGCGTCGCGTACGAGCTGCAGCGCATCGGCGCGCGCTTCGCCGACCACCCCCTCGCGCAGGTCTTCCTCGCGCCTGGCTTCCTCGTGCAGCGCATCACCACCGCCGAGCCCACCGACGACCAGGTCGAGATCGCCCTCGTGGCGCTCCGCCAGGCCCTCGCCAACGAGGCCGCGGCGCCCGTCGCCGTGCCCGTCACCGAGCCCTCCGTCCGCACCTTCCCCTCCTTCGCGGCCTTCGCCACGGAGCACGGCCTCTAGCGAGCGCCTCGCCTCGCCGCCTCCGCAACCCTCCCGACACCTCCAATCGCCTCGCCAGCAGGACACCGGACCGCCGATGTTGCCCATCGCCAAGCTCGAATCACTGGTCTTCCGCGCCGAGGAGCTCGACCGGCTGCTCTGCGAGCCCGACGTCGCGAGCGACTCGCAGCGCTACCGCAAGCTCACCAAGGAGCGCTCCGACCTCGAGGTGCTCGTCACCACCTTCGAGCGCTACAAGAAGCTCAAGCAGCAGCTCGACGACGACCGCGCCGCGCTCTCCGACCCGGAGCTGCGCGAGCTGGTCATCGACGAGATCCCCGGGCTCGAGGCCGAGACGGCGACGCTGGAGCGCGAGCTCACGTTCATGCTGCTCCCGGCCGACCCCAACGACGAGAAGAACGTCATCGTGGAGATCCGCGCGGCGGAGGGCGGCGACGAGGCCACGCTCTTCGCCGGCGACCTCTTCCGGATGTACCTCCGCTACGCCGAGAAGAAGAAGTGGCGCGTCGAGGTGATGAGCGAGAGCAAGACCCTCGTCGGCGGCGTGAAGGAGGTCATCGCGCTCATCACCGGCGACAAGGTGTACAGCACCATGCGCTTCGAGGGCGGCGTGCACCGCGTGCAGCGGGTGCCGCAGACGGAGGCCCAGGGGAGGGTGCACACCTCGACCGCGACGGTGGCCGTGCTGCCCGAGGCCGAGGACGTCGAGCTGCACCTCGATGAAGCGAAGGACCTCCAGGTGAGCATCGCCGCCTCGGGAGGCCCCGGGGGTCAGGGGGTGAACACCACCAACAGCGCCGTGCAGCTGCTGCACAAGCCCACCGGGATGATCGTGAAGTGCCAGGACGAGCGCTCGCAGATCAAGAACAAGGCGAAGGCCATGAAGATCATGAAGGCCCGCCTGCTGGAGCTGGAGCGCAAGAAGCAGGACGACGCCGTCAGCGCCGACCGGCGCAGCATGGTGGGGAGCGGCGAGCGCGCGGAGAAGATCCGCACCTACAACGTGCCGCAGAACCGGGTGACCGATCACCGCATCCAGCTGACGCTGCACAAGCTCGACCGCTTCCTCGACGGGGCGCTGGAGGACGTGATCGTGCCGCTGCGCACGCACCACCAGGCCGAGCGCCTGCGCCGCGAGCTGGGCATCGAGACCGGGGTCACCACCGCGGCCATGGGCGGCGACGACTGACCTCGGCCTTCGCCCGTCGACCACGCGCGGTACCAGCTCCTCGTGAAGCGACGGCTCTACGCCGCCGCGGGCGTACCGTTCCTGTGGGAGATGCATCGCACGGCCCCTGACCACAGGGGTGGTCCGCGGTGATGGCGCGCCGCGGAGGGGAGTGTCCCGTCGGGGCGCGCGTCGGGAGCACGCAGCGCCGCGCGGCCCTCGACCAACGCGCGGCGAGTGAGCATGAAGGGAGTGCCATGAAACCCTCCGCGCTCTGGCTCACCACCGCCCTGCTCGTCGGCTGCGGCGCCAGCACCACCGAGCGCCTGCACCTCCCGACGCTGCCGACCGTGCCGCGGGTCGACCTCCGTCGGTACGTCGGCACGTGGTTCGAGATCGCGAGCTTTCCGCAGCGGTTTCAGCGCGGGTGCACGGCGACGACGGCGACGTACGCCTCGCGCGCCGACGGCGAGATCGACGTGGTCAATCGCTGCCGCGACCAGACCGTCGACGGCCCCGAGCGGGTGTCCCGCGGGCGGGCGCGCGTCGTCGATCGGGTCACCAACGCGCGCCTCGAGGTGAGCTTCTTCCGGCCGTTCTGGGGTGACTACTGGATCACCGACCTGGGGGCCGACTACGAGTACGCCGTCGTGGGCCATCCGAGCCGGGACTACCTGTGGATTCTCAGCCGGGCGCCGACGCTCGACCCGGCCGTGTACGACGCCATCCTCGGGCGTCTCGCGGCGCAGGGCTACGAGACCGGGCGCCTCGTGCGCACGGCCCACCGGCCGGTGCAGGTGACGCCGCCCGCGCCGTGACGCTCAGCCAGGGCTGCGAGCAGCGCGCTCACGCCGCGCCCCGACGCCCGTCAGCGCCGGAACACCGAGTCGATGATGCCGCCGATGAGGCGATTGCCCAGGGTGGCCCCCGCGCCCATCACTACGCTCTGACCGAACTGCTGCCCGACCTGCTTCACCGCCGCGCCCACGCCCGACGAGGGCGCCTGCGGGGGCGTCGCAGCGGGCGGCGCGAGGCGGAGCAGCGCCTCGAGTTCCCCCTGGTCGAGCCACACCCCGTGCGCGGCGCAGTGGTCGATCTCCAGGCCCTGCGGGATGTGGTGCTTCTGCATGGTCTGACCGCAGACCGGGCAGGCTACGGGGTGGTGTGGCACGGCGGCGAGTCTATCGCTCCTTCGTGCCGGTGTGCAGCGCGAGCTCGTGGCCCGCGTCGGAGACGTTCAGGACCGCGTGAGGCCCCGACGCACGAACCACGGCGCTGCGGTCTGTCGTGCAGACCCCCGACGGCTGCCGGGGTCATCGAAGGCGCGGGCGGGTGCTCCGCTCAACCCTTCAAGTCCCCTGTGGGAGGGTGCTCAGGGTGCGGTGACCCGCGCCGCGAGGCCCTCGATGTCCACCTCGTCGCCGACGACGCCGAGCGGCCCGTCGAGGGGGAAGCTCCGGTGCCCGCCAAGCTCGTGCGCGTGGGGCGCGGCGGGGCGCAGCACGTCGACGGCCGCGCGCTCGTCGGCCGCGAGCCAGAGCGAGCCGTCCGGGATGCTCATGGAGCCAGTGTCGCCCGGGCGGCCGCCCGAAGGCGCTGACTGCGACGGGCGCGCCATAGGGATCAGCATCGGGGCGATGGGCGAGCCATCGCCGACGAAGCACACGCGCGGTGTAGCCCCACGCGAGCGGCGGGGTCGAGAAGTGTCGATCGGCGATGCCCGGTGGACGATTGTTCTCCTGTATCGTCGTCGATCACCATGCATCGGCACCTTTCCCTGATTGGCCTCCTCTCCCTGGCTGGCTGCTCGCCCTCGATCGGCAACCTGCTCGGCGACGGGGGCGGCGGGACGGACGCCGCCCGCTCCGATGCGGTGTCGGTCGTCGATGCCAAGCCGGTCATGGACGTCGTCGCGATCCTCGACGTGACGCCGATCGCGGACTCGGCAGTCGGTGACGACGCCACTCCGTCGGTGGATGTCACTCCCGGTGAGGACGCGCCACCCGTCGTCGACGCGCCACCCGTCGTCGATGCGCCACCCGTCGTCGATGCGCCTCCGGTGGTCGACGCGCCTCCGGTGGTCGATGTGCCTCCGGTCGTCGATGTGCCTCCGGTCGTCGACATGCCTCCGGTCGTCGACGTGCCCCTGCGCATCTGCGGCACCGACGGCGACTGCGCCGACACCGACCCATGCACCGTCGGCGAGCGATGCGACCCGGCGACGCGGCTCTGCGTCACGCGCCCGCTCGACGGCGACGGCGACCTGCACCCGCCGCGCGTGTGCGGCGGCGACGACTGCGACGACGGCGACCCGCTGGTGTTCCAGGGCGCCGCGGAGGTGTGCAACGGGCGCGACGACGACTGCGACGGCATGACCGACGAGGGCGCGACCTGCGGCGCGGGCGAGGTCTGTCGGCAGGGGCGCTGCGGGTGCGACGGCGCGCGCGTGTCGTGCGGCGGGGCGTGCGTCGACGTGTCGTCGTCGGTCGCGCACTGCGGTGGATGCAACCGGCCCTGCGGCGCCGGCACGAGCTGCGTCGGGGGCGCCTGCGCCTGCACCACGGGCGTGGCGTGCTCCGGCGCGTGCGTGGACACCGCCACCAACGCCGCCCACTGCGGCGGCTGCGGGCGCGCGTGCGACCCCAGCGAGCGCTGCGTCGCGGGCGCGTGCGAGTGCGCGCCGGGCGCGGTGTGCGGCGAGCAGTGCGCCGGCGTCCCGGTCATCGACGCGGCCCGCGTCGGTACCCGCACGGGCAACGTGCTGCGCATCCTCGGGGACAACACCGCCGCGTGGTCGGCGCAGAACCCCGGCGGCGTGCTCGCGTCGCGGTCGCCGATCGTCAACGCCGCGAGCTCGTGCCCGCGCTCGACCGGCCAGCTGGTCTACCGCTACACCACCACGATGGGCGCGGCGCTGCGGGTGACCACGTCCAACCCGGGCACGCGCGTGGCCTTCGACACGGTGCTCTACGCGACCGGGAGCTGCGGGGCCGCGATCAACAACGCGTGCAACGACGACGACCCCGACCTCGCCGCGAGCCGCGGGCTCACCTCGCGGCTGCTCATCGACTCGCTCCCCGCCGGCTTCACGCTCTACATCGTCGTCGGGGGCTACTCGCCGCTCACCAGCGGCACCTTCGACCGCGGCGCCTTCGAGCTGACCATCTCCGAGGAGAACACCCTCGCCGTGGGCGCGTCGTGCCGCACCGACGGCGCCACCGGACGCTGCGCGAGCGGCCTGACCTGCGCGCTGCCGTCGCCCGGCGTCGAGGCGGGCACCTGCCGCGCCGCGGGCGCCGGGGTCGGCGCGCCCTGCCGCGCGGCCTCGCCGCAGTGCGACGCCGGCCTGAGCTGCGGCACCTCCGGCGTCGCCGCGAACGTCTGCATCCGGGACGTGGGCCTCGGCGCCGCCTGCGACGACTACAGCCGCTGCGCGGGCGCGAACTTCTGCAGCCCGCTGAACTTCGGCACGACGCGCGGCACCTGCGTGGCGCCCGGGACGGTCTTCGGCGCGCCCTGCCGCGGCACCGCGCCGCAGTGCGACGGGGCGCTGGTCTGCGCGGTGTTCACCGGCACGGACACGACCGCGTGCCGGGTGCCGGCCTCGGCCAACGGGCCCTGCTCCGCCGAGCGCAGCGTCTGCCCCACGGGCTACCACTGCGCCACGGCCTCGGACGGCTTCATCGGCCTCTGCCGCCTCGACGGGACCGCCGCCAGCCTCCCCTGCCGCGAGAGCGCCCCCCGCTGCGACGGCGGCCTCGAGTGCGTCGTGGCGAGGTCGGGCGACACGGCGTGCCGCGCGGTGGTCGGGGCGGGTTCGAGCTGCTCGGAGAACTCCGTGTGCGCCGTCAACACGACCTGCTACCGGCCGGACACGAGCGACCCGTTCTACGGGATCTGCGTCGCGGTCGGGGCGCCCGGCGGCGACTGCCGCGCGACCGGGACCCGCTGCGACGGCGGCGCGACGTGCACGACGGAGACCGGCGCCGGGCGCTGCCTCTTCCGCGTCGGCGAGGGCGAGGCGTGCCGCGCGCCGACGCACTACTGCGCGGCGGGGCTCAACTGCGTCCTCAGCCCGGGCGACACGGTCAACGGCGTGTGCCGCGCGACGGGGTCGGCCGCGGGCGCGCGGTGCGGGGCGGGCGGGTCGTGCCTCGCGGGGCTCACCTGCTCGAGCGCGGCGTCGGGCATCTGCTCGGCCGCGACGTCCGGCGACTGCGACCCCTACGCAGGCACCACCGTGTGCCCGGCGGGCCAGGCCTGCCTCGCGAGCTCGGTGCTGCGCGGGCGCTGCGGCCCGATGGGCGCGGAGTCCGAGCCCAACGACACGATCGCGCTCGCCGCGTCGCGCCCGGTGTCGGCGCCGACCGCGCTCGCCGGGTCGCTGCCCTTCAACGACGTGGACTGCATGGCCGTGCAGGTGCCGGCGGGCGGCAGCGTCGTGGCCTTCGCGAGCGACGGCAACGGGCGCTGTCCCCTCGCGGCGGGGCGCCTCGCGATGGAGCTCTACGACTCCGACGGCGCCACCCTCCGGCTCATCGCCGAGGTGAACGGCCCCGGCAACTGCGCCAACATCGACGGCGGGCGGCGCGCGGTGTTCCCGGACGCGGGGGCCTTGTCCGCCGGGGTGTACACGGTCTGCGTGCACGCCGTGCCGACGACGGCCGTCCCGACGCCCTCGCTCGCCTCCTACGTGCTCACGGTGGCGGCCACGCCCTGAGAAGGTCATCACAACCCTCCTGCGCCCCCCCGATCCAGCGGTCGGCCGCGCTCGAAATGCCCCGCGTATGTCTCGCGAGGCCTCCCTCGTCTCGGGGTGCTCGCGACGGGTTGTGCTGACCTTCTGGGCGCGCGTCGCCCCTCTGCGGCGCGCCCCGACGGGGCGTATGCTCGCACCCCCTCATCATGGAACGCCCCTCCTTCCACCCGACCTCCCTCCGCCCGCCGCGCGCGCAGAACCTCGCCGTGGTGATGGTGGGCCTGCCCGCCCGGGGCAAGACGTACATCGCGCGCAAGCTCGCGCGCTACCTGTCGTGGCTGGGCTACCAGACGCGGGTGTTCAACGTGGGCGCGTACCGCCGCGAGCGGCTGGGCACGCAGCCGACGCACGCGTTCTTCGACCCGACGAACATGGAGGCCGAGGCCACGCGGCGCTCGCTCGCGCGCGAGGCCATGGAGGACATGCTCGGGTGGTTTCGCGGCGGCGGCGAGGTGGCCATCTACGACGCCACCAACCACACGCGCGACCGCCGCACGATGGTGCGCCAGGGGTGCGAGCGCGCGGGGGTGCCGGTGCTCTTCGTCGAGTCGCTCTGCGACGACGCGGCGATCATCGCGAGCACCATCCGCGAGATCAAGCTCAACTCCCCGGACTACGTGGGCGTCGACCCGGACGCCGCGGTCCACGACTTCAGCGCGCGCATCGCCCACTACGAGCAGCGCTACGAGACCCTCGACGCGAGCGACGGGTCCTTCGTGAAGCTCATCAACGTGGGCCGCGAGCTGGTGCTGCACGACCTGCGCGGCGACCTCCCGGGGCGCCTCGTGCGGGTGCTGATGAACCTCCACATCGTGCCGCGCCCGGTGTGGCTCACGCGGCACGGCGAGAGCGCGTGCAACGTCGACGGGCGCGTCGGCGGCGACCCCGAGCTCACCCCGAAGGGCGAGCGCTTCGCGGTGCGGCTCACGGACTTCTTCAACGAGCACGTGCTGCCCGGCGACGACGTGCAGGTGTGGACGAGCACCCTCAAGCGGGCCACGCAGACGGCGCGGTACCTCCCCGCGCCGATGGTGACCTGGCGGGCGCTCGACGAGATCGACGCGGGCATCTTCGACGGGATGACCTACGCGGAGATCAAGGCGCAGCACCCCGAGGAGTACGCCCGGCGGCAGAAGGACAAGCTGCGCTACCGCTACCCCCGCGGGGAGTCGTACGAGGACGTCATCCAGCGGCTGGAGCCGATCATCATCGAGCTGGAGCGGCAGCGCTCGCCGACGCTGGTGGTGACGCACCGCGCGGTGCTGCGCTGCCTCTACGCGTACTTCATGGACCAGGCGCCGGAGAGCTGCACCCGGCTCGACGTGCCGCTGCACACGGTGATCGAGCTGACGCCCAACGCCTACGGCTGCGACGAGGAGCGCATCGTCCTGGGCGACCCGGTGACCGAGGCGGGGTGACGGGTGAGGGGAGGCGACGCCCCGGTCACTGCTCCACGCTGAAGCCCGTCCCCCGCAAGAACAGACACGTCGTCAGCCCGTTGCGGTTGCAGCTGGTCAGCTCGATGCGCGCCCGCACCCGCCCGTCGGCGCCGACGTCCACGGTGATCTCCTGCTCCACGTCCGGCCCGTCCCGGCACGACCGGTCGTCCATGTCACTGGACGACGAAAGCCCGTCGAGGCTCTGCGACCCGTGGCCCTCGATCACCACCAGCATGCCCAGGTCCCACCGGCCGCCGCAGTGGCACTCGGAGGGGCTCGCGGAGAGACGGGTCAGCGCCCGCACCCGCACCCTCGCCCGCAGCGTCGCCGTGCCTGGTCGCAACCCCTCGCAGCGGATCTCCCCGATGGGCGCTTCGCTTTGCGCGTAGCGCCCCGGAGTCGTCGGATCCCTCAGCGCCTGGGGCACCTGCGTGCACGGCGCGCCGCCGCGCGCCTCCCAGTCGGTCGTGAGCCAGCTCCCGTCCGCGATGCCGGTCGCCACGCACCGCGGGGCGCCTGCGTCGCACGAACCCCACGCGCACCCCGCGTCGCCCGTGTCGGCGGTTTCCCCGTCGCCCGCGCACCCGAGGCATGCGACGAGCGCGGCGATCCACCTCCTGCGCCCCCCATGCTCCCGCGCCGCCATCAACCCCCGACGCTACCACCGCGCCCCGCCGCCCGGACCGTCGAGCGCGCGACCTTCCGGGCGAGGATGCGATACGGTCGCGGGCGATGAGCCGATCGGGGCTGACGGTGCTGGGGGCGGGGTGCGTCGCGGCCACCGTGACCGCGTGCGGCGATCCCGGTCCCGCGATCCAGATCACGCATGGCGCCCTCATCGAGGACCATCGGGCCATGGCCGTGTTCGGCTGCGGCGCTGACGAGCGCATCGTGAGCTCGCTCACCGGGACGACGGTGCTCTCGCCCGCGCAACACTCGGTCTCGCGCCGGCTCGTCGCCGACGTGGCGCTCTCGACCTTCGAGCTCGACGTGAACCCTGTCATCACCGGCGATCGTTCCGGGGCGCTCACCCTCACCGCCCGCGCGCACGTCGAGGACAACCGCTGCGGCACCGGCTGCGAGGGCACCCTGGGCCAGGCGCGCTTCTCGTGGTCGGGCGAGGTGTCGCTGCCTCCCGCGGCGGCGGGGTACGCCGTGCACCTGGACGTCCACGCGGAGCGCGCCACCTCGTCGGGCCCCAGCCGCTTCCCTCTGGGGGAGTGTGCGATCGAGGTCCCGTGGCGCCCGCTGGTGGTCGTCGACTCCGGCAACACGATCAGGGACTTCGACGCGCCCGCCGGGGAAGCGACCATCCGGGTGACCTGCGCCCGCCCGCCCGAGCGAAGCTTCGCCGCCATCGGGTGCTTCGGCGCGCCCCACTCGGGGAGCCCCGAGCGGCAGGGCTTCGACAGCACGGTGACCGTGAGCCTGCGTGTCCGCATGGAGTTCGCGCCGCGCGCGGAGTGACCCGTCAGTGGGAGGGCCACGGGACCAGGCCCGCGGGCGTCCCCCGGAAGCGCAGGATGGCGTCCGGGATGCCCTCGCGCAGGGTCTCCACGACGAGGTCGGCGTAGCCATCCCCGTCGAGCTCGACCGCCGTGAGGTGCCGCGCGTAGAACGGTGCCGAGCCGCGGCGCTCCAGCGGCGTGAGCCCGCCCTCGTAGAAGCCCTCCCGGTGGCCGGGCGTCGTCCAGAGCCGGTCGGTGGTGACGTCCGTCTCCAACGCGACGAGGTCGGCGCGGCCGTCGCCGTCGAAGTCGCCCAGGCCGATGGCCTCGCCGAGGGTCGGGCTGGGCCGGACGCCCGCCCCGCACGCCGCGGCGGAGGGATCGCTCGGGAGCAGACCCGCCGTCGGCCGCCAGGGGAAGGCGTACACGCAGCCCAGGGCACGCGCGCGCGGCGCCGAGAGCGCCACGTCCGGGGCGCCGTCGCCCGTGAGGTCCGCGATGGCGCCCGCGCTCCCGAGGTGGTCGTTGCCGTGCGTACGCGCGATCGACCATGGGGGCAGCGGGTCGAGCCCCCGGGCCGTGCCCCGGTAGACCGCGGACAGGCCCGCCAGGCCCGGAGCCGCCGCGAGCAGGTCGTCGTAGCCGTCACCGTCGAGGTCCGCCACCGCGAGCGCCCGGAACTGCCCGAGGATGCCCCGCGGACTCGACAGCGCGACGACGTCCGCCGCGGTCGGGGCGCGAGCGCCGCCCGGGACGACGTAGACCTGCCCGCGCTGCTGCTGGAAGCCCAGCGACGACACGACGAGGTCGCCGTACCCGTCGCCGTTGACGTCGCCGCCGAGCAGGTCGAGGCGCTCGGGCGCTCCGCCGTCGGGCATGGGCTCCAGGACCGGTATCCGCCACGACGGCTCGACCGCGGCGCCCTCGATGGGACCGCGCCACACCAGGACGGTGAGGTTGTCCCGGGTCGGCGTCTTCACGACCCCGGCGAGGTCGGGGAAGCCGTCGCCGTCCACGTCGCCCGCGGCGATCACCCGCTCGGCCCCGTTGCGGGCGATGCGCGCGATGACCTCCGTCACGGGCTCCAGGCTGTCCCCCGGGCGCAGCGTCCCGTCGACGTCCAGGAACTCCGCGCGACCGTCGGCGTTGGCGTCGTACTGGGCCCACGAGAGCACCGCCCCGTATCCCGGCGGCGCCCCCGCGGGCGCCCCGCGCGGGACGTGGAACCAGCGCATCGTCGAGGCCACCCCGACGCGCGTGGGGTCGAGCACGCGCCAGAAGACGAGCCCGGTGGGGAGGTCGCCGCTCGCGGCCGTCGTGGTGTCCGCCGTGCTGACCGACTGCAGCACGCGCTCACAGCGGATGTCGGCGCAGAACTCCACGCGCCACGCGGGCGAGGCGACCGAGGCGCGCCACCGCACCACCGGGCGCCGCCGCATCACCACCGCGCCGTGCGCGGGCTGCACGAGCCGCAGCTCGACGGCCGTCCCGGCGTCGGCGACGGGGACGCGGTCGGTGCCGGGCTTGCGGTCGAAGCACGCGCCGAGGAGACATACCAGACACGGTAAGACCCCTAGAACACCCCGGCGCATGTCACCCCCGTCGCTCGCAGGTCGGGCAGGCACGTCGCACGGCTTCGCTCGCGCGTCACCGGGCGGCGGGGGGAGAGCACCCAGAGCACGGTGGTGACCGCCGCGAGGGCTCCCGCGGTGACGTATCCCGCGACGGCGACGGCGTGCGCGCGGTCGGCGGTCGCGAGGTCGCCGCCGCAGTTCTCTGCGCGGCTGAGGCCGCCGGCGAGGCAGCGGGCGTCGTCGTTCCAGCGGCCGACGGCGGCGGCTTCGAGGGCGGTGGCGGTGCCTGCGGCGGCGAGGCCGAGGGCGCCTGCGCCGAGGGTGATCCAGCGGGCCGTGCGGGCGCGCGCGGGCCACGGGGACGGGAGCGGCGGCGGTGCGGGCAGCGGCCGGAGCGCGAGGCCGAGGTCGAGGCGCGCGCCGGGCTCGACGACGAGGGCGCGGGTGAGCGCCACCCGGCCGGGGGCGGTGACGGTGAGCGCGTGCGGGCCGGCGGGGGCGCACTGGACGGCGGGCGCGGAGGCGATGGGGGCGCCGTCGAGGGAGACGAGCGCGGAGGGGCTGTCGACCTCGACGCGCAGCGAGCCGACGTGCGCGTCGAGGGCGCGGCGCTCTTCGGTCAAGCGTGGGCGGAGGCCCTCGACGAAGGGGTCCCCCGCGGAGCCGAGGGCCTCGTCGAGGAGGGCCGCGGCGTCGCACCAGCGGCCGAGGGCCTGCGCCGCGAGGGCCATCTGGACGCGCGCCTCGGGGCAGCGGCACTGCTCCCACGCGGCGCTGAAGGCCGCGAAGGCCTCGGCTTCGCGCTGCGCCCGGCGGTGCTCGACGCCGGCGCGGAGCAGGTCGTGGAAGCCCGGGGACTGGGCGGCGGCAGGGAGGGTGATGAGCCCGAGGCCGAGCCATACCAGGCCCGGTAAGGTTGCGGGCCTAGCCATCGAGCACGCCCCGGAGCGCGTCCATGACGGCGGGGGCGCGCGCGACGTGGGCGCGGAGCTCCCGCTGGAGGGCGGCGATCTTGGCGTCGCAGGCGGCGCGGTCACCCACGGTGACGTCGAGCGCGCCGAGGCGGGCGTCGGCGCCCTGGTAGGTCATGTGGACGCGGCGGGAGAGCGGCGCGCACCCGCTGGCGTCGCGCGCGGCGAGCAGGAACACCATGTCCGCGAAGAGCCGCCCGAGGGTGGCGGGGGGCGCGATGTTCTTCACCGGGGCGGGCACGTCGGCGGAGGGAGGAGCGGCGTCGGCGTGGTCGGCGTGGACGTCGATGACGAGCAGCGCGAGGCGGTCGCGGAGGTCGCGCTGTACGCGCTCCGACCACGCGGCGGAGGCGAGGTCGGAGGTGGTGGCGGCGAGCACGCGGGCGGCCGGCGGGTGGTGGGCGCGAGGCCCGGCGGAGAGCCGGGAGAGCAGCTCGGACTGGGTCGCCGCGGAGAGGTCGGCGAGCTCGTCGAGGAAGAGGGTCCCGTCGCCGGCGAGGTCGAGGTGGCCCGCGAGGGTGGCGGGGGTGAGGGTGGCGCAGCGGGCCGTGACGAAGGGCGAGTCGGGGGCGGTGCCGTGGTCGTGGAGGTCCTGCGCGAGGACGGTGCGGCCGGCGCCGGACGGGCCGACGAGGAGCACCGGCAGGGCCGTCCCGGCGACGCGGCGAGCGAGGTCGAGGGCGCGGCGGCGGGAGGCGGAGCGCGCCTCGAAGCGCCACGGGCGGGCGTCGGTGAGGGGGCGGGCGGAGGCGTTCCAGGTGTTGACGACGGCGCGGAGCCACCACGAGGCGTCGGCGTCGAGGGTGCGTGCCTCGCCGACGGGGCGCACGGCGAGGTGGAGCGCCGTCCCGACGAGGGCGAGGCTGGTGGCCGTGGGGTCGGGGGTGAGCTCGACGCTCAGGCGGTCGCCGAGGTGCGCCCGGAGCCACGCGGCGAAGGCCTCGGGCGCGAGGTGGCCCAGGTACTCGGGGAGCGGGCGGGATGGGTCGTCGCGCACGACGACGAGGTCGTGACCGAGGCGCACCGGGCGGGCGTCGAGGGGGTGCGGGCGCGCCGGGTCGAGGCGCACGAAGGTGCCGTTGCGGCTGCCGCGGTCTTCGAGCGTGACGGCGCCGCTGCGGCAGACGATGACGGCGTGGTCGTCGGAGAGGTGGGGGGAGCGGGCGCGCACCTCGAAGGCCGGCGCAGCGCCGAGCACGACGAGGTCGGGGCCCTCGACGGCACGACCGATGGTGATGGTGCAGTCGTCGGGGAACTCGCGACGCACGGGGCGGAGGGCGTTGGCGAGGAAGAAGGTGAGGGTGATCACGGCGTGCTGTGGGGGAGGATGAGCGCGTTGTTGGTGCCCCGGGCGAGCTCCCCGGGCTCAGGTCCGGAGGATGGCGCTTGTGGCGCTGGATGGGGAGGGGGAAGCGTCGGAGATCGGGTAGGAACGTGCGGTCGGGAGGGGCGCGCGGCGGGGCGGGTCGGGGGTCGGACGGGCGCGGGCGAGGGGGCCGAGAGCCCGGCGACCGCGACTGGTGGCGCGGCGAGCACTGGCGGGGTCACGGCGGGGTTTGGTGTGAGCCCTGGGGCGGTGGGAAGCACACGGTCGGAGGTCGCGGGAGGGGAGAGGGCGGGGGCCGCGGGCGGGGCGGCGAGCGACGACGCGAGGGTGGCGAGGGCGCCGAGGGCCGCGAGCGCCGCGAGCGCGAAGGGCGCCCGGCGGGAGGCGCGGGGGCGCAGGTCGAGGGAGCGGAGGGCGTCGCGGAGGGAAGCGGCGTCGGGGAAGCGCTGGGCAGGATCGTGGGCCATGGCGCGCTGGATGAGCGCGGCGAGGGCGGGAGGAATGGCGGGGTTGCGCTGCGTGGGCGGGGTGCGCCTGCCGGAGAGCACATCGACCAGGAGCGCCTGCCAGGTGTCGCCGGTGAAGGGAGGATGGCCGGTGGCGGCAAGGTAGAGCACGGCGCCGAGGGAGAAGACGTCCGTGCGGGCGTCGAGGTCGCGGGCGCCGCGGCACTGCTCGGGGGACATGTACGCGGGCGTTCCGAGGAGGGCGTGGGATCGGGTGAGGGGGGCGTCGGTGGAGGGCTCGTCGATGTGGGCGGAGCTGAAGTCGAGCAGCACCGCGCGCTCGGTGGGAGGCGCGTCGGCGGGCGAGGAGGCGGGGACGAGGAGGACGTTGGCCGGGGAGACGTCGCGGTGGAGGATGCCCGCGGCGTGGACGGCGGAGAGCGCGTCGGCGAGCGGGGTGAAGAGGGAGACGAGGAGGGGAGGCGGGAGCGGGCCGTCGCGGCGGATGCGGTCGCGGAGGGACTCGCCGTCGAGGAGGTCCATCACGAGGAAGAGGTGGTCGTCGGAGAGGCCGACGTCGTGGACGGCGACGACATGGGGGTGGGCGATGCTGGCGGCGGCGCGGCCCTCGCGGAGGAAGCGCGAGCGCATCTCGTGGCTGTAGGCGTAGCGGTGGTGGAGGACCTTGATCGCGGCGCGGCGGGGGAGCTCGGTGTGCTGGGCCTCGTAGACGGAGGCGGTGCCACCCGATCCGAGGAGGCGGAGGAGGCGCCAGCGGCCGACGAGGTGACCCGCGGGGAGCGGGGGCTCATCGGACGTGGGCGTGGGCCCGGGCGCGGCGGGAGGCATCGACGGGGGAGTCAGCCGTGAGGGCGGTGGCGTGTCAATCGGCTGCGGCGAGACGGAGGAGACGGAGACGCGGAGCGACCTCGCGCTTCGAGACTACTGGATCGAAGGTCGCTCGACCCTGCAGATTCGCTGCGCTCTGGTGCTGTCCGCCTACGACGACGCTCGCGGCGCCGGAGCGAGCCACGGAAAGGTCATCGCCCGGCTCGAAATTGCCAATCGAGTCCGCAGCGGGGCGATGGCCGATCGCTCCACGCTTCGGAGCCGCGTTGAGTCAAGGGCTCCCCCCAACCGGTAGACGTTACCCACGATTACATAGGCTCACCCGCCCTCAGTCGGTCGACGACGGCATCATCGACATTGAGCCCCGTCCGTCCGCCCTGCTCAGCGCCCACTCCCCTCACTGCACCACGCCGACCCCCGTCCCCCGCAGGAACACGCACGCCGTCGCGCCCGGCCGTCGGCACCGCCCGAGCTCCAACCGCGCACGCAACCGCCCATCCGCCCCCACCGTCACTGGCATCTCCTGTGTCACGTCCGGCCCGGTGCGGCACGACTCGTTGACGCCGAGGCCGCCAATCAGCCCCTCGATGCTTCGCGCCTCCTGCCCCTCGACGAGCACGTGCATCGCAACATTCCAGCCCGCCCCGCACTGACAATCGCCCACCTCCGTCGGCTGGGACGCGAGCATCCGCACCCGCACCCTCGCCCGCAGCGTCGCCGCCCCCGGCCGCAGGCCCTCGCAGAGGATCTCCCCGATGGACCCATCGCCCTCCACGTAGCGCCCCGGCGTCCACGCTTCCCGCAGCTCCGCCGGCACCCTCGTGCAGTCCGGCGCGTACACCCCGTCATCCCAGTCCGCTGTCAGCCAGCTCCCGTCCGCCACGCCCGTCGCCACGCACCGCGGCCCCGCCGTCGCGTCCGCCGCGCAGCGACCCCACGCGCACCCGGCGTCCGCGGCCCCGCCCGTGGCCTCCGTCCCTCCGGCGTCGCCGCACCCGAGTCCGAGCCCCACTACCAGCGCGACGACCACCCCACGCTGCCCCTGCGCCGCCATCGTCCAAAGCTACCACCCGCCGTGCCGCGGGGCGTCAGCTCTGTCGGGTGAGCGCCGCGAGCTGTGCGGCGAGCGAGTCGGCGTGGGCGCCCGACGCCTCCTGCCTGTCAGCTACAGGCGCTCGCCCGCCTCGTCGTCAGCGACGCGCAGCCTCGCCCCTGCGTCGGTGACCACCAGCCATGCGCCGAGCTCGTCGGAGTACGCGACCCGTCCTCCGCGTACTCGTGCCGGAAGGCGCCCGCTTTCGTGTGCCGCCACACCTGGAGCACCCACGGGCCGCCGACGTTGGCGCTGCCGAAGCGCTCCGGGTCGAAGACCCACAGCTCGCGCGTTCCGCTGGCGGCGTAGCGCTGCGGACCGTCGACGTAGTCCTTCTCGCCGCTGTCCTCGCTGACGACCTCGACGCCCACGCGCGGCGGGTGGTGTCCCTTCTCCCAGGTGCGCAGGCTCTTCAGCGTGCGGCCGGGCGGCGCGGGCTCCACCAGGTACACGTCGGGGTCGACGCCGATGGTCGGATGCTCGCGATCCCAGCGCACGGCGAGGTTTCCGCCCGCCCCGGCGTCGCGCCCGGTGCGGGCGATCCACGCCAGCAGGATCTCCTTCAGCAGCGCGCAGGTCTTCTCGTGCTCGCGGCTCTCGGGCATGGTCACGCCGTCCTGGAGCACCCAGCGCTCGGACCACCGCGGGGCCTCGAACACCACGTCCACCCCGCGCTGAACCCGCGTCACCATCGGCCTCACGGTACCACCCATCGCAGCCCTCGTACCATCGCGATGCCGCTGGAAAACAAGCCACTTGGCGCCTCGCCGCTCCCGTGCGCCAGCTACAGACGTCTGTAGCTGCACCTACAGACGTCTGTAGCCGCCTCGTCGTGCCCGCCCGCGCCCCTCCGTGCGATGCTCCCCCCTCGGAGGATCCACCCCATGCGTCAGCCACCGCCTCCCGCGCCCGCGGAGGAGCTCGCCGCCGACCACGCCACCCACGACCGCTGCGTCGCCTGGGTGCGCGCCCGCGTCGACGACCCCGTCGCCGGCCTCTTCGGCCCGTCGAGCGCCGCGTGGACCATGGTGCGCGAGCCCACCTACCTCTTCGGCGGCGCGGCCGCCGTGCTCCTCCAGATGGCGCACCCCGCCGTCGTCGCGGGCGTGAGCGCCTACTCCACCTTCGAGACCGACCTCGTCGGCCGCATCCAGCGCACCTCACAGGCCCTCTACAACCTCGTCTTCGGCACCCTCGACGTGGCCCTCGGCACCTCCCGCCGCATGCACGCCATCCACTCCCGCGTGCGCGGCGTCGTCGACGAGCCGGGCTCGCCCTGGCACGGGCGCTCGTACCGCGCCAACGACCCCGCCCTGCTGGAGTGGGTGTCCATCACCGCGTCGCTCACCGGCCGCGCGGCCTTCGAGGCCTTCGTGCGGCCCCTCGACGCCGCCGAGATCACCCGCGATTGGGACGACCTCCAGCGCGGCGCCATCGTCGCCGGTGTGGGCCCGGAGTTCGTCCCGGCCTCGCGCGCCGCGCTCCTCGCGCGCTTCGACGACATCGTCGAGAACTCCCCCGACCTCTGGGTGGGCCCCAAGGCCCGCACCGTCGCCCGCGTGCTCTTCTCCACGCCCCTCTCGCGCGGCATCTTCGACCCGGTCATCACCACCGCCCTGCTCCCGCCCCGGCTGCGCGCCCTCTACGACCTCCCCTGGGGCGCCTCCGAGCAGCGCGCCTACGACCGCCGCCGCCGCGCCGTCGCTGCCCTGCGCGGGGTCGTCCCGCCCGCCCTGCGCTACGTGCCCGCGTGGCACCAGGCCCGCCGCCGCGTGGACCTCCATCGCGGCGAATCGGGCTCGCGCTGGGCGCAGCTCCTCGACGCCCTCTCGGCGCGGGTGACCGTCCCCGCGAGCCTGCGCCCCACCCGCGTGGCCTGAGCGCTACAGGTCGCTGCGTCCGGCGAGGGTCCAGCGGGCCTCGGCCCCGCCGACGCCGGTCTGGTCGATCCAGGTGGTGCCGGGCGTCGGGCCGCAGTGGCCGGAGATCACGTCGACCACATAGGTGTCGAGGCTGCCCTCCATCGCCGCGCCGGACGGCCCGTAGAAGTAGTTCACGACGTCCTGGGACATGTCACCGACGCGGCCGCGCTTCCAGTTGAGGCCCCAGCGCCGGTCGATGCGCCGGAGGCGGCGCACCACCTCGAAGAGGAAGTCGTTGTTGCCCCCCTCCGCGACGCACGAACTGCGGAGCCAGTCGGGGTGCTCGCGGGCCACGTCCTGCAGGGGGCCGCGGCCGTCGGGCAGCGTCGGGCGGGTGTGCGTGGGCGGGACGTCCACCGGTGGCGGTGTCCCCGCGTCGGGCGGCGGCGTCGAGTCGTAGCCCATGAGGGTCCAGACGGCCCCTTCGGAGGAGCGGTCGATCCAGCCGGGCGCGGCGGGCTCGTCGACGCCCGGCTGCGCGCAGTGGCGGGTGATCACGTCGAACATGTACGTCTCGCGCCGCCCCTCCGGGCACCCGTCGCCGTAGAAGTACGTGAGGATGTCGCCGCTGAGCGGACCGTTGCGACGGTCGAGGCCCCAGCGGGGGTCGACGGCGCGCCCGCGCCGCAGCGCCTCGAAGAGGAAGCGATGCGTCCCGCCCATCGAGATGCACGAGTCGCGGAGCCAGTCGGGGTGCTCCGCCGCGAGCGCGCGGATGACCCCCGACCCGTCGGGCCCCGGCGCAGGCGGCCGCGCCGCGGGCGGAGGCAGGGGGCAGCCCGTGTCGGGCGGGCCGACATCGATGACCGTCGGGACGTCGATGACCGTCGGGACGTCGATGACGGTCGGTACGTCGGGGCGGGGGATGTCCGATGGCGCGGGGGCGTCGATGCTCGGGGCATCGCGCGGCGTAGCGGGTCGGTCGAAGGTCGGCGCCAAAGCATCGATGGCCGCGACGGCGTCGGCCCCACCGCCGGCATCGACCACCGTGACCTCGTCGCCCCACTCCGGCGCGCACGCCGACGCGAGCGAGGCGAGCGCGATGAACCACGAGCGGAGCGCGCGTGAAGGTCCCATTGGATTACCAGCGACGGTAACACGGTGGCCGCGCGGGGTGCGATGGCGCGCTCGACGCGTCGCCGACCTACGTCATCGAGCCCGCCGTCGCGGGTCACTCCCCCAGCAGCGCCCGCAGCCTCGCCACCTCGGCCTCCGCCGCGCCGGCTCGTGCGCGCTCGGACTCCTCGCCGGTGAGCCACAGCCGCTCGCCCGCCTCGTCGTCGGCGACGCGCAGCCGCGTGCCCCCGTCGGTGACCACCAGCCACGCGCCGAGCTCCTCCGAATACGCGGGCGCGTCCCCCGCGAACACCTGCCGGAACTCCCCCGCCTCCGATCGCCGCCACACCTGCAGCACCCACGGCTCGCCCGTCGCCCCGCGGCCGTAACCCTCCGGGTCGAAGATCCACAGCTCGCGCGTGCCGCTCGCGGCGTACTTCGCGGGGCCCTCGCCGTAGTCCTTCTTCGCGGTGCGCCGGCTCACCACCTCGACGGCCACGCGCGGCGCGTGGTGCCCCTTCTCCCAGGTGCGCAGGCTGCGCAGGTTGGCGTCGGGCGGCGCGGGCTCGACCAGGTACACGTCCGGGTCGACGCCCACCTTCGGGTGCGCGTGGTCCCACCGCAGCGCGAGGTTGCTGCCGGCCTTCGCGTCGCGCCGGTTGCGGGCGATCCAGGCCACGAAGACGTCCATGAGCAGTCTCGTGGTGAGCAGGTGCGATTCGGTCTCGGGCATGGTGACGTCGTCCTGGAGCACCCAGCGCTCGGACCAGCGCGGGGCCTCGAACACCACGTCCACCCCGCGCTGCACCCTCGTCACCATGCGGCTCACGCTAGCACCCGGCGCAGCGCTCATGCCATCACGGGAAGGCTATTTTTCAGGCACTTCGTGGGTGGCGGAGGGTGGCGGCGGGGTGGCGGCGGGGGTGGCGGCCGCGGGCAGGTGCTCCCGGACCACCGCCAGCCAGTACGCGCGCCCGTGGTACTGGCTCATGCGCCCGAGCAGCCTGCCGTCCCTCACCAGCAGGAAGGTGGGGATGCCGTAGAGCCCGAAGCGCCGCGCGACGTCGTCGTGGGCGCGGGCGTCGACCTTCACCACCCGCAGGGCCTCCCCCGCGAGCTCGGCGAGCAGCGCGGGCACGTCGCGTGCGAAGACCTCGCAGTTGGGGCACCCGTCGCCCCAGAAGTCCACGACCACCAGCTCGCCCCGCGGCGCGAAGACCAGCGCGTCGAAGCTCTCGCTGGTGGCGTCGTGGACGCTCGGGTGGTCGGGCATCGCCGCGGCTACAGCTCCGTCGAGAGCCCGTCCCACGCGAAGAGTCGCTCGTTGGGCGAGGCCACGGACATGCGCAGCAGGTCGACCTCCGCCCGCGTCGCCATCGCCTGCCCCTCGAGGAAGGCCATCAGCGCGCGGATGGGCGGCGCCGGCTCCGGCGGCTCGACGGCGCCGCGCGGCGGCGTGATCACCACCGGCCGGTCGGCCAGCTTCGTGTTGGCGAGCGAGCGCACCCGCTCGATGGCCACGTCGAAGCCGCCCAGGTGGTCGACGAGGCCGATGGCGTGCGCGTCGACCCCGGCGTACACCCGCCCCCGGGCCAGCGGCTCGATCTCCGCCACGTCGCGCCGGCGGCCGCGCGCCACGATGCCCACGAAGTCGTTGTACGACCCGTCGATCTCGCGGTTGAAGGCCGCGCGCTCGTCGTCGCTCCACCCCCGGAAGGGCGACAGCATGTCCGCCCGCTCGCCCCGGCGGATGACCTCGTGCTTGAGCCCGAGCTTCTCCAGCAGCCGCGACGCCAGCAGCCGCATCGCGATCACCCCGATGCTGCCGGTGATGGTCAGCGGCTGCGCGATGATCTCCTGGGCCAGCGCCGCGACGTAGTACCCGCCGCTCGCGGCCACGTCGGAGAAGTACGCCACCACGGGCTTCTTCTCCTTCAGCCGCTCGACCTCGTGCGAGATCATGTCGCTGCCGAGGGCGCTGCCGCCGCGCGAGTCGACGTAGAGCACCACCGCGCCCACCCGGGGGTTGGCCCGCGCCGCGCGGATGGCCGCGCCCACCCGCCGCGCGTCGGCCACGCCGCTCATGCTCGACTGCGACGACGACACGATCGCCCCGCGCACCTCGACCACGCCCACCCGCGGCCCGTCCCACATCCCGTCGAAGCGCATCACCCGGCTCAGCGCGAGGTACATCGCCGCCTTCACCAGCTTCGGCGCCGCGCCCGACGCGGCCGTCAGGTGCCCGGGCAGCTCGTCTTCATAGGCCAGCGCGTCGATGAGCCCCTCGCGCACCGCGTCGGGGGCGCGGTACGGGCTGTTCTCCACCATCGCCCGCGCGCGGTTTTCGTCGACGTGGCGACCGTCGGCCATCGCCCCCACCAGCGCGGCGTGCAGCCGGTCGAGCAGCGCCTCCAGCTGCTTGCGGTTGGGCTCGGAGTACCCGTCGCGGCTGAACTGCTCGGCCGCGCTCTTGAACTCCTTGCGCGCGTACACCTCGGTCTCCAGGCCGCCGCGCTCGAGCAGCGCCCGCACGAAGGTGGTCTGCGCCGCGTAGCCCAGCGGGCCCAGCGACGACTGCGGCGTGAGCAGCACCTTGTCGGCCGCCAGCGCCACGAAATACTCCCGCGTGGTGCCGCCGTCGGGCAGCCACGCCACCACCCGCTTGCCCGCCGCCCGCAGCCCCGCGATCACCTCGCGCAGCCCCGTCGCCACCGCGCTGCCGCAGCTGAGCGCCTCGACCCGCAGCAGCACGCCGTCGACGTTGGGGTCGGCCGCGACGGCCTCGGCGAGCTCGCGCAGCACCGTGAGGGTGAGCACCGGCTTCGGCGTCGCGCCCTTCAGGATGATCTGGAGCGGGTGCGAGAAGCGAGAGAAGGGCCGCTCGATCTCCGTGATGGTGCCCTCCAGGGTCAGGGTGATCCAGGTGCCCTTCGGCGCGAGCGCCGACCGTCGCGCCGCGGAGAAGGGGTAGAGCGCCGCGCGGATGGAGTTGGAGACGATGGTGCTGATCATCGGGCGCGAACCTAGCGCCGCCCACCGCGATCGTCGACGGTGACCTCAGTCGAACCCGATCACCAGCCCCGGGTCGCGCGTGGTGACCGCCCCGTGGCCCGCCGCGAGCACCAGCCCCTCCGCGGCCGCCGCCCCGGTGGCGACGCTCACCGCCACGTGGCCGTCGATGAGGTCGATGCCCGCGAGGCGCCCGTGCAGGCCCAGGTAGAACACCCCGTCGAGCGCCACGCTGAGGTCGCTCGTCGGGGGCGACGGCACCGCGAAGCGACCGCGCCGCCGGCCGTCGCCGAGCGCGAAGCCCTGCAACGTCAGGTCGTGCACCTGCCAGAACACGTTGTTGTCCACCGCGCCGCAGCCCTCCACCGAGCGCGGCGGCGCGGGCACCGTCCAGAGGTCGGCCCCGGTGGCGCGCAGCAGCGCCCTCGGCGCGCCCGTCACCCCCGTCGCGGCGAAGGCCGGCACCACCAGCACCGGACCCGTCGTGACCACCGGGCACGCGCTGCGGTACGGCAGCACCTTCTCCCAGCGCGCGCGCAGCATCGCCGGCGTCCTCGCCACGAGCCGCGTCGTCGGCCGGGAGTCCACCGTGTAGTAGAGGTCGCGCTCGGCGGACGCGAGGTTGGTCACCGCGCCCGCCAGCGGGATGCGCGCCCCGGCCTCGCCCGAGGGGAGCCGCACCGCGCGCAGCGAGCCCGCGCCGTCGTGCATCCACCACGCGCCGTCGACCAGCGCCCCCGCCCAGCGCGCCCGCAGCGCCTCGGAGCTGAAGGTCGACCGGAAGCGCTCGCGCCCGTCGCGCGCGTCGAGGGCCACGAGGCCGCCGCGCCCGGTCTCCAGGCACGGCCGCTGCGGGACGCCGGGCGTGTCGGCGCCGCGGCGGGCGCAGTGGGGGATGGTGTCGATCAGCACCAGGCCGTCGACCAGCTCGACGGGCTCGCCGTGCAGCCCGCTCACCGCGACGTGCCAGCGCAGCGTCCCGTCGCGCAGGTCGAACGCGAAGACCTCCCCGTCGGTGGGCCCCTCGACCTCCCGGCGCGCCGCGCTCACGAAGACCGTGCGCCCGTCGGTGGTCGGCTCGCCGTAGGGCGCCCGCGGGGTGAAGTCGTAGCGCCATCGCTCCGTGCCCCGCGGCCGGGGGCCGTGGGTGAGCGAGCGCCACCGGGGCTGCGAGCCCTCGGCGGGGCGCGTGGGGGCGATGGCCGGGGTCTCCCCCGCGGGCTCGGACGGCGCCGCGTCGGGGGAGGCGCCGTCGGCGGTCACGTCGGGTCGTCGGGCGGTGCGGCGGCACCCGGTGGCCGCGAGCGCGAGGAGCATCCAGCCGAGGCGCACGGTGCCGCTCAGCCGCCCTGCGGCGCGTGGCCGGCGGCGTCGGCGGGGCCGCCGTGCAGCGCGCGCTCGATGCTGGCGCGCAGGGCGGTGGCGTCGGTGAGGCCCTCGAAGCGCTCGACGCCGATGTAGAGCGTGGGGAGCCCGGAGACCCCGGCCGCGCGGGCGTCGTTGAGGTCGCGCTCGATGACCACGTCAGGGCGGCGCGAGGCGAGGCAGGCGCGGTAGGCCTCGAGGTCGAGGTGGGCCTCGCGCGCGACGCGCTCGCACCCGGCGGGGGTGAGGTCTTCGGCGCGGAAGAGCGCGGCGGCGACGGCCTCGCCGCGGCCCTGCTCGTCGGCGCAGCACGCGGCCCGGGCGGCGTCGCGGGCGTGCTCGTGGAAGGAGAGCGGGACGTTCTTGCGGATGACCCGCACGCGCGCGCCATAGGAGGCGAGCACCGGCGCGAGGGCCTCCTGCTGGCGGCGGCAGAAGGGGCACTCGTAGTCGACGAACTCCACGATGGTGGCGACGTCGCGCTGCTGGAGCTGCGCGATGACGTCCGGGAGCGGCGCGATCGTGGGGGCGTTGGGACCGATGGGCCGCTCGCTGGGGCGCGAGAGGCCGTAGCCGAGGGGCACGAGCAGCGCGAGGAGGGCCGCGCCGGTGACGGCGTAGGAGGGCACGCGGCGCCGGGGGGCGGGGGCGTCGGGCGCGCGCACGTCCATGCGCAGGCTCACCGCGAGGGCGCCCGCGATGATGGACGAGGCGTCGACGACGATGCAGTAGCGGCACCAGTGGTGGAGCACGAACCCCTGGATGGCCACGAGGGCGACGCCGGCCAGCACGCCGAGGAGGCCGAGGGAGGCGAGCAGGCGGCGGGCGCGGTCGCTCGCGCCGAGCAGCGAGAGGCCGAGGAGGGCGACGAAGTAGAGCGCGCCGGGGACGGGCAGCGGCACGCCGAAGGGGCGCGCGAAGGACGACTGGCGCACGGCGTCGCAGCCGGACCCGTGGTCGGCGCAGAACACCGGCGGGCGCACGTAGTCGACGAGCAGCATCGCGGAGACGGCGAGGCCGACCAGGCAGAGGGCCTGGAGCACGATCTCGCGGGTGGCGACGGAGGTGGAGGAGGGGGCGTCGTCGGTCGTCATGGGGCCTTCGGTGGGGACGATATAGCGCGTTGGAAGGTCCGTGGGGTGTTGCCTGGGATGTGCTTTGACCCCATCGCTCTGGCTGTGGTAGTGGGGCGCCGCCCTGACGACCTACCGCCTCGCGCGCGGCTCAATGCGCGCCGC
This sequence comes from Myxococcales bacterium, assembly GCA_030652255.1. GTDB lineage: Bacteria > Myxococcota_A > Polyangia > Polyangiales > SCUS01. The sequence goes on along the minus strand of JAUSAZ010000198.1, from coordinate 8,967 downwards.
CAAGGAACACGACGATGGCAGAACTTCCGACCGGACGCATCACCCAGATCATCGGCCCCGTCATCGACGCGGAGTTTCCGCCCGGCGGCGTGCCGGCGATCAACTCGGCCCTCCGGGTGTCCAACAAGTCCATCAGCGACGAGCCCTGGAACCTCGTGTTCGAGGTCGCCCAGCACCTCGGTGAGAACACCGTGCGCGCCATCGCCATGGACTCCACCGACGGCCTCGTGCGCGGCGCGGAAGTGATGGCCACCGGCGCCCCGATCATGATGCCGGTGGGCCCCGAGACCCTCGGTCGCATCCTCAACGTCATCGGCCAGCCCGTCGACGAGGCGGGTCCGGTCAACGCCAAGAAGTTCCGCCCCATCCACCGCGCTCCGCCGTCGTTCACCGACCAGAGCACGAAGGAGGAGATCCTCGAGACGGGCATCAAGGTCATCGACCTGCTCGCCCCCTACAAGAAGGGCGGCAAGATCGGCCTCTTCGGCGGCGCCGGCGTGGGCAAGACCGTGCTCATCATGGAGCTCATCAACAACGTGGCGAAGGCCCACGGCGGCGTGTCGGTGTTCGCCGGCGTCGGCGAGCGCACCCGCGAGGGCAACGACCTCTTCGTCGAGATGACCGAGTCCAAGCTCGGCGACGGCAAGACCTCGGTCATCAGCAAGACCGCCCTGGTCTACGGCCAGATGAACGAGCCGCCCGGCGCCCGCGCCCGCGTCGCCCTCTCGGCGCTCACCGTGGCGGAGTACTTCCGCGACGACGAGAACCAGGACGTGCTGCTCTTCGTCGACAACATCTTCCGCTTCACGCAGGCGGGCTCCGAGGTGTCGGCGCTCCTCGGCCGCATCCCGAGCGCGGTGGGCTACCAGCCCACGCTGGCCACGGAGATGGGCGCCCTCCAGGAGCGCATCACCTCGACCAAGAACGGCTCGATCACCTCGGTGCAGGCCGTGTACGTGCCCGCCGACGACCTCACCGACCCGGCGCCCGCGACGACCTTCTCGCACCTCGACGCCACCACGGTGCTCTCCCGCGCCATCTCGGAGATGGGCATCTACCCCGCGGTGGACCCCCTCGACTCCACCTCGCGCATGCTCCAGCCGCAGTACGTGGGCGAGCGGCACTACAAGGTCGCCCGCCAGGTGCAGGAGACCCTCCAGCGCTACAAGGCCCTGCAGGACATCATCGCCATCCTCGGCATGGACGAGCTCTCCGAGGACGACAAGCGCACCGTCGCCCGCGCGCGGCGCATCCAGCGCTTCCTGTCGCAGCCCTTCTTCGTGGCGCAGCAGTTCACCGGGCTCGAGGGCGCGCTGGTTCCGCTGAAGGACACCATCGACGGCTTCGAGGAGATCCTGTCGGGCGGGCTCGACGCGCTGCCCGAGCAGGCCTTCTACCTGAAGGGCGGCATCGCGGACGTGAAGAAGGCCGCCGAGCAGCTCTCCAAGGCCGGCTGAACAGGAGCGCTTGACCGATGACCATGGACACCGACCTCGCCACGGGACCGCTCCGCAGCGGCGTTCTTCGCCTCGATGTGGTGACGCCCGCGGGCGTCGCGGTGCGCAAGGACGTCGACCAGGTCGAGGCCCCCAGCGTGGATGGTGAGTTCGGCGTGCTGCCGGGCCACCTCCCGCTGCTGGCCGCGCTGCGCGCCGGCGTCGTGCGCTACCGCTCCGAGGGCAAGACCTTCGTGCTCGCGGTGGGCGCCGGCTTCGCCGAGGCGGGCGGCGACACGATGACCATCCTGACCGACCGCTGCGTCGACTCGAAGGACGTCGACCTCGCCAAGGCGCGCGCCGAGCTCGACGCCGCCGCCAAGAAGCTCGAGGCCTTCAGCGGACCGCAGGAGGGCGCCGAGTTCGAAGAGCTCACCCGCTCGGCCCAGTGGTTCCAGGCGCAGCTCGACGCGGCGCGCGAGTCCGGCCGCGGCTGAGACGCTTCCTCCCCTCCCGCTCTCCCCATCACCCTCGACATCACCCGACACACCAGCTCCGCGGGCCTTCCCCCCGGAGCCGGTGATCAGCGCCGGTACGGGTTGCCCAGGTCGGGCGCGTCCGGGTCGGGCGCGTTGTTCACCGGCGCAGGCACCACCCGGGGGACGGGTGCGTCCAGCGCCGAGGGCATCGCGAGCGGCTCCGGGCCGCTAGGGTCGTTGTGCCGCGAGCGTCGCCGGCGATGGCCGCGACTGGCAGGCTCCGCGGGCCGATCGACCGCCGCGGGCGCAGGCGCGGGGGGCGCTTCTGGCGGCTGGGCGACCGGCGCGGGAGGTGCAACCGGCGCAGGAGGTGCGACCGGCGGAGCGACGACCGGCGCGGGCGGTGCGGGCGGAACGACCGGCGCGGGGGCGACGACCGCGGGCGGTGCAACGACCGGCGCAGCGACCGGCGCGGGCGCGACGGCGGGCCGCGGGGCTGGCGTCACCGCGGGGGCGTCGGACTGGTTGCGGTGCAGCGCCCACGCGATGGCCACGCCGCCGAAGAGGGCCACGATGACCATCCCGAGCACGAAGGCCATGACGTTGCTGCGGCGATCGGTGCCCGGCTGCGCGCGGTACGCCGCGGTGGGCAGCGCGGACTGGGCCGGCGCGCCGAGCGACCACGGCTGCGGCGCCTCGAGCGGACCGAAGGGCGACGAGGGCGCAACGTACTGACCCATCGGGCCGGAGCCCTGCACCGGCGGCAGTGGGGCGAAGGAGGGCGTCGGCGAGAGGTTGTGCGCCGGCGACGAACCCGAGGGATGGCGCTGCGGCGCGGGCGACGAACCCGAGGGGTAGCGCTGCGGAGCGGGTGCGGGCGAGGGCGAGGGCGAGAACGACGGCGTGGGCGCCGCGGCCATCTCGCCGAGGCGGTTGGCGTGGAAGGCTTCGGAGGGCTCCGGGGCGATCTCCTCGATGTCGTCGTCGTCGGCGAAGCCGTCGTCGTCCACACGCGCGGGCGTGGGCGCCGGGGCGATGGGCTGGCCTCCGTTGAGCCGCAGGCGCTCCATGATCGCCTCGATGGGCGCGCTCTCGACGATGGTCGAGTCCGGCGAGGGCTGATCGAACTCGGGCGCCGTGGGGCCCGCGTCGGAGCTGCCCCAGGACTCGTGCCCGGGCGAGCCCGGCGAGACGGCCATGGTGGCCATCTCCTCGTCGAAGTCCTGCTCGAAGGTGAGCGCGATCGGGGCGCTGACCTGCTGCTGCTTCGCGGGCCCCATGCCCATCACCGTGGCCTTGGACGCCCGGGGCGCAGGCGTCTGCGCGGGTGCGGGCGCGGCGCGCAGCGGGAGCTTCGTGGGCGACGCGTTGGCCGCCCGGGGCGCCGGGGCCGTCACCGGGCGCTGCGGCTGCAACGGCTGCTGCGCCTTCTGCTGCGGCAGCGGCGCGACGCCCGCCATGGTGGGCGCGCGGAAGCGCTGCCCGGGCGGCGGCATCGAGGGGGACGGGGCGGGCACCGACGGGCGCGGCGGCGGAGACGCGTTGTCCGACGGGAAATCGATGGCCTTGAAGCTGCCGGTGCTGGCGCTCTCGGAGGTGGGCGGCAGCCCGTTGGCGATGCGGCCGCGCTCGCGCTGGATGCGCTCGCCGCAGATCTTCTGCATGTACGCCGCGACGGTGCGGTGGTTGCCGGGGCCGCCGAGCACCTTGGTGGCGCGCTCGATGGCGTCGGCGAACTCGTGCGCGGAGCTGTAGCGGTTGTTGGGGTCGCGCTCGAGGGCCTTCATCACGACCTGCTCGAGGCTGGCGGGCACCGACGGCGCGGCGTCGCGCAGCCGGGGGATGGGCTCGAAGAGCAGGTGGTTGAGCACCTCGACGTCGCTGTCGCCCTGGAAGAGCCTGCGCCCGGCGAGGAGCTCCCAGATGCAGATGCCCATGGCGAAGAGGTCGACGCGGCGGTCGATCTCCTGCCGGCGCGTCTGCTCCGGGGCCATGTAGGAGATCTTGCCCTTGAGCTGGCCGTCGCGGGTCTGCGTGAGGCGCGAGCCGGCCTTGGCGATGCCGAAGTCGGTGAGGCGCGCGGCGCCGTCGGTGCCCAGCAGGATGTTCTGCGGGCTGACGTCGCGGTGCACCAGGTTGAGGAACTCGCCGTTGTCGTCGATGAGGTCGTGCGCCGCCTGGAGGCCGCCGAGGATGTCGAGGGCGATGCGCGCCGCGACGGGCACCGGGACCTTCTCGCCCATCTTCTGCGCGGTGCGCGAGAGGGTGAGCAGGGTCACGCCCTCGATGTACTCCATGACGATGTAGAGCCCCTCGGCGTCTTCGACGTCGAGGGTGGCCACCACGTGCGGATGCCGGATGCGCGCCGCGAGCCGCGCCTCATCCAGGAACATCTGCACGAACTCTTCTTCGCCTTCGAGGTGCGGGTGCAGGCGCTTGATGGCGACCAGGCGCGAGAACCCCTTGGCCCCCATGGACTTCGCCAGGAACACCGTCGCCATGCCGCCGGAGGCGATCTCGCCGAGCACCTCGTAGCGGCCGATGCGCCGGGCCTGCGGGGCCTCGTCGAAGTGCGCCATCAGAATCTCCCGCCCACGAACAACCCCGCGGGCGAGACGCTCGCGCGCAGCGGGGCCGAGCGCCAGCGGGTGAAGAAGGCCCCGATGAGGATGGTGGTGACGCCCGCCGCGGCGGTGACCCCGGCGAGCACGTTGGTGCGCAGCTCGCGCACCCGGCCGTCGTCGAGCGCCGACTGCGTGGGGTTTTGCGCGTAGGCCTCGCTGCCGTCGAGGGTGTCGAGGCCGCTCCAGACGAGGGCGCCGCCGAGGCCGGCGGTGAGCACGAGGCCGGTGATGAACACCCCGGGCGAGAGCCCGTCGGGGGTGGGAGGATCGATCGTCGGGGGCGGGGCCGGCCGCTCGACGGTGGGCACGGCGCCGCGCATGGCGGGCGGGAGCTCGCTGTCGAGGGCGATGCCGCCGCGCACCTGGATTTCGTCGGGCGTGGCGATGCGCAGGGGCTCCGCGGGGGGAGCGGGCGCGGCGCCGGGCATGGTGAGCTCGATGGGGTTGTTGCTGCCCGCGAGGAGCTGCAGCGGGCGGTGGGTGACCCGCATGCCCCAGGCGGCGGTGAGGGTGTGCGGCCCGGGCTCGGCGAAGACGTCGCTGCCGCTGGCCTGCGCGTCGAGGGAGAGGTCGCAGCCGTTGCACTGCACCGTGACGCGGGCGAGGTTGGGCGAGAGGTCGTCGACGACGCGGTTGGCGTAGGTGGTGATGCGGGGGTCGGCGGCCTCGCGGCGCAGGAGGGTGAGCGCGAGGGTGGCGGCGCGGGCGTCGTGCGCGGGGGTGCGCGCGCCGCGGTGCGCGCGGATGGCCTGGATGAGCGCCTGCGCGGCGGGCTGGGTGCGGTCGGCGGTCTCGAAGAACTCCGCGGCGGTGGGGAAGTCCCCGTTGGCGAAGGCGCGCTGGCCCTGCTCGTAGGCCGCCGCGGCCTCGTCGACGTTGGTCTGCGCGGCTGCGGGCAAGGCGAGGAGCGCAAGGACGGAGGAGAGCGCGACGCCTCGGAGCATCACCCCCCATCGGGGCACCACCGGCGTCAGGAAATTCACCGCCACGGTGGCGCCATGCTTCGAAATTCGGGTCTGGAAGTCAAGGGTTGCGACGGCTTCGGGCAGCTCGGTGGATGGTGTGCCGCGGCGCGTTGCGGGACGGAAGAGGGGGACGTAAGGTGCCGCGCGTTCATGGCAACGGACTATTACGAAGTGCTCGGCGTCGCGCGCGGCGCGACCGCGGAGGAGATCAAGGCGGCCTACCGCAAGGCGGCGCTGAAGTATCACCCCGACCGCAACCCCAACAACGCCGAGGCCGAGGCGAAGTTCAAGCAGTGCTCCGAGGCGTACCACGTGCTGAGTGACGCCGACCGCCGCGCGCACTTCGACCGCTTCGGCAGCGCCCCGGCGGGCCCCGGGGGCATGCCCGACTTCCAGCAGATCAACATCGAGGAGCTCTTCAGCGACCTGATGGGGGGTCTCTTCGGCGGCATGGGCGGCGGGGTGGGGAGCTTCGTTCGGGGGCAGACGCGCGGCGGCCGCGACATCGCGCTCGAGCTCGTGATCACGCTCGAAGAGGCGGCCAAGGGCTGCGAGAAGGCGGTGGAGTTCGAGCGCCCCGCGGTGTGCGAGGTGTGCGCCGGCCGCGGCGCCGCGCCGGGCACTCCGGTGGACACCTGCGCGGCCTGCGCGGGCCGCGGCGAGGTGCGCTACCAGCAGGGCTTCTTCAAGATGTCGCGCCCCTGCGGGCGCTGCGGCGCCAAGGGGACCATCCCCCGGGAGCCGTGCGCGAAGTGCGGCGGCAGCGGGGTGATGAAGCGCACGGAGAAGCTCCAGGTGGTGCTGCCGGCGGGGGTCGACGACGGCGCGACGCGCACGGTCGACGGCTACGGCGAGGCGCCAGGCAACGGGCTCCCGTCGGGCAACCTGGAGATCACGGTGCGCATCGCGCCGCACGCGGTGTTCACCCGCGACGGGCAAGACCTGCGGTGCGCGCTGCCCTTGAGCTTCCCGCAGGCGGCGCTCGGGGCGATGGTGGACGTGCCCACGCTCGAGGGCGGCGCGAAGCTGCGGGTGCCCGCGGGCATCCAGCCGGGGCAGGAGCTTCGGCTCCGCGGCAAGGGCATGCCGCGCTTCGGCGGGTACAGCCGCGGCGACCAGATCGTGACGGTGCAGCTCGAGGTGCCGACGAAGCTCAGCGACGAGCAGAAGGCGCTGGTCGAGCAGCTGGCGGCGGCGCTCGGGCAGGAGACGCACCCGCAGCAGAAGAGCTTCTTCGAGAAGCTCAAAGACCTTCTCTAGAGTTCGGCAGGATATACGGCGATGGCAGCGGTCAAGCGCGATTATTACGAAGTGCTGGCGGTCCAGAAGACCTCGTCCGGCGATGAGATCAAGAAGTCGTTCCGGAAGGAGGCGTTCAAGTACCACCCCGACCGCAACCCCGGGGACAAGGAGGCGGAGGAGAAGTTCAAGGAGATCACCGAGGCGTACGACGTGCTCTCGGATGACCAGAAGCGGAAGATCTACGACCAGTACGGCCACGCGGGCCTGGAGGGTCAGGGGTCCCGGCCGCCGGAGGACATCTTCGAGCAGTTCCAGGACCTCTTCGCGGACTTCTTCGGCTCGGGCTTCGGCCCTGGCGGCGGTGGCGGTCGCGGCGGCGGCGGTCGTGGTCGGCCGAGCCAGCCCCGGGTGCAGCCCGGTCGCGACCTCCGCGCGGGCGTGCGCCTCACCCTGCGCGAGGCTGTGTTCGGCACCAAGCGCGACGTGAGCGTGGTGTTCCCGGCGGCGTGCGCGACGTGCAACGGTTCGGGCGCCGCCAAGGGCAGCCAGCCGGTGACCTGCAACGGCTGCAAGGGCCGCGGTCAGGTCACGCAGGGCAGCATGGGCTTCATGATCGCGATGCCGTGCCCCGAGTGCGGCGGCGCGGGCAAGGTGATCAACAAGCCCTGCGGCGACTGCCGCGGCCGCGGCGAGGTGCGCTCGGAGAAGAAGGTCAAGGTGTCGATCCCCGCGGGCATCGACCACGGGCAGGCCATCCGGGTGGCGGGCCACGGCGAGCCGGGGCCCAACGGCGGGCCCCCGGGCAACCTCCTGGTGGTGATGGAGGTCGAGCAGGACACGAAGTTCCAGCGCGAGGGCAACGACCTCCTCGTGGAGGTGCCGGTGGCCTTCCACACCGCGGCGCTCGGCGGCACGGCGGAGCTGTCCAACCTCGACGGCACCCCGGTGACGGTGAACATCCCGCCCGGCACGCAGCCCAACACGGCCTTCACGATGGAGGGCATCGGCGTTCCCTACGTCGACGGCGGCGGCCGGGGAAACCTCATCGCGGTGGCGCGCGTGGAGGTCCCGCGGCGCCTGAGCGCCAAGGCCCGCAAGGCGCTGGAGGAGTTCGCGAAGGCGCTCAACGGCTCGGAGGCGTGAGACCTCGGGCCATCGCCCTGGCGCTGGTGCTCGCCGCGGCGGAGGCGTCGGCCCAGGGCGCGACGCAGCGGGTCACGCTCGGCGCGTCGACGGTGCTCGTCGTGACGGCGCCGGGCACCGCGCGGGTGCTGAGCTACCCCGGCACGGGCGCTCCTCCGCCACACCCGACGGTGCTCTGGGAGGGCCCCACCACCTGGCAGGGCGAGGACCTCGGCCTGCGCACCCGCGACGTGGTCACGGTCGACGAGGGCACGGTGGTGCGCGAGCGCTACGACGAGTCGGCCGGGCCCTGCGGCCTCGCGGAGGTGCCCGCCGAGCGGTGGGTCCTGGGCCCGTCGCTGCGCTTCAGCCGCGCGCCCAACCGCCGGTTGCTGGGCGCGGTGCAGGCGGCGCTCACAGGGGCGCAAGAGGCGTCGGTGAGCGTGGTGTCGGGCGCCGCATCCGCGCTGCCGCTCCGGGGTGTGGGCGTGCGGCTCATCGACGGCACGCCGCCGGTCGCGCGGGCGTTGGAGGACGGCGATCCGCGCACGGCGCAGGCCCTCCTGGCGGGGTCGTTCGTGACGGTGCGGCCGGCCCTCGGGCCGGTGGCTCTCCGGGCGCTGGAGCTCACCGCGGCGCCCTCGGCGGGGCTCCCGCGGCGGTGGCTGTTGACGGCGGAGCCCGGCGGCGTGCGGCGCGCGGTGACCCTCTCGCCCGAGGCGCTGGCGACCGCGCGGGCCGCGGGGCGCGTGCGGGTGATGCTGCCCTCGCTCGAGCGGCCGGCGTGCGTGGGGCTCTTCGCGGCCGACGACGGCGCGCTGGGCGGCCTCGGGTGGATGACCTCCCTCGACGCGGCGGGCGACGGCGGCGTGGCCTCGCTGCTGGCCGCGGCGGAGGGGCCAGACGGCGACGCGGCGCTGGCGCTGGCCCTCTCGCTGGGCGCGGCGGGCGAGCGGGCGGTGATCGCGGCGCTCCCCACGATGAGCGTGGTGGCGGCGCGGCGCGCGGTGCGGGCGCTGGCGGCGACGGGGCGCATGGAGGCGGTGGCCGCGGTGGCGCGGGCGCTGGCGCGCGACGACGTGGCGGCGGCGGCGGCGGA
>JAUSAZ010000194.1 GCA_030652255.1 Myxococcales bacterium | reverse complement strand
GTTCATCCACTGGGCGTTCGACCGCTCGTGCACCGTCTCTTCGGCCGGGGTTCACCGTAGGCCCATGCGCCCGCCGCGCTCGGTTCACCGCCGGGCTACCAAAGGCTGATCGCCCCGCGGCGGGGCTCAGGAGACGTTCATCGGGAGCCGAGTTTGTGGGTCGATTCAACGAGCACCTGGAGCCCCGTCGCGGGGCGATCAGCCTTTGGTAGCCCGGCGGTGAACCGAACGCGGCGGGCGCATGGGCCTACGGTGAACCCCGGCCGAAGAGACGGCGCGCGGGCAGTCGAGCCAGTTGGAAGAACCGGGAATTCAAGCCGTTTTGAGGACGCCGCCCTGGGGATCCGGGATACGCCCTGATAACCGTCAGCCCCCATTCTCCTCGTGGTTCTGGCGCAGCCGGATCGTCACGGCGGAGCCGCGACATCGCAGCGCGAGCTTGTTGACGACCGTAACGAACGCCTCCTGTCGGCGCCGATCCACCGCCGCGTCGGCCGTCACGCCGCGACCTGCTACACGGCCGCCGGGCCCATCGTCGTCGAGCGCTCGATCTACTTGGCGGCCGACGGTATGGGCGGTCGCACGGTTGATCCGGTGAGTCTGTCGGGAAGGGCATCCAACGCCCGGTGGGCTTGAGGAGCACGCCGCCGGTCCCGCCCAACCAGACGTCGCCGCGGTGCGAAGAGCGCGTCCACAGATTACTACCGCGCGTAAGATAGACTCCACAATCTATCGTATTTGCACGGCATTATGGTCGCCGAGACGAGGAATCAGCTGCTGGATGGCAGGTCGCGCACGCTGTCGATCACGTGCGTCGAGGGGCAGCGCCGCAGCGTGCCCGCGTCGCGCGACCCGCTGGTGACGCCGACCACCGCGCGGGCGCCCGGGTTGCGGCCGGCTAGCATGTCCGACGGCGTATCACCGACCACCGCCACCTCGTCGACGCCGTGCACGCCGCAGCACTGCATCGCCTCGTGGAGCATGTACGGCGCGGGCCCCCCGCGCAGGTCGTCGACGCACACCACCGCGTCGATCGCCGTCCGTCAGCCGCCGGATTCAAGGGCCTTCGACGGTCGCCGAGGCGCTCGACGACCGCCTGTCGGGGTGCCTCCCGCGCTGGTGATCGAGGTCGCGATGACCTTCAGCGGCGCGCATCACCGACGCGGTGCCAGACCGCGCGCCGTTGGCCGCCCGTCTCTTCGACGATGACGAGCGCGCCGCCCCAGGCGTCGACGGGGATCACGTCGAGCACCGAGGCCGACCCGGCGATCTTCACTCGCGCCGCGCGCTCCCCGAGGTCGATCGGTCCAGGATCCCGGCCCGGAGGGGCGTCGAGTCTTGTGCAGTCGATCTCCAGCAGCCGGTCGGAGAGCGTCGCGACCAGCAGGTGCTCTCCGACGAACGCCGCGCCGCCCCACGGGTCTTCCTTCCGCGTGCCCGACCGGCGGTCGAGGCGCTCGCTGAGGGAGGCGCGAGCCTCCAACGAGCCGCGCGCGTAGATCCTCACCCTCCGGTACTCGCCCATCCGGGTCGCTCCCCCGCTGCGCAGCGCGATCCACTGCGACGACCGTGCGGCGCCGTGGAGCGTCGACTCGTTGGGGCCGTGGCTCAGGTCGACGGTCCCGACGTGGGCGGGTCCGCCCTCCGCCACGCGGTCGAAGAGGAAGAACCACTTCGGCAGGACGACGTCGTCCACGGCGACGAGGCGGTCTCCGTCGAGTACGAGCGCGTCGACGGCCTTCTGTGAGAGGAACCGTCGCATCACTGCCGGGAGCGGAGGGAGCGCCAGGGCCGACCAGGCGGGTCCGTCGAGCGCGCCCCGGAACCACACCTTCGGCTGGTCGTATCCGTCGTTGAAGGGGAGGCCGGCCTTGCTGCGACGCAGCGCCTCGTCGATCTCTGGGATCCCCCAAGCGGCCTTTCCGCCGAGGTAGACGTGGCGCTCGTCGACGGCCATGTCGGCGGTCTCGAAGTGGTCCGGCAGCGCGTGCACCACGACCTCCCGGACGTCGTCGCCGTCGAGCGCGTAGCCCGTGACCGTCGCCGCGGTCGGGTCGAGCGACCAGAGTCGCCCGGACGGATCGCACCGCACCAGCGCGTTGAGCGGGGCGGGCAGCGCGCCGAACTGGGCGACGTTTCCGTCGGGCGCGACGCGCACGATTGGCCATGGGGACGAGACCGGCAACGCCACGATCGGCCACGTGGCGGGTTCGTCCGCCGATGGAAGGGTCGTCATCCGCGCATCGTGCGCGCGGTTGGTCCGCCGCGGTCAAGGTACGCCGCGACAAGCAGGGATCGGCGCCTCTCCGCGTCGCACCCGACGGCTTCGAGAGCACCCGATCGCGGCCGCGCAACGCGCCTCGCCGTCACTCCGCGACGGGGTGCCCACCCACGGCGTCGGCCCGCGTCCGAAGGCCGGACCTCGCGCCCGTCGCGCCAGAGCTGGTGACCGAGACCCTGGAGTTGCCCCGTCGCGGAGCGACGGCGAGGCGCGTTGGGCGGGCGTGGGGCCCAACCCCACGCCGCTTGCACGAGAACGCCACCAGCATGTCGTGGCCGCACCCACTGCACCGCACCCTGCCGAAGCCGTGGGCGAGCACCCCGCAGCGCAGGCACCCGTGGAACTCCTCGACGACCTACCGCGGCAGCGCGCGCTCAGCCCTCGTCGACCTCGAGCACCAGCACCTTCAGGGGGAATCCCAGGCGCGCCGCGCGATCCTCCACCCGTCGCACCGCCGGGCCGTCGCTGCGCCGCAAGGAAGGGGGAGACTGCGGGTGTGGGTGGGCGCCCGCTTCCCGACCGGCTTCGGGCGCGGTAGTTGTGGGCGGATGAGACGCGCGGTGGGGTGGGTGGTGGTGGTGCTCGCGGCGTGCTCGCCGAGCCCGGGCGGCGTGACCGACGCGGGCGTCGACCGCGGCGCGCCGCCGTTGTGCACGCCGGGCGCGCAGGTGTCGTGCCCCTGCCTCGCGGGCACCGCGGGAGTTCAGGTCTGCCTCGGCGACGGCACCTTCGGCGGGTGCACCTGCCCCGACGCCGGGGTGCCGCTCGACGCAGGCGATCCCATCGACGCGGGCGATCCCGTCGACGTAGGCGCTCTCCTCGACCTGGGCGCCCCCGTCGACCTCGGGCTCGACCTGGGCGCGCCCGTCGACCTCGGCCGCGACGTGCCCCGCGACACCGGTACCCCGGACGTGCCCCGCGACGCCGGGTTCGCCGACGTGCCCCGCGACACCGGGGCGGTCGACGTCCTACGCGACGCGGGGCCGCCGCCGATGGACGCCTTCGGCCCCGACGCGGGGCCCTGCGGGCGCTGCGCTGCGCCCAACGTCGACGAGGCCCTCTGCGGCATGTCGCCCGAGCGCGGGTGGTTCTGCTTCGCGTCGCAGTGCTCGCCCGGCATGGCCGACTGCAACGGCAACTTCGCCGACGGCTGCGAGACCAACGTGCGCTCGTCGTCCGCGCACTGCTCCGCCTGCGACCGGCCGTGCCCGAGCGGGCAGACCTGCTTCAACTTCCGCTGCCTCGCCGACGCGGGCTTCGAGCCCTTCCCCCCCGACGCGGCGCTGGCCGACGTCCCCCGCGGCGACGCAGGCCCCGAGCAGTGCGGCCTGCCCCGGCAGGCGTGCACCGTCGACGAGGACTGCGCCATGTGCGCGCCGTCGTTCGGCCGGCCGTGGTGCTGCGCCGGGCCGCGCTCGCGCGACTTCGGCCGGTGTGTCGAGCGCAACACCCCGGGCATCTGCGACGGCTACGGCGTGCCCGACGCCGGGCCCACCGCGTTCTGCGCCTCGGGCCTCGAGCGCACCTGCACGAGCAACGAGGACTGCAGCTCGATCTGCGAGCCGCGCCGCGACGACATCGCCTGGTGCTGCAGCTTCGGCTACTGCCGCGTGCACAGCTACCCGGTGTGCCCGGTGCGCGCCTGCCGCGCCGACCGCGACTGCTTCACCGGGCAGACGTGCTGCTCGGGCGGCTGCTTCAGCCTGCGCTCCGACCCGATCCAGTGCGGCGCGTGCGGGGTGCGCTGCGCCGCCCCCCACGCCGAGCCGGCGTGCGTAGCCGGCGCGTGCGCCGTGGGCACCTGCGAGGCGCACTACGCCGACTGCGACGGCGCCCCCGCCAACGGCTGCGAGACCGACCTGCGCACGACCTTCTCGCACTGCGGCTCTTGCGGCCGCACCTGCTCGGGCGGAATGACGTGCCGCGACGGGGTCTGCCGCTGAGGGGTTGGTACGACCGCCGCAGTCGCGCTGATGCCCCAGGGTTGCTGAGGGGCTCCCCTCGCCCCGCCTCGATCGCGGCCGCCTACTTCGCGCGGCTCATGGCGCCCGGCAGGTTCACGGTCGTGCCCGCGGTGCTCGGCGCGAGGTAGCGGCTCGCGTAGCCGAAGAACCCCCCGAAGCGTTGCACGAAGGTGACGCGTGCCGCCACCGACCCAGCGACCCGCTCCCGCTGGGAACGCCCTCAGTTCGGGTTCGCGGGCATCGCGGGAGCGCTCGCCAACGGCACGCGTAGCGTGTGCGGTTCGGGCGAAGGGTCGCGGTCAGGCAGGCGCGAACGGCGGGCGTCGCTGCAGTCGATGAGTTGCGCGCCCTCGCCGCAGAGGCCGAGGTGCTCCCTCAACGATCCGTCGTAGGGGTCGAACGCCTCCACGCCCGCACGGCGCGAGGGCAGTAGGAACGCGAACACTCCCACCGCGAACAGTGCGATCGTCACTGCCGCGCATAGCGCAGAGACGGGTACAGACGCCCCAAGGCGGCGTCCCGGGACGCTCCTGCCAACGCTCGCGAGAGCGGGTACTACCGGTATTGGGCGTATCGGAAACTGAAACGAAGGCGTGCCGGCCGAGGGTGCGAAAGGCGCGTCCACAGATTACTACAGCGCGTAAGATAGACTCTGTAATCTATCGTACTTGCAGGGCATTATGGTCGCCGAGATAAGGCATCAGGCGCTGGATGACGCTCGTGCTCGTCCTCTCGATCGTCTCCACGCATGCCTGAGTCACGCCTCGTCATCGCAGCGCGTCTGCGATACCCCTTTGGACGATGCACCCGAGGCCGCTGACCGCCACGCTCGCCCTGCTCGCCATGGCCTGCGGCTCCTCGGTGACCTCCGTGCGCTCCACCGCGGACGCCTCCGTCGACGCGACCGCGGTCGATGTCCCGACCACCACCACCTCCTGTCGGTCGGCGGTCGGTCAGCGCTTCACCGTCATTTCCGATCCGCCCGATCGGCAGCGCTTCCGGCTCGTCGACGCCATCCCGACACCCGATGGCGCGCTGATCGCGTGGCGAGAGCGCAACCCCAACGGGCGCGACGATCAGGTGCGGCTGCGGCGCATCCGCGAGGACGCAACGCCCCACCCCTGGTCGGCCGGGGGCCGCGGCAGGCGCACGGAGGTGGTCTCGCTCCCACCCTCCGCAACGCTTCAGTTCTCGATGGTCTGGGACGCTCCCCACGACGGCGTGGCCATGCTCGCGAGCGGTCCGACCGACCGCGGGGCGTGCGTGTTCTCGCGCTTCCTCGGCGACAACTCGCAGATGTGGCAGGTCGTCGAGCTGGGCTCCCTCATGGGCTTCCCGCTCGCGGGCTGCGGATCGCTCGCCCGCACCCCCGACAGCTACAGCTTCCTCACCGGCGAGGTGCGCGCGCTGTGGGGTGACCAGCTGGTGTTCCTGTCCGAGGAGGGGCGCTTCGCCGGCACGCCCGCGCGACTCCCGATGACGTCCCATCAGACCGTCGCTCCGATGACCCGCAGCGTCGTGTCGGGTGGCTTCATGGCGGCGTGGGCCGAGAGCATCCGCGGTAGTTCGGGGCCCTTGCAGGAACTCCACCTCCGACGCTTCGACTCGAGGGGTGCGCCTCGGGGCGACGACGAGGGTCAGGGGACCGCGGACACGGTCTCCGACGCGCAGGTGCTGGAGACCCCTGCAGGGCTGCTCTCGGTCTGGCACTTCTGGTCGAGCACGCCGGGCGTCCCGAGCGCGATCCTGGCCAGGCCCCTGATGGCCGACGCGCGACCCGCCGTGGGTCTGGTGTCCTTCACCAGGAGGCCCTGGATTCGGGGCATCCACGCGACCGCGAGAGGCGACGAGGTGCTCGTGGCGGCGCCTTCCTCGGAGGCGGCGATCTACCTGCTGCGGCTGTCGGGTCGGGGCGCGGCGCTGGCGGAGCCGCTGGAGCTGTGGCGGAGCGCGTCGCCTGTCTCGGTGGGTCCGGTGCGGGTCGTCGCGACGGCGCGGGGTGCGCTGGTGGTCTTCGAAGTGGAGACGGCGGAGCAGGGCGGACGCATCGTGGCCGTGCCCGTCGACTGCGCGCCGTAGGGTTCAGGCCGCGGCGGTGTCTTCCCCCCGGTCGCTTGGCCTCCTCGGCCTCCGGGGCCGGAGCCAGCGAGCTCTCCAACGGCCACCTCAGGAGTTCTCGACGCTGCTGTGCCATCCCGAGTTTCGGGTCATGGGCGTTCTCCCGCTGTCGCCGTCGCCCTCCGTTGTGCCCACCCTCGCATCAGCTCGTGTCGTCGAAGTGTCGCGCGGGCGCCGCAACGATCCGCGCGGCGGAGAGCCCGACATGCGTCAGGATCCGCTCGATCACGGCGCGCTGCGTGATGACGGCGATGAACTGCGACCTCCCTCCGCACCGCGGGCACCCGAGCACGTCCCAACCCCACACGCGGTGCATCAGCGTGGCCCAGTCCATCCTCCCTGGGGTGCGTACTGCCGCTGGCGGCGCAGCGCTGTTCGTCGTCCACATCCACCCGTCGTCGCCCGTAGCCTCTACGCGGGCCGTCGTCGTCGTCGTCGTCGCTGTCGTCGTCGTCGCGTTCGCAGACGTCTCCGTCGCATCCTTCCCATCGCGCGCACGCGCCGCCGAAGTCGCGCACGCCATTCCCTCACGCACGCCGGGCACCTTCAGCCGCCACGCCACGCGCCCGTCCGCGAGCTCGCTCACCCGCCCTGACGCCACCGTGGGCCTTGCCACGTAGCGCAGCAGCCCCACGCGACCTTCGTGGTTCGTCGCGCCGATCACCACGCTCGCGTGCAGGTTGAAGCCTCCAGCGCGCCTACCTACGCCTTCGGGGGCCGCCGCCCGAAGCGCGCCTCATCGACCGCCTCTCTCGCCGCCTCGCCTGCTTCCGGCGCCCGTCCATCGCGCACCACGCCGTACAGGCCACGCGCGCTGGCCGCCCGCCGACACCCTTGGAGCGCCTCGTTCCTCACGCTGTCACCGCCAGCGCCACCGCCACCACCACCGCCATCGCCACCCTGGCCCGCCCGCTCGATCGCGTTCGCCACCCGCTCTGCCAGGCGCGCGAGAGCCACCTCCAGGTCGCCCTTCGTCGGCGGCCGCGTCGCGACGAAGGTCGGCGTCGAGCCGTCGGTCGCACAGCGCTAGACGCCGTCCGCAGCGATGACATGAAGATGCACGTGAGAATCGAGCGAGCCACCTCCCCGATGCACGAAGGTGATCGCGGCGCCCGCACCGACCCGAACCGGGGCCCGCCAGAGCCCTCGCGGCCATGTCCGCCTCGCGCTCAGCCCTCGTCGACCTCGAGCACCAGCACCTTCAGGGGGAATCCCAGGCGCGCCGCGCGATCCTCCACCCGGCGCACCGCCGGGCCCACCTCGCCGTAGCGGAAGGTGCCCAGCGTGCCGACGCCCTCGCGGTGCACCTGTAGCGCGAGCTCCGCGGCGGGCAGCGCCCCGAGGCCGAACTCGTCGCGCAGCGCCGCGACCACGAACTCCATCGACGTGTAGTCGTCGTTGAGCAGGTGCACCTCGACGAGGGCCCCGGGCGCGGGCTCGGGCCCCACGACCGGCGCGACCGCGCGCTCGCCGTGGGCGACGTAGCGGAGCAGCGCCGCGGTGGTCACGCCCGACTGGCGCAGGGAGGTCATCGGGTGCTCGATGATCGCGCTCACGCGGCGGTACGGGTCCTCGCCGAGGTCGAGCGCGCGGGGCACCGGGCGCCGCTGGTCGGCCCCGCGGAAGAGCGCCACGAGGAGGTCGAGCGGGGTGATGTCCGACCGACCGCTCACCAGCACCTGCAACGCCGCGCGCCGCTGGATGGTCGCCACGTCGCGCGGCACCGGGGGGAAGAGCCAGCGCCACACCCGGCGACCCCAGGCACCGCCCGAGCGCGCGGCGCCGTGCGTCGGCGAGGCGAGGTAGTCGCGGGTCTGCTGCACGACGCGGCCGGGCTCGGCGCCCATCGCGGCGAGCGCGGCGGCCGCCGTGGGATCGGCCGCCAGGGCGAGCAGGAGGTGCTCGGAGCGCGGCCACAGCAGCGACGACGCGCTCGCCTCGACGTGGGCGCGGCGGAGGACATCCTGGCTCTCGGGGCTGAACCTGATGGGCATCGCGAGGACCCCCGGGGGCGGGCACTGGCGCCGCACCCCCCGAGGCCTCGACCTTGGGGCTGCCTAGGGAGTTCCGCAACGCCCCGGAGCTGCCCCGTCACCGCGAACGCGGAGCGCTTCGCCGGGAGCTCAGAAGGTCAGCACAACCCGTCGCGAGCACCCCGAGACGAGGGAGGCCGCGCGAGACATACGCGGGGTATTTCGAGCGTGGCCGACCGCTGGATCGCGGGGCGCAGCAGGGTTGTGCTGACCTTCTCAGGGGCGGCGGAGGCGGTCGGCGATGACGTCGGCGACCCGCGGGGAGAACAGCAGCGCGCCGTGGCCGAGGTCGTCGAAGACCACGTCGGCGCTGTCGGACTCGTCGCTGGTGAGCTCAGCCGAGGTGCACGGCACGACGATGTTGTCGCTGCGCGACCAGATGGAGACGAAGGGCACGCCGCCGGGCCTGGCGCCGGGCTCGCGCGCGTGTCGCAGGAGCGCGCTGCGGGCGCCGCCGAAGGCGAGCCACGCCCAGAGGGTGCCGCGGTAGGGCGTGGCGACGGTGATCACGCGCCGCACCTTGGAGGCGCCGCCGTGGTGCTCGACGTAGTGGCGGGCGACGACGCCGCCGAGGCTGTGGGCGACGATGTCGACCTTCTCCGCGCCCTCCCTCGCCCGCACGTCGTCGACGAAGCGCCCGAGGTGCTCCGCCGAGCGGTCGATGGACTGCGGCGAGAAATACGAGGTGCCGTACAGCGGACCGACTCCCCGGCTCGCGAGGCGAGGGCCCAGCCAGATCCAGTTGGTGCGGTTCATCAGGTAGCCGTGCAGGAGCACCACCGGCGGGCCGCGCTCCTCGGGCGTGCGCTCGCCCTCCACGGCCGAGCGGTACACCTCGCCGAGCAGCCAGAAGAGCGGCCAGATCGGCGTCACGACGCAGAGCACCAGCAGCTCCTTGCACGCCGCCCAGAGCAGGTTCTTCCAGGTCGCGCGGGTGCCCGAGAGCGCCTGCGCGCCGAAGGTGACCACGACGAACAGCAGCATCCCCCCGAGGTAGAGGGCCGCGATCCAACCGACCATCACCAGGGCGCTCACGCGTTCCACCCTAGACAGCCGGGAATTCCGCTGTCAACGCCGTCGGGCGTCACATCGGCAGCGGCAGCACGGAGAGCGAGTACGCCCCGCGGGCCTCGGCGTTGAAGCCGCTCACGTAGATCCAGTACTCCCCGGGGTCGAGCAGGGTGTCGAAGACCGCCGGGGCGGCCCCCTCGCCGCTGTAGCAGGTGAGCGGCACGCTCGACCCCGGGCACATGGGCCCCTGGGTCATCCAGACGACGGTGTTGAAGCTCGACCCCTCCAGCGACACCTGCACCCGCTGCCGCACGTCGGAGCGGTAGCGGAACACCGCGTCCTCGCTGGTGGTGCCGAGGGTGCACGGGGCGGTGTAGTCGCGCCGCAGCGACGCCGTGTTGCCCAGGTAGAAGCCCCCGCCCGAGGGGATGGCCTGCGCCGTCGCGCAGGTGTCGTTGCCCGACGCCATCACGGGCGCCAGCGGCGGGCTCGCCGCGAGCGTGAGGGTGAAGTCCGTCCCCCGCAGCGGGCGCACCACGAGGAAGTAGTCCCCCGGGTCGAGGCCGCGCGCGGTGAGCCGCCCGACGGTGCCGTAGCGGCACGCCACCTCGCCGGTGCTGCTGCCGCAGGTGCGCTGCACCGCCATGAAGAAGAAGTCCGAGGCGCCGCCGCGCAGCACGGCGTTGACGTCGAGCGTGCGGTCGAGCGTGAAGCGGTACACCAGGTCGCGGCTGTCGCCGCCGTAGCAGGAGATGGGCACGTCCCCCTGCGCGCCGTTGACGGTGCCCATCACGGTGCTGTTGGGCGCGATCACGATCGGGTTGGCGCACGCGTCGCCCGGCACCGCCGTCGTCGGCGCGGCGAGCTCGGCCTCCAGCGTGAACTGCTGCACCCGGGTGCCCTCGACCACGACGTAGTAGGTGCCGGGCGCGACGTTGCGCAGGCTGAGCTGCGCCGGGCCGCCGTTGCCGCAGCGCAGGGTCGTGGGCGAGCGGGCGCAGGTGTCGACGAGCGAGAGCGTGAGGTAGTCGTTGCGGGCCCCGGAGGCGCGCAGGGTGACGTCGCGGCGCTCGGTGAGCGTGAGGCGGTACACGAGGTCGGGCGAGGTGCCGCCGCAGCTGGTGAGCACGTCGTCGGCGACGTCGACGAGGGTGCCGCGCGCGGCGGTGCCCGGCACGAGGTCGATGGCCCCCGCGCAGGCGTCGTTGGCGGGCGTCGGGGTGGGGTCGCCGAGCTCGACCGTGACGGCCACGTCGCCGGTGCCCACCACGGCGCTGGTGGTGGCGATCTGGAAGAAGTACTCGCCCGCCGGCAGGGCGCGGGTGCGGTACACGGTGGGGTAGCCGAGCACGCAGTCGCGCACGCCCTCGAGCTCGCCGCAGCGGGTGCCGAGCTGCACGAGCACGCTGGCCCCGGAGGCCTCGGCGGTGAGGGAGACGTCGCGCGGGGCGTCGAGGCGCAGCCGGAGGATGGCGTCGCGCGGCGGGACGGTGTTGCCCGCGCAGCGCGAGGGGTAGTCGCCGAGGGCGCCCGCGAGGCCGACGGTGAAGCGCCCGCCGGCGGAGACGTCGAGCGCGTCGTCGCAGCGGTCGTACATCGGGCGCGAGCAGCCCGCGCGGTCGGCGGAGTCGACCTCGCCGTTGCAGTTGTTGTCGATGCCGTCGCCGCAGATCTCCGGCAGGCGGGAGTTGACCCGGGGGTTGCCGTCGTCGCAGTCGCCGCCGCGCCAGCACGGCGGGTCGGGCACGCCGGCGTCGCAGTCGAGGGCGGTGCAGCGGAAGTCCGGGTCGCCGTCGCCGTCGAAGTCGCGCGGGCGGTGCACGCACTCGCGGGTCTCCTCGTCGCAGCGGTCGATGGTGCAGGTGTAGTTGTCGTTGCAGGTGACCGGGGTGCCGCGCACGCAGCCGCGGCGCGCGTCGCAGGTCTCGGGGCCGTTGCAGTACACCCGGTCGTCGCAGCGCCCCGGGTCGGCCACGCTCACGCAGCGCCCGTCGTCGGCGCAGAAGTCCATGGTGCACTCGACCCCGTCGTCGCACTGCGAGCTGCGGGTGCAGGCGCGGCCGCGCACGTCCATCACCCCGCCCGCGTCGACCAGGGACGGGCGCTCGGGAAACATCGCGTCGCTGCCCACCGTCGCGTCGAGGGGGCCGCCGTCGACGAAGCCCACGGGCTCTTCGCCACAGCCCGCGAGCGCGAGGCAGAGGGCGGCGAGCGCGAGGCAGAGGGCGCGAGGGAATCGATGCGGCATGCGGGCTCCTGAACCTTTGGGGTGCGCGGAGTATAGGGCCCTTTGCCGCGACGCCCCGGGGAGTGTGATGCGGCGCGAGCCCCGCCGTGGGTGTAGCGTGAGAGGGACATGTTCACCCGACGCACGAAGATCGTCTGTACCATCGGCCCCAGCTCCAACAGCCCGGAGGCGATCGACGGCCTCATCGAGGCCGGCATGGACGTAGCCCGGCTGAACTTCTCCCACGGCACCCATGACGACCATCAGCGGGCGGTCACGGCCATCCGCGAGGCGAGCGCCCGGCACCGCAAGGCCATCACCATCCTCGGCGACCTGAGCGGCCCGAAGATCCGCGCGGGGCGCATCGGCGGGGCGCGCGAGGTCGTGGCGGGCGACACCCTCTGCCTCATGGCGGGCGAGGACGCGCCGCCGGGCGTGATCCCCATCCGCTACGACACCCTCGCCACCGACCTGCGCGTGGGCGACGCCATCCACGGCGACGACGGCCGCATCCGGCTGCGCGTCACGGACATCAAGGGCGACCGGGTGCACGTCGTGGTCGAGGAGGGCGGGCGCCTGCGCGACGCGGTGGGCATCCACCTGCCGTCGGGCAACCTCCAGCTCGACGCGCTCACCGCGAAGGACCGCCTGGACCTCGAGTTCGGCCTCGCGGCGGGCATCGACTACGTGGCCGTGTCCTTCGTGCGCTCGGTCGAGGACGTGCGGCGGGTGCGGGAGTTCTGCGAGGCCCACGGGCGCCTCGTGCCGGTGTGCTCGAAGATCGAGACCCCGCAGGCCATCGACCACCTCGAGGCCATCGTCGAGGCCTCGGACGCGGTGATGGTCGCCCGCGGCGACCTCGGGGTGGAGTTTCCCCCGGAGCAGGTGCCGGTGCTCCAGCACCGGGTGCTGGTCTGCGCGGCGGCGCGGCGTCGCCCGGCCATCGTGGCCACGGAGATGCTGCACTCCATGGTGACCTCGACGCGGCCCACGCGCGCCGAGGCCAGCGACGTGGCCAACGCCATCTTCGACGGCGCCGACGCCACGATGCTCTCCGGCGAGACGGCCTCCGGCGCGCACCCCGCGCTGGCCGTCGGGATGATGGCCCGCATCATCAGCGCGGCGGAGAGCTCGCCCTACTGGAAGCCCGAGCAGCCGCCGGCGCACCCGCGCCCGATGCCCTTCCCCGAGGCGACCGCGCGCATGGCGGTGATGGCCTCCAACGACCTCGACGCGCGGCTCATCGCGGTGTTCACGCAGGGCGGCGACACCGCGCGGCTCATCTCGAAGGAGCGCCCCACGGTGCCCGTGGTGGCCTTCTCGCCGAGCGAGATCGTGCGCCGGCGGCTCGGGCTGCTCTGGGGCGTGACGCCGCGGGTGATGGAGCCGCTCGCGGACACCGACGAGATGGTCGAGGGGGTGCAGGCGCACCTGCTGGCGAGCGGGATGGTGACGCCGGGCGACCGCATCGTGGTGGTCTTCGGCGCGCCCATCGCCGTGAAGGGGCGCACCAACACCGTGCGGGTGCACCAGATCGGCGGCTGACGACACGGAGGGGGGCTCTCATGCGCTGGGCGTTCGCGTTCGTCATGGTCGTGCACGGGCTCATCCACCTGATGGGCTTCCTCAAGGCCTTCGGCCTGGCCGCCCTCCCCCAGCTGGCGCGCCCCATCTCCCGGCCGATGGGCGTCGTCTGGCTGCTGGCGGCGCTCACGACGCTGGCGGCCGTCGTGGCCCTCTTCGCCTGGCCGCGGGGCTGGTGGCTCCTCGGCGCCGCGGCGCTCCTGCTCTCGCAGGCCGCGGTCATCGGCGCGTGGAGCGACGCGAGGTTCGGCACCCTGGCGAACGTGCTCCTGCTGGTCGGCGTGCTCTACGGCTACCTCACGCAGGGGCCGTCGAGCTTCCGCGCGGAGATGCACCGCGAGGCGCAGCCTGGCCTCGCCCGCGCGACCGCGGCGCCGGTGTTGACCGAGGCCGACCTCGCGCCGCTGCCCGAGCCGGTGCGCCGCTACGTGCGGGCCGCGGGCTTCGTCGGGCAGCCGCGGGTGCAGAGCTACCGGCTCCGCTTCCGGGGGCGCATCCGGGGTGAGCCCGACGCGGCGTGGATGCCCTTCGTGGCCGACCAGCAGAGCTTCGTCGACCCGATGACGCGCCTCTTCCTGATGCACGCGACGATGTTCGGCGTGCCCGTCGAGGCCTTCCACCGGCTCGTCGGCGGCGCGGCGACGATGCGCGTGCGCGTGGCGGGCGCCTACCCCATGGTCGACGCGCGCGGCCCCGTGATGGACCGCTCCGAGTCCGTCACGCTCCTCAACGACCTGTGCCTCCTCGCGCCGGGCGCCCTGGTCGATCCGGCGATCGCCTGGGAGCCCATCGACGACCGCAGCGCGCGCGCCCGCTTCACGCACGGCGCCAACACCGTCGCGGCCACGCTCGTGTTCAACGACGAGGGCCTGCTGAGCGACTTCGTCTCGGACGACCGCTCGCGCTCCTCGGCCGACGGCCGCAGCTTCACCCAGCTTCGCTTCAGCACCCCGGTGCGGGACTACCGCCGCTACGGCGCGTTTCGCCTCGCCTCGCACGGCGACGCGCGCTGGCACCTGCCTGGCGGCGCCTTCACCTACGGCGAGTTCGACCTCGAGGACATCGCGTACAACGTCGGCGCGCCGCGCTGAGCGGGGTTTAGTCTTCGTAGGGGAGGTGCGAGGTCGACGCCAGCACCAGCTCGAGGGACGAGCTGCCCAGCAGGTCGCGCTCGATGGTGTCGCAGATGTGCGAGAGCGGGAGGTCGTTGGGGTCGTGCCCGAAGGGGTCGTCGAGCTCCTGCCCGATGCCCTCGATCATCAGCACCGAGTAGGTGACCATCATCGTCACCACCGGGGTGAGCACCCCGAGCTGCTCGACCAGGCTCAGGGGCAGCGTGGCGAGGTAGAGCGCCACCATCCGCCGCAGGAGCAGCACGTACCCGAGCGGCGTCGGCGTCTTGCGGATGCGCTCGCACCCCCCCAGGCAGTTGACGAGGGCGCACACCTCCTCCTCGGCGCGGGCGGCCATCATCGGGTCGAGCGCCCCGCGGCGGGTGATGTCCGCGAGCATCGCGGAGACCTGCGTGGCGGCGAAGAGGGCGGGGTGCGGGTTGTCCGCGAGGGCGGCGCGCGGCGCCTCGGGCAGCAGCCGTTCGATCTCCGGGCGCTCGCCCTCGTTGCGGAGCGAGCGCCGGCTGGCGTGGGCGAACACCACCACCCAGGTGACGAGCGCGCGGGCCTCGTCGGCGTCGACCCTGGCGTGGGTGCGCACGATGCGCGCGAGGTTGCGCGACGCGTTGACGATGGAGCCCCAGAGCGTGCGCCCCTCCCAGAACCGGTGGTACGAGGTGTTGGTGCGGAAGGCCAGGATGAGCGCGATGACCGCGCCGGCCACCTCGTAGGGCCCGATGTTGAGCACGATGCTGTGCTCGAGGCGATGCGCCCACCACAGGAAGGTGGCGATGCCGCCGAACGCGAAGACCCTGCGCATCAGCCCCGGGGAGAACGACCCTCGCGGGGAGACCAGCATGTGGAGCCAGTCGGTCTTCGCGTACTGAAGCATCGCGGCCCTGGTTCGGGCCGCGGCCTCGGCGCGTCAAGGAAGGCGCGGCGCCCTCAGGCGGGGTTGGCGAGCGCGCGCTGCATCAGGTCGGTCATGCGCTGCGCGAAGCGGTGCGGGTCGTCCGGGGTCGAGCCCTCGGTGAGCAGCGCCTGGTCGTGGAGCAGCTCGATCCACTCGTCGAGCGACTCGTCGCCCGCCGCGGCGCGCGCCTGGATCGCCTCGATGAGCGGGTGCGTCGGGTTGAGCTCGAGCACGCGCGCCGACGGCGGCACGTCGCGCCCGTTGGCCCGCAGCAGGCGCTCCATCGCGGGGTTCATCGCGCCCGGCGGCACCACGAGGCAGGCCGGCGAGTCCTTCAGGCGCGACGAGCTGCGCACCTCGCGCACGCGCGAGCCCAGCACGGACTTCACCCGCTCGATGAGGCCCTTGATGTTGCCCGCCGCGGCCTCCTCGCTCTCCTTGGCCTCGGGGCTCACGTCGAGCTTGAGGTCCGCCGTCGCCACGTTGACCAGCTTCTTGCCCTGGAAGTCCTTCAGCCCGTCGGCCGCGAGGGTGTCGATGGGGTCGAAGAGGTAGAGCACCTCGTAGCCGCGCTCGCGCAGCGCCTCCAGGTGCGGCGACTTGGCGGCCGCCTGCCGCGTCTCGCCGATGGAGTAGTAGATCGCCTCCTGCCCCTCCTTCATGCGCCCGACGTACTCCGCCAGCGACACGATGCCGTCGCCGTGCGAGCTCTCGAAGCGCACCAGGTTGCCCAGGCGCTCGCGGTACTCGTAGTCGAGGTGCAGGCCCTCCTTCACCACCTTGCCAAACTGCGCCCAGAAGGTCGCGTAGTCGGCGGGGGAGTCCTTGGCGAGCTCGTCGAGCCGGTCGAGGGTCTTCTTCGCGACCTGCTTCTTGATGGCGCGCACCACCGCGGAGTCCTGCAGGGTCTCGCGCGACACGTTGAGCGGGAGGTCGTCGGAGTCGATGAGCCCGCGCACGAAGCGCAGCCAGAGGGGCACCAGCGCGTCGCAGTTGTCCATGATGAACACCCGCTTCACGAAGAGCTTCACCCCGCGGCGACCCTCCCCCGGGGTGTCCATCTCGAAGGGCGGGCGCCGCGGCAGGTACAGCAGCCCGGTGAACTCCTGCGAGCCCTCGACCTTGAAGTGCGCCCACGCGAGCGGCTCTTCCCAGTCGTTGGTGAGGTGCTTGTAGAAGTCCTTGTACTGCTCCTCGGTGATGTCCGCGCGGGGGCGCTGCCAGAGCGCGCGCGCCTGGTTGACCGACTCGAAGCTGGCCTCCTCCTCCTTGGGCTCCTCGCCCTCCTTGGGCTCTTCCTTGTCCCGCGGCATCTCGATCGGGTGCCCGACGAAGTCCGAGTACTTCTGCACGAGGTCGCGCAGCTGCCAGGTCTGGAGGAAGTCCTTCTGGTCTTCCTTGAGGTGCAGGATGACCGAGGTGCCGCGGGCGTCGCGGGTGGCGGGCGCGAGGTCGAAGCCGTCCTTGGCGTTGGACGACCACTGCCAGGCCTCCTCGTGGCCCGCCGCGCGGGAGACCACGGTCACCCGGTCGGCCACCAGCCACGAGGCGTAGAACCCGACGCCGAACTGCCCGATGAGCATCAGGTCGGCCTTGTCCCCTCTGGCCTTGAGCGCCTCCAGGAACTTCTTCGACCCCGATCGCGCGATGGTGCCGAGGTTTTCGACGAGCTCGTCGTGGGTCATGCCCACGCCGTTGTCTTCGATGGTGAGGGTCCCAGCGGCCTCGTCGGGGATCAGCCGGATGCGGAGCTCCTCCTCGCCCAGGAGCCCCTCCTCGGTGACCGCCCGGAAGCGCAGCTTGTCGATGGCGTCGGAGGCGTTGGAGATGAGCTCCCGGAGGAAGACCTCGCGGTGGCTGTAGAGCGAGTGGATCACCAGGTCGAGGACCTGGCTCACCTCTGCCTGGAAGGAGTGGTGCTCGGGCGCGGCTGCTTCGGTGGTTCCCATGGGGCGAGGCTGATAACCAGCCCCGCGCCCCGGCTCAAGCCCTACGGGCTCATTCCACGTACGAAGCGTCCATGAAGGCGTCGCGCTGGGCCCACAGCTCGTCGGCCACCTCCGCGGGCACCGCGTCGGTCATCGCCGCGATCGCCGCGTCGACGTCCTCGGCCTCCGGGGACTCGCGCCCGGCCCGCGCCGCGAGGTCCCGCGCAGCCTGGAGCACCGTCCGCGCGGTCATCTGCCCCACCATCCCGCCGAGGCCCTGGAGCGCCTCGCACTGGGCCCGCGCCTCGGACTCCGCCTCCGCGCGCAGCACCCGCACCTGCTCCATCGCCGCGGCCAGCTTGCGGGCGTACCGGTCGCGGTACCCCTGGGCCTCGCGCGCCGTCCGCTCCGCCGCCTCGATGCGCTCGATGGTGTCCGTCGCGTAGGTGCCGAGCGCCTCGCGCGTCGCCTCGAGCTCGCGCTCCAGGTCCGTCGCCCGCGTCCGCTCGGTGCTCGCCTCCTCCTCGAGCGCCCGGCGCCCCGCCGCCGCGGCCTCCTCCGCGGCCTGCAGCGCCTCCGCGGCCGCTGCCTCCGCCGCCCGCAGCGCCTCCGCGGCCGCTGCCTCCGCAGCCCGCAGCGCCTCCGTCGCCGCCTCCTCCGCGCTCCGCAGCGCCGCCGAGTACTCCTGGTGGATCGCGGCCACCGCGTCGAGGTGCTCGGCCCGCAGCGACTCCGCCGTGAGCTCGCGCTCGTTCTCCATCGTGCGCTTGAGGGCGACGGCGGCCTCCTCCGCGGCGATGCGCCCGGCCCGCTCGGCGGCGAGCTCCGCGGCCTGGTCGTCCTCCATGGCGCGCAGGGCCATCGCGTGCGCCGCCCGCGCCGCCTCGAAGCGCGACGTCAGCGCGTCCTGCGCGGCCTCGGACTCCTCCCGGGATCGCTCGACCGCCGCGGCCAGCTCGGCGCGCACGGCGGCGAGCTCCCGGGCGTGGGCGTCCATCAGCCGCTGCCGGTCGGCGTTGGCGACGTGCAGCGCGGCCCGCAGCCCCGCGGCGTCGTTGGCCGCCTCGCCCAGCTGCCGCCGCGCCTCGTCGCGCTCGCGGGTGCGCTCGTCGGCGTAGCGCCGCCACTCGTGCACGGTGCCGTCGGCCTGCATCAGCGCGCTCGCCGCCTGCTCGCGCTCCTGGCGCACGGCCTCCAGGGCGCGGCCCAGCGTCGTGCGCTCGGCCTCGATCGCCTGGAACACCCCGTCGCGGGAGCGCAGCCGGTCCTCGAGCTCGGCCCGCTCGCGCTTCATGCGCTCGACCACGTCCCGGGCCTCCTGCACGGCGCGGTCGCGGCCCATGTGGTGGGTCTTGAGCGCGAGGATCTCGTTGTCCTTGCGGGCGAGGGCCTCGCGCAGCAGGGCGAGCCGCCGGCCGCTGCCGTCGCCGTTGCGGGTGGCCTCGTCGAGCTCGCGCTGCGCCCGCTGGAGGGTCTCCACCTCGCGGCGGAGCTGCGCGTTCTCGGTCACGAGCTGGTCGCGGTGCCGCGCGAGCTGCTGGGCCGCGGCGTGCGTCGCCCGGAACTCCTGCTCGGGGACGAAGGACGGCAGCTCGTTGTGCGTGTCGACCGGGCTCGGATTTTCGTAGTTCAGCGCCATGAAGCTCTCAACCTCCACGACGCCCCTTGGCCTACCGTGTAGGTGCGGGTCCAATTTTCGGCAGCGTTCGCTTTGACGCCTGCCACCCCGAGCGGTCACGCTCGGGGCCGCCATGACGTACCCCTCCCCCGGTCCGAACGTCCCCTACGGCCACGGCGCAAACCCCGGCTTCGGCCCCGCCCCCGGCTACGGCCCCGCCCCCGGCTACGACCCGCGGATGGCCCGCGCCGCGCAGCTCGCCGAGAGCGCCCGCAACTGGCTCATCGTCTGCGCCATCGGCTGGTTCGTGGGCTTCATGTGGATCACCGGCCCGCTGGCCTGGTACCAGTCCTCGCAGTTCGCCCGGGACTTCGAGACCATGGGCATGGCGCCCCCCAGCGAGGTCACCAACCTCCGGCTGCTGGGCATCATCACCACCATCTTCGTCGGCGTGGGCCTCGTCGTCGGCGTCGCCGTGGTCGCGATGATGATCGTCGGCTTCGCCGCCTTCGCCCCCCGCTGAAACCCTACGGCGCCGGGCGCGCGGCGCGCGGCAGGCGGAGGCAGAACGCCGCCCCCTGCCCCGGCTCGCTGTCGACCGAGACCGTGCCGCCGAGGGCGTGGGTCACCCGCCACACGATGGTGAGCCCGAGGCCCATGCCCTTGCCGGGCGCCTTGCGGGTGAAGAACGGCGTGAAGATGCGCGCGCGGTCTTCCGCGGAGATGCCCGGGCCGTTGTCACGCACGGTGATGAGCACCGCGTCGTCGCGCAGCTCGCCCCGCACCACCACCCGCCCGACGTCGTCCGCGACCGCCTCGATGGCGTTCTGCACCAGGTTGGAGATCGCCTGGTGCAGCTCCTCGGCGACGCAGTCGACCCAGGCCTCGCCGTCGAGCTCCAGGACCAGCTCCACCGGGCGCCCGGTGGACGACGCCACCAGCGCCGCCACGTCCCTCGCCCCCGCGAACACGTCGTGCGCCCGCGCCACCCGGGCGAAGCCCTCGCGGCTGTACCGCCGCATCAGCGCCACCGTGTCCCCGATGCGCAGCAGCCCCGACTGGGCCGTCTCGAACATCCGCCCCGTGCGGGCCTCCAGCGTCGCGATCCTGGCGCGCTCGGCCTCCCCGCCGGCCTGCGGCAGCGCCAGCTTGAAGGCCTCGGTGACGTCCAGGCGCACCCGCGCGAAGGCGTTGCGCACGTAGTTGAGCGGGTTGTTGATCTCGTGCGCGAGCCCGCCGGCGATGGTCTCGAGGGAGTCCATCTGCTGGGTGAGCACCCGCTCGGCGGCGGCCTCGCTCGCCTGCGCGAGCTTCTGCACGGCGGCCAGGAGCTCGCGGGTGTTGAAGGGCTTGCTCATGTGCTGCGTGACGCCGGAGTCCATGGCCTCCATGCGGTCGCCGAGCTCGCCCCGCGCCGTGAGCATCAGCACCGGGACGTGCCGCGTGCGGGGGTCCTGGCGCAGCCGGCGGGTGAGCTCCAGGCCGTCCATCTCGGGCATCATCAGGTCGGTCACGACCACGTCGGGCACCTGCTTCACCGCGAGGTCGAGCCCGCGTGCCCCGTTGGGCGCCGTGAACACCCGGAAGTGCTGCCGCAGCACCGTGTGGATCAGCCGCGTGACCTCCGGGGTGTCCTCCACCACCAGCACCGTGCGCCCGCGGGCGCCCTCGTCGGCGTCCCGCTCGACCACCCGGCGCTCCGTCGCGTCGAGCACGTCGAGCAGGCGAAACTCGTCGCGCGCGGCGAACTGCGCCGTCCAGTCGGTGGTGCCCGCCGGGGCGCGCCGCTCGTTGGGCACCGTCTCCGCGCGCAACCGGCGCTCCATCACGTCCGCCGGGATGTGCGCGCGGCCCTTGCGAAGGGTCACGGTGAAGGTCGCCCCGCGCCCGGGCGCGCTCCGCGCCGTGATGGTGCCGCCGTGCAGCTCGACGAGCTCCCGGGCCAGCGCGAGCCCGATGCCCGTGCCGCCCTGGGTGTAGCGGTTCTGCGCGGTCTCGCTGTCCACCTGGAAGAAGCGCTCGAAGAGCCGCTCGGCCAGCTCCGGGGGGAAGCCCTCGCCGGTGTCCTCGACGGAGACCCGCACCCGCTCGTCGTCGTCGTCGAGCGAGACCGTGATGCGCCCGCCCTCGGGCGTGTGCTTCGCGGCGTTGGAGAGCAGGTTGACGAACACCCGCTCCAGCCGGTCGAGGTCGCACCACACCTCCGCGGCCTCGACGTTGGACTGGAAGCGCAGCACCACCCGCTTGCGGTCGGTGAGCGGGGTCACCTGCGCGACGAGGGTGCGCAGCCACAGCGCGACGTCCTGCGGCTTCACCCGCAGCCGCAGCCGGGACTCCTCCAGCCGCGACAGGTCGAGCAGGTCGCCGATGAGCCGCAGCAGCCGCGCGCCGGACAGGTAGATCGACCGCAGCGTCGCCCGCTGCGGCTCGGTGAGCGCGCCGAACTCACCGTCGATCAGCAGCTCCAGCGGCGACAGGATGAGCGCGAGCGGGGTCTTCAGCTCGTGGGTCACGTTGGCGAAGAAGCGCGACTTGAAGGCGTCGAGGCGCTGCAGGTCGTTGTGCGCGCGGGCCAGGGTCTCGCCCGCCGCCTCGAGCTTGACGCGGTTGTCGAGCTGCTCGCGCGCGCGGCCGTACGCGACGAGCTGCCCCGCGCTCACCACCGCCGCCACGCTCGCGAGCAGCAGCACCTGCAGGCCCTCCAGGGGATGCCGCAGCGTGAGCAGGCGCCCGAGGTCGCCCGCGTTCACGCCCACGAAGGCCCCGACCACGCCGAAGTGCACGCCGAGCACCACCCGGCGCGGCCAGAGGAAGAGCAGCCCCGCGCCGATCATCGCGAGGTGCAGCCCCGCGGCGTAGGGCGAGCGCAGCCCGTCGAGCGCCGGGGTCATCATCACGATGGCGAGACCGAGCGTCGCGATGAGCGCCGCCGTCGCGTAGAGGTGCCAGCGCTTGAACCACTCCGAGCCGCACGCCACGAGCACGAGCGCGCTCGCGACGAGCTGCGCGGCGCGCCCGGCCACGAACACCGGGAGCGCCCCCGGCGGCGCCGCCGCGCGGTCGATGAAGATGAAGAGCGGGACGATGACCAGCCCCAGCGTCGCCGCGACCCGGGCGCCCCGGCGGTTGTGCTCCTGTAGCCAGGACGCCCAGCGGGCGTCGAGCACCGGTGCGGGGACGGTCTCCACGTGGGGCCCCGCCAGCTTCCTCAGGGCCGGACGATTCGGGCGAAGGGGTTGAAGCCCTGCTGCTCCTCGATGAGCTCGATGGAGGCGCCCTCGGCGCCCTCCCGCGCGAAGTCCATGAGCTCCTCCCGCGTCCGGTACTCCAGGTACCAGTCGAGGTGGTGCTCCATGATCCAGCGGTTGGAGAGGTCGGGGGTCATGTTGCCGACGTAGAGAACGCCGCCGGGGCGCAGGGCCCGGTACAGGCTCGCCGTGAGCCGCGCGGCCTTGGGCTTCTTCAGGTAGTCGAAGAGCCCCGCGCAGATCACCGCGTCGAAGGGCCCCTCGGCGGCGAACATCGACTGGTCTTCGATCATCCGCTTGATGGTGTCATGGCGGAACGAGACCCTCACCAGCCCCGCGCCGAAGGCGTCCGCGAGGGGCTTGAGCCGACCGTGGGCGAGCTGGAGCGCGCGACGGTCCTGCTCGAAGAGCACGAACTCCACCGGCCGCGGGGCGCGCCGAAGCGCCTGGAGGATCTCGTAGGTCTCCTGCGCCGGGCCCGCCGCCACCGAGGCGATGCGCACCGGGGCCCCGTCGGGTGCGGCCGCGATGAGCGCCAGCAGCTCGTCCCGGAGCATGTCCTTGCGGGTCGCCACGCAGCGGGACCCCGGGTGCAGCGCGCCCGCCATGTGCACGCTGCGCGCGTAGAGCGACGGGCCCTCGAAGGTGTGCTCGTAGATGTACCGCATCACCTCGAAGTCGCCCGGGTATCCGAGGGGCTTGGTGCGCGCGCGGTGCATGAGCGGCGCCTCGAGCAGCAGCGGGTCGAGGATGCGCTGGGAGTACGCCTTGAGCGCCTGGTGGTCGTCCGGGCGCTGCACCCGGCTCGCGGCGTCGATCTCCAGCGAGAGCCGCTCGAACTCCGGCACGAAGTCCGACTGGATGGAGCGGATGAGCGACCCGCGGCCGCCGTCGTCGGCCTCGCCGTGCACGAGGCGCCACGGCAGGTCGCGCTCGACCTCGCCCAGCCGCTCGCGGGCGTCCTCCAGGAACAGCCTCATCTCGCTGACCAGCGCCTTGAAGCGATCGAACCCGGGCCGGGACCACGGCCGCCGCGCGGCGCTGAAATCCAGCCGCCCCTGGGCCTTCAGCTCACGCACCTTGCGGATCATGAGCACGTCATCGACGTCCATCATCCCGTCGCGGAGCCGCAAGCCCACCACCCGCGCGCCGGGCGCCCCGCGCACGCCGATCACCTCGACGGCGCCGCGGTACGCCTCGTGTCCATCGACGATCAGGAGGAGCTCGTCGAGCGCCTCGCCCGGCGCGGGCTCGGGCTCGCCCGCCGGCCAGAGCAGCGCCACGCCGCTCTGCGAGAGGTCGTGCAGCGCGCAGGTGAACTCCTCCGCGCCGCGGCGCACCGACAGCACGACCCCGAGCGCGCCGAGGCCCTCCTGCGAGATCCGATCGGGGCGGAAGTTCATCTCGCGCCCCTCGCCGCCCGGCATCTCCTCGTAGGTGCGAACGGGCGGGCTCGTCGGCCGCGCGACGAAATCCGGGGCGCGGCTCGGCCGGTCGTCACCCATCACGCTGGCTCCGCAGCTCGATGACGAAGCGCGCCCCGACGCCAGGGGGCACCGGCGGCACCGAGCGGATGGTGCCGCCGTGCTGCTCCATGATCAGCCGGCACATGTAGAGACCCATCCCGAGGCCCTGGGCCCCTTTGGTGCTCTCGAAGGGATCGAAGAGCCGCGACACGATCTCCGGCGCCACGCCAGGCCCCTCGTCCTGCACGGCGATCAACACGCCGCCGTCGCGCGCCGCCGCCGCCTCCACCTGGATGACCTGCGGCCCCTCGGTGGACTGCATCGCGTTGCGCAGGAGGTTCACCAGCACCTGGAGGATGCGCGCGCGGTCGCAGCGCACCCTCGGCAGGTCGGGGGCGATGACCGGCACGCAGCGCGAGCGCCGCTGCTCCATCTCCAGGCCCGCGAGCACGAGGGCGTCGCGCACCACCTCGGCGACGTCGATGAGCTCCTCCTTCAGCGCGAGGTTGCCGGCCGCGAACTGGTGCAGCGTGCTCAGCGTCGCCATCAGGTGCCGCGTGGCCGAGACGCCCACGCGCAGCGGCGCCATCAGCCGCGGCGCGACCTGCTGCGCCTCGAAGACGCTCTCGAGCAGGGTGAGCCCGGTGAGGGTGTTGCGCAGGTCGTGGGTGATGCCCGCGGTGAGCCGGCCGATGGTGCCCAGCCGCTCCAGGTGCAGCATCTTCTGCTGCGCCGCGCGGAGCTGGTCGAGGGCGCCCTTGAGCTCGTCGCTTCGCGTGGCGAGCAGCTCCAGGAGCCGCGCGTTGAGCCGGCGCTGCTGCACCAGCACGCTGGCCTGCGCGACGGCCCCGAGGAGGTCTTCCGGCTCCCAGGGCTTGTGCATGTGGCGGAACACCCGCGCGCGGTTGATGGCGTCCACCAGCACCGGCGTGTCGGTGAAGGCCGTCAGCAGGATGCCCGCCACGTCGGGGTAGAGCTCGCGCGCCCGCGCCAGCATGTCGATGCCCGTCATCCCCGGCATGCGCTGGTCGCACACGATGACGTCGAAGCGCTCGACCTCCAGAAGCGCCAGCGCCACCTCCGCGGAGAGCGCCTCGTGCACCACGTAGTCGGCGTCGAGAAACGCGCGCAGGACGTCGAGGTTGCCCACGTCGTCGTCGACGATGAGCACCTGTCCGGTGAGCGTCTCGCCCACCCCGTGACGGGCGGCGAGCGCCGCGAGCGCATCAGGCTCAAGCACGTCGGCAGTCTAGACAAGCCGCCGAGAAACCATCAACCGCGAACTGTCCGAATCTCGGTCAGTCGCCCCGCCCTTGTGCGGCGAGGTGGTCGAGGATTCGGTCGGCGACGGCGGCCTTGCTCATGCGCTCGAGCGGGACCACCGCGCCGGGTGTCACCAGCGTTACGCGGTTGTCGTCGCCGTCGAAGCCGTCGTCCGCGAGGTTGGCCACCACGAGGTCGCAGCCCTTGCGCGCGAGCTTCTCCCGCGCCCGCTCGACGAGGTCGCCGGTCTCCAGCGCGAAGCCCACGAGCATCGGCCCCCCGGGGCGCCGCGCGGCCCCGAGCTCGGCGAGGATGTCGGGGTTCTTCACCATCCGTATCACGAGCTCCGCATCGGACTTCTTGATCTTCTCCGCGGCGACGTCGGCCGGCCGGTAGTCGGCCACGGCGGCGGCCATCACCACGAGGTCGGCCGAGGGCGCCGCGCCCAGCACGGCGTCCCGCATCTGCCGCGCGCTGCGCACCCGGTGCACCTCGACGCCCTCCGGCGCGGCGAGCGCCGTGGGGCCGCTGACCAGCACCACCGTCGCCCCCCGGTCGCGCGCCCTCGCCGCCACCGCGTAGCCCATCCGCCCCGACGAGCGGTTGCCGACGAAGCGCACCGGGTCGATCGCCTCGTGGGTGCCGCCGGCGCTCACCACCACCCGGCGCCCCGCGAGGTCTTGCGGGGTGAGCGCGCGCGCCGCCGCGTCGACGATGGCCGCGGGCTCGGACATGCGCCCGATGCCGCTCTCGCCGCTCGCGAGCGGGCCCACCACGGGTCCGGCGAGGGTCACCCCGCGCGCCCGCAGCAGCGCCACGTTGGCCTGCGTGGCCGGGTGCTCCCACATCCGCGGGTGCATCGCGGGCGCGACCAGCACCGGAGCCCGCGCGGCGAGCAGGCAGGTGGTGGCGAGGTCGTCGCCGAGGCCGTGGGCCATGCGCGCGAGCAGGTCGGCCGTCGCCGGGGCGACGAGCACGAGGTCGGCCTTCGCCGTGAGCGCGATGTGCAGCTCGCCGGGGTATGATGGGTCCCAGAGGTCGACCCGCGCCGCGCGGCCGGTGATGCCCGCGAAGGTCACGCCGGAGATGAAGCGCTGCCCGGCCGCGGTGAGCACGGTCTCCACCGCGGCGCCGCGGCGCTGTAGCTCGCGCGCGACGAGCGCCGACTTGAAGGCCGCGATGCCGCCGCCGACGACCAGCAGCACCTCGCGGCCCGACAGCGCCGACGCGCTCACCGCGAACCCGGACGCGCCGCCGGACGCGCCGCCGGCCGAGCCCCTGGTCGCACCGGGCAGCTCGCCCCCGCGCACCCGCTCGGGACCACCGTGCGCCCGGCCGCGGCGGCGCTGGTCATGGCCTGCGCGGTGGTGGCGGGCATCGCGCGGGTGAGCCCCTGGCGAACCATCCACCCGGGCGTCCCGCAGAAGCCCGGGCGGCGCACCTCCTGGAGGTCGTTGCTGTCCATCGGCTGGGTGAGCGCGAGGTACTGGTCGGCCGTGTACTCCGGGTGGTTGTCCTGCCGCGGCGAGGTGGCGCCCGCGGCGGTGCCGGTGCCCACGTGCCACACCTGCATCGTGGGCGGGTACGCGTCGAGCCAGCGCTCGCGCACGGCCTGGTCGCCCTCGCGGACGATGCGGTACCGGGTGACCCGGAAGCCCGGAATACCGCGCTGGGTAAGAACCCGCGTGCCCACGGGGAGGCTGGAGTCGGGCACCTCGCGCTCCTCGAAGCGGTCGACCCGGGGCATCACCTTGCGCACGAAGGTGACCGAGCGGGTGCGCCGGGCGCCGAGCAGCTCGATGCGCGCGAGGCCGTTGTTGAGCCGCGTGTGCACCACCACCGGGAAGGGCAGCGTGTTGCGCAGCCGCAGGTTGATCGACGGGTACACCACCGTCGCGTCGAGGCCCATCTTGATGTAGCCGCTGGGGCGCGAGTGGGGCGTGCGGTCGAGCACCGCCATGCCCGCGAAGAAGGACGCCGCGTGCAGGCTCCCGGCGATCTGGCACACGCCGCCGCCGACGCCGTCGATGAGCTCGCCCGCGGAGATGACCGTCGCCATGCGGAAGCCGTTGGCCTCGGAGCGGTCGCCCACGATCTCGTTGAAGTCGAGCACGGCGCCGGGCATCCAGACGTAGCCGTTCACCCGGCTGGCCGCGAGGTGGAGGTTGTACGTGCGGTCGCGGTGGTCTTCATTGGCGTTGTAGTTGGTCTGGAACCACCCGACGACGGCGTTCATCTCCACGTCCCGGAGCTGCTCGGAGGTGGTGGCCGGGCGGGTGTGCTCCAGCGCCGCCTGCACCCGCGCGGCGCCGCTGGCGAAGGCCGCGTCGAGCTGCGCCAGCGTGCCGAAGACGTCCAGGAAGGTGCCGCGCCGCTCGGGGATCACCCGCCGCTGCTCGACGTCGATGCGCGCGTCGACGGGGAGATGGTCGACCTCCTCCTTGAGCTGCGTGAGCAGCGGCAGCGCGACGGAGCCCTCCAGGCGCACCGGCAGCGGCAGCTCGATGGGCCCGCGGGCGAGCGCCGCGTGGTGCCGGACGAGCGCGCTCGAAGGGTCCGCCGCCGCCCGCAGCAGGTGCTCGAGGAGCCGCACGTCGACCCGGGCGCCGAGCGACTCGCGCGTGCGGTCGAGGGTGTGGTCCTCCGCCACGATGGTGACGTGCTCGCGGAGGTACGAGCGGGCGATCTCCCGCGCCTGCGCGCGGGGGTCGGGCCCGAGGGTGACCGGTCGGCCCCGCACCCTCACCCGGGGCACGCCCGCGGCCTGCGGGGCGCGCTCGGGCAGCAGCAGGTAGCCGATGCCGCCGCCCATCAGGGCGAAGACCAGGGACAGCGAGGAGAGCCGCAGCCAGCGCGTCATGGGAGCTCCACCGCGGTAGACCGCTGCGCCGCCGCGGTCAACCTTCCGTCCGTCAGGGGTGGCGCCCGATGCGCCGGTGCGCCAGCGAGGGCAGCGACGCCCGCACCCCGGCGATGCGCTCGGGGTCGATGTCCGCGAGCGCGAAGCCCTCCCCCTCGGCGCGCTCGGCCACCACCACGCCCCACGGGTCGACGATCATCGCGTGGCCCCAGGTGGTGCGCCCGCCCGGGTGGGTGCCCCACTGCGCGGCGGCCAGCACGTAGGCCTGCGACTCCACCGCGCGCGCCCGCAGCAGCAGCTCCCAGTGCGCCCGCCCCGTCGTCGCGGTGAAGGCCGCGGGCACCGCCAGCACCGTCGCGCCGCCGTCGACGAGCCCGCGGTACAGCTCCGGGAAGCGCACGTCGTAGCAGACGCTCAAGCCCAGCCGGCCCACCGGCGTGTCGGCCACCACCAGCGCGTCGCCCGGCGCCGTATTACGCGACTCGGTAAGCACCGGCCCCCCCGGCAGGTCGATGTCGAAGAGGTGGATCTTCCGGTACCGCGCCACCACCACGCCCGCCGGGTCGAGCAGGGCGGCGGTGTTGAAGGTGCGCGCGTCCTCCGAGCGCGCCTCGGGCACGCCGCCCCAGAGCACCCACGCGCCGGTCTCCCGCGACAGCGCCGCCATGGCCTCGCCGCACGCGCCCCCCGGGGCCTCGCCCAGCGCGTAGCGCCCCGCGACCTCCGCCCTGCCCTCCTCGGCGCCCATGTACAGGGCGTTCTCGGGCATCACCACCAGCGCCGCGCCCGCCGCCGCGGCCTCGCGCCCGAGCGCCGCCGCGGCCGACACGTTGCGGCCGACGTCCTCGCCCGAGTTGAGCTGCACCACCGCCGCCTTCACGCCGACACCCCCGGCCGGAAGGTCACCACCCCCGAGCGCAGCGCCGCGCGCGTCGGGACCATCTCGCGCCCGGTGAGGGCGGCCACCACCACGGCCATCCACGCCTCCGGCAGCCCGCGCACCCGGTACCCGGCGTTGCGCGCGTCGACCCGCAGCGTCGCGCCCTCGCGGTGCACCGCCACCACGCCGCGCTCGACGAGCGCCTCCAGCGGCGGGGCCCAGCCGGGCGCGCACCGGCGCCACCACGCGGCCGCCTCGTGCAGGAGCACCGCGGGCATCGGCTCGCGCGCGGGCGCCGCGGCGCCGACGGGGATCTCCGGGTGCGTGACGCCCCGGCGGGCCTTCGGGCGGCGGGAGAAGGCGACGGGGGCGAGCGGGGTGAGCCCGTGGAGGGCGGCGGCGCGCAGGCGGGCGAGCGGGTCGTCGGTCACGCGCCCACGATAGCGCGCGCGGGGGGCGTCGTGGTCAACGCCCGCGCGAGCAGGGCGCGCAGGGGGCGCTCTCGCCGGCGCAGGGCGCGGCGCTGGCCTCGGGCCCGCAGCCGGAGGTGCACCACGCCGCGCGGGCGACGATGGCCACCTGGGCGGCGGAGATGATGGCGAGCCCGGCGATGCCGGCGAGCACGGTGCGGCCGAGGCCCCTGCGCACGAGGGCGAGGTCGCCCGGCACGGTGGCGACCTCCTCGCTCGGGGTCTGACCGCGGAAGGGAACGGGCTCGAGCGCGGCGACGGCGTGCGGGCGCACCAGCACATGGTCGAGCACCGGCGCCCAGACGAGCGGCGACGAGACGTGCTCGACCTCGCGCGGGACGAGCACGAGCGAGCCTTCGGAGACGGCCTGCTCGAAGCGGGCGAGGCGCACCGCGCGGAGCATGGCGGCGAGGGTGAGCACCGAGGCGACCACCGTGAGGCCCACCGCGGCGGCGTGCAGGACGTCGATGCGGTAGCGCCAGCCGGCGACGCCCGCGCAGAGCCCGACGAGCGTGGCGGCCTCGATGGTGAGGCGCTCGACGCCGCTGGCCGACGGCTGGCGCAGCGCGGCGCGCACCCTGAGCGACCAGAGCGAGAAGATCAGCCCGAAGCCGGCGCCCACGATGAGGCCGTAGGCGACGCCGTAGGCCGCGGCGACCGGCAGGAAGCGCGTGAGGGCGAAGCCGGCGCTGGCGACCGTGGCGATGGAGACCATCGCGCCGCCGAGGGCCCCGAGCAGCAGCGAGCGGCCGAGCGTGGCGCCCACCGCGGCGGCGGCGCTGGGGGCGGGGCGCGCGGCGACGCGGGCGACGAGGGCGCCGCAGATGGCGCCCAGGAGCAGCGTGGGGAGCCACCCGAGGGGGGCCGCGTGCTCGGCGCCCACCCACTGGAACATCAGCGGCGTCAGCAGCGCGCCGAGCGTCGCGAAGAGGGTGCGCGTGGCCCGCAGGGACGAGGCCGCGTCGACGGTGCGAAGGGGGAGCGGGAGTGCCGTGGCGTCCATGGCAGCGAGCATGGACCCGAGCCGGGCGGGAGACCAGCCCTCCTCCCCCACTGGGACGGCGACGGATCGGGGCCTACAGGGCCCGGCGGCGCATGGAGACGTTCATGAGGAGGCCGACCCCGATGAGGATGGCCAGCACGCTCGAGCCGCCATAGGAGAAGAACGGCAGGGTGACCCCGACCACCGGGAGGCTGCGGGTGACCATCCCGACGTTGAACACCACGTGCCAGAAGAACAGGGCCGAGACCCCGACGGCGACCGCGGCGCCGAAGCGGTCCTTGGCCAGCGAGGCGATGCGCAGGCCCCAGATGATGAGGAAGAGGTAGAGCACGAGCACCACCGCCACCCCAGCAAAACCCTGCTCCTGGGCCCACACCGGGAAGGGGAAGTCGGTGTGCGTGTCCGGGAGGAAGTGGTGCTGGTTCTGCGTGGACTGCATGAACCCCTGGCCCCACCAGCGCCCGCTGCCGATGGCCACCATGCTCTGGTGCGCCTGCCACCCGGTGCCCTGCACGTCGACCTGCTCGTTCATGAAGGAGGTCAGCCGCTCCTTCTGGTACTGCTTCATGCCGTAGAGCCAGAGCAGGGTGCCGCCCACGAGCCCGCCGCCCGCGATGATGCCGAAGCTCCGCCAGGAGATGCGCACCAGGGAGAGGGTGCTCACCGCCACGAGGCCCACGATGAGCGCCGTGCCGAGGTCGGGCTGCGCCATGATGAGACCGAGCGGCAGGGCGATGAGGGCGCCCGGGGCGATGAGGTCGCGGAGGCTCCACGCGCCGCTGCGCTGGTCGCGGTGCACGTAGCGCGCGACCGCGAGCATGAGGCACAGCTTCACGAACTCGCTCGGCTGGAAGAGGAAGCTCCCGATCTGGATCCACCGGTGCGTCCCGCGGATGCTCTTGCCCACGAGGAACACCAGCACCAGCGCCGCGATCGACCCGACGTACGCGCCGTACGCGTAGCGCTCGTAGACCTTGTAGTCGACCGCCGCCACGATGACGGCCACGCCGCCGCCGAGGGCGAGCCAGTAGATCTGCTGGATGTACAGCTCCGCGCGGGCGCCGGTCTGCGCGCTGGTGGCGGAGTAGAGGTTGACCACCCCGAGCGTGGCGATGATGCACACCACGAGGAAGAGCGGCCAGTCGAACTCGTCCCGGAGCCGGTGCTGTATCGTGCGCGCCATCGGGTGACCTCAGCGCCTCGGCTGGTGCGCCCGCCAGGTGGTCACCGAGGGGATCGGCGCGCCGGGGCGGATGCGGGTGAAGTACTCGCGCACGATCTGGGTCATGAGCGGCGCGGCCTCGTGGCCGCCGGACCCGCCGTGCTCGACGAGCAGCACCACGGCGATCTCGGGGCTGGCCGCGGGGGCGAAGCCGGCGAACCACGCGTGGTCGCGCTGCGTCGACCAGCCGCGCCGCGGGTCCGTGGGGTCGCGCACGATGCGAGACACCTGGGCGGTGCCGGTCTTGCCCGCCACGTCGACCTCGGCGACCTGCGCCGCGTGGGCGGTGCCGTGGGGGTCGGAGATGACCCCGGCGAGGGCGCTGGTGATCATCGCGAGGTGCGCCGGGTCGACGTGCACCTGGTGGCGCACCGTCGGGGGGAAGGTCTGGATGACCGTGCCGTCGGGCCCCTCGACGCGGGAGACCAGCTGCGGGACGAAGAGGGTGCCGCCGTTGGCCAGGGCGGCGTAGGCCATCGCCAGCTGGAGCACCGTCACGCGCACGTTGCCCTGCCCGATGGCGGTGTTGAGCGTGTGGCCGGTGCGAAACTGCCCGGGGTAGTTCTGCGCGTACCAGGCGCGCGTCGGGATGAACCCCGGCGTCTCCTGGTTGATGCCGATGCCCGAGCGGCGCCCGAGCCCGAAGTCGAAGGCCATGCTCGCGATGCGGTCGAGCGAGATGGCCTCGGCGAGCGTGTAGAAGTACACGTTGCACGACTCGACGAGGGCCCGGTGCAGGCTCACCACGCCGTGCACGTGCTTGCACCGGAACACCCGCCGGCCGCGCCCGAGGCCCAGCATGTGGCGCCCGGTGCAGGTCACCTGCGAGCGCTCGTCGATGAGCCCCGCCTCGAGCCCCGCGAGCGCCGTGAAGGGCTTGAAGGTCGAGCCGGGGTAGTAGCTCTCGTAGATGGTCTTGTCGATGCGCGGGCGGTACGGGTTCTCGTCGATCTCGCGGTTGACCAGGGCCGAGATGCCCATGACCATGGTGTTGGGGTCGATGCTGGGCTTGGAGTAGAGCGCGAGCACCCGGCCCGTGCGCACCTCCACCACCGCCGCGGCGCCGCTGGGCTTGCCGCGAAACACCCGGTCGATGGCGCGCATGAGCTCCATGTCGAGCGTGAGCACGAGGTCGCGGCCGGGCACCGGGTCGCGCCGCCGGTCGGGGGTGAGCCCCGCGATGGAGTCGCGCGTGATGAGCAGGCCCCCCACGCTCTGCTCCTGGCGCACCCAGCCGCGGCGGCCCCGCAGGATGGACTCCCACGCCTGCTCGACCCCGGAGCGCCCCATGCGCTCGCCCGCGCGGTAGTCGCGGCCCGCGAACTCCGTCAGGTCGTCGGCGTTGACCTCGTTGAGGAAGCCCAGCGCGTGCGCCGCGAGCTCGCCGAAGGGGTAGTTGCGCACCGGCGTCGCGATCACCGAGATGCCCCGCGGGAACTCCGCCCGGTGCGTCTCGATGAGCGCGAGGGACTCCCGGTCGATGTCCGAGCGGGCGAGCATGTGCTGGTAGCGCCGCGAGCCCTCGGCGTTGCGCATCCGTGCCTCGAGGCGGTCGCGCTCGTCGCGGTTGAGGCCGAGGAAGTCCGCGAAGCGGGTGAAGCGCTCGAGGGGGAAGTACCCGGGGATGACGTAGACGTTGTAGGCGGGGCGGTTGGCGGCGATCACCCTCCCCCGGACGTCGCGGATCATCCCGCGCGTCGAGGGCAGGTCGACCCGGCGCAGCACGTTGTTCTCGGCGATCGTGAGCCAGCGCTCGTTGTCGACGATCTGTATCCAGAAGATCCGGCCGGCGAGCAGGAACACCCCGAGCACCACCACGAGGCTCATGAAGCGCACGCGCTCGCGGATCTCTCCGAGGCCGGCCTTCTGCACGAGTTCGACGGGCGCCATTGGGGGGTATCCGGTCTCCTCAGCCCATCTCGTCGGGCCGCGACGTGGTGCCCGGCAGCGCCTGCACGAAGCGGAACACCAGCGGCGCGCAGGCCGCCGTCGCGAGCGCCTGCGACGCCACGACGCCGAGGGCTGGTAGCACCGCGAGCACCCGCCGGTCGAACACGAGCAGCAGCCCCATCATCCCGACGCCCGCCACGCACGACGCCACGAAGGCCAGCACCATCTGGAACACCACACCGTGCAGGAACAGCTTGAGCCCCGCGACCCGCGCGAGGAGGAAGATGCTCACGAGGGTGAAGGTCCAGAGGCCGAGCGAGCCGCCGGAGAAGACGTCCGTGAGGTAGCCGAGCACGAAGGCCACGGACACGCCGCGCGCGAGGGAGTACTCGCCCACGGACATGTAGAGCACCATCGGCAGCACCAGCGACGGCGCGGGGTACTCCGACCAGAGCACCCGCGCGATGACCGTCTGCGCCAGCAGCAGCAGCACCCCGGCCAGCAGCAGCGCGGCGTTGCGCACGCTCAGCTGCCTCCCCGGGTCTCCGCCCGGCGGGCGCGCGGCGTGGTGCCCGCGCCGGGTCGGCAGCCCGGCCGGTCGACGGCCTCCGTGGCGAGCACCAGCACCTCCGAGAGCCGCGAGAAGTTCACCGCGGGCGCGAGCTCGACCTCCTGGTAGAGCCCGAACTCCCGGCGGGTGACCGCCGCGACGCGCCCCACCAGCAGCCCCGCGGGGAAGCGGCAGCCGAGCCCCGAGGTGACCACCGCGTCGCCCACGCGCACGTCGTCGGTGCGCTGGAGGTACTCCACCTTCGCCGCGTAGCGGTCGCGCTCGCCGGTGCCCCGCACGATGCCGCGCGCGCCGGAGCGCTCGACCATCACGTCGACGGCGCTGCGCGAGTCGACGCTCAGCAGCACGTCGGCGTAGCTGCCGAACACCCGCGACACCTGCCCCACGAGGCCGTCGGGGGTGATCACCGGCTGGCCCGAGCGCAGGCGCGTGCGGTCCTGCGACGTGATCGCGAGGCGCGTCACGCGGAAGAAGGGCGACGTGTCCCGCGCGATGACCTCCGCGGCGTACACCTCGCCGGGCGTCTCCACCCGAAGCTGGAGCAGCCGCCGCAGCCGGTGGTTCTCCCCGAACTCGCTCTGGTGCCGCGCGGCCTCGCTGCGCAGCCGGGCGTTCTCGGCGGTGAGCCGGTCGTTCTCGCGCTTCACCCGCACGAGGTAGATGTAGTCGCTCCAGATCTCCGCGGCGCCTCGCACCGGCAGGTCGATCTTGTCCTCGAGGAAGGCGACCGCGGGCAGCACCAGGCGGTCGAACTCGTCGTAGCGGGTCGGGTCCTTGAGGGTGGTGCGCAGGAAGAAGAAGGGGATGCTCAGCAGCACCACGCACAGCAGCACGACCCGGTATCTCTGCCAGAGGGTCATCGGCGTCTATGGCCCCACGGCTCTCAACCGATCGCGATCTTCTCCAGCAGCTCGGGGTGGTCGAGCGACTTGCCGCTGCCCATCACCACGGCGCTGATCGGGTCGTCGCACACCATCACCGGCAGGCCGGTCTCCTCGCGCAGGAGGATGTCGAGGTTGCGCAGGAGAGCTCCGCCGCCCGTGAGCACGATGCCCTTGTCCTTGATGTCGGCGCTGAGCTCGGGGGGCGTCTTCTCGAGCGCGGCCATCACCGCCTCCACGATGGCGTGGATGGGCTCGGCCAGCGCGTCGCGCACCTCGTCGGAGTTCACGAGCACCGTGCGCGGCACGCCCGCCACCTGGTCGCGGCCCTTCACCTCCATGGTGAGCGGCTCGTCGAGGGGGAACGCGTTGCCCACCTGGCACTTCACCCGCTCGGCGGTCTGCTCGCCGACCAGCAGGTTGTACTTGCGCTTCATGTACGCAACGATCGCCTCGTCCATCTTGTCGCCGCCGACGCGGATGGACTGCGAGTACACGATGCCCGCGAGGGAGATCACCGCCACCTCGGTGGTGCCCCCGCCGATGTCGACGACCATGTTGCCCGTCGGCTCGGTGACCGGCAGCCCCGCCCCGATGGCGGCCACCATGGGCTCCTCCACCAGGAAGACCTCCCGCGCCCCGGCGCGCTCGGCGCTCTCGCGGACCGCGCGCTTCTCCACCTCGGTGATGCCGAAGGGCACCGAGATGACGATGCGCGGCTTCACCAGCGTGCGGCGGTTGTGCGCCTTCTCGATGAAGTGCTTCAGCATCGCCTCGGTGATGGCGAAGTCGGCGATGACCCCGTCGCGCAGCGGGCGCACCGCGGTGACGTTGGCGGGCGTGCGGCCGAGCATCTCCTTGGCCTCGCGGCCCACGTGCGACACGCGCCGCCGGCCGCCCTGCGTGGTCTCCACGGCGACCACCGAGGGCTCGCAGGAGACGATGCCCTTGCCGCGGACATAGATGAGGGTGTTGGCGGTCCCGAGGTCGATCGCGAGATCGTTCGAGAACAGGCCGCTCACCCAGTCAAACAACATCCGCGCACCTTCGCTCGATCGCCGGGCGCCCGACCGTCGGGTGCCTCCAGGCGGCGGTCTATAGCACAGCACCCCGCCCGCCGATCAAACCCCCTCCTCCCCTCCAAATCCCCCCTCGATGCCCCGTCACGG
Source organism: Myxococcales bacterium (assembly GCA_030652255.1). Classification (GTDB taxonomy): domain Bacteria; phylum Myxococcota_A; class Polyangia; order Polyangiales; genus SCUS01. Next base: position 71,575 of record JAUSAZ010000194.1, on the reverse strand, counting down.
TGGGCAGGCGCACCCCCGCGCCCGGTCGCGCTGCCGCATTGCGATCGCGGCCCCACCTCACCACATGGTGCCGATGACACCTCGCGCCCGCTCGCCCTGGCTCGCCGCGCCCGTCGTGCTGCTGCTCTCCGCCCGCGCCCCGGCGCAGACCCGCGCCCCGGCCTTCCGCCTCGACCCCTCGGTCGACATCCCCGTCTTCGGCCTCTCCGTGCCGGTGCTCGCGAGCTGGTTCATCGCGGCCGAGCTACGCCCGCCCTACTGCGCGCCGCGCTGCGACCCGGCGACGGTCAACGCCTTCGACCGCGGCGCCGCGGGCAACTACAACCCCACCGTGGGCTACGTCGCCGACGCGACCGCCGTGGGCATCGACCTGCTCGCGCTCTCCGCCGTGGCGATCGCCGAGGGCTTCCCCAACGCCGCGGTCGACGGCACCGTGGTGATCGAGTCGGTGATGGTCGCCAACTCCGTGGCCATCCTGATGAACTTCGCGATGCAGCGCCCCCGCCCGAGCGTCTACGGCGACGCCGCGCCGCTCGACGAGCGCACCGGCGGGCTCGCGGCCATGTCGTCCTTCAGCGGCCACACGGCCAACGCCTTCGCCGCGACCCTCGCGACCTTCCAGGTGCTGCGGCGCGTGGCGAGCCCCGGCGCGGCGTACACGGCCCTCGGCGTCGGGCTCACCCTCTCGACCTTCGTGGGCGTCTCGCGGGTCATCTCCGGGTCGCACTTCCCGAGCGACGTCCTTGCGGGCGCGGCGGTGGGCGCGAGCGTCGGCTGGCTCGTTCCCGCCCTGCACGCGAGCCCGGTGCGCGTCGCGCCCATGGCCCTCGGCACCACCGGCGGCGGCCTCAGCGTCGCGGGCGCGTTCTGACGCCCCCCACCAGAGCCTACGGGTCGAACTCCACGCCGATGGAGAAGCGGTACTGCTGGTAGATGATGGGCACCCCGGCGAGCTGCGGGATGGGCACGCCGATGGACGCGGGCATCACCACCAGGTGCACGTGGCGACTCAGGTCGACGGTCACGCCCAGGATGTTGGCCCCGATGTACAGCCCGACGGAGCCCGCGTTGGCGCCCACCAGGTCGTCGAGCAGCACGCTCGTCCCGAGGTCGACGCTGGAGTGCAGCACCAGGTTGCCCACGCGCCGCCACGCGTACGACCCGGTGGCGTAGGCGTTGAACACCCCGGTGAACACCCGCGCCGTGGCGAGTGAATACCACGGGTTGTATTCCGCCGTGAGCCCGACGGTGAAGCGCGACGAGAGGCGGTAGTGCGCGCCGGCGGAGACCGCCATGGCGCCGCGGTCGAAGGACGCGGCCACGAGCGCCCGGATGGCCAGGCGACCGGGCTCGTTGGGCATCGCGGGACCTGGCGTCTGCGCGTGCCCGCCGCGCGGCAGGAGGGCGAGGCCGGCCGCCAGCGCGCCCGTCGCGAGCGAGCGCCGGCGCCGGCGGAGCGCGACCCCGAGCGCGGCGAGCACGGCCACCGCGGACCCGGCGGCGCCCCGCGGGGCGGCGGGGCCCGCGGCGCATCCGGGGCCCACCTCCGCGAGCTCGGGCGCCGCGCAGTACCGGTTGGCGAAGACGCACCCCGGCTCGACGACGAACCACGCGTCGACGACCGCCGCCGCGCGCGCGACCCGGATCGGGGCCCCGCCGGGGCCCTCGACCACCGCGCGCAGCAGCTCGGCGCTGGCCTCGGTGGCGACCGCGGCGCGGCGGGCCTCGATCGCCGAGGCGGCGTCGCAGCCGTCGAGCGCGGCGATGTGGTCGTGGCCGTCGCGGGCCTCGTCGTACCCGTTGCCCTGCGCCGGGTCGGCGAAGTTCAGGACGTGCCGCACCCGCCGGAGGTCGGGCGAGCGGAGGGTGTGCGAGAAGCTGTCCTGGAGCGCATGGAGGGCGCGGCCCATGTGCCAGCCGTAGCGCTGCACCCGGGCGTCGCGGCGGCCGCTGAAGGGGAGCGTCACGCGCGCGGTCGCCGTGGCGCGCAGGTCGACCTCGTCGCCGCCGCCTACCGCCAGGGCGACCTCCTCGAGGATGAACCCGCGGCACGCCGCGAGGGCCGCGCGGTCGCCCTCGGGGCCGTCGTCCGTCGGGGCCCGGAGGCAGTGCTCCCGCTGGTCGTCGGGCGCCGCGTGCACCGCCGCGAGCTCCTGGAACTCGTTGGCCGCGTAGCCGTGCAGGTCGTTGTCGCGGGCGCCGAGCAGCAGCGCGAGCGACCACGGGTCGCGGGCGTCGTCCGGGGGGTCGAAGGGCAGGTCGCGCGCGAGGCGCGGGCCGTCGTCGGCCGGGGTGGTCGGCGGCCGCTCCGCCCGCGGCCAGCCTACCCCCCCGAGCGCGACCCGGGTGATCTCCTCGTGGCAGCCGTGGGAGAACGCCGACTCGAAGGTGAAGGCCTGCGCGCCGGCAGGCACCAGTGAGAGCGCGACCGGCAGGGAGATGTGGCGCCGCATATGCCCGCCCATGTGGGACGGCGCCGCGCCGATCGACAGTGGGCGACGTCCCTAGCGGGGCGAGCGGGCGCGCTTCAGCAGCCGCATCGCCTCGCGCACCCGGGCCAGCACCAGCGCAGGCGCCTCGGCCCCGGGCAGCACCCGCGTGCCCGCCGCCGTGACCGTGGCCCGGAGGCGCCCCTCCTGCAGCCCGAGCGCCTCCGCCGCGATGCCGTCGGTCACCTGCTCGGACAGCGCCGCGACGCCCCCCGCCAGCGGCTCGGAGCGCCAGAGCGCGAACTCCCCGCCGCCCAGCCGCGCGTACGTCACCCCGCCCGGCAGGATGCGGCGCAGCCGCTCGGCCACCGCCACGATGGCGTCATCCCCGACGAGCTCGCCGTACTTCTGGTTGATCGCCCCGAGGCCGTCGAGGTCGAGCACGACGAGCAGCGCCTCGGGTCGCCCCGCCGCGTGGGCCCAGGCCTCCATGCGCGCGATGAGGCCCAGCTCCGTGGCCGCGTCGGTGAGCACGTCGATGGTCTCCAGGTGCGCGCGGATCTCGTCGACCCGCTGCGCGCGCGGCGCGTCGAGCACGCCCTGGAGGATCACCCCGCCCACCCGCACCCGGTCGCCGTCGCGGAGCAGCGCCTCGCGCACCCGCACCCCGTTGACGAAGGTGCCGTTGGTGCTCCCGAGGTCGCGCAGCGTCCAGCCCTCTTCGCCGTGGGTGAGCGACGCGTGCCTGCGCGACACCGAGCCGTCGTCGAGCACCAGCGCGTTGTCGGGCGTGCGCCCGATGAAGATTTCGCCGATGGACGCGTCGAGCGGGAGCACCCGGCCGACGAGCCGCGTCCCCTCGCGCACATACAGCACCATCAACAGCGGCAGGTCGCTCGCGTCGTCCGGCGCCGCCGGGGCGTGCGGCTGCGTGAGGATGACCACCGCCGGGCGCAGCCGCGCGAGGAGGTTCTCCCCCTGCGGCGGCGGCTCGCTCTCGACCTCCGGGGGCTGCTGGCTCTTCGGCACGCCCCAGGGGTGCGTCTCCGCCCGCAGCGCGCGCATCACCTCGGGGTCGTCGAGTGACGGCGCCCCCACCGCGAAGCGCACCGGGCGCTGCGCCCAGCGCTTGAAGACATCATCGGCGAGGGCGGCGTCGTCGGCGGGGTTGGCTTGGTGGTCGCTCATCGTGGGCTTCAGGTCGCAGCCTTCCACGACTCGTCGGGTGCCATCAACCGCCTATGTCGGTGCGCTGGCGCCGGGGTCAGTCCCCGATCGCCGCCAGCAGCGCCGCGCCCACCGCCGCCCCGAGGCGCCGGGCGTCGGCGACGTCGCGCACCGCCGCGGTCTCCTCGCGCCGGCACCACGCCGGGCCCGTCGGGTGGGCGTAGAAGCCCTCCAGGCGCATGCGCCCGGTCGCGGCGTCGAGCCGCGCGAGGGCGCCCAGCGGCGTGCCGCAGTCGCCCGACAGGGCCCCGAGCACCGCCCGCTCGGCCTCGGTCTCCAGGGACGTCGCCTCGTGGTGCAGCAGCCCCACGATGGCCCGGGACGCCGCGTCGCCCTCCCGCGTCTGCAATGCCAGCGCGCCCTGCGCCACCGCGGGCACCATCGCGCCCTCCATGAGCACCCGCGCCGGCGAGAGCCCCAGCCGGCGCAGCCCCGCCTCGGCCAGGATGATCGCGTCGAAGTCCCCCGCCTCCAGGCGCCGCAGGCGCGTGTCGACGTTGCCGCGCAGCAGCACCACCTCCAGGTCGGGCCGCGCCGCCTTCACGGTGCGCGAGCGCCGCAGCGAGCTCGTGCCCAGCCGCGCCCCCGGCGGCAGCGCGTCGAGCCCGACGCCCGCTGGCGTCACCAGCGCGTCCCACGGGCTCTCCCGCCGCGGAACCGCCGCCAGCGCGAGCCCCGCCGCCATCTGCGCCGGGAGGTCCTTCATCGAGTGCACCGCGAGGTCGGCCCGGCCGTCGAGCAGGGCCTCCTCGATCTCCCGCACGAACAGCCCCTTGCCCCCGACCTCCGAGAGCGCACGGTCGAGCACCCGGTCGCCCTGGGTCACCACCTGCACCTCCTCCACCCGGAGGCCGCTTACCAGGTCTTGTAAAGTCCGCGCGACCTGCCGGCTCTGCGCCAGCGCGAGCGCGCTCTTCCGCGTGGCCAGTCGAAGCACCGTCATCGCCCGTTTCCTACCTTCGCCTGCGGCGTGCCGTCGCCCTGCGCGCGCACCCGGGTCATCTCCGCGGGGGCCGCGTCGAGGGCGAAGAGCGACCGCGCCGCGCGCAGCACCTCGTCGCCGTCGGCGCTCCCGGCGGCCTCCTTCAGCGCCGCCGTCGGCGCGTGCAGGAGCTTGTTGGTGAGCGCGTCGAGCATCGCCCCGAGCGCCGCCCGGTCGCCCTCCGGCAGGTGCCGCAGCTTCCCCCCGAGGGAGCGCTCCAGCTCCGCCGCCGCCGCCTCCTGGAAGCGCCGCCGGAGCGCGACGATGGTCGGCCCCGCGCTGCGCTGCGCCTGCTCCTCGACGCGAAACGCCGAGAGCTCCTCGGCGATCACCCGCTCGGCCTCGGCCGCCGCGACGGCGCGCCCCTGGCCGCCCTCCGCCACCGCCCGCTCGAGGTCGTCGACGTTGTAGAGGAAGACGCTGTCGAGGTCGCCCGCGGCTGGCTCGACGTTGCGCGGCACCGCGATGTCGATGAGGAAGAGCCCGCGGCCCCGGCGCGCCTTCATGGCCGTCGCCACGTCGTGCCGGGTGAGCAGGTACCCGCTCGCGCCCGTGGAGCACACCGCCACGTCGACGTGCTGGAGCAGCATCCCGAGGTCCGTCAGCGGGTGCGCCGTCGCCCCGTGCTCGCGCGCCAGCGCCGCGGCCCGCTCGAAGCTCCGGTTGGCGATGAGCAGCGACGCCCCCGCGCGGGCCAGCGTGCGCGCCGCCCCGAGGGCCATCTTCCCCGCGCCCACCACCAGCACCTTGCGCCCGACGAGGTCGCCGAAGATGCCCCGCGCGAGGTCCGCGGCCACGCTCGCGACGGACACCTGCCCCTCCGCGATGCCCGTCTCCGAGCGCACCCGCTTGGCCGCCTGGAAGGCCCGGGCCATCACCCGCCCGAGGCCGCCGCGGAGGGCCCCCGCCGCGCGCGCCGCGGCCACCGCCTCCTTTACCTGACCGAGTATCTGCGGCTCGCCCACCACCAGCGAGTCGAGGCTCGCGCACACCCGGAACGCGTGCCGCACCGCCGCCTCGCCGCGGTGCTCGTAGAGCGTCACCCCGGCCCCGCCGCGCGCCTGGAGGTGCCGGCGCAGCTCCGCGGCCACTGCGCTGGTCTCGTCGCCCATCGCGTAGAGCTCGACCCGGTTGCAGGTGGCGATCACCACCGCCTCGCGCACGCCCTCGAGGGCGGCCACGGCGCGCGCGGCGTCCTCGAGGCCCTCCGGCGGCACCGCGAGCCGCTCCCTCGCCTCGACCGGCGCGGTACGGTGGTTGAGGCCCACGACGACGACGCCGGCGGTCACCGCCCGGCCCCGCGCACGAAGTACCCGAAGAGCACTGCCACGGCGCTCGCGTACCCGACGATGGTCCCGATGGCCGCCCGGTGGCCGCGCCACCCGGCGACGACCCGCAGCACCAGCACCGCGGCGAACACCGCCCAGACCCCGAGCGCCAGGTAGTGCCGCCACGAGGCGATGGGCACCCCGCGGCCGACGGCCTCCTGCACCCCCGCCAGCAGCCCCGTCGCGATGCCCAGGGTGAGCGCCGGCAGCCCCAGCGCGATGCTCCGGTAGCTCGCGACGTCGAGCACCTCCAGGGGCGGCAGCCGCTGGAACATCCCCCGCAGCCGCTTCTGGCGCACCTCCCGCTCCTGGACGAGGTACGCCGCGGCGAGCGCGAACGCGACGGTGAACGCCGCCGTGCCCAGGATGGTCGACCCGACGTGCACGCCCAGCAGCGCGCCGCTGAGCGGCGTCGAGGGCCGCGCGTCGGCGCCCTGCGCCGCGAGCAGCATCGTGAGCGTGACCGGGGCCACGAAGACCCCGAGCGTCTCCAGCCGGCCCCCGCGCAGGCGCAGCCCGAGGGCGACGACGGCGACGAGCAGCGCGAGCGTCGAGAGGCCCTCGTGGATGCCCGCGAAGGGGCCGCGGCCGGTGCCCGCCCAGCGCAGGGCGTCGTGCGCGAGGTGCGCCAGCACGGCGCCCCCGAGCCCCGCCGTCGCCGCGCGCCGCGCCGCCAGGGAGGTGGCCGCGCCGACGAGGTGCGTGAGCATCAGCACCGCCGCCGTGAAGTAGAGCAGCGCCGCCGCCGCGAGGAGCCCGCCGAGCATGCGACCCTACTTCACGTTGTTGAGGAAGAAGGCCTGGAGGGCCAGGATGGTCTGCCGCTGCTGCTTCTGCGCCTCGGGCGTCGGCTTCGCCTCGTCGGGGGGGAGGGTGATCTCCTTGGTCGGCTCGGCACGGACGCTGGGCGCCATCGGCCGGCCCACGAAGCCCGGCTGCACCTCGTAGGCGAGCTCGCCCAGCACCACCGAATCGGACATGTACTCGCCGCCCATGGCCCCGAGCTGCACCAGGTCTTTCACGCTGCCGACGAGCGAGCCCGCGTCTTCGCCGCCGGACACCTCCGCGAGGAAGCGCACGCCCTCGCGCAGCTGGAAGCGCCGACCGCCCGCCTTGTCGACGAGCACGTCGCCCTGGATGTCGGCGCGGCCCTCGCCGATCCACGAGTCGAGGGCCTCCTGGGAGAGGAAGATCCTGCTGGGATTCATCGGTCCCGACGATACTCCCCGCGCGAGCCCCGAGCACGCCCCGCCGCGGCGCTCACACCAGGATCCGCACGGGGCTCTCGACCAGGCCCCGCAGCGCGAGCAGCCATTTCGCCCCGAGGGCCCCGTCGACCACCCGGTGGTCGCACGACAGGGTCACCGCGCAGCGCTTGCCCGGGACCACCGCCCCGGCCTTCACCACGGGCACGTCGCGGGCCGCCCCCACCGCCAGGATCATGCTCTCCGGGGGGTTGATCACCGCCGCGAAGCGGTCGATCTGGAACATCCCCAGGTTGGACAGCGAGAAGGTCCCGCCGGTCATCTCCTCGGGGGTCAGCTTGCGGGCGCGGGCCTTCGCCACGAGCTCCTTGGTGGCCTTCGCGACGGCCGCAAGCGAGAGCTTGTCGGCGCCGCGCAGCACCGGCGTGAGCAGCCCCTCGTCGATGCTCACCGCCACCGACACGTCGACCCGGTCGTACTGCACGATCTGCCCGTCGATCCACGAGGCGTTGGCCTCCGGCACCGCCCGCAGCGCGAGCGCGCACGCCCGCAGCAGCAGGTCGTTGACGGACACCTTCGCCTCCGGCGCGGCGCCCTGGTTTACCTGCTCCCGTAAGCCCAGCAGGGCCTCCACGTCGAGGTCGGCCTCCAGGTAGAAGTGCGGCACGGTCTGCTTGGACTCGACCAGCCGCCGCGCGATGACCTTGCGCATCGACGACGCCGGCCGCGCCACGTCGCCCTCGCGCAGCACGAGCGCCTTCGGGGCCGACGGCCGCGCGAGGTCCCCCTCGGTCACCCTCCCCCGCTCGCCGGAGCCCGGCACGGCGTCGAGGTCGACCGCGCGCTCCCGGGCGATGCGCCGCACCCGCGGGCTGCTCGGCGCCAGGATGGCCCCGGCCACGCCGCGCTCGCCCCGCACCGCTGCGTCGCTCGGGGCCCCGTCGGGCTTCGTCGACGGCGGCCGGGTGGGCTGCTCGCTGTTGGCCACCGCGGACTCCGGGTCGCCGCCGCTCGCGGGCGCCCGGGTCGTGCGCGCGGGCGCTTCCTCCTCTTCGGGCGCCTCTTCCTTCGCGGGGGCCGACTGCTCCTTCGCGGGGGCGTCGGCGCCGACGGAGGCCAGCAGCGCGCTGATGTCCTCGCCGGGCGCGCCGAGGATCGCCACGGGCTGCCCCAGCTTCAGCACGGCCCCTTCCGGGACCAGCATCTTCAGCAGCGTCCCCTTGTCGAAGCTGCGAAACTCCATGGTCGCCTTGTCGGTCTCGACCTCGGCGAGCAGGTCATCGACGCCGACGGCGTCGCCCTCCTTGCGCGACCAGCGCACGAGCGTGCCCTCCTCCATCGTCGGGGAGAGCTTGGGGAGTTCGATGATCTTCGCCACGATGCACTCCTACGCTTCGGCCACTTACCAGGCGAGCACCGCGCGCACGCCGCGCACCACGGTGTCCACCGACGGGATCGTCAAATCTTCGAGGTGCTTGTTGTAGGGCATCGACGCGTCGCGCCCGGTCACCCGCAGCACCGGGCCCTTGAGCGCGCCGAAGGCGTCGCGCTGGATGCGGTCGACCACCTCCGCGCCGACGCCGCCGTAGGGCCACGCCTCCTGCACCACGAGCGCCCGGCCGGTCTTCTCGATGCTGGCCAGCGTGGGGCCGAGGTCGAGCGGGCGCAGGCTGCGCAGGTCGATCACGGCGCACTCGACGCCCTCCTTCGCGAGGAGCTCGCACGCGGGCAGCACCATGTGGAGCATCTTCCCCCAGGTGACGATGGTGACCGCGTCGCCGTCGCGCCGCTGCGCGCTCACGCCGATGGGCACCACCGCGTCGCCGTCGGGCACCTCGCCCTTGAGCCCGTAGAGCCGCTCGTCTTCGAGCACGAGCACCGGGTTGTCATCGCGGATGGCGCTCTTCAGCAGGCCCTTGGCGTCGGCCACGGTCGCGGGCGCCACCACCTTCAGCCCGGGGATGTGCGTGTAGAACGCCTCCCAGCACTGCGAGTGCTGCGCCCCGGTCTGCCGCGCCGCCCCGTTGGGCCCGCGGAACACGATCGGGCACGAGAACTGTCCGCCGGACATCTGCCGGATCTTCGCCGCGTGGTTGATGATCTGGTCGAAGGCCACGGCGCTGAAGTTCCAGGTCATGAACTCGATGATGGGCCGGAGCCCCACCATGGCCGCGCCCACCCCGACGCCCGCGAAGCCCTCCTCGGTGATGGGCGTGTCCACCACCCGGCGCGTGCCGAAGCGCTCGAGCAGCCCCTCGCTGACCTTGTACGCACCCTGGTAGTACCCGACCTCCTCGCCCATCAGGAAGACGCGATCGTCCCGCTCCATCTCCTCGGCGATGGCCTCCCGGAGGGCCTCGCGGTACCGCAGTTCACGCATAGGTGTATGCCTCGATGAGCTCCTCGCCCGGCTCCGCGCTCTCGTCGGCGAAGCGCACGGCGTCCTCGACCTCCGCCTCGATCTCCGCCTCGACGCGCGCGAGGTCGGCGTCCGAGACCCCGGCGGCCCGGAGGTCTGCCTCGGCCTTGACGATCGGGTCGGTCTTCTTGCGCAGCTCGACCTCGTCGGCGGTGCGGTACTTCCCCGGGTCGCTCATGGAGTGCCCGCGGTACCGGTAGGTCTGCACCTCGATGAGCGTCGGCTTCGAGGTCTCCCTCGCCCGCGCGACGGCCTCGCCCACGCGGCGCTTCACCTCCAGCACGTCGCTCGTCCCGAAGCGGTCGCTCGCCATCCCGTACCCGTGCGCCTTCTGGCTGGTGTCGTGCACCGAGAGGGTGCGCGAGAGCGGCGTGCCCATGGAGTACTCGTTGTTCTCCACGATCACGACCAGCGGCAGCGCCCACAGCGACGCCAGCGAGAGGGCCTCGTGGAAGCCCCCGATGCTCACGCTCCCCTCGCCCAGGAAGCACACGGTGACCTCCTTGCGACCGCGGTACTTCGACGCGAAGGCCACCCCCGCGGCGACCGCGACGTGCCCGCCCACGATGCCGTCGCCGCCGAGCATCCGCTTCTCGGCGTCGAAGAAGTGCATGCTGCCGCCGAGGCCCTTCGAGCAGCCGGTCACCTTGCCGAAGAGCTCTGCCATGCACGCGCGCGGAGACATGCCCCGGGCGAGCGCGATGCCGTGGTCGCGGTAGGTGCCGACGATCGCGTCGCCCTCCCCGAGGTTGGCCAGGGCGCCCACGGCGCTGGCCTCCTGCCCGATGTAGAGGTGCAGGAAGCCGCCGATCTTGCCTTGCGAGTAGGCCTTCGCCGAGGCCTCCTCGAAGCGGCGGATGAGCAGCATCTGGCGGTGCAGGGCGAGGAGTTCGTCGGTGGGAGCGGCCACGGGCATCGGGGGGTCCCCTCGTCGTCAGGTCGGTGGGCGACGCTGGCAGACCACGGAGGTCCGCTGCGCCGGTCGAGCATAGGGAATGCGATGGTGCTTGGGAAGGTGTCGCGTCGCGACGGGTGAGGGTCCGGCGTGCGATCAGAACATCGCGAAGCTGCCGAGCGGACGCGGGGTGGTGTTGCGCGTACGAATCACGCCGCCGCCGCCCGCCGAGCGCCCGGAGGCGAGCTCGTAGATCTTGTCGAGGGAGAACACCGTCTGCAGGTAGAAGCGGGTGTCCTGGTGCGGAGCGTAGAAGGGGTTGCCGTAGGTGCCGTCGAAGTCGAGCAGCGTGCGGAACACCTGGTAGCCGACCTCCGCCGTGAACCAGGGCGTGGCGATCCAGTCGACCCAGGCTGCGAAGATGGTGTTGTTGCGCACCGTGGCCTGGCCGTTGGGCAGCCCCGCGGCGGAGGAGCCCTGGTACGGGAAGATGTGCTGCATCGAGAAGAACACGCCGGGGGAGATGTGCTCCCAGCTCTGCGCGAGGATGAGCGCCCAGGAGACGGTGTTGGCCGGGTTGAACAGGCCCGTGAGCTGCTCGGAGCAGCTGCCGCCGCCGAGGGAGCCGTAGCACTGCACGGGGCCCTGGTAGGTGCGCGTGCCGCCCGTCGTGTACTGGTACAGCGGGTGGGTGAACACGCCGTTGGCGATGATGTCGAGCTCGCCGCCGAGCACGTGCTCGATGCCGTAGGCGGCCTGGAGCACCAGGCCCGGCGTGACGATCATCGTGCGGGCGCGCGACTCGACGGAGACCGGGAAGATGAGCCGCGGGGCGACCCAGAACTTCACCGCGCCGCCGAGCGCCGGGATGCCGGTGACCCAGAGGTCGAGGTTCATGTCGCCGAAGCGCGGCTCGTTGCGGGTGCTGGTGAAGTCGCCGTCGGTGAACTCGTAGCTGAACGCCAAACCCGCGCGCATCTGGAGCATGCGGTTGAAGGTCCACCGGGGGCGCAGCGCGATCGACATGTCGACCGTGCGGTTGGCGTAGAGGTTGATGCTCGGGTCGAGGACGGAGAGCGACATGCCCGCGGTGACGAGCATCTGCGTCTGGCGCCAGGGCAGCGGCGGCGGGCGGGTCGGTGCGACGGCGGGGGCCGGCGCAGGGGCCGGCGTGGGGGCCGCGGCGGCTGCAGGGACCGGCGTGACGGTCTGCGCGACCGCCGTGCTCGTCGCCGAGAATCCCGCGAGCAGCGCGGCGGCCTGAACCAACTTCCTCATCGACATCACTCGAGCTCTCCCAGAGGTGATCGGGTTCGACCACCAGACCATTGAGGGTTGCGGACATCACCCGCCCGCGACCGCCTTGTCAACAGCGGTCTCCGAACGTCTGGGTCGGGGTAGTTCAAGAAACAGACCGCGATGAAACGCCGCGGTCGGGCGCACGCGTGCGCGTCGCCGTCAGCATGCTAACGGCGACGCCGCTAGAGACCGTCGTGGGCCCGGCCGGGATCTTACCCGGTCGGGTAAACGGTCAGCCGTCGCCGCTGCGGTCGTTGGGGGGGATCTTGCCGCCGAGGTACATGAGGCCGCCGACCAGGAGGACGACGACGAGCAGGGCGAGGAGCTTGGGCCAGAGCATCGGAGGGGTGTTTCGCGGCCGCGATCAGGTCGAGGAGCGCGCCTTGAGAACGAGGAGCTGGAAGCCCGCGAAGCCCGACTGCCCGCAGGTGTAGAGCACCTCGAAGATGGTGCGCGAGGGGATGCCGTGGTCGGCGATGATGGCGATCTCGCCGCGGAAGGGCTGGCCCGCGCGCTCGGCGATGGTGCGGGCGACCTGCACCTGGTCGCGCATCGACTCGGCGAGGGGGTTGATCATCAGGCCGGTGCCGCCGCCGCGCTTCTGCGACGGGTCGACGTAGCCGTTGCGGAGCGAGGTGATGAAGCGCCCGTTCACGGTGATGGAGACGCGGGAGACGATCACCTGCAGCGCCTGCGACGGCGAGGTGTTGACCGTCGAGTGCGGCAGCCGGAGGTCGTCGCTCTGCGGGACGTTGGCCGGCGACGACGAGAGCGACTTCAGGAGGAACACCAGGATGATGGTCATCATGTCCATCATCGCGACGATGTTGAGCTCCTCGGCGACGTGCTCCTGCTGGCGTCGGCGGGTCTTGCGGGAGATCTCCCGCTTGACCTGGAGGATGCCCGCCTTGGGGTGGACGACGTCGGCTTTGTCGGTCATCGCTCAGTTCCTCAGGACGCCGAGGGTGACCTCGGGGAAGAGGCAGTCCGCGTTGGTGTAGTTGCCCGGCGCGCCGTTCTCGGGCAGCCGGCAGGCGTCGGGGCGCGACTCGCGCACGGCGTCGACGGTCTTCACGAGCACGCCGTAGGGGATGTCGCCATTGGGCGACACGTTGATGGAGTGGTCGTCTTCGACCTCGGTGGCCCACTGCACCCGGATGGCCTGCATGCACTGGGTGAGCGCGGCGAAGTCATGCATGCTGCCGTCGGCGTCGGGCGACGCGCGGTTGGGCACGGTGAGCGAGGCCTGGCCCACGGTGCGGCAGCCCGGCATGAGGAACCCGCCGCCGGCGCCGACGATGAAGCCGTTGGGGGCGACCTTCACCGTGATGTTGAGCCGCTGCCGGGTGTCGGGCTGGGTGTTGGAGCGCGGCCCGCTCGAGGGCGCGGGCACCGGGATGGTGGCGGTGAAGATCGTCGCGACGCTGGCCAGGATGAAGATCAGGACGTTCATGATGATGTCGAGGAACGGCACGATGTTCAGCTCGCCACCACCGTCGTCCGGCCCGTGATGCTTGGGCTTGGACTTCCGGTTGATGACCGCGCGCTGCGCAGCCGTGAACTTCCCGCTCATCCCTGGCTACGGCCCGTCGTGAGGAGGTTGGTGAGCTTCGACGAGGTGAGCTCGACGTCCGCCAGGATCTTCTTCGCCTGCCCGTTGATGAGGAGGTGGGCCACCATGCAGGTGACCGCGATGCCGAGGCCGAGGGCGGTGTTGTTCATCGCCTCGGAGATGCCGCGGGCGAGCAGCTGCTGACGGCGGCCGGGGTCGGCCACGCGGTCGAGCGCGCTGAAGGTGTGGATGAGGCCGAGGATGGTGCCGAGGAGCCCGATGAGGGTCGCGATGTTGGCGAGCGACCAGAGGGCGCCGATGCGCTTCTGGACCTGCGGCTCGATGTCCATCACCTGCTCTTCGATCGCGACGACCACGGCCTCCTCGCCGCGGTTGACCTGCATCAGGCCCGCGCGGAACACCCGGAGGATGGGCACGTCGTCGGCCTCGCAGAGCTTGATCGCGCGGTCGATGTTGTTCGCCTGCACCAGCTTCCGCACCTGCGCGAGCAGCTCCTTGCTGTTCACGCGAAACTTCGACAGCAGGAAGATCACCCGCTCCGTGATCGTGGCGAGCACCACGATGGAGATGAAGATGTTCACGAAGAAGGGCCAGCCCAGCTTCTCGTAGAGCCCCGCGAGGCCCACCGCTTCTGCGGGGTGATCTCCACCCGCCTGCTGAGCCATCAGTAGCAAATGCACCAGCGCCGATTGCATCGTCCTCTACGCTCCTTCAGCTCCGTTCTTCGAGCCGCTGTCTGTCTCGCGAGCCACGCTACGCTACCGCAACGCTTCGCTCAGTGGGGGGAACCGGGTAACGGTGATCCGAAGAATCTCACCGGACCCTCTGCACGAGGGTGCCCCTCCGCTGACGAACATCGTCGGGTTGCTGCCGAACTTTAGGATCAGGTCTTGGGCCCTCTCCCACGTCGCCCGCGACGCAACGCGGCGGACCGTATCCCCACGCCAAGAGCGATGTCAACGACACAAGCACCGCCCGGCGAGAGTTGCTCCGGCGGCCCCAGCGGCGACGTCCGGGCGCCGCAGAGTAGGGCTCCACGACCGCAGGGAAGAATCGTCCGGGGGGCTGTCACGGGGGTGGGGAGCAGAACCGTTGACACCAGAGACCCCCCCGGTATCATCGCGCGGCTTCACGGCGGCCGAACTTTTCGCCGACGCGAAATCATGTGGCACACGACTCGACGGGTCGTGTAGACACGCACCGCACGACCGGCAACGGTTCAACGGATACACCCCAAACGCCGACCCACCGACCAACCCCGGGGACACTCGGCATTTCCAACGCTCTGAGGAGGATTCTGCGATGTTGCAAAGTCTGGGTCAGCACTTCAAGGAAGGCGGATGGGGCATGTGGCCGATCGTCTTCTGGGCGGTGTTCGTGATCGCCATCACCGTCGAGCGATCGATGTACCTGTTCAAGTCGTCCATCAACAAGGACGCCTTCCTCTCCAACATCCAGAAGTGCATCCTCGCGGGTGACGTCGGCCGGGCCATCAAGCTCTGCTCCAGCGCCCAGGCGCCCCTCGCCCGCATCGTGAAGTCTGGCCTGATGAAGGTGAACCGCCCCGACGCCGAGGTGCAGGCCGCCATGGACGAGAGCGCGCTCCGCGAGCTCCCGAAGATCGAGCACCGCACCGCGTACCTCTCGCTGCTCTCCAACCTCGCGATGCTCTCCGGCCTCCTCGGCACCATCACCGGTCTCATCGCGGCCTTCGGCGCGGTGGGCGGTCACGGCGGCGAGGGCGGCCCGACGATCGACCCGGCCCGCAAGGCCGAGCTGCTCGCGGGCGGCATCTCCGAGGCGATGAACTGCACGGCCTTCGGCCTCATCATCGCCATCCTCGGCCTCATCGCGTTCGCGCTCCTGAACGGCAAGACCCAGCAGATCGTCGACGACATCAACGAGTCCACCGTCCAGGTGCTCAACCTCGTGGTGAACAACCGCTCGAAGATCAACGTGGGCTCCGGCCAGCAGGCCGCCTGATCCTCCCTCCGGCCGCACGTTAAGGAGCACAGCCATGGGTGGCGTCTCAGTCGATTCAGGCGGCAAGGGCGGCAAGAAGTCCGTCGACGCCCCGGTCAACATGGTCCCGATGATCGACCTGTTGATCTGTTGCATCGCGTTCCTCCTGATGACCGCGGTGTGGGTGCAGACGGGGGCCGTCCAGGCGAGCCAGCCTCGCGGCGCGCCGGCCCCGGACTCCCCGCCCAACCCCGAGCAGCAGGACCAGCTCAAGATCCAGATCTCCCCGACGGGTCTCCAGGTCGGCGTCAACGCCGCGGACATGCGCCAGATCGGGCGCACCCCGCAGCGCTTCACCGAGCTCAAGACCCTGCTGGAAGCCCGGCGTCAGGCCAACCAGCAGAACCGTGAGGTCTGGCTCCAGCCCGACGGCGCGGTCGAGTACTCCGAGATCATCGCCGTCATGGATACCGTCTACGAGGTCTACGGCAGCGCCGCTCGCGGCGAGGTCACGATCCGCTTCCTGTAAGGGTAAGCAGGGAACCAAACATGCCCGTCGCGAAGCCAGGTAAGCGCCTCCTCCACCACATCCCGCTGCGGTTCGTGCAGAAGCGCGT
This sequence comes from Myxococcales bacterium, assembly GCA_030652255.1. Classification (GTDB taxonomy): domain Bacteria; phylum Myxococcota_A; class Polyangia; order Polyangiales; genus SCUS01. The sequence goes on along the minus strand of JAUSAZ010000194.1, from coordinate 55,639 downwards.
CGCGGGCGGCGGACACAAGTCCGTCAACGCCGACCTCAACCTCACCTCGATGATCGACTTCCTCGTCATCACGGTGGTGTTCCTCCTGTCGCAGTTCGGCTCGCAGCAGCAGGTGCAGTCGAGCGCGGGCCTCGAGATCCCCGAGACCCACAACGCCGACAACCTGGCGAGCGCGCCCATCATCTCGATCTCCGAGCAGGCGATCATGATGGACGGGCAGCGCATCACCACCCCGCGCGAGATCGCCGGATCGAGCGACCGCATCGACCGCCTCTTCGAGCGGCTCGAGCAGGCCAAGCGCGAGTACCCGGTGCTCCACCCCGACCGCCAGTTCGAGGGCGACGTGGTCTTCCAGATCGACCGCCACGTGCACTGGGACATCGTGAAGACCATCGCCCGCACCTGCGCCGCCGCGGGCTACGTGCGACTCAACTTCGCGGTGACCAAGGGCAACGCCAACGCGCCGACGGACTGACCGTCCGCGAGGCCTACCATGTCCTCCCCCCCTGATCCCCCGGTCGACGAGCCTGGCAGCTCACACCGGGGGATGATCCCCCGGCAAGAGCTCCCCTTCCTCCCACAGATCAAATGGCGCTTCTGGGCGCCCGTCCTCGCCGTCGTGCTCGCGTTCCCGCTCGTGTGGGGCATGAAGCGCGACCGCGAGGCCCGGCTCCTGCGCGAGCGCCTGCTGCGCGAGCACGCGGTGCTCACCGCCAGCCTCGGGCCCGACTACCGCGCCGTCCGCACCTTCATCGAGACCTCCGCCCTCGAGGCCGTCGGGGCGTACCCGGGCGACCTGCGCGACCCCACGCTCAGCCCCGCAGACCTGAGCCGCGCGCCCGTGCTCTACGGCCGCCTGCGCGTGCACGAGGTGCACGCTGCCGCCGAGGTCGCGGCGTCGCTCCGGCACCGCTACCCCGACCAGCTCAGCGCGTGCCTCGGCGTCGAGACCCTGTTCGCCCGGGAGCTCCTCGACAAGGGCGCCTTCCTGCTGCCCTCCTTCGTCGACGCGGTGCGGGGCGCGGGCTCCACCGAGCGGCTCCACGCCCTGCGCGAGGACCTCATCTTCCGGCTGCGGCGCGACACCGGGGTGCTCCTCGACCACCTGCGTCGGCGCTACCTTGTGCTCGCGGTCGACGAGGCCCGCGCCTCCGTCGACGGCCCGACGCGGGTGTACGTCTACGACCTCCCCGCTCGCCGCGTCGTGCTCCGCGCCCGGGCCGTCGGGGACGACGTGCGGGTGATCCCCTTCCAGATGGCGGGCACGCCTGCGCCTCCGCCGCGGGCCCGGCCCCTCAGCGGGTCCTCGGTGAGCGGCCATGACTGCTCCGTCGCCAACGCGGTACGTCGCACGCTCGGCGTCGCGCCGCTGGGGATGGCCCACGCCCCGGACGATCCCGCGCCGGTCGCGGACGGCGGCGCGGCGGCCGACGCGGCGGCGGGCCCCGGAGTCGACGCGCGACCTTGACGCGCCCCGCCTACTCGACGACGGTTCGACGGTGGTGAACCCGCCCGACGTCGAGAGCCTCCGGTCACGCCTGCGCGATCATGTCGTGCGCAACAACTTGAAGAGCTCGACGCGGCGCGAGCTCATCCTCGAGACCCTGGCGTCCATCGGGCGCCACATCACCGCGGAGGAGCTCCTGCGCGAGGTGCGCGCCCGCGACCCCCGCATCGGCGCCGCCACGGTGTACCGCACGCTCCGCGTGCTCCAGGACAGCGGCATCGTCGCCGAGCGCCACTTCGAGGGCGGCGCGTCGCGCTTCGAGCTCCTGGGCGACGACCATCACGACCACCTGATCTGCACGGTGTGCGGCGCCATCGTGGAGTTCGAAGACGACGTCATCGAGCTGGAGCAGAAGCGCGTCGCGCTCGCCCACGGCTTCGAGCTGCTCATGCACCGCCACGAGCTCTACGGCATCTGCCCGAGCTGCCGCGCGAGCAACGCCACGGCCCGCCCCGTGCGCCGGATGTAGCTTCAGCCCGCGCGCATCGGCAGCGGCATGAAGAGCAGCGCGAAGAGCGCGAGGCAGAGCAGCGCGATGGCCTTGCGCGCCGGGGTGAGCGCGTCGTCGCCCGCGGGCGGGTGCTCGTCGCCCGAGAGGCGCAGCAGCACCCGGGTGGCGAGCGCCCACGGCCCCCAGATGAGCGCCGGCACGAAGCGATCGACGGAGAGCTGCGCCAGGGGCGTGGTGAGCGCGATGTACCCCGCGAGCGCGAGCGCGTAGCCCAGCAGCGCCCCGGTGAACCAGCGCGACCAGCGGTCGGCGCGGGGGCCGAAGAGCGCGTAGGTGACGTGGCCGCCGTCGAGCTGACCCACCGGCAGCAGGTTGAGCATCGTCATGAAGAGGCCCACCCACCCGGCGAAGGCGAAGGGGTGCAGCTGGACGTCGTAGCCCGCCGGGAGGGGGCCGCAGACGAGGCGCTTCAGGAGGAGGTAGATCAGCGAGTCGCCCTCGAGCAGGCCGCCCGGGGCGAGCGGCTCGACCGGCGACAAGGCGAGGCCCACGGCCGTGATGGGGATGGCCAGCACCAGGCCCGCGAGCGGCCCCGCGGCGCCGATGTCGACGAGCGCGTTGCGGCTGCCGATGGGGCGCATCGAGATGATCGCGCCCATGGTGCCCAGCAGGTTGGGGAAGGGAACGAACATCGGGAGGCTCGCGGGCACCCGGTGGCGGCGCGCGAGGAGGAAGTGGCCGAGCTCGTGGGTCACCAGGATGGCGAGCAGCGGGACCGCGAAGCGCCAGCCCTGCCCCAGCGCCCAGCCCAGGGTGCGCAGCGCGGCGAGCATACCGGGCAGGGTAAAGGTCACCTGGACGTAGGACTCCGGGCTCCGCGGGAGGTGCTGGGTGGCGCCGGCGTAGAAGACGCTGAGCACCGTCGCGGCGAAGAGGGCCGCGGGGAGGAGCACCCTCGGGCGGTGGGCGGGCTCGTCGCTCACCCGCGGGGCTCCGGCAGCGAGGCGACCCAGCGGGACCGCGCCAGGGCGAGCGACGCGGCCCAGTCCGCGGTCACCCTCCCCCGCTCGGTCTCGACCGCGACGGCGCCCCGCGGAAGCGACGGGTCGGCCGCGACCTCCACCCACTCGAGCGGGGCGCCGTCGGAGAGCGCCTCGGCCAGCGCGAGCCGCGCCGTCACCACGTCGTCGGGGTGCACGCACGCCAGGATGCGCCGTGCGCCGCGCGCCCGGGCCACGGCCTGCGCGACGAGCGCGCCGAGCACCGCGGCGTCGACGGTGACGGCGCGGCCGATGATCCCCTCGGCCACGTCGAAGGCCAGCGTCGCCAGGGTGTCGTGGGCGTCGGACAGCGCCCGGTCGAAGCGCGCGCGGGCCGCGAGCTCCCAGGCCACCGTGGAGGCGTCGGGCGCGGACGGGGCGACGGCCGCGCGCACCAGGGTGAGCCCGCGGGCGCCGGTGCTCATCGGGCGCACAGCTCGTCGGCCAGCGCGAGGCACGCGGGCGCCCGCGGCCCCATGCGCAGCACCCGCGCCGCGCGCAGGAGGCCCGCGTCGGCGAGCGGGCCGCGCAGCGCGAGGGCGCCCAGGAGCGCCGACCAGCCGGCCAGGGTCGGCGCCTGGCCGAGCGTGCGCTGGACCACACCCACCAGGTGGGTGGCGGTGGAGCGCCGCGCGGCGTCGAAGTCCGGCGCAGAGGGGAGCGCCGCGCGCAGGGCCGCGAGCGGGGCCGCGCCGAGGCCACGGACGAAGTCGCCCCGGTCGACGGGGGCGAGGGAGCGTAGCCACGCGGCGACGAAGCGCGCCCCCACGGCATCGGAGGCGCCCTCCCGGGGGGCGGCGAGCAGGCGCAGGCCCGCCGCGGCCAGCACCCGGGCGCGTTGCTCGCGGGTGCCCGCGGGGCGCAGCGCGCGCACCCGGGCCCGCAGGGCGTCGCGCGCGGAGGGGTAGAGGGCCGCCGCCACGGCGTCGCCGTCCGCGCCCGCAAGGGCCACCGTCAACGCCGCCGCATCCATGCTTCGAGCCGTCATGTGCGGGCGCAGCCTGACACGCCGCCGGGGGGAGCGACCAGAAGTTGAAAACTCGCGTTGCAGCGGCGCGGCGCGCTATCGGCCTGGGGGTGCGTCACGCCAGGGCCCGACTCTTCCGGTGGCTGTTCGGCTTCCTCCTCGCGGGGGCGCTCTGCCTCGCCCGCCCCGCCGTCGCGCTCGGGTGGACCGACGCGCGGCCCGGGGACGCCGTCACCGAGTACGCCGTGCAGCCCGACGGCACCGCCATCGTCACCCAGCGGGTGCGCTGGCGCGTGCTCGCGGGGCGGCTGCACGAGTTCGACCTCAACGAGCTCCCGGTCGACCTCTCGCTCATCGAGGCGACGGCCAGCACCGCCCTCGGCGTGCCCGTGCCGATCACCGTGCGCAACGGCACCCCCGGGCGCCTCACCGTCGCCCTGGGCGACGCGAACGTCGGGGTCGCGCGAGGCTCCGTCGACGTGGTGCTGCGCTACGGCACCTCGCTGCGCGCGCTGGGCTCCGTGCGCAGCGCCGATGGCGACGCGGTGCTGGAGCTTCGCTCGTGCCCGTGGGAGCGAGGCATGGAGGCCACCGAGCTGCGCGTCTCGCTCCCCAGCGCGAGCCGGCGCGCCCGCTGGGTCGCCGACGACGTGAACGGCGTCGACGCCACGGTGACCACCGAGCTCTCCCGCGACGTGCTCCGCGCCATGCGCCGCCACGTCCCCGCCGGGGTCGCGTGGACCGCGCGCGTCGCCGCCGACCCCGCCCTCTTCCCGTGGCTCTCCGCGGGCGTGCCCCGTCGCGCCGCGCGCCCCCCGGCGCCGACCCCCTGGTCGCCGCTGGCGCTCGTCTACGGCCTCGGGCTCGCGGCCGTGCTGCTCATCGGCGGCCGGGCGCTGCGCCACCTCGAGGGCCCCGCCCGGGTCGCGCTCCCTCGCTCGCTGCGCCCGCTCCCGGCGCTGCTGGCCCTCGGCGCCGCCGCCGCCCACGCATGCGCGGTCGCGGGCGTCCGTGGGTGCGTGTCGCCCGGCACCGCGATGCTCCTCGCCGCGGTCGCCCTCTCGCTGCCCGCCCGCGCGCCCCGGGGCGAGTCGTCCCGCCGTCGTTCGCTGCCCGTGCAGGCCCTCCAGCTGGCGGCCCTGCTGGGCGCCGCGGCGGGCCTCGTCGCGGCGGTGCGCCTGTCGTCGACGGTGATGACCGTGCTCGCGCTCGACCTCGCCGTGCTCGTGCTCGCCTCGATGGCGGTGTCGCTGCTGCGGGCCACCGCGCTCGCGGCGGCCCCGAGGGTGAACGTCCGGCCGTCGGCGACGCGCTCGCTCGGCCTGGACGACGTGATGTTCAGCGACGGGGCTGCAGGCGCTGATGGAAGGTCTGCAGCGCGCTGTCGACCCGCTTCGCCGCGGCCCTGACGGCGGCGGGCTTGAAGTCGAGCTTGAGCGCGAGCACCGACACCTCGGCGGCGAGCCACCCGGGGTCGACCTTGCCCTGGGCCACCTCGCTCGCGCGGCGGCCCTTGAACTCCACCTTCTCGATGGCGAACACCCGCTGCCGGAAGGCCTCGTAGGTCGCCTCGTCGAGCGACTCGCGGAAGGTCGCCAGCGCGTCGCCCGCGCTCTCGATCATCTCCGGGATGCGGTCGCGCCACGACTCGAAGCGCTCGGGCGCCTCGCGGCGCACCTCGTCGAGGGCGATGCGCAGCGCCAGCGCGTCGTCGAGGTAGCCCAGCACGCCGATGGAGTCGGGGATCACGTCGCCCGGCACGAGCGCGTAGAACACCGCGCCGTGCACGCGGTCGCGCAGCGACTCGTCGAGCTCCGGGTCGTCGCAGACGACGCGGACGAACTCCTTGATGTCTTGTTGCAGGCTCGAGAGCCAGGCTTCAGCGATCGTGTCCAGGGCTTCGGTCGACATGTTCCGGGGACCATACCGCAAGGAGCCGCCGCGGCACTACGCCGATGGCGCGAAGCGTCTCAACGGAGGTCGCGGTCCTCGTCGGGGATGAGGTCTTCGCCCGCCGGGCACGCGATGGTCACCCGCGTCGGCCCCGCGGACGTACGCAGGATGAGGAACACCACCCGCCGGTTGGCCGCCCACGCGACGGGGCCGCGCCCCGGGTTGACCGGACAGCGCTCGCCGTAGCCCGCGGCGTGCAGCCGCTCGGCCCCGACGCCGCGCTGGGTGAGCGCCGCCACCACGCTCGCCGCGCGGTCGCGCGTGAGCTGGAGGTTGTGGTCGTCGTCGCCGCGCTCGTCGGCGTGCCCCTGCACCTGCAACAGCTGGATCTGGTCGTTGGCCCGCAGCGTCGCCGCCACGGCCTCGATGATGGGCATGCTCTCCGGGCGGATCTGCGCCGAGTCGGTCTCGAAGTTGATCGCCTGGAGGATGCGGATGGTGTTCTCCTCGAGCACCGCCACGCCCTGGTCGGGGCAGCCGTCCTCGTCCTCGTGGGCGTTGTAGGTCTCCGGGTCGTTGGGGCAGCGGTCGCGCACGTCCGGGATGCGGTCGTGGTCGTTGTCCGGGTCGGGGCAGCCGTTGTCGTCCTCGAAGTTGTCGCGGTCTTCGGGGTCGTTGGGGCACAGGTCGACCCGGTCGAGGATGCCGTCGCGGTCGTTGTCCGGGTCGGGGCAGCCGTCGGTGTCCTCGAAGTTGTCGCGGTCCTCGGGCTCGTCGGGGCAGCGGTCGACGTTGTCCAGGATGCCGTCGCCGTCGCGGTCGTTGTTGTCCCGGTCGGGGCAGCCGTCCTCGTCGGCCACCCCGTCGCGGTCTTCCGGAGTGAGCGGGCACTGGTCGTCGCCGTCCCGGATGCCGTCCTGGTCGTTGTCCGGCTCGGGGCAGCCGTCGGTGTCCTCGAAGCCGTCGAAGTCCTCGGGGCTGTCCGGGCACCGGTCGACGTCGTCGCGGAACCCGTCGCCGTCCCGGTCGCCGATGGAGGGCTCGAACACGAAGCCCACGAAGGCCCGCAGGTCGGCCGCGGCGTCGCTCCCGGTGATGCGCCGGCCCGCGCCGAGCATCAGGTAGCTGTTGTCGACCACGAAGATCTTGAGCCCGCCCACCGCCTCGAAGGGCGTGCTGTTGGCGCCGAACATCGCGTTGGAATACGTGCCCCCGTAAACCTCCGCCACGAGGTCGAGCGCCGGGCCGACGCGCACGCTCATCCCGAGGCCCGCGGTGACCGGCGAGCCGTAGGTGGTGTCGACCAGCCGCGCGGCGGTGCCCAGCCCGAGGCGGTACCCGAGGTTGAGGTCCATGCGGAAGCGCGAGACCGGGTGCCACTCCGCGGCGATGGAGGGCCAGAGCATCACCCCGGGGTCACCCGCGAAGTTGCTCGGCCCCGACGAGAGGGGGATGCCCGCCTGCATGATGAGCGCGAGGCCCCACGTGGTGACCGTGGGCGGCAGCAGCCTCAGCTTGGCGTGCAGCGAGATCGAGCCGAAGCCCTGGAAGTCGAGCCCGCCGTTCTGCGGGGTGTACCCGGCGATGGGCTGGAGCGTGCCGTCGGTGCCGCCGGGCCCGGGGCCGCCGACGAGGTGCACCGGGAGCTGGAGGCCCACCACGAGGCGGTTGAAGAGCCCGAGGTTGGCCGAGAAGGTGCCGGTGAAGAGGTTCTCCACCAGGGGCACCTGCGTCTCGGACTGCATCCCGCGCAGCAGCGTGCCCTGCCGGGCGAGCCCGCGGCCCCAGTCGACCACGAGCCCGAAGGACGTGTTCAGGTGCCCCAGGGTGTCGGTGCCGTTGACCGTGAACTGCCCCTTCGAGTCGATGGCGTGGCGGAACAACCTCAGGTCGAAGCCCGTGTCCGCGGGCAGCGCGTCCTGCGCGCGGGCCTCCGGGGCGAGGCCCAGGAGGCCGAGTGAAGCCGCGATCGCCGAGAGAGTTCCCACCGTTCTACGCATGGCCGCGCGACGCTAACAGATCACCCGCGGCGGGGTCAGCATTCCACGCGATCGGGTGTACAAGCCCCCGACGGCGACCCGAGGTCCCCCCGGTCAACGTGCGGGGGGTTCGGCGGGCGCGGCCGGAAGGAGCGTGGGTGACGATGGCGACGGGCGCGGCGGGGGTGGTGCTGATCACGGGGGCTTCGTCGGGCATCGGCGAGGCGATGGCGCGGGAGTACGCGCGGCGCGGGTGGAAGACCGTGCTGCTGGCCCGGCGGGTGGAGCGCATCGCGGCGCTGGCCCAGGCCCTGGGGGGCGACGGCCACAGCCTGGCCGTGGCCTGCGACGTCACCCACGACGGCGACTGCGAGGCGGCCGTGGCGCGGGCGGTGGAGGTCTTCGGCGGCCTCGACGTGGTCATCGCCAACGCGGGCTTCGGCGTCGACGGCACCTTCGACCAGCTCTCCCTCGACGACGTGCGCCGGCAGTTCGAGACCAACGTCTACGGCGTGATGCGCACCGCCAAGGCCGCGCTCCCGGCGCTCGCCCGCTCGAAGGGGTGCTTCGTCGCCATCGGGAGCGTGGCGGCCTTCGTGCCCGCCCCGGCGAGCATGGCCTACAACATGTCCAAGGCCTGCGTGACGTCGTTCTGCGACGGGCTGCGCACCGAGTGGGCGATGAAGGGCATCAGCGTCACGCACGTCGCGCCGGGCTTCATCGAGAGCGAGATCCGCCGGGTCGACCGGCAGGGCTCCTTCAAGGAGTCGCGCAAGGAGACCGTGCCGTCGTGGCTGCTCATGCCCGCGATGACCGCCGCGCGGAAGATCGCCGACGCCGTCGCGCGCCGCGACGACGAGCTGATCCTTACGCTGCACGGTAAGTTCGGTGTCGCCATGGCGCGGCACGCCCCGGCCCTCACGCGGGCGATCTTCCGCCTCGCCGCCCCTCGGGTGGGCAGCCGCAAGGCCCGCGACGCCTGACGGCCCTCAGGGTCGCAGGTCGAGCACCCGCCAGCGGCCGCCCACGCGGACGATGGTGTCGATGCGCAGGCGCCGCACGCTCGGCCCCACCGCGTACTCGATCACCGGGCCGTCGGCGCAGAGGGAGCCCGGCGCGCCGAAGCGCCCGCAGCGCCGCGGGTCGATGGTGTTGCGCGCGAACGCCCCGCCCGCGATGCCGCGGAACCGCGCGCCCGCGAGCCTCGGTCGCAGGTCGCGCGCGTCGCGGCCGAGCGCCTCGAGCTGGCGCTGCACCATCATCCCGCCGCCGTCGGGCCCGGCGTCGCCGGGGTCGCGCAGCCCGTACACCGCCCGCAGCTCGGCCGCCGTCGGGAACAACCCCGCCGGGCCGGGGCCGCCGTCGCGCACGAACTCCAGCACCCGCCGCGCGAGGGCGGTGATCTCCGCGCGCTCGGCCGGGGGGAGCGCGCGGGGTGTGGCGCCCGCCTCGCCCGCGAGGAGCCCGCCGGACAACAGCCACACCGCGAGGGTCGATCGTCGCATCGGCGCCGACCCTGGCGCACGGGGCGCGTCGGGCGCAAGACCCCGCGCAGACCTAGCGCACGAAGTCGTCGGGCTCGGGGTGCGCGTCGCCGGCCGCGTCCTCCATGCGCGCGCCGTCGAGCGCCCCGACGGAGCGCATCGCCTCGTACACCACGATGGCCGCGGCGCTGGCGAGGTTGAGCGAGCGCACCGCGCCCGCCGTGGGGATGCCGTAGACGTCGTCGGGGTAGCGGTCGAGCACCTCCTGCGGGATGCCGCTCGACTCGCGACCGAACACCAGCGCGTCGCCGGGCGCGAAGCCCGCGTCGACGTAGCTGCGGCGACCGGTGGCGCTGAAGAGACGAACCCGCCCGGGCGGGCGGAGGCGCGCGTGCGTGAGCGCGAAGGTCGACCAGTCGGGGTGCGTGTGCAGCGCGACGAGGTGCCAGTAGTCGATGCCCGCGCGGCGCACGCTGCGGTCGTCGATGCGGAACCCGAGGCGCCCGACGAGGTGCAGCGGGCTCTGCGTGGCGGCGCACAGGCGGGCGATGTTGCCCGTGTTCTGGGGGATCTCGGGCTCGACCAGCACCACCTGGAAGGGGGTGGCCATCGGCGCGACGCGGAGCTTCGGGGAGGGCATCGGTGGGGACTTTCTCTCGCCGACGGCGGTGGCACGTGGATTGCGCAGGGGCGCTTCAGCGTCGTCGTCGACGACATCTCGCAACCGGAGGGTATCGCATGGAGACCGCAGATTTCGCCCCCGCACTGCAACAGCTCATCGCCCGCTTCCGCGCGTGGGACGAGGCGCTCAACGCGGCCGCAGACGACGGCGAGGGGCTCTCCCGGGCCGAGCGCGCGGCGCTGCTCGCCGAGCTGCGCGGGGTCATCGCCGACGCGGGCGCGCGCCCCCACAGCGACCCGTGGCAGACGCTGGTAGGGCTGTTTTCACCGCGTGCGCTCACGCCCGCGGAGGATCGGGCGCGCCGCGAGGAGGCCCTCGTCCGGTGCTACGAGCAGGTCTGCGAGCTCAAGCTGCCGTTCCAGATTTCGAGCACGCTCCTGCGGCACCACGGCGCCATCAAGCGCGCCGCCCATGAGGCCCAGGGGCGCAGGCACCTGCCGACGCCGCCCCGCGGCTCGGCCATCGCAGCGCCGCCCTCCCCCAGTGCGCCCGGGCGCTGAGGGGCCCTGCATGAATGTCACGCCGTGGCAGTTTGCCTCGCTCACCTGGAGATCGTCACGGCGGAGCGAGCTGGCTGAGCCCGGGGTGAGGCGATGAGCCCCGTCGTCGCCGCGCAGGACCTCCCGCCGCCGCCGGAGCACCTCACGGTCGAGCGCCTCGACGCGCTCGCGGAGCAGCTCGCGCGCGCCCATGTGGGCCGCACCCGCCGGGCCACGCCGCGCCACAACGAGGACTACATCGCGCTGCTGCGGGCCAACCACCGGCAGCTGGTGGACAACTACCGCGCGACGCTGAAGGCCGCGGAGTCCGGGGGCTGGATCTCCCCCGCGGGCGAGTGGCTGCTCGACAACTTCCACGTCATCGCCGAGCAGCTCCGCGAGGGCCGGGAGGACCTCCCGCGGGGCTTCTACCGCCAGCTCCCGGAGCTCACCGAGGGGCCGCTCGCCGGGCACCCGCGCGCCTTCGCCATCGTCGTCGAGCTGATCGCCTTCACCGACGGCCTGCTCGACGTCGCGCTGCTCGTGCGCTTCCTCGCCGCCTACCAGGCCGTGGCGCCGCTCACCATCGGCGAGCTTTGGGCGATCCCCATCGCGCTCCGCCACGGGTTCCTCGACCGGCTGGCGCGCATCGCGGCCCGGGTCGACGCCGCCCGGGTGGAGCGCGAGGCCGCGACGGCGCTCGCGGACGAGCTCGCCCTGCTGGCTTCGCGCGGCGCCGCGAGCGTGGCCGAGGCGCTGGAGCACCGGGTGTCGCGGCGCGTGCTGCCCTCGACCACGATGTTCGCGACGGAGCTCGCGCTGCGCCTGCGCGACCGCCACCCCGCCCTCTCGCTCGCGACCGAGTGGCTCGACCGGCGCATCGGCGAGCAGGGCACCACGGTCGAGGAGGCGATCCGGGCGGAGCACCGCAGCCAGGCCGCCAACCAGGTGTCCGTGGGCAACTGCATCACGTCGATGCGGACCATCACCGCCACCGACTGGAGCAAGGTCTTCGAGTCGCTCAGCGTCGTCGAGCGCGCGCTGCGGCAGGACCCGTCGGGGACCTACCCCCGGATGGACTTCGTCACCCGCGACCGCTACCGCCACGTCGTCGAGCGCCTCGCCCGGCGCACCGGCCGCCCCGAGCACGAGGTCGCCGAGCGCGCCGTCGCCCTCGCCCGCGTAGAGCTCGAGCGGTCCGGCGAGGTCACCGACCCCTCCCGTCGCGCGCACATCGGGTACTTCCTCGTCGACCGCGGCACCGCCGCGCTGGAGGCCGAGCTCGGCTACCGGCCGCGCTTGCTCGAGCGCCTCGGCCGCGCCCTGACCGACCGCGCGACCCTCGCCTACCTCGCGCCCATCGCCCTCGGCAGCGGGCTCCTCGCCGCCGCCGCCGGGGCCCTCGCCGAGCGCCTCGGCGCCCCCCGCAGCGCCGGCGTCGCGCTCGGCGCGGCCGCCCTGCTGCCCGCGAGCGAGCTCGTCGCGAGCCTCGCCAACCTCGCGGTCACCACGGTCTTTCCCCCCGCGCTGCTCCCCAAGCTGGACTTCGTCGACGGCGTCCCGGACGAGCACCGCACCCTGGTGGTCGTGCCGATGATGCTCACGGGCCTCGAGGCCATCGAGGAGCAGGTCGAGGGTCTGGAGCTGCGCTTCCTCGCCAACCCCGACCTTGCGCTGCGCTTCGCCCTGCTGAGCGATTTCACCGACGCCGACACGGCGCGCACGCCCGACGACGCCGAGCTCCTGGGCGCGGCCCGCGCCGGCATCGACCGCCTCAACCGCACCCACGAGGGCGGGCGCTTCTACCTGCTCCACCGCGGCCGCGTGTGGAGCGAGGGCGAGCAGCGCTTCATGGGATGGGAGCGCAAGCGCGGCAAGATCGAGGAGCTCAACCGCCTGCTGCTGGGCGACGCGCACACGTCGTTCACGGACGTCGTGGGAGACCGCTCGTGGCTCCACGCCGTGCGCTTCGTGCTCACCCTCGACGCCGACACGCAGCTGCCGCCCGGCACCGCCGCCCGCCTCGTCGCGACGATCGCCCATCCCCTCAACCAGGCCCGGCTCGACCCGGCCACCGGCGTGGTGGTGGAGGGCTACGGGGTGCTCCAGCCGCGCGTGTCGGTGTCCCCGACCTCCGCGCGACGGAGCCGCTTCGCCAGGGTCTTCGCCGACCAGGAGGGCCTCGACCCGTACACCAGCGCCGTGTCCGACGTGTACCAGGACCTCTTCGGCGAGGGCTCCTTCGTGGGCAAGGGCATCTACGACCTGCGGGTCTTCGAGGCCTCGATGCGCGGCCGGGTGCCCGACGGCACGGTGCTCTCCCACGACCTGCTCGAAGGGCTCTTCGCCCGCGCGGGCTTCGTCTCCGACGTCGAGCTCTTCGACGACACGCCCTCGCACTACCTGTCCGCCAGCCTGCGCCGCCACCGATGGATCCGCGGCGACTGGCAGATCGCGCCGTGGCTCCTGCCGACGCCCCCGCGCGGGGACGGCCAGCGCCTCGACAACCCCCTCTCGCTCATCAGCCGCTGGAAGATCGCCGACAACCTCCGCCGCTCGCTCGTCGCCCCCGCGACCCTCGCCCTGCTGCTGGGCGGCTGGCTCGCCGCCGACCGCCCGCTCCCCTGGACCGGCGCCGTGGCGCTGCTCCTGGGGCTGCCCATCGTGGCGCACTGGGCCTCCGCCGCCGCCCGCCGCCCGCGCTACGCCACCTGGGGCGCCCACGTGGGCCGCACCCTCGGCGACGCCGCGCAGAACTCCCTGCGCCTGGCCGTCACCCTGCTCTTCCTCCCGCACGACGCGGGGGTGAGCGTCGACGCCATCGCGCGCGTCGGATGGCGCCGCTTCGTGAGCCGCCGCGGCCTCCTGGAGTGGATCACCGCCGCGCAGGCCGAGCGCTCCGCGGGCCGTACGCTCGCGTCGGCCTACGGCGCGATGGGCGCCTCGCTGCTGCCGGCCGCGGCGGCGGTGGGGCTCGCCGCGCGGGGAGACGTCGGCCCGGCCGCGGCGCTGGCCCCGCTCGTCGTCGCGTGGGCCCTCGCGCCCGCGGTCGCCGTGTGGCTGGGCCAGTGCCCCCCGGAGCCCCGCCCGGTGGTGGGCGCGGTCGGGCGGTACTTCCTCCGCCGCACCGCCCGCAAGACCTGGAGCTACTTCACCACCTTCGTCACCGCCGAGGACCACTTCCTCCCGCCGGACAACTTCCAGGACGACCCCGCGCCCCTCGTCGCGCACCGCACCTCGCCGACCAACATGGGCCTCGCGCTCCTGGCCAACTTCGCCGCCGTCGACCTCGGCTACCTCGGACTCCGCGGCTGCGTCGACCGCCTGGAGCGCGCCCTCGGGACGATGGAGCGCCTGGAGCGCCACCGCGGGCACTTCCTCAACTGGTACGACACCCGCAGCCTCGCGCCGCTCCCGCCCGCGTACGTCTCCACCGTGGACAGCGGCAACCTCGCGGGGGTGTTCATCGCCCTCAAGCAGGCGTGCCTGCGCGCCACCTCGCTGCCCCCGATCGCGCAGATCTCCGAAGGGGTCGAGGACACCCTGCGCCTGCTCGACGAGGAGATCGACCGCTCCGGCGACCCGTCGCTCCGCGGGCTGCGGGCGCGCACGTCGTCCTTCGAGCAGCTCCTCGGCCGGGCCCCCGCGGGGCCGGGCGGCCGCGAGGCGTGGCTCACCTCCCTCCACGACGCCGCGAGCGCGCTACACGCGGAGATCACGGCGCTCGCGTCGCAGGCCGACGACCCGCGCTACCGCGAGGTCACCCGCTGGTCGGGCGCGCTGGTGTCGCAGGTCGCGTCGCACCTCGACGACGCCCCCGAGCCGGAGCCGGGACCGGTGCTCCGGAGCCGCCTGCGCTCCCTCGCCGCGCGCGCCGACGCGCTGCTGGAGGCGATGGACTTCCGCTTCCTCTACCACCGCGACCGCCAGCTCTTCTCCATCGGCTACGACGTCGGCGGCGAGCGCCTCGACGGCTCCTTCTACGACCTGCTGGCCAGCGAGTCGCGCCTCGGGAGCTTCGTCGCCATCGCCAAGGGCGACGCCCCGGTGCGCCACTGGTACAAGCTCGGCCGGGCCCTCGCGCCGGTGGGCCGACGCCGCGCCCTCCTCTCGTGGACGGGCACGATGTTCGAGTACCTCATGCCGTCGCTGCTCATGCGCAGCTACCGCAACACCCTGCTCGATGAGACCGCCCGCGCGGTCGTCGAGCGCCAGGTGGCGTACGGCCAGGACAGCCACGTCCCCTGGGGCATCTCGGAGAGCGCCTACAACGCCCGCGACCTCCAGCTCAACTACCAGTACGGCCCCTTCGGCGTGCCCGGCCTCGGCATCAAGCGCGGCCTCGGCGAGGACCTCGTCGTGGCCCCCTACGCCACGGCCCTCGCCCTGCTCGTCGACCCCAACGGCGCGGTGGAGAACCTCTGGCGCCTCGTGGCCGAAGGGCTCGAAGGGGCGTACGGCTTCTACGAGTCCATCGACTACACCCCAGGGCGCGTGCCCGACGGCCAGCGCGGCGCCGTCGTGCGCACCTTCATGGCGCACCACCAGGGCATGAGCCTGCTGGCCATCGCCGAGCACCTCGGCGGCGGGCGCATGGTCGAGCGCTTCCACGCCGACCCGCGCGTCCGGGCGACGGAGCTGCTGCTGCAGGAGCGCGTGCCCCGAGAGGCCCCCATCGAGGAGCGCGCCGCCGAGCACGAGCCCCCGCCGCGCCCCGCCCGGGAGGTGCCGCGCGAGGAGTGGCGCCCCTTCCGCGTCGACGCGCGCCCGGAGGTGCACCTGCTCTCCAACGGCAGCTACTCGGTCATGGTGACCGGGGCGGGTGGCGGGTCGAGCCGGCGCCGCGAGCTCGCGGTCTCCCGCTGGCGCGAGGACCCGACGCGCGACGCGTGGGGCCAGTTCATCTATGTGCGCGAGCCGCGCGACGGGCGCTTCTGGTCGGCGACGCACCACCCCGTGGACGACGCGCCGGGCACGAAGGAGCTGTGCTTCCCCGTCGACCGCGCGGAGTTCCGCCGGGTCGCCGACGGGGTCGAGACCAACCTGGTGATCTCCGTCGCCACCCAGGACGACGCCGAGGTTCGCGCGCTCAAGATCACCAACCAGACCGACGAGTCCCGGAACTTCGAGGTCACCAGCTACCTCGAGGTGGTGCTCGCCACGCCCGCGGCCGACGCCGCCCACCAGGCCTTCGCCAAGCTCTTCGTCGAGACCGAGCACCTCCCCGCGTTCGATGCCCTCATCGCCTCCCGCCGCCCCCGGTCGGCCGAGGAGGCCCGCGTGTGGGCCGTGCACGTCTGCGCCGTCGAGGGCGAGGTCGTGGGCCCGCACGAGCACGAGACCGACCGCGCGCGCTTCCTCGGCCGCGGCCGGACCGCCCGCCACCCCGCCGCCATGGACGGCCCCCTCGCGGGGACCACCGGCGCCGTGCTCGACCCGGTGTTCAGCCTGCGCCGGCGGGTGCGCGTGGGCGCCGGGCGCTCGGCCCGCCTTCTCTTCACCACGGCGGTCGCCGACACCCGCGAGGCCGCCCTGCTGCTCGCGGAGAAGTACGCCGACGCCACCTGCGCCAACCGCGCCTCGGTGCTCGCGTGGACCCACGCGCAGTCGCAGCTCCACTACCTCGACATCGGCGCCGACGACGCGAAGCTCTTCCTCCGCCTCGCCGCGCGCGTGCTCTACGCCGGGCGCGAGCTGCGGGCGCGGGAGGACGTCATCGCCCGCAACCGCCGCGGGCAGTCGGGGCTCTGGGCCTACGGCATCTCCGGCGACGTCCCCATCGTGCTGCTGCGCGTGTCGGGCGAGGAGCACATCGGGCTGCTCCGCGAGGCCCTGCACGCCCACGAGTACTGGCGCATGCGCGGCCTCACGGTCGACCTCGTGGTGCTCAACGAGCACCCGCCCAGCTACCTCCAGGCCTTCCACGACCAGCTCGTCGGGGTGGTGCGCTCGGGGCCGAGCGCCTTCCTCGTCGACCGCCCCGGCGGGATCTTCGTGCGCCGCGCGGACATCATGCCCGCCGAGGACCAGACCCTGCTCATCGCCGCCGCGCGGGCCGTGCTCTCGGGCTCCCGCGGCACGCTCGCCGAGCAGGTCGACCGCCCCGCAGAGCTCGTCGAGCTGCCCGCCGCCCTCGTCGCGCGGCACCACCGGGTCGAGGCCCGCGGCACCGTCGCCCCCGCCGAGCCGCTGCGCTTCCCCACGGCCCTCGGCGGCTTCTCCGCCGACGGGCGGGAGTACGTCATCCGCCTCGGGCCCAAGCAGTGGACGCCCGCCCCGTGGGTCAACGTGCTCGCCAACCCGGGCTTCGGCGCGCTCGTCAGCGAGGCGGGCTCCGGCTACGAGTGGGCCGAGAACAGCCACGAGAACCGCCTCACCGAGTGGACCAACGACCCCGTCGCGGACCCGGCCACGGGCGCGATCTACGTGCGCGACGACGAGACCGGCGCCTTCTGGACGCCCACGCCGCTGCCCATCCGCGGCGACGGGTCCTTCGAGGTGCGCCACGGCCAGGGCTACAGCGTCTTCCGCTCCATCGTGGCGGGTATCGCGCAGTCGCTCACGGTCTTCGTCGCCGCCGACGACCCGGTGAAGATCTCGCGCCTCACGCTGCGCAACACCAGCCGCCTCCCGCGACGGCTCACCGTCACCGCCTACGTCGAGTGGACCCTCGGGGTGCTGCGCCCCACCGACGGGATGCACGTCGTGACCTGCCTCGACGCCGAGAGCGGGGCCTTCTTCGCGCGCAACACCTACCCCAACGACTTCGGTTCGCGGCTCGCCTTCGCCGACACCTCACCCCGCTTCCGCTCCTACACGGGCGACCGCGCGGAGGTGCTGGGCTTCCACGGCGACCCCGCCCACCCCGCGGCCCTGCGCCGGGTCGGGCTCAGCAACCGGGTCGGCGCGGGCTACGACCCCTGCGCGGCGCTCCAGGTGGAGGTCGTGCTCGGGCCCGGCGAGGAGCGCGAGGTGGTGATCGTGGTGGGTCAGGTGATCGAGGCCTCGCACGCGCGCGCCCTCATCGCCCGCTACCGCGCCCCGGGCGCCGCCGGCCGCGAGCTCGACGCCGTGAAGCGCCGCTGGGACGAGCTGCTCGGCGCCGTCCAGGTGCGCACGCCCGACCAGGGCCTCGACCTGCTCGTCAACCGCTGGCTCCTCTACCAGTCGGTCGCGTGCCGGCTGTGGGGGCGCACCGGGCTCTACCAGTCCGGCGGCGCGTACGGCTTCCGCGACCAGCTCCAGGACGTCACGGCGCTGGTGTACTCGCGCCCCGACCTCGCGCGCGAGCACATCCTGCGCGCCGCGGCGCGGCAGTTTCCCGAAGGGGACGCGCAGCACTGGTGGCACCCGCCGTCGGGGCGCGGCGTGCGCACCCGCTTCGCCGACGACTACCTCTGGCTGCCGCTGGTGACCGCCCACTACGTCGCCACGACGGGCGACGCCGCGGTGCTCGACGAGTCCGTGCCCTTCATCGACGCGCGCGCGCTCGAGCCCGGCGAGCAGGAGGCGTACCTCCTCCCGACGCTCTCCGAGCAGCACGCGACGCTCTACGAGCACTGCACCCGCGCGCTCGACCGCAGCCTGGTGACGGGGCCGCATGGGCTCCCGCTCATCGGCTGCGGCGACTGGAACGACGGCATGAGCCGCGTCGGCGTCGAGGGCCGCGGCGAGAGCGTGTGGATGGCGTGGTTCCTCATCACGACCATCGAGCGCTTCGCGGTGCTGCTCGACGAGCGCGGCGACGCCGAGCGCGCGGAGAGGTACCGCGCCCACGCCGCGGCGCTGAAGGCCTCCGCGGAGGAGCACGCCTGGGACGGCGACTGGTACCTCCGGGCGTTCTTCGACGACGGCACGCCCCTCGGGACGGCGCAGGGCGAGGAGTGCCGCATCGACTCGCTCACGCAGAGCTGGGGGGTGATCTCCGGCGCGGCCGACCCGGCGCGGGCGGCGCGCGCGCTCGCCTCCGTGGAGGAGCACCTGGTCGACCGGGCCCACGGCGTCGTGAGGCTGCTCGCGCCGCCCTTCGACCGCACCCCGCACGACCCGGGGTACATCAAGGGCTACGTCCCCGGCGTGCGGGAGAACGGCGGGCAGTACACCCACGCCGCCGCCTGGGTGGTGCTCGCAGAAACGATGCTCGGGCGAGGCGACGCGGCGGGCGACCTGCTGCGGATGATCAACCCGGTGCACATCACCGCCACCTCCGAGGGGCTCGCTCGCTACCGGGTCGAGCCCTACGTCGTCGCCGCCGACCTCGCCTCGGTGGCCCCGCACGCCGGCCGCGGCGGCTGGACCTGGTACACCGGCTCGGCGAGCTGGGTGTACCGCGTGGCGCTGGAGTCCGTGCTCGGCTTCACCGTGCGCGGCGACGTGCTCACGATCGACCCCTGCGTCCCGGCGGCGTGGAAGGGCTTCACGATCACCTGGAAGCGCGGCACCACCACCTGGGAGATCACCGTCGAGAACCCCGACGGGGTCCAGCGGGGGGTGGCCTCGGTGACGGTCGACGGCCGGGGCCTCGACGACCACCGGGTCGCGCTGGTCGCCGACGGCGCCGTCCACGCGGTGCGGGTGCTGCTCGGCGCGCCGCGCTGAGACCGCGATTCACGGCAACGCTGGATTCGCGGGATGGCGCGGTGATACGGTCCGTGCCCACGGTGATGGCCCTGACCTCTCGACGACGCCCCGGGTGGATGTGCGCGGCCGCGTTGCTGCTGGCGGGCGCGAGCGCGTCGGCCGACCCGATGGACCTCTCGCTCAACCGCCTCAGCTACTACAACAATACCCCGTGGAGTAACGGCGGCGTGCGCTACGAGCCGTCGCGCTGGGCCTTCCGCGGCGGCTGCGGCACCGCCGGCACCGCGGGCGCTGACGGGCAGGCCTACGCCCAGTGCTTCCCGGACAACCAGCTCTGGGCCAACCTGGTCAACGAGCTCGGCGCCGCGCTCGCGCCCTCCCTCGCCGCACCCGCGATGACCCTCGGCACCTCCGGCCTCTACGTGGGCTACGAGGTCTCCGTCACCAACCTCCAGAACACCGGCGCGCACTGGCGCCGCGGCACCGAGGGGTCCGCCACCTCCAACGTCAACAGCGACACCAACACCTCCCGCGACAACGGCGACTCCGCGGCCCTCGTCTCCCGGGTGCACGTCCGCAAGGGCCTCCCCTTCGGCTTCGAGCTCGGCACGCAGATGAGCCACCTCCACGACAGCAGCGTGTGGGCCATCGGGCTCGACCTCCGCTGGGCCCTCTTCGAGGGCTTCCACCGCGGCCTCGGGTGGCTCCCCGACGTGGCCGTGCGCGGCTCGGTCAACACCGTCGCGGGCCAGTCGCAGATGTCGCTCACGGTGGTGGGCATCGACGCCGTGGTCTCCAAGCGCTTCACCCTCGGGGGCCAGGTGCGGCTCAGCCCCTACCTCGGCGCGCAGGGGATGTTCATCTTCGGCGACTCCGGGGTCATCGACCTCACGCCCTCGCGCAGCGCGCAGTCCGAGTGCCCGCGGCCGCAGACCCGGTACATCCCCGACACCCGCACCGGCGCCGACCGCTCGCCCTCCGGGCTCATCGGGCAGGTCATCTGCAACGGCGGCGGCTCGCTGCCCACGCCCACGCTGCCGGGCGACCTCAACGACACCCGCAACAGCGCGGTCTTCCAGCCGATGCGCATCCTGCGCACCCGCGGCTTCCTCGGGATGCAGCTGCAGTGGGAGATCCTGATGGTGACGGCGGAGTTCTCCGTCGACCTCGGTGACCCGTCGTTTACGACCACGCCGCCGACCGACGCGGGGCGGCCCGTGACCACCAACGTCACCGCGGGGCAGCCCACGCGCACCCCCATCAGCCTCGACAACTACACGCAGTGGACCACCACCGTGGGCGTCGGGCTGGCCTTCCGCTGAGGGCGCCGAGCGGGCGCTCGACATCGCGCCGCGGGTGCTTCAGAACACCGCCGTCTCCCCTCAACCCCGGGCATCCGCCCTCCATCCACCTCAACCTCCCCTGCAATCAGGATCAACGTAATGGACGACTCGACCCGGCAGCGCATCTCCGACCTCGTCAACGGCAACAAGGTCGTGCTGTTCATGAAGGGCACGCGGCACTTCCCCCAGTGCGGGTTCTCCGGGGCGGTGGTGCAGATGCTCAACGCCAACAAGGCCACCTACGAGACGGTCAACGTGCTCGCCGACCCGGCCATCCGCGAGGGCATCAAGGAGTTCGCCAGCTGGCCCACCATCCCGCAGCTCTACATCGGCGGGGAGTTCGTCGGCGGGGCCGACATCGTGCGCGAGCTGCATTCCAAGGGCGAACTCGCGGCCATGATCGCGAAGGCGACCGCGCCGCAGGGCTCGTAGTCACGAGGCGCTCCCACCGGGGCGCGGTTGTGCTCTAGACTGCGCCCCCCAAACGCACATGAGCCACGCATCGCCTTCGCCCCTTCGCGCGCGCCTCGCGGACCACGCCCTGCTCGCGTACCTCTCCCCCCTCTTCACCGGGCGGCGCATCGCCGTGGTCGGGACGTCGTCGGGTGACGTCGCCCACCGCGCCCGCGCGCTCGGCGCACACACCGTGATCTCCTTCGGCGGCGTCGCCGAGGACATCGCCGTGCGCGCGCTCACCCCGGGGGCCATCGCGGCCTTCCACGGCAAGCTCGACGTCATCGTGGTGCCCGACGCCACCGCCGTGCCCTCGCTGGTGGCCGTGCTCGACGAGGCGCGCCGCGCGCTCGGCTCGGAGGGCATCCTGGTGGTGGGCGCCGAGCCCGAAGACGCCCCGGTGCCGATGGAGTCCTCCGGGCGCTCGTCGCCGGTGGGCTTCGCGCAGCTGCACGAGCTCTGCGCGTCCCGCTTCGGCACCGTGCGCATGGTCGGGCGCGGGCCCTTCGTGGGCTACACCCTGGCCACGCTCGACGAGGGCGCCGAGGGGGTCGGGCTCGACACGCGGCTGGTCGACGGCGACCCCCCGAAGCCCGAGGCCTTCATCGCCGTGGCCTCCGACAGCCCGGTGGCCCTGGAGGCCCTCGCGGTGGTGCAGGTCGCCCCGGAGGTGCTGCACACGCTGCGCGCCTCGGCCCGCGGCGACCTCGAGGCGAAGGTCGCCGAGCGCGACCAGAAGCTGAAGGACGTCGAGCAGGCGAGCGCCGAGCGCTGGGTGAAGCTCCAGCGGCTCGAGCACGGGCTGAAGGAGCTCGAGGACGAGCACCGCAAGGCGCGCGACAAGGCCGTGCGGCTCCAGAAGGAGCTCGAGGACGAGCGCAAGCTGCGGCAGCGCATCGAGCTCGACGCCCAGATGACCCGGCGCGCACCGGAGCTGCCCAAGGTGCCCGACCTGCAGCCCGAGCTCGACCGGGTGCGCTCGTCGCTGGTGGGCACCGAGGCGCGCGCGGCGTCGCTCGCCGCCGACCTCGCGGCCGCCACGGCGCGGGTCGCCGCCGCCGAGGGCGAGCTCGAGGCGTCGCGCTCGCGGGTGAAGGCGCTCGGCGCCGACGTGATGGGCGTGCAGGCCGCGCTCGACGCGGCGCTCAAGCGCGAGGGCGACCTCCAGCGCGAGCTCGACGAGACCCAGGCGACCGAGGCCGAGCTGCGAGAGCAGCTTGACGAGATGGCCGCGCGCCCCGAGCCGACGCCGGTGGTGGTCCCCGCACCGGTGGTGGCCCCCGCGCCCGTGGTGGTCGCGAAGGAGCAGGGGCCGACGCGCGACGAGCTCGCGGCGCTCCAGGCGGCGCTCGACAGCGAGCGGGGCGCGCGGGCCCAGGCGGAGGCGGAGTTCCAGCGGGTGGAGTCGCTGCTCGCCGAGCGCGGGGCCGAGCTGCGGCGGGCCGAGGAGCTTCACCGACTCGCGGTCGAGGCGACGCGCGAGCTCTCCCTGACGGCGCAGCGCGGGGGCCTTCCCGCCGAGGCGCTGAGCGCGCTCCAGGCGGGCCTCGGCGAAGAGCAGCGGGCGCGGGCCCAGGCCTCGGACGAGCGCGACGCCCTCGCGGCGCAGCTCGTGGCGGTGGCGGGCGAGGCGCAGCAGCTGCGGTGGAAGCTGGCCGAGGCCGCCGCGACGGTGGCCGCCCCGGCGCCGCCGGCGGAGGCGTCCGCGGTCGACGTGGCGGCGTGGGAGGTGAAGGAGGCCCGCTACGAGGGGATGCTCCGCGGGCTCTCGGCGCGGGTGCGCGACTGCGAGTCGCAGGTCGCCGACCTCGACCGCGCGCTCGCCGAAGAGCGCGCCGGACGCGAGGTCGACCAGGCGCTGCTGCTCGACGCGCGCAACGAGGCCACCCGGCTGTACGCGCTCAACGTGAGCCTGGAGGGCCGCACGCTCCAGCGCGGGGTGGAGCTCGAGGGCGCGCGCGCGGGCTACCAGCGCCGCGTGGCCGAGCTCGAGCTGGAGGTCGAGCGGCTGGTGCAGGCGCTCTCGGTGTCGGGCACGCAGGCGACGCAGGAGCTCAGCGCCTCGCTCACCGCCCGCGCCAACGCGCACGACCTGCTGCTGGCCGAGACGCACGGGCTGCGGATGCGGCTCGACGAGGCCGAGCGGTCCATCGCGACGGCGCGGGTGGCCCCGGCGGTGACCGCGGCGGTGACCGCGGCGGTGATGGCGGACACCTCGGAGCTCGACGCGGAGGTCGCGCGGCTGCGGCGCGAGCTCGACGACGCCACCGAGGCGACCGAAGAGCTCCAGGGGGTGCAGTCCCGGCTCGATCGGGCGCTGCGCGACCTCGAGGCGACCGCGCGGCGGCTCGCGGAGACCGAGGAGACCCTCGGCCACGCGCGCTCCGAGTCGGTGGTGCTGCGGGCGCGCGGCGGGCGCGAGGAGTCCCTGCGCGGCGCGGTCGACGGCGCACGGCGGGGCATCTCGGGGCTGCTGGCCGACGGCCGCGGGGCCCTGCTGGCGCCCGAGCTCATGGGCATCCTCCGCGCGCTCGAAGTGGACTGATGGGCACCTGCGGCGCGAGCTGCGGCATCACGAAGACGCGCGAGCGTGAGCGCGAGGCCGCGACGAGCGTCGCGCTCCGGGCCTTCGGGGACGGGAGGCGCGGCACGCCCCGGTGGTGGCCACCCGCGCCGGTGTTCGCGCCCGACGCGCCGGAGAGGCTGGCCGAGGCGCTGCGGGGCGCGCTGCCGTGCCGGGCGGTGGTGGTGCCGGCGGCGGACGAGCTCGCGGCGACCTGGGTGTACATCGTGGCGACGATGGCCGACGGGTCGTGGGTGGAGCTGCGGGAGGGCGCCGCGGTGCCGCGGCCGGAGTCCTGCGAGGAGCGCGGGCTGCGGGTGGGCCTCTCGGCGCTGCACCGGGCGGCGACGGTGCAGGAGTTCACGCTGCGCGCGAGCGTGGAGGGCGACGCGGCGTGGCTGGAGGAGTCGCGGGTGGCGGGCGTCGACGACCGGAGGCTCCAGCTCTTCGTGAAGGCCTCGCAGGGTCTGCTCCGGACGATGAAATTCACCACGCTCGACGCGGCCTTCCTCGAGGGCCCGGCGCTGCCCGGGGCCGACCCGCTCTGGGCGCTGCTCTTCGACGGCGAGCCGATGGTGAGCCGCTCGGGCAGCTGGGTGACGCTGCCGGGGTTGGCGGGCGGAGACGACGGTCAGCAGGGACAGAGCGGGCGTCCGCAGGTCGGGCTGCACGAGCCCGCCTGACAGACGCCGGGGCACGAGCGGCCATTGAGGTTCCATGAGCAGGTCATGCTGGTCGTAGTGCGCGAGCAGGCCTGCGACCCGGTGCTGCTGCTCCCCCCGCACGCGCCCCCGGAGCAGCGGTACGAGGTCACCGCGCGGGTCTGGGTCCCGCCCGTGTCGCAGGTGCTGGCGAAGCCGCCGCACGCACCCCACGCCCCGTAGCTGGTCGCGCCGCAGGAGACCCCATCGGTGCTCCGCGAGCACGCCTGGGTCTCCGTCGAGCTGACGCCTGCGCACGCGCCTGCCCTGCATCGCGGGGTGCTCACCGAGCGCCGCTGGGTGCCGGTGCGGTCGCAGGTGCTGCTGAACGCGCACGCGTCCCAGGCGCCGTAGCCCACCGCGCCGCAGGAGGTCCCATCGGACACCGCGCTGGATCCGCAGCGGCCCGTGGCATCGCAGGAGGCCCGCGCGCAGGGGCTCCCGGTGGCGGCGCAGGCGCCCCCTGCGCAGCACGGCTGCCCGATGGCGCCGCAGGGAGCACAGCGCGGCGCTCCTCCGGCCATCGTGGTGCAGACGCTCCCGACGCCGCAGGGCACCCCGGCCTCGCAGCACCCCGCGCCCGGGCCGCACCCCGAGTCGGACGCGTCGGGCGCATCGGGCGCATCGGGCGCATCGGGCGCGTCGGGAACGTCGGGAGCAGCGGGGACGTCGGGCACATCGGCGCTCGCGTCGAGCTCTCCGGCGTCGAAAGGAGCGACCGCATCGGCGTCGCCCCCATCGGCGCGCGGGGTCGACGGGGAGAATCCCGGGAGCGTCGGTCGGGCGACGGGCTCGCAGCCCGCGGGGCCACAGGTCTCGTCGGGAGCGCAGCCCGCCCGGTTGGCGGGGTCGCGGCAGCGCGACGCGAGGAAGAGGTCGAGCAGGAGGGTCTCGCCCCGCTGGAAGCTCACGATCGCGCGGGTGTTGAAGCCCTCCGCGTCGCGCAGCACCGCGCGCACGTCGACCTCGAGCTGGCGCGGATCGTCCGGGTCGCCCGGCACGACGCCGAGGGTTCCGGGGAGCTCGTACGCCCCCGCGCCGAGGTCGTAGGTGCGGTCGAACACCGAGCCCGCCGCGCCCGCGCGGCGCATCGTGACCTGCACCGCGCGCAGCTCGTCCCCCGCGCGCATGTCGCTGTCCACCCGCAGCACCAGCTGCGTGGCCGGGTGCTGACACCCGAGGAGCGCGGCGAGGCCGATGAGGTTGCGGCGGAGCTTCATGGTGTGGCGGGCGGAGTGAAGGGAGGGAGCGGGTCGCGGGCGACGGGCTCGCAGCCGGTGCGGCCGCAGGTGGTCCCGCGCCCGCAGGCGGAGGCGCCGGCGTCGAGGCAGCGCCGCGCGAGGAACACATCGAGCCGCGCGATCGCCGCGGCGGTCGGCGTCCCGGTCGCCCGCGCGGACAGGCGCTCGACGCCCCCGCGAGACGCGCTGACGGTCACCTCCAGCGGGACGCGGTCGTCGGGGTCGCGGGCGACCACCCCGATGGTGCCCGGGAAGCCGAAGCGCCCCGAGCGGAGGTCGTACACCACGTCGTGGGACGGCGCGCCCGCGGCGCCCTCCCGCCGCACGACGACCCGCACGGCGTCGACGTCGTCGCCGGCCGTGAGGTCCGTGTCGATCACCAGCATCACCTCGGTGGCGGGCGTCACGCAGCGCAGCGCGAGCGCCGCGGCGAGCACCGCGCGCCTCACCACGACATCACGGCGCCGTAGGCCGTGCCCCAGGTGCCGGGCACGGGGTCCTCGGTGCCCGAGAGGAGCACCACGCCCCCGACCACCAGGCCCGTGACCACCACCGCAGCGCCCGTCCAGAACCACCAGCGCGTGAGCACGCTCGGCCGGTTCGCGAGGGTGACCACCACGTGCTCGTCGCGGCCCGGCGCGAGGTCGAGCTCGCGGTGATCGCCCACATGTCCAGGGGCGCTCACTTCCAGCACGTGTACGCCCGGCGCCAGCTCGAAGCGCTCGCGGCCGCGCGGGCGCCCGTCGACCACCACGGTGGCCGCGTCGACGTTGACCGTGACCTCCAGCGTGGCGGGGAGCGGGGACTCCGCGGCGTCGAGGGTCACCTCCGCCGAGGCGCCCGGAGCCAGCGTCAGCGCGCGCAGGGTGGGTCGGTGGCCGGCGCGCCGCGCCTCGAACACGTGCCGACCGGGGTCGAGGCGCAGGGTCGTGTCGAGGTCCGCCGAGCCGATCACCCGCTCGTCGACGCGAACCTCCGTGGGCGCCCCGCGCACCACGAGGCGCACCCCGCCGATCGCGGCGCGCAGGTCGCCGATGATGGTCGTCGCGTCGCGGCGCAGCGGCTCGCGCGGCCCCGCCACGGCGAGGAAGCGCTCGAAGGTCTCGATGGCGCGGAGGTACGCGCCCACTCCCCGGTAGGCGAGCGCGAGGTTGTAGAGCACCGGCGGCACCTCGCGGACCGCGAGCGAGCGCTCCAGCGACGACGCCGCCTCGGCGAAGCGCGCGTCCTCGAGCAGCTGCACCCCCCGCTGGAACAGCGCCCGCGCGTCGCCCTCCTGGGCCTGCGCCGCGGAGGGTGCGCCCGCCACGCAGAGCGCGATCACCAGGGCCACGCGGCGCCCCGTCACGGGTACTCCCTCATGGGCTGGATGCGCGGGCGCGCCGGGGCGGTGGGCACCTCCTCCTGCACCCCCGTCACCGGCCGCGGCTCCGTCCGCCCGGCGGGCACGTCCCCCTCGCGCCGCAGCGGACGGGCGGCGCGCACCGCTGGGGGACGATCGCTCGCGGCCCGGGGCGGGGGCGCGGGTGCGGGTGCAGGTGCAGGCGCAGGCGCAGGCGTGACGACCTGGGACACCGCGGGCTCGACGGGCTCGAGCACGGCGACGACGGAGGTGGACGGCGGCGGCGGGGCGACGGAGGAAGACCCACGCTGGCGATCGCCGACGAGCGAGCCGAGCGCCACCAGCAGCAGGGCGAGCAGCGCGCCGCCGAGGGCGTACACCGTCGAGGGAAGTGCCGCGCGCGCCGGGGGTGTGGGCGGGCGCAGCGCCGCGGTGAGCTCGCGCAGGAGCGCGGCGACGTCGGGCTGACGCGCGTCGGGGCGCAGCGCGACGGCGCGGGCGAGCACCGGCTCCCAGGCGCCCACGTCGACCCCGAAGGTGGCGGGCGTGGGGCGCGCGGCGGAGAAGATCTCGGTGAAGAGCGTCTCCGTCGGCCCGCGGTAGGGGCGCTCGCCGGTGAGCATCGCCGTGCAGAGCAGACCGAGGGCGTGCACGTCGGTCCACGGGCCGGTGCGGCCGCGCGACGCCTGCTCGGGGGCGGCCCAGCGCGGCGAGAACGCGAGCATGGCGGTGTGGGTGAACGTGTCGTCCCGCGCCTCCGCGGCGTCGGGCTCCATCACCTTGGCGATGCCGAAGTCGAGCAGGCGCAGCGACGCCCCCGCCGCGGTCTCGACCACCATGAGGTTGCGGGGGGTGATGTCGCGGTGGACGATCCCCTGCGCGTGCGCCGTGGCGATCGCCTCCATCACCGGGGTGAGGAGGCCGAGCACCTCCGCCCGATCGAAGGGGCGCCCCTCGGCCCTGCGCGCGGCCATCCGGTCTGCCAGCGGCACCCCGTCGATCCAGTCCAGGACCATGTACGGCGCCGTCTCGCCATCGGAGAGCCCTACGACCCCGAAGTCCAGCGCGCGGACGATGGCCGGGTGGTCGAGCCGCGCGATGATCCGCGCCTCCTGCGCGAAGCGCTCGCAGAACAGCGCCCTCGCCTCGGCCCCGTACTCCGGCGGGACCTTCAGCACCTTCACGGCGACCGGACGGTCGAGCGCGACGTGGTGCCCCCGGTACACCCGGCCGAAGCCCCCTTCGGCCACGAAGCGGTCGACCCGGATGCGGCCACCGAGCAGGGGCATCACCGGCGCGGCGAGCTCACGGGCCACGGGGGTCACCGGCGGCATGGGAGCCCGACGGACGCGCGCGCGTCAAGCGCGGCCACGGCGCGTGGTGCCCCGACGGCGCACGCCGTGGCCTCGTGCGAACGCCCTGCGCGGCGGCGTGCGTGGTGCACACCGCGCCTCGACGCGCACGCCTGGGAAAGCACGCGTATCCACCGCGGCACACCCGATGCTCGGTCTCCATCGGAGGGAAGTTGGGGGGAGTGAGGACGACCGTGGAGATCAACCCGAAGAGGTCGGAGACGCAGGCAGGTCCCGACACTGCACAGGAGTTCCGGGATGATCGCCGCGAGGGCGCCGCCCACGTCGCCGGGGTCGAGGGCCCGGCGGCCGGGGCCGCGGTCCCGCTGCCGAGGTGGCCCTCGGTCGACGCACGTTTCTGGCTCGAGCTCTGGCGCTGAGCGAGGGCTACCGGATGGAGACGACACCCCCACGAACACCGCGTCGCACGGCGAGCGCCCGGCACGCCTGCGAGCTGCCCTGGTGGAAGCGCACGACGGTCTATCAGGTCTATCCGCGCTCCTTCGCCGACAGCAACGCCGATGGGGTCGGCGACCTCCGCGGGGTGATCTCGAAGCTCGACTACCTCCACGACCTCGGCGTGGAGACCCTCTGGCTCTCGCCCTTCTTCGACAGCCCGCAGGCCGACTTCGGCTACGACATCCGCGACCACTTCGGCATCTCCGCGGAGTACGGCTCGCTCGAGGACTGCCGCGCGCTCATCGACGAGGTGCACGCCCGCGGGATGAAGATCGTCTTCGACATGGTGCTCAACCACACCTCCAACGAGCACCCGTGGTTCCTCGAGTCGCGGCGGTCGCGAGACAGCCCGAAGCGCGACTACTACATCTGGCGCGACGGGCGCTCCCCCGGCGGGCGCGCGCCGCCCAACAACTGGCGCTCGATGCTCGGCCGCCGCGGCTGGCACTACGACCGCGCGACGGGGCAGTGGTACTGGGCGAGCTTCCTGTCGTTCCAGCCCGACCTCAACTACCGCAACCCGGAGGTGAAGGCGGCCATGCTCGACGTCGTCCGCCACTGGCTCGGCGAAGGGGTCGACGGCCTGCGCCTCGACATCTTCAACGCGCTCTTCAAGGACGCGGCCTTCACCGACAACCCACGCTCCTTTCGCCCGGTGCCCACCGAGGACAACCCCGACGGGTTCTTCCAGCAGGCCCTGCACACCCTCGACCACGCCGACACCTTCGAGTTCGCGCGCGAGCTCCGCGCCGTCGTCGACGCTGTCCCGGGGCCGTCGCGCTTCCTCGTCGGCGAGGTCTTCGGCGCGCCGCGCACCCTCCGCCGCTACTGCGGCGAGGCCGCCGACGGGCTGCACCTGGTCTTCCTCTTCAAGGCGATGCGGGTGCCCTTCTCGGGCCCCGGGGTGCGCGCGCTCATCGAGGAGTTCGAGCGCGACTTCCCGGAGCCGCTCTGCCCCACCTGGGTCTTCGGCAACCACGACCGGCCGCGGAGCATGCACCGCCTCGGCAACCACACGGGCAAGGCGAAGCTCCTCGCGCTGCTCCAGCTCACCGCGCGGGGCGTGCCCTTCATCTATTACGGCGAGGAGATCGGGATGCCCCACGCCGACATCCCCGCCGAGCACGGGCTCGACCCCGTCGCCGCGCACTTCCGCTTCGTCCCCAACTGGATCGCCCGCCGCCTGCGCCGCTCGGGCATCCTGCTCAACCGCGACGAGAGCCGGCTCCCGATGCAGTGGGAGGCCGGGGCCCACGCCGGCTTCTCGCACCACTCGGCCACGCCATGGCTCGCCGCGCACGCCGGGAGCGCGGAGCTCAACGTCGCCGCGCAGACGCACGACCCCACCTCGATGCTCTCGTGCTACCGGCAGCTCCTGGCGCTGCGCAACCGGAGCGTCGCGCTCCAGGCGGGCTCGGTCACGCTGCTCGACCTCGCGCACACCCCCTCGTCGGTGGTCGCGTTCCGCCGGCAGCACGGCGAGGGCGACCGGGCCGAGGTGGTGGACGTGTACTTCAACTTCTCTCCGCGCGACGTGCGCATCGAGCTCGTCGCACCACACGGCCGCGCGCTGTTCTCGACGCTCCGGGGCACCCTGGAGGACGCCGGGACGACCCTCACCCTGCGCGGCTACGAGGGCGTCGTGGCGTCGCCGCGCTGAGGCACGGAGGGGCACTGCTGCCGGTCAGCGACGCGCGCTGCGCGGAACGGCGCCGATCACCCGGGCGAGGTCGACCGGGTTGTAGTTCGCGTGGACGTTCAGCACCACCCGCCCCGCGGGGTCGACCACGAACACCCACGGGGTCTCGCTGTCCTCCAGCGAGAGCGACTGCGCGAGGGAGCCGTCGCGGGAGAGCCACACCCACGCCCACTGCGGCCGCGGCGTGCGCGACCGCGCCTCGGAGAGCACCGTCGACGTCGGGATCAGCCCGAAGAGGTCGAGCGCGATCAGGGTCACGATCCGGGTGCCCGGCGGGACGTTCGCCGCGACCGGGTGCCACCACGCCGCGATCGCCTCGTCGGCGTCGCTGTCGGCCATCGCGCAGACGACGGTGTACGAGCCGGTGAGGTCGCGCTGGGTGCGCTGCCTGCCCTCCAGGTCGGCCACCGCGAAGGGTGGCATCGGCTGCCCGGCGCGCGGCTCGGCGCTCGCGACGAGGGACATCATCAGGGCGACCACCAGGATGACGATGGGGCGCATGATGGTGAAAGCAGCAATCGATATGCCGGGACGGGGGCGCCGTTGCGCCGGCGGGTCACATCAGGTTGTGGCGTCGCATGTAGTCCGCGGCCTCGTCGTACTGGCCCGACTCGTTCGCGAATTGCACGTGGTTGCGGATGGTGCCGAACCACTCCCGGGTCGACGGTCGCAGCCGGGCGCGGTCCGCCTCCAGCATGGGCATGGTGATGGGCTCGACCTTGCCCGACGCGAGGCTCTTGCCGATGGCGGACTCCGCCGCGGCGTCGATGAGGTTCTCGAGGTCGGCGCCGGACCACCCCTCGGTCACCTCGGCGAGGCGATGGAGGTCCATGGGCCCCTGGGGCTTGTCGCCCAGCTTCAGCTTCAGGATCTGCGCCCGCCCCGCGCGGTCGGGCGGCGGCACGAAGAGCACCTGGCTGAAGCGCCCGGGCCGGCGGAAGGCCGAGTCGACGTCCCACGGCGTGTTGGTCGCACCGAGCACCAGCACCTTCTCGTTGCGGCTCGCAAACCCGTCGAGCTCCGCCAGGAACTGCGTGATCACCCCGCGCATCGCCCCGGTCACCAGCTTCGCGCGCTGCATCCCGAGCGCGTCGACCTCGTCGAAGAAGAGCACCGTCGGCGCCCGCCGCCGCGCGTCCTCGAAGATGGCGTGCAGCTGGCGCTCGGAGTTGCCGATCCACATGTCGAGCACCTCGTGCAGCCCGACGGAGACGAAGTGCGCGCCGCACTCCCCCGCCGTCGCCCGCGCGAGGAAGGTCTTCCCGCACCCCGGCGGACCATAGAAGAGCATCCCCCCGCCGCCCTTCTTCCCGAAGGCCGCAAAGAGCTCGGGCTTCTGGAAGGGCAGCACGATCCGCATCCGGATGCGCTCCTTCACCTCGTCGAGGCCGCCCACGTCCGCGAAGCTCACGCCCTCCCGCGGGCCCGTCGCCGCCGCCCGCCCGTCGCCCGCGGCGCCCTCCTCGCGCGACGGCAGCAGCGCGTCCCAGAGCTTGGTGTCGGCAAGATCGGGGTCGAGCTGCACCGCGCGCTCGTAGTCCCGGCGGGCCTCGCGGTGCTCGCTCCGGCGCTCGTGCACCCTCGCCCGCAGCAGCAGCGCCATCGGGTGGTCGGGCACCGAGGCGAGCACCGCGTTGACGAAGCCGAGCGAGCGATCGAGGTCGCCGAGGCTGAGGGCGCAGCGCGCGGCGCCGAGGTTGGCGTCGTCGCCGAGCGCCCGGTCGCCCACGACGCGCTCGAAGTGGGCGAGCGCGTCGCGCGGCTGCGCGGCCTTCTCCATGGCCGTCGCGACGTGCATCCGAAGGGGGGCGTTGTCTGGCGCCAGGGCCAGCGCGTCGAGGAGGAGCTTCAGGGTCGGATCCGTCGGACGGTCTTGCATCGGCGCAGTGTAGCCCGCGGCCGATGCTCCGCGACCGCCCGGGCGCTCAGCGGAAGACCTGCTCGCCGCGGGCGTTGCGCCACTCCTGCTCGAGGTAGGTCGCGTCGTCGGCGTTGCGCGGGTGCACGCCCATCACGATGCCGCCCTCCTTCAGGCCGCTCTCGTAGACCTTCGCGCGCTCCTCGGGGATGCCCGCGCCCACGAGGGCGCCGACGAGACCGCCGGTGAGACCGCCCGCCCCGGCGCCCGCGAGCGCCGCCGCGATCGGCCCCGCCACCACGAGCCCGAGGCCCGGGAGCACCACGCTCGTCCCGATGGCGGCGATGGCCGCGACCACCGCGCCGACGGTGCCGCCGATGGCCGAACCCACGCCCGCGCCCTGCAGCGCCTGGTCGCCCAGCTCGGTGTCGCCGGTGGTGAAGTGCCGCCGACGCGCCTCGTCGGACATCATCAGGTTCACGTCGTCGCGGGTGTACCCGCGCTTCGCCAGCGCGCTGTAGGCCAGCTCCGCGTCCTCGCGGTTGCGGAAGAGGCCCGTCACGATGTCCGTGTTGGTATTCGTTGCAGCTGCCATGATCGATACCTCCTAGAGGGTGTGGTGTCGGAATCGTCGCACCGACGATCGCCGTCGCCCCTCAGTGCAGGTCGCAGGCCGCGGCGGGACCTGCTTGTTCTACCGTGTGTTTCGCGGCTTTCAGGGTGCGCCCGCGGGTATCAATTGCGCCACAGTCGGGATGGGCCCTGTGGCACGGAGCACCCTCAGCGCCGGGCGCGTCGCGCGCTCGCCTCGGTGAGCATCCCATGGAGCTCGTCGCTCCGCGGCTCCCAGCCGTAGCGCGCCTCGACCCGCTGCCTCGCCGCCGCGGCGATGGCGTGCCCGCGGGTCCGGTCGTGCAGCAGCGCCAGCACGGCCTCGGCCATGGGTACGCCCTGCTCTCCGAAGGGGGACACCACGAGGTGGGTGCCCGGCTCGGCCTCGATGCCCTCCGCCGCCGCGGGCGAGCACACCACGGGCACGCCCATGGCCATCGCCTCGAGCACCTTGTTCTGCACCCCGCGGGCGACCCGCAGCGGGATGACGCACACCGCGCAGCCCCGCACGTGCCCGCGGATGTCGTCGACGTAGCCGGTGACCGTCACCCCGTCGACCGCAGCGAGCGCCCGCACCTCCGCGGTGGGCCGCGAGCCCGCGATGACCACCCGGAAGCCCGGGTACCGCGCCCGCACCCGCGGCAGCACCTCGCGCACGAGGAACACCGCCGCCTCCACGTTGGCGTGGTAGTCCATCGCGCCGAAGAACACCGCCGACGCGTCCTCCGCCGGGGTCGCGGCGGGGCTGAAGTAGTCCGTGT
Organism: Myxococcales bacterium; assembly: GCA_030652255.1. GTDB lineage: Bacteria > Myxococcota_A > Polyangia > Polyangiales > SCUS01. The sequence goes on along the minus strand of JAUSAZ010000194.1, from coordinate 22,193 downwards.
CGACGCCGTTGGCGAGCGTGCGCGCGTCGCACCCCGGCGCGATGGCCGAGAGCAGCACCTTCTCGCGGTCGGCCGTGACGGTGGAGATCACCGCGCGCCGCGCCACCTCGCGCTCGTACTGCTCCAGCGTCGCCGCCTCGCGGCGGTACACCGACCGCATCGGGAAGCTCGCCTCGTCGGCGTACGCGCGCCACTTCGCCGAGTCGACGTCGACGAAGTCCATCACCAGCGGCACCTCGGGGTGCCGCAGCGCGTAGGGCGCCATCGAGCTGCTCTCGGCCAGGATGGCGTCGGGGTTGATCTCTCGCACCGCGCGGTCGATCGCGGACTGCAGTCGCGCGCTCCCGAAGACCGCGAGGGTCATCGGGCGCCACCCGAGCATCCACGGCAGCGCCTTCACCTTCTGCAGGCGCAGGTCGAGCGGCTCGAGGGTCACCGACGCGAAGTGCCGCCGCAGCCGGGCCACGTGCGCGAGGTCGGACGGCGGCTCGGCGAAGGCCATCAGGTGCAGCTCGCAGCGCTTCGCGAGGCGCGTGAGCAGGTGGTGCGTGCGGATCTTGTCGCCCTTGTCGGGAGGAAACGGCGTGCGGTGCGTGAGCGCGAGCACCCTCATGACGGGCGCACCCAGGTCCTGCTCACCGGGTCGCGCCGGCGCAGGATGCGCGCGGGGTTGCCCCCCACCACGCTGTCGTCCGGCACCGCGTCGACGACCACCGACCCGGCGGCCACCACGCAGCGGTCGCCCACGTCGGCGAGCACCAGCGAGCCGTTGCCGAGCCAGGTGTTCTTCCCGATCCGGATCTGGTCGTAGCGGCCCGGCTGCTCCTGCACCGGGGCGTCGGGGTCGTCGAAGCCGTGCTGGTTCTTGCCCGACAGCACGTGCACGTTGGAGCCGAGGGTGACGTGCTCGCTCAGCAGCGCGCGCCCGATGCTGCAGCTGGCCCCGATGTACACGCCCTTCGACACCACGGCGTCGGGCGTCGAGAAGGTCGTCCCCCACTGGATGCAAGAGTCCGGGTGGCACTCCGCCAGCACCGCCCCGTAGAAGGCCCGGCGCACCAGCTGCCCCGTGAGCCCGGGCACCATCGCCAGCGCCTGCGAGTAGCCCGCGAAGAGCGTGCGCAGCCGGTGCTCGTCCGCGCCGCGGGTCTCCGCCCGAAACGCCACCACCAGGGGCAGCACCGCACCGCGCGCCGCCGCCAGCGCCACCATCTTCACCGTCCGTCGCGCGTCCATCGGGTGCTCCTCGTTACGCCTCGGGGGCCCTCAACGAACCCCCAGCGTGGAATACAAAGCCAGGTATCGCTCGGCCCGCCGGGCCGGGTCGTGGCGCTCCGTGGTCCGGGCCCGCGCCTGGGCCACCCGGCGGGCGCGCTCGTCGGGCCGCGCCACGCAGTCGACCACCGCGTCGGCCAGCGCCTCGGCGGACTCCGGCGCCACGATCCACGCCATCTCGCCGTCGTCGGCCACCTCGGGCACGCCGCCCACGCGGGTCGCGACGACGGGCAGCCCGAGGGTCATCGCCTCGAGCAGCGCGTTGGGCATCGCCTCCGAGCGCGATGGCATCACCAGCATGTCGCTCGCCTTGTAGACCACGCCAACCTGCTTCTGGTGCCCGAGGAACCTGACCGCAAGCCCGAGCCCCAGCTCCCTCGCGAGCCCCTCCAGCATTTCCCGGTCGGGCCCGTCCCCGGCCAGCGCGAAGGTCACCTCCGCGCCCCGGGCCCGCGCCATCGCGAGGGCGCGCAGCGCGAGGTCCTGCCCCTTCTCGTGCGACAGCCGGCCCACCACCGCCGCGATGAAGGCGTCGTCCGGCAGCCCCAGCTTCGCGCGCGCCTCGGCGCGGCTCATCGGCGTGGAGATGTCCCGCGCGTCCACCGCGTTGGGGATCACCACCACCCGCTCGGGCGAGACGCCCTCGTGCACCACGATGTCGCGCGCGCTCTGCGCCACCGCCACCACCCGGTCGGCCCGCGGGAGCGACCACGCGTCGATGCGGTGGTAGCGCTTCACCTTGTCGTTCTCGGCGGTCCATCCGTGGTGGTGGCCCACCCACGGCACCCGGCGCGCCGCGCGCACGGCCATGGCGATGAGGTGCGGCTTGTACGAGTGGCTCTGCACCGCCCGGGCGCCGATGCGCCACGCGATGCCCAGGGCCCGGGCCACGATGGTGGGGTCGTAGGCCCCGCGCTCCTGGATCTCGTGCACCGTGAGGGCGCCGCCGGAGAGCTCGTCGAGCGGGGGCACCGGGCCGGCGCCGCGACCCCGGAGGATGGCGACGTGGAGGCGCACCTCGGGCGGCAGCGCCCGGGCGAGGTGGATGAGCCCGCGCGCCGGCCCGGTGACCACCGGCGCGTCGAGGAACGACAAGACGACCGTCGATGCCATGCGCGCCCTCAGTCGACCTTCGGCGTGTTGGGGGGCTGCGGGCCGAGGTACCGCGACGGCACGCCGCCCGCGTCGACGACCCGCACCGCCGCGGCGCCCGCGTCGGGCGGGGGAATGGCCCCGGGGGGAATGGGGCCCACCGGCGCCGTGGCCCCGCGGCCCTCGAGCACCACCGATCGGATGAGGCTGATCATGCGCTGCCGGCCCGCGCGGTTGGGGTGCAGCCCGTCGTCGGAGAGCGAGTCGGGGAGGTAGCCCTCGTCGTCGGCGAGCACCGACGCGTAGTCGAGGATCATGTCGCGGCGCATGCGCGCCTGGTCGCGCACCCACTCGTTGAAGCGTCGGATCTTCGGGGTCGCGGTGCCGTCGGCCTCCGCGCGGTCCCACGCCCGGGTGACCGGCACCGCGGTGGCGAGCACCAGCTTGATGCCGCGCGCCCGCACCTGGTCGGCCATCTGCGCGAAGTAGAACTGCGTCTCCTCGAAGGGGGGCGCGTCGGGCAGGAGGTTGATCGCGCACATCTTGATCACCACCATCTCGGGCCGCAGCTCGAGGGCGTCGGGCTCGAGGCGCAGCAGCTGCTGCCACACGAGCTGACCGCCGTCGCCGCGGTTGATGAAGGGCACCCCGGGAAACTCCCCGGCCAGGTCGAGCTGATCGGTGATGCTCGCCCCGAGGAACACCACCCGCCCCGCCACGACCCCCTCGTTGCGCAGCCGCTCGTTTTCGGCGCGGTAGCGCACCCGGTGCGCGGGGTCGCTGTGCAGTGCGAGCCAGCGCCCGTGCCAGGTGCGTGCGTCGCTTCGGTAGCGCCAGGCCTTGTAGGAGACGACGCCGAGGCCGGCGATCATCAGGGCCAGCGCGCCCTGGAGGAGGCGGTTCATCGTAGACGATCACTCCTGCGCGCCAGGACGGATGCTCGACACGCGGCGGGCATCATGCCATATCGCCCGCCCACGGCGGGTGCGTGAAACACCGCACGGAAGGAACGTTTCGGACCCACGATGGTTGCCTCAACCCTTGCCCTGGTGGTGGCGGTGCCCATGCAGCTCGCCGCGGCGGCGGGGGTCGAGCTCGCGGGTGGCTACGACTCCACCGTCCTCAACCAAAGCACGCTCACGTACGGTGATGGCGCCCTCACGCGCGGCGCGGTCGACCTCCAGGTGGGTCACCGCGGCGACACCGTGCGCCAGCTGCTTCGCACGCGCGGCGAGTACTACTTCACGGCGGGCGAGGGCCGCACCTTCGACCAGGGAGACTTCGTCTCGCTGACCCGCTACGCGCTGCACATCGAGCCCAGCGACGACTGGGCCATCGAGGGCGAAGGCTCGTACACGCTCGGCCAGTCCTCGCTGCTCCTCGGCCGCGGCGGCAGCCCCTTCCTGTCGTTTCAGCGCGGCGTGTTCGGCGACTACACCGGGCAGCTGCAGGTGCGCCGCAACTTCACCGAGACGTGGCGCGCCGCCCTGCTCGGCGGGGTGCTCGGCCGCCACGCGGTCGACATCCCCGACAACCTCGCCCGCAACAACATGCTCACCTTCGTGGGGGCCCTCGAGGTCTCCCACGATTTCAACGACACCAACGTCGGCATCGCGGCGACGCGCACCGAGTACTTCCTCATCGACGGCTACGCCAACTGGGTGCCCCGCATCGTCGGCTACGCCGGGCTGCGCCACCTCTTCGGCGAGCACACCACGCTCACCGTCCTGGGCGGCGTCGACTCCCTCGCCGACCAGAACGCCCCGTCGGAGTTCTTCGTCGGCCCCTACGCCAACGCCCAGCTCTCCGTGATCGTCCCGGAGGAGCACCTCGCCTTCGGCGCCGGCGCCCGCTACGAGTACGCCATCGTCGCCACCACCCGCTGCAACGTGATGGTGCCCTCGGGCGGCGCGTGCCCCACGTCGCAGGTCGGCTCCGGCGGCACCGGGCGCGTGCTGGCCGGCAACCTCAGCGCCCTCTGGCGCCCCGGCGAGGGGCACGTCGCCTTCACGGCCGACGTCAACGCCGACTACGGGCTCACGGAGAACGCCGTCCCGGGGTCGAGCGGGATGACCGTCACCACACAGCAGGTCGCGAACTTCAACCTCTCGGCCCTGGCCGGGGTGCGCTTCGTGCTGGGCCGGCAGCTCTCGTTCTTCCTGCGTTACAACTTCCTGTATTCGTCCATCTCGCCCCGCACGACGGGCTTCTGCACCAACAACAGCGAGATCTGCAACGTGGTGCGCCACGTCGCCATGGCCGGCGTGACCTTCGCCCTCGGCAGCGAGGACGACGGCGTGACCGAACCCCTCGTCCCCTACGAGGAGATGGAGGCCCTGCAAGACGCGCGGGGCGCAGGCAGCACCGGCGCCAGCACCGGCGCGGGCGCGGGCGGCGGCGACGACGGCGCGCTCCCGAGCGACCCCTTCGACCTCGCCACGCCCGACGCGCCGCCCTCGTCGGCCTCCGGCGAGGCGGGCTCCGGGTGGCTCCCGGCGCCGGGCAGCGACGACCCCAACGCCCCGGTCGACCCCGACGCGCCCGTGAACCCCAACGCCCCACGCCCCCGCAACGCCACGCAGCCCACCACCCACGGTGGCACCCGGCGATCGACCGCGCCGGTGAACCACGGCAACGCGCCGGTCGCCCCCGCCCCGCCGCCGTCGGGCGACGGAGCAGGCGACACGGGCCGCGCCCCTCAGGGAGAATCCAACCCATGACCATGGGAGAGAAGGAAGACCAGCCGCTCTCGCTCAAAGACCTGCTGGCCACGTACGGCGCCCTCGCGCGCCGCGGCCTGCGGTACTGGAAGCGGGGCCTCGCGGTGTTCGGCGTCATCATGCTCGCGGGCATGGCGCTGGTGATCACCCGGCCGCGCACCTACCGCTCCGAGGCGCGGTTCCAGGTGCAGGAGCAGGAGCGCCCGGACGGCAACGCGCCGGGCGCCGAGGAGGTGCAGCGCTCCATCGAAAACCGGCTGTCGCAGGTGTACGGCTCGCGCACCAACATCATCACGCTCGTCACCCGGCTGCGGCTCTACCCGCTGCTCCAGGGCAAGACCTCCGAGACCAAGCTGGCCGAGCTCTTCTGGGGCAGCCTCGACCGCAGCGTCCAGGCCGACACCGTCCAGATCGGGTTCAAGTACGGCGACCCCGAAGACGCGCAGCGGGTGGTGCAGGGGCTCATCGACCTCTTCGTCAACGCGCGGCGCAACACCGCCGTCGAGCGGGCGCGCGAGGCCCTCGGCACCGTCGACGCGCAGCTGCACCAGCTCGAAGGCTCGCTCGCCGAGCGGCAGGAGTCGCTCGACCAGTTCGTGCTCGCCAACCAGGCCATGGTCGAGGAGGTGCGGGCCCGCCGCGGCGGCCCGACGCGCATCCAGATCGGCCCCAACGGCGCCGCGGCGGCGCGGCCCGCGGAGGTCGACAACCGCTCGTCGGTGCGCACCCGCCGGCTCCAGACCCGCATCGCGCAGCTCAGCGCCAGCGTCGAGGCGCTGCGCAACCCGTCGCAGGCCAGCGCCCCGGCGGCCGACGAGCCCGCGGAGCTCACGGCGATGCGCGAGCGGGTGCGCGCCAAGCAGGCCGAGGTCGAGGCCATCCGGGCGCGCGGGCTCATGCTCGACCACCCCACCCGCGCCGCGGCCGAGCGCGAGCTCCAGGGGATGCAGTCGCAGCTCAACACCGCCATCGCCCGGCAGCGCGGCGCCCAGCAGAGCGCGCAGAACCTCTCGCAGGCCGAGCGCGAGCAGCGCATCGAGTCGGTCAACCGGGAGATCCAGCAGGCCCGCGCCGAGCTCGCGGAGAGCCAGCGCTCGGACAACGCCGCCCCCGGCGCCAACCCGCAGCGCAGCCCGACGCCGGCCCCGGGCGCGGTCAACCCGCTCACCCGCAACAACATCGTCGCGGTCGAGGCGGAGTTCGACCGGCTCACCACCGACGTCACCACCACCCGCACCAGCTATCAAGAGCTCTTGCGCCGCAAGTTCGACCGCCAGGGCGACATGCGCCGCGCCGAGCTGAGCGGCGGCGAGCAGATCCGCATCCTCGACGCGCCCTCGCGGCCCATCGAGCCCGAGCCCCCGGGGCGCACCAAGATGGCGATGATCGTCTCGGTGCTCGCGATGATGTTCGCCCTGGGCACCGCGCTCATCTCGGGCTTCATCGACACCCGCATCTACGACCAGGACGACCTGCGCCGCTGGGGCGAGCTCGCCGAGCTGCCCTTCATCCCCGACCTGCACTTCGACGGCGCGGGCTCCACCGTCCGCTCCGCCGCGCCCACCGCCCCGCCCCCCGCCTGAGCCGCCGCCCGCGCGCCGCGCGGGATTGCCAACGCCCACCCTGGTCATGATACATCGCGTGCCATGCGTGCAGCGCGCTCGATCCTCCTCGTCAGCCTCCTCTCCCTCCCGGCGTGCCGCTCCGCCCTCACCGGCCCGTGGCCGCCCGTCGAGTCGGGCGTCCAGGAGTACCGCGTGGGCTCCGGCGACATCGTCCGCATCGCCGTCTTCGGCAACGCCGAGCTCGCCTCGCGCGTGACGGTGCGCCCCGACGGGCGCATCACCCTGCCGCTGCTCAACGAGGTCACCGTCTCCGGCAAGACCATCAACGACATCACCCGCGAGATCACCGAGGCGTACCGCCGCTTCGTGCAGGACGCGCGGGTCTCCGTCGTCGTCGAGGAGGTGCACAGCTACCGGGTGTTCGTGACCGGCAAGGTCATCCGCCCGGGCGACTTCGAGTCCCGCATGCCGGTCACGGTGGTCCAGGCGCTCGCCCTCGCGGGCGGCGGCGCCCGCGGCGCCAACCTCGATCGCATCGTCGTGCTGCGCCGTGCCACCAACGGCCGCGAGGAGCGCTACGAGGTGTCCATCAACGACATCCTCGAAGGCCAGATGCAGCAGAACTTCACCCTGCGCTCGGGCGACACCATCGTCGTCCCCTGAAGCGCCCGCCGGGGGCGGGGCGGAGAGGCGCTCCCTCCGTCCCGCCGCCTCGACCTTCAGTGATGCGCGCCGCCGTGGCCGTGCACGTGGCCGTGGGCGAGCTCCTCCTCGGAGGCCGCGCGCACGCTCTGGATGCTCACCTCGAAGTGGAGCTCCTGCCCCGCGAGGGGGTGGTTGGCGTCGAGGCTGACCTGGTCGCCCTCGATCGCGATCACCCGCAGGTGCAGCGGCTCGCCGCCCGGGCCGACGCCCTGGAGCTCGAGCCCGACGCTGGGCTCCGGGCTCTTCGGCAGCCGCGCGCGCGCGACCTTCATCACGAGCTCTTCGCGCCACTCGCCGTACCCGTCCTCGGGCTTCACCGTGACCTTCAGGCTGGCCCCGGCGGTCTTCCCCTGGAGGGCCTCCTCGAGGCCCGCCACGATGTTGCCGTGCCCGTGCAGGTAGACCATCGGCGAGCCCCCCTGCGAGCTATCAATCACCGCCCCGGCGCCGTCGCGGAGCGTGTAGTCGAAGGCCACCACCGAACCATTCGCAATCGTCGTCATCGTCAGCCTCGTCTCCTCAATGCTCGCGCCGTCACGCATCACCGGCGGCCGGGCGCAAGTTTCGGCGCAACCTGCCACCAAAGCCCCCGCGCCGTCGATGGCAACCACTGCAATTCCCCGACGAATCCTTGTGGGGACAATGTAGGTGTAGTTCGCTGGTGAGACGAAGCATCACGGTCGCGGTGACGCCCGGCAACCCTGTTGGAAGGGGGCGCTCGAGGGTGGCCCATGCCGTGCACTCTTCGCGGGCGGTGTCGTCATGGACTTGATCCCTTCTCAGGGTCTTCGCAGCGTGGTCGTGCTGATGGTGGTGGCTTCGGCGTCCTTCAGCGCGCACGGCGTCGCGCGCGGGCAGAACCGTCCTGCGCCCGACGCACCGGCGCCCTCCCCGACGCCCGCCCAGGGCACGCCGCGGGTGGTGCCCACGTCGCCGCCGACGCCGCGCTGCCCCGACGGGATGGCCCTCGCCGAGGGGGAGTACTGCACCAACGTCGACCAGCGCTGCCTGCGCTGGCTCGACCCGGAGACCCAGATGCGCTGCGCGGAGTTCGCGCCGTCGCGCTGCACCGGCCGCCGCCGACCGCTGTCGGTGTGCATCGACCGCTTCGAGTACCCCAACCAGCCGGGCGTGCGCCCGCAGGTGATGGTGAGCTGGTACGAGGCCCGGCGCGCGTGCGAGGCGCAGCACAAGCGCCTCTGCACGCAGTCCGAGTGGACCTTCGCGTGCGAGGGCCCGGACATGAACCCCTACCCCACGGGGCTGCGCCGCGAGCCCGAGGTGTGCCGGATCGACCACCAGACCATCCGGCCCAACCGCCCGCGCCTGAGCAACCCGATGACCACCGCCGACGAGAGCGCCCGGCTCTACGAGGCCGTCCCCTCCGGGACCATGAACCGCTGCGTCTCCTGGGCGGGTGTCCACGACATGACCGGCAACGCCGACGAGTGGACCATCAACGAGTCGGGGCGGCCGTTTCAGTCCGCCCTCAAGGGCGGCTGGTGGGGCCACATCCGCGCGCGCTGCCGCCCGTCGACCATCTCCCACAACGAGGGCTTCGTGTACTACCAGATCGGGTTCCGCTGCTGCGCCGACCCGACCGCCCCGGCGCCCTGACCCGCACCCGGCACGCAGGCCGTTGCGCGCCGCGACAGCGTTGTCAGTACTCGCCGCGGCCCGCGATGCGGATGCGCGCCGCGGACTGCCGCTCGTCCCAGGGGTCGCCCTCCCGCCACGCGACCTCGCCGCTGGTCCCCCAGCCCACCTCGCGCACCGTCGGGCCATCGACGTTCATCCAGAGCAGGCCGCCGTCCGAGCGCGTCGCCTGGTCGAGGCAGGCCACCCGGGTGGTCGCGCCGTTGTCCCAGTAGAGCGTCGCCGCGTGGGGCACGTGGATGTGCCCGCAGAGCACCCACGGCGGCCGCAGCCGGGTGACCAGCAGCGCGGCGTAGGGGTTGCCGACCTGCGGCCAGTGCGCCCGGCGGATGCCCCGCGCGCCCACCACCGCGACGGCGCTCTCGGTGCCCGCGATGCCCCGCGGCCACTCGTGCAGCAACAGCAGGTCGGCGCCCGGGATGGCGCACGCCACGTCGACGTCGTCCTTGCGGAAGTACCCGGCCTGCTTGTTGGTCTCGGCGTTACACGCCGGCACCCGCGGGCGCAGGTAGCGGGTGGGCGCGTAGATGCCCGACAGGTACCCCACCCGCATGCCCTCGATGGTGCGCGACCCGGCGCGGCCGAGGTAGGTCACCTTCGGGGCCAGCTCGCCCCCGTCGGGCATGAGGTCGAGCTCCTCGAAGCTCTCGTTGTTGCCGCCCACGAAATAGAAGGGCCGGGACATCTCCCGCTGGCCCGTCGCGTAGGCCGAGAACTCCGCCGGCATGCTGCGCTTGGTGGCCTTGCGCCGGTGGTCGTCGGCGGTCGCGAAGGTCTCCACGTCGCCGACGCACAGCACCACCGCCACGCGCTCGCCACGCGACTGTTCCAGCGCGTCGATCCACTCTTCGACGCGGAAGAACCTTCCGTGCACATCTCCGACCACCGCCACGAGCATCGCGCGTTATCGGCAGCCTAGCGCACTCGGGCGCCCGCCGGGTGCCTGACAAACTATGTCCAGGGTGTCGGCCCCCGGCCGCTGGAGCTCTGGTTGTGAAGATTACGGTGCGGGGCGCAGACCCTACGGGAGTGCGCGTTCAGCGGTAGCGGGCGAGGGTCTCGACGAAGCGCTTCTCGGCGACCTCGAGCCACGCCGCGGGCGCCTCGGCCAGGGTGGCCGCGACGGCCTCGCCCCAGCGCTCGAGCAGGCTGGCGTCGGGCACCTCGTGGGCGCTGCGCATCGGGAGCCCCACCGCCTCGACGATGTCCTGGGCCCGCTCGGCCTCGAGCAGCGCGAGCCCGGCGCGCAGGGCGGCCCGCACGCGCTCGGCCTCGATCTCCGAGAACACCGGGTCGGCCGGGGTGCGGTGCAGCTCGAAGTAGCGCCGCAGCAGCAGGCCCGCGCCGTAGGTTCGGTAGACGTTGTTGACGGCGTCGACGGCCCGGCCGCCGGGGACGAATCGCTCGAAGACCCAGCGCACGCCCTGGGTGACGTTGCCCCGGATGGTGGCCGTCTCCTCGATGTCGACCAGGATGCGCCGGGCGCCGTGGGTGAGCACCACCCCGTAGCTGCGGGCGAGGCGGTCGACCATGGCCGCGCGCAGGGTGCGCACCACGGGGATGTCGATCAGCGGGGGCAGCCCGAGCCGGGCGACCCCCGCGAGGAGGCCATACATCGCCAGCACGGAGTCGCTCTGCGCGCGTTCGCTCATGCGCTGAACCGTACCCGACCGCCCTGGAAGCCGCGAGCGGGGACCGCTACCGTGCGCCCCCATGAGCCTGCCGCCCGGACCCGACGCGCCGACCCCGTGGATCCTCGTTCGCTGGATGCGCGACCCGGTGGCGCTGCTCGACGAGTGCCGCGCGCGCTACGGCGAGACCTTCACCATCCGCCTCGGGGCGATGCCCCCGCTGGTGATCCTCTCCAACCCCGAGCACGTGCGGGAGGTCTTCGCGAGCGCCGGGGACGACATGCACGGCGGCAAGATCGCGGAGGCCCTGCGGCCCTTCCTGGGGGAGCGCTCGGTGATCGTGCTCGACGGCGCGGAGCACAAGACGATGCGCCGGCTGGTGATGCCGCCCTTCCACGGCGAGCGCATGCACGCCTACGGGCGCGAGATGGTCGAGCTCACGCACGCCTCCATCGACCGATGGCCCGTCGGGCGGGAGTTTCCCATCCACGAGCCGCTCCAGGGGATCACCCTCGACGTCATCCTGCGCACGGTGTTCGGCATGGACGACGCGGGCGAGCGCGCGGCCCTGGGGGCCCAGCTCAGCCGGCTCACCCACCTCGCCTCGTGGCCGCCGTTGCTGCTGCCGCAGATGCAGCGCGACCTCGGGCCGTGGAGCCCGTGGGGTCGCTTCGTGCGCGAGTCGGGCACGGCGGACGCAAACCTGCTCGGCGCCATCGCCCGGCGGCGGCGCGAGGGCGCCGACGGGCGCACGGACATCCTGTCGATGCTCCTCGGGGTGCGCGACGAGGACGGCCGCGGCCTCGACGACCAGGACCTCCGCGACCAGCTCGTCACCCTCCTCGTCGCGGGCCACGAGACCACCGCCACCGCCCTCGCCTGGACCCTCCGCTGGGTGCTCGCCCTGCCCGACGTGCGCGACCGGCTCCTGTCGGAGCTCCACGCCGCGCAGCGCTCCGGACCGCTCACCCCCGAGCGCATCGCGAAGCTCGAGTACCTCGACGGCACCGTGCGCGAGGCCCTGCGGCTGCAGCCCGTGATCCCGCTGGTGGGTCGCGTGTTGCAGCAGCCCATGCGCTTCGCGGGCTACGACCTCCCCGCGGGGGTCGCCCTCGCCCCCTCGGTGCACCTCGTCCACCAGAACACCGCCGTGTACTCGCACCCCGCGCGCTTCGACCCGACCCGCTTCATCGGGCGGCAGTACAAGGGCCACGAGTGGATCCCCTTCGGCGGGGGCATCCGTAAGTGCATCGGGATGGCCTTCGCCATCTACGAGATGAAGATGGTCCTGGCGACGGTGCTCTCCCGCGCGTGGCTGCGCTCGGCGCCGGGCTACGTCCCCCGCGCGGTGCGTCGCAGCATCACCCTCACGCCCTCCCGCGGCATGCCCGTCATCGTCGACGCGGTGCTCCCCCGCGGCGCGATCGTCCCCGCCGCCGCCTGAGACCGCCCCTACCGTGCGCCCCGCCCTCGTCGTGCTCGCCGCCGCCCTCGCCGCCGGGGCCTGCCGCCGCCCCCGCCGGGCGCCCCCTCCCCCGGTCGCCGCCGACGTGCCGCTCGACGAGGGCCCCGCCCCCGTGGCGCTCGATACGCCGCCGCCCGCGCTGCCGCCGCGGATGTTCCGCTTCGACGCGCGGCACACGGGCCGGAGCGGATACCGGCTCCCCCGCGACCCGGTGATCACCGCGCGCTACGCCACGGAGGGTCGCATCACCTCGCAGCCGGTGGTGGGCGCGCGCGACACGGTGGTGGTCACCTCCCACGACGGCGCGGTGTACGGCCTCGCCCGCGACGCCTCGCTGCGCTGGCGGGTGAACACCGGCGACCGGGTGTACACCACCCCCCTCGTGCGCGCCGACGGGACCATGGTGCTCGGCACCGACGCCGACCGCATGGTGATGCTCGGGCCCGACGGCTCGCTGCGCCTCGCGCTGGGCACCGACGACGACGCGGACACCTCCCCCGCGGCGGCGGGCGACGGGTCGCTGCGCTTCGGCGCGGGGCGCTCGCTCTACGCGACGGAGGGCGACCTCACGGTGCGCTGGCGGCTGCTGCTGGGCGCCAAGGTGTACTCCTCGCCCGCGGTCACCGACGACGGCGTCGCGGTGGTGGGCGCCCAGGACGACCGGGTGCGCGCGGTCGACCCCGACGGCGGCGTGCGCTGGACGGTGGTGACCCGCGACGACGTCGACGCCCCGCCGGCCATCGGCGACGACGGCACGGTGTACGTGGGCGGCGACGACGGGGCGCTGCGGGCCATCTCCCGCGACGGGGTCGAGCGCTGGCAGCGGGCGCTCGGCGGGTACGTTCGCGCGGGCGTGGCGCTGGGCCTCGACGGCGCGCTGGTGGTGGGCACCTACGGGCCGCGCGCGCGGGTGGTGGCGCTCGACCGGGAGACCGGGGCGGTGCGCTGGGAGCGGCCGGTGCCGGGGCCGCCGACGCGGGACTACGGCGTGGCGTCGAGCGCGCTCGTGGACGTCGACGGGTCGTACGCCGTGGGGGTGCCCGACGACGCGCTCTGGCTGCTGTCGCGCGACGGGGGGCTCCTCGCACGGATTGCGCTGCCCGGCGACGTCGACGGCAGCCCGGCGCTGATCGACGACGGCGTTCTCGTGGTGGGCTGCGACGACGGGGTGGTGTACTTCATCGGTGACGGCCCCGCGGATGGCGGGGCTCGGTGAATCAACGTCAGCTGAGGGGTTGAAGGCGATGAGCGATACGGCGGTCGAGCGACACTGGAACCGCACACGGGGCAGCGCGCCCAACGTCCTGGCGATGGTGCTGGCGGGCGGCGAGGGCAAGCGGCTCTCGCCCCTGACGCTGGAGCGCGCGAAGCCCGCGGTGCCCTTCGGCGGGCGCTACCGGATCATCGACGTGGTGCTCTCCAACCTGGTCAACTCGCACATCATCAAGATCAAGGTGCTGACGCAGTACAAGTCGGCGTCGCTGGAGGAGCACATCGCGCGGGCGTGGCGCCTCTCGCCCATCCTCGACGGCTTCATCGAGACCATCCCCGCGCAGCAGCGCACGGGGCTGTCGTGGTTCAAGGGCAGCGCCGACGCGGTGTGGCAGTGCTTCCACGCCATCGAGGACGCCAACCCCGACTACGTGATCATCTTCGGCGGCGACCACATCTACAAGATGGACGTCCGGCTGATGCTCGACCGGCACTTCGACACCGACGCCGACCTCACGGTGGCGGGCATCCCGGTGCCGGTGAGCGAGGCGCACGCCTTCGGGGTGCTCCAGGTCGACGAGACCGGGCGGGTGATCGACTTCGTGGAGAAGTCCGCCAACCCCCCGGAGATCCCCGGGCGCCCGGGGTGGGCGCTGGCGTCGATGGGCAACTACATCTTCAACACGAAGGTGCTGGCCGACGAGCTGCGGCGCGACGCCATGGAGGAGGACAGCGCGCACGACTTCGGCAAGAGCATCCTGCCCGCGATGGTGCAGTCGGGCCGCAAGGTGATGCTCTTCGACTTCGGCACCAACGAGATCCCCGGCGAGGGCCTGGTCACGTACTGGCGCGACATCGGGACCATCGCGGCCTACTTCGAGGCGCACATGGACCTCGTGGAGATCAAGCCGGAGTTCAACCTCTACAACCGGCTGTGGCCCATCCGCACGGGGATGAGCTTCGACCCGCCGGCGAAGTTCGTGTTCAGCGACCAGACCAACGCGCGCGTCGGCAGCGCCACCGACTCGCTCGTGAGCGACGGGTGCATCATCTCGGGCGGAGCGATCCACCGCGCGGTGCTCTCGGCGGGCGTGCGGGTGAACTCCTTCGCGCACGTCGAGCAGTGCGTGCTGCTCGAGCGCGTGCAGGTGGGCCGCTACGCGCGCCTGCGCCGGGTCATCGTCGACAAGGACGTGGAGATCCCGCAGGGGATGCAGATCGGCTTCGACCCCGAGGAGGACCGCAAGCGCTTCACCGTGACCGACGACGGCATGGTGGTGATCCCCAAGCGCGCGCGCCTCACGGGCTGAACGTCCAACCCCTCAGGTCATCAGCCATCGGCCTCGCCCTCCGAGGGGAGTTTCCGCCCACGCCATCCGCTATCGGCCCTGCTCCTTCGCCGTGGACGCGGTCGCTCCCTCGACGGCGCGCTCATCGTCGCTGATCGCCGCGGCGTCCGCGACGCGCACGCCCGTCGCGGTCGCACCCGCAGCGCGGGCGGCGTCGATCTGGGCCGCGAGCGCGGCGGGGTCGTTTGCGGAGAACAGCAGGCTCCTCGTAGCGCCCGCGTCGCTCCACGAGAGCAGCACCGAGCCGCGGTTGGCGAAGAGGGCCCAGCCCGCGCCCGTGGCGGCGGTGGGTCCCCCCGTGACGGGCTTCGCCTCGCAGGCGGTGATGGCGGCGACGGGGATGCGGTGGTCGCTGAGGCCCCACTGGACGAGCACCTCGTCGCGGGTGACGGCCGTGCGCACCACCATGCGGGTGAGCAGCACGTAGACCACCCAGAGGAAGGCCGCGAAGGGGAAGATGGCGGCGAGGCGGGGCGCGGCCGGGTCGGCCCCCGCGGCGACCGCGATCGTGGCGAGGAGCGCGACCAGCCCGCCGGGGATCATCAGCGCCGCCGCGGTGCGGGCGACGTGCTTGTCGCGGTGCAGCGCGCGGGCGTCGTCGACCATGGCGCGCTCCTGCGCGTCGGTGGCGGTGGTGCGGGCGGCGGTGTCGCTCATGGCCCGCGATGGGATCGCCGAGCGGGGTGTCGGGTCAAGCGCGAGGGAGGTCGTGGCGTCCGTTGGCCGGCAGCGGGACCTCACGCCCGACGTGGGCATCGGCCTCACCCCGGTGCGGCTGCGGCGCTCGTTCAGGGCGTCGGTCGGGCGCACCACCATGCGTCCGAGCGGACGAGGCTACGGTCGCCGTCGGCCGTGTGGGTGAGCGGCCCGCGCTCGTGCCCGCCCAGCAGCAGCCCCCCACGGACCGCGCTGACCGCGCGCAGCTCCGCGTGTCCGGCGGTGGCGGGGAGGACGTCGGTGAAGCGGGTCACCACCCGGCCCGTCGCCCCGTCGCGCAGGCGCACGAGCAGCGGCTGACCCTCCTCCAAGACGCTGCGACCGCTGGGGTTCTGCACCCACGACTCGGTGCCGCCCACCCACAGGTCGCCGCCGACGTAGGCGCCCGACTGCGCGAGCCCGGAGTCGAGCGCGTCGATGGTCGTCGTGCCGCGGACGGCGCCGTCGAGCCCGACCTCCGCGACCATCACGTGCAGCTCGGTGTTGTCGCGCCCCAGCTCGCGGCGGCTGCGGCCGAGGATGGCGACGCGGTCGGCGCCCACCGCGAGGCCGAACACCTCGTCCTCGACGTCGGCGGTCCCGACCACGCGCACGAACCCGATGGCGCCGTCGCGCTCGACGCGGGTGAGCATGGCGTCCGAGGAGTTCTCGCGGGGGTAGAGGCGCTCGCGCACGAGGTCGAGCCGCGTGCCGAAGGCGGCGTTGTGCACCTGCACCCGGCGCAGGTCGGTGAAGTGGGCGACGTACGCGCGGCCCTGCGCGTCGACGCCGAGTCGCGCCTGGTAGGGGGAGACCACCGCGTCGAAGTCGTCGAAGCTCCCGCCGATCGGCAGGAAGGGCGTGACCACCACGGCGGGGCTCACCAGCGTGCGCGGCCCGCGGGCGAAGGCGCCGCCCGTGCGACGCCAGCGGTACAGCAGCACGGCGAAGTCCTCGGACACCAGCGACACGACGACGTCCTCGCCGTCGGCCGCGACGGCCGGGCTCGCCTCGGAGAGGGCGCCGATGCGCGGGACCATCCGTGGGGTGCTCGTCCACGCGCGGGCGTCGGTCGCGAGCGCGGGGTCGTCGAGGACGATGCGGTCGCGGAGGCCGTCGCGGTCGCCGCGCGCGAGGAAGACACGACGGTCGCTCCCGACGCCCACCGCCGACCACTCGCCCGACGGGTGCAGCGCGGCGTCGGTGAGCCGGTCGGACTCCGGCGGGAGCCACACCACCCGGCGGTCGGGCGCCGCGCGGACGACGGCGCGCGGCCCGAGGTCGCGGTCGCCCACGTCCATCGGCTGCGGCGCGAGGCGCTCCTCGACCCACCAGGGTTGACCGTCCGCGACGCCCATCCACTTCACGAGCGAGCGGTCGGCGATGCGCTCGTCGCGCGTCGGGAGGGGGCGCTCGTCGCCGCCGTCGGCGCCGCCACCGTCCGTGCCAGCGTCGCCGTCACGACCGCCGTCCGCGACATCGACCGCCCCGGCATCCAGCGCCGGGACGGGCGTCGATCCACACCCCTGGGATGCGAGCACGAGGAGCGAAGCGACGAGAAGTCTGCTCATGGACCCCGCACGGTTTTCACGCCGCGTGCCCACTCCGTTCGCCGGGCGTTGCCCCGCGTCGTCGCCTCTACGGGTGCGTCGATGCCGTCCGGGTTGTGCCATCTCGGCTCACGACGGGCGCCGCGGGGGTCGTTGGGGTATCTACCTGGAGAACTGCGAGGCCCCAATGCATGGACGAATGACGATCGTGCTCGCGGCCCTCATGGCGACCTCCATCGTGCAGGTCGGCTGCTCCCGGTCCGGCAACGAGCGCTGGGCCACCACCCAGAACACCAACGTCCCCATCGACTGGGACAGGGTCAACGAGGCCTACCGGGTCGCCAGCGGCCCCGAGGACCTCGAGCGGAGGGTCAACGAGATCTACGAGGGCCGCGAGGTGATCAGCATCGCCGTGGCCGACCTCGACGCCACCACCCAGGAGGTGACGGGCTTCTTCGACCGCAACGCGAGCGGCGCCGTCGACGAGGGCGAGAAGATCTTCACCATGCGCCGGCGCGTCACGGGCGAGGGCACGGCGGAGATGCAGACCACCGGGCACGGGCACTACGCGTCGTACCACTCGCCGATGCTGTCGATCATGTCGGGGATGATGCTGGGCTCGATGATGTCGAGCGTCTTCCGCCCCGGCTATGCGCCGCAGTACTACGGCCGGCCCTACGTCACGAGCGCCCCGCGGGTCAGCGAGATCAGCCGCGCCCGGCCCACGCGCCCGGGCTCCTTCACCCCGTCGCGCCCGTCGGGCTCGGGGCGCTCGTTTCCCGCGCGCGGGGCGATGCCACGCGGGGGCGCGCGCTTCGGCCTCCGCCGCGGTGACCGCCCGGCGCCCGTCCGCCTCGCGGGCTGATGACCGTGGTCAGCGCCATCGACCAGATCCCCTTCCGCCGGCTGCCGCCCATGGAGGCGCTGCACCTCGACGTCGACCGATACGCGCTCGACGAGGACTACGTCGGCTACGGCCACAGCCGCCTCGACGCGCTCACCCTCGCGGGAAACGACGGCTCCGTGGCGGTGCGCGATGCACTGGTGCTCGCGCTGCACTGCGCCGACCCGGGCGAGGCGCTCGCCGACGACATCGAGCTGGAGTTCGTCCTTGATGAGCCCGGCGTCCCGGGGCGCTCGGTGAGCGCGCCGCTGTCGCGCTTCCTGGCCGTGTGGCTACCCTCGCTGCACGGCGACGAGCGCGCCGTGGTGCTGGCGCTCTGCAACCCGCACCGCGCGACCCTGCGCCGCCCGGAGGCGCTGGGTCCGTCGACGCCGCTGTACTACGCGACGGGCGACGTGGAGTCCTGGTACGACGACGTCGGCGGCGTGCGCCTCGTGGCCGAGGCGTGGCGCCTCGCGAGGTGACCCTTGGTGCCCCCGGTGACGATCCCCTTGCCGACGACCGAGCAGAAGCTCTCCTACGCGGGCATCTGGCTGCTCAAGAAGATGGACCTCGCGCCCGACGACGGCGGCATGGTGGTCCCCTTCGTGATGCCGGGCGAGCTCACGCCCCTCGACGACGTGGTGGAGGCCCTCTACCTCGCCGGGTACGTCGCGCCCGACAAGAAGCGCGAGCGCTACGAGGTCACCCCGGCGGGCTACGCGTACATCGGGCAGCTCATCGACGAGGCCGCGGCGCTCATCGAGGAGTTCGAGGAGCTCGAGGTCGCGGAGGTCGTCGCGCGGCTGCGCGCGGCGGGCCTCGACGTGCTGCGCGCCCGCTTCCTGTGGGAGTGGTACTCGGGCGAGCTCGACGACCTGGCGCTCTTCCAGGAGCGCCGGGGGGTCGACCCCGTCGAGCGCCTGTGGGCGTACTACCTCGTGAGCGACGAGTTCTTCCGGGCGCTCGCCGCGGACATCGAGCAGGCGTCGTAGGGGGGCCCGCAACTCCCGCCGCTGCGAAGGCCCGTGGGCATCCCCGGTTCCGAAGGCTGTAAGGTACGATCGGGCGGCGCGCAGGCGCTCGAAGGGACTCACCGATGGCCCGACACTGGTCCGAGATCATCACGCTCACGCCCGGCAAGCGCTCGGGCAGGCCTTGCATCCGCGACCTCCGCATCACCGTCTACGACGTCCTGTCCTACCTCGCGGCGGGCATGACCGAGTCCGAGATCCTGGGAGAGTTCCCCGAGCTCACGCTCGAAGACCTGCGCGCCTGCCTCGCGTTCGCGGCGGACCGTGAGCGGCGCGGGCGAAGCGCGGCGTGAAGCTGCTCTTCGACGAGAACCTGCCTCGGTCGATGGTTCGGAGGCTCTGACGTCCTGACAGAGCCGCGACGATCTGGAAGAATCACGGCGTTTTTCGTCTCTTTGACGCTGTCGAATCACTGGAATCCAGTGCGGGTCCAGCGACGACTGCACCGACGACATCACACGTGTCAGGACGTCAGAGGCTGGCGGACTTTTTCCCCGACTCCGCGCACGTCGCGACGCTTCAGGCGACCTGCACTACCAGCTTGCCGAAGTTCTTCCCTTCGAGCATCCCGATGAGGGCCTCGGGCGCCCGCTCCAAACCCGACACGACGTCCTCGCGGTACTTCACCTTCCCCTCCGCGACCCACGGGGTCATCGCCCGGAGGAACTCCGGCATCCGCGGCCCGTAGTCGTCGAAGATGATGAAGCCCTGCATCCGCAGGCGCTTCGTGAGCACGGCCCCCAGGATGAGCGGGCTCCGGTCGGGCCCCTCGGGGAGCCGATCGGCGTTGTAGCTCGCCACCAGCCCGCACACCGGAACCCGCGCGCGGGCGTTGAGCAGCGGCAGCACGGCGTCGAAGACCGCGCCGCCGACGTTCTCGAAGTACACGTCGATGCCCTTCGGGCAGCGCTCCGCCAGCGCCGCGGCGAGCCCGGGCGCGCGGTGATCGATGCACGCGTCGAAGCCCAGCTCCTCGACGGCGTAGCGGCACTTCTCCGCGCCGCCCGCGACCCCCACCACGCGGCACCCGTGGAGGCGCGCGACCTGCCCCACGACGGACCCCACGGCGCCCGTCGCCGCCGCCACCACCACGGTCTCCCCGGCCTTCGGCTGGCCGATGTCGAGCAGGCCCATGTAGGCCGTGAACCCGGGCATCCCGAGCACGCCGAGCGCGAGCGAGGGCCGCGGCATCGCGGGGTCGAGCGAAAGCAGGCCCGCGCCGTCGGAGAGCGCGTAGTCCTGCCAGCCGGAGTACGCCACGACGAGGTCACCGTCCTTGTAGCGGGGATGGCGCGAGCTCTCCACGCGGCAGACGGCGCCGCCGACCATCACCGCGCCGAGCGCGACCGGGGCGGCGTAGGAGCGGGCGTCGTTCATCCGGCCGCGCATGTAGGGGTCGAGCGACAGCCAGAGCGTGCGGAGGCGCAGCTCGCCCTCGCCGGGCGTCGGCACCGGGGACTCCTCCATGCGGAAATTCGCGGGCGTCGGCGCGCCGCGGGGGCGCGACGCAAGGACGATGCGGCGGTTGCGATCGGGGCTCTGGGGCATCGGCGTGTCTCCTCGTTGGGTCTGTCGGGCCCCCGCGTTGTCGGGCCGCGGCGGGCGTATCACCAGCGCCCCACTGCACGTAGCTCACGGGTGCTGGCGACGACGAGGATGCGCTACAGCGACCACAGTCCGGCGAGGCTGAGAGCCACTGCCTCGAAGGGCTCGGCCCTCACCACGTCGTCGCCTCCGAACGCGACTGGCCAGACGTCCCGCCCCACGCGCATGGCGCGGACGCGGCCGATTCGCGAGGCGCAGCTCCCCGTCGAGCACTTCCGCGACCATGGTCGGCGGCGCGTTGCGGTAGCCCTCCACCACCGACGGGTCGAGGTTGGGAAACCCAGGATCAAGGGTACGAGCCGCGTCGCCGGGCATCCGTTGAGCGTATCCCAATGCGGCGGCGGGGAACGATGGGCCTTCGCCTTCGAGCGGACTACGGCGTCACGGGCTTCGCCGGCTCGTCGTCGTCGGGCCCGTCGTCGGCCGCTTCGGCCTGGCGCTGGCTGCGGCGGAAGAAGCCCTCGGCCCAGTCGGTCGACAGCTTGTTCTTGGTGGCGCGCTGGAGCAGGCGGCCCAGCGTCGAGACGCGCAGGCCGTTGAGGTCGTCGATGACGGCGACGATCTCGCGAACCCGGTGCTGCGCGCGCTGGGCGGCGGCGGTCCCGCGCGCCTCGACGGCCGCGTCGCCGTCGGCGATGTGCCGCTCGAACTGCGCCGCGAAGGGGTGCAGCTCCGCGTCGGGCTCGCCGCGGATCGCCGTCGGCCAGGTGCGCGACTTCTCCAGCTGGCTGGCGAGGCCGAGCTTCACGAGGCGCGACACGGGCCCCTTGAAGTAGCTGCGCCAGCGGGCGTCGGTGCGCGAGCCCTGGAGCACGGTAAAGAGCCGGTGGCCGAAGCCGGTGGTGGCGGCGTCGAGGTCGGCGTTGACGGCGTCGACGCGGGCCTGCGCGGCGATCTCGCGGCGCCACGAGGCGTATTGGCCGGCGCGGGTCGCCTCGATGCGGGCGATGATCTCCGCGAAGGCCGGGGCGAGGTTCTCGGCGCGGGAATCACCGAGGAGGCGCGCCTCGGTGTAGACCGCTTCCTCCCAGACGCTATCGAGGGATTCGTTCTGTTGGATGGTGCGGATGGTTCCTGCCATGTGTGCGCGTGCCTCCCGTAGGGGTGAAACGCGAGCGTAGAAAGCCGTGCTCAAGGGTGTCGAGGGATTTCGCGCGGCGCGACGAGGGGCGGACAGGCGAAACGATGGCTGTAGGGCGGCGCGAGGAGCGTCGGACAGGGTGGACGGGGCGGGTTGGGCACGCAGGGGAGCGCCGGACGGGGTGGACGGGGGATATCGGGCGTCACACCATCAGCAAGGGTGGCGGGACTGAGCTTCCGCGTCGAGGCGTCGGACTGGGGACAGGGATCCTGGCTCGTCAGGCTCCCTCCTGGAGCTTCATGGTGCGCTCGATCTGCGGCTCTCGCGCTCGGCTACCTGGCGCAGTCGCTACGGGCGCGGATCACGCTGCGGGGCTCAGTCGGCTACCAGTACCTCGTCGCAGGGGACTTGAAGGGTTGAGCCATGCGCCCGCCCACGCCTTCGATCAGCAGCCTCGCCCTCCGAGGGGAGCGCCCGCGAGGTGTCTCGCGCTCGTTGGGGGGACCGTTACGGCTGCGTCGGGGGAGAAGAACCGCAAGGGTCGCAAGGGTCGCAAGGGAGAAGAGAGGGGCGAATGGTGTCAGGCGCTCGAAGCACTCACCTCGTGTCGGAGACCGGCATCGCTCTCAGGACCCTCTCGGGGAGACCAAAGCGGGGAGCGCCGCCAGAACCAA
>JAUSAZ010000181.1 GCA_030652255.1 Myxococcales bacterium | reverse complement strand
GGGGCCGCGACCGCGGGCGCAGGCGCGGGCACGGGCGCCTGGACGACCGGCGGCGCGGGCGCGGCGGGCGTCGGAGGCGGCGCGACCACGAGCGGCGCCGACGGCTCGGACGGAGGCGCGATGGGCGGGGGCGGCCGGCGGACGACGCGCGCGCGGGCCGTAGCGTCGGCGCTACGGGTCGGGGCGAGCGCCGGCGCGGCGACGACCGTCGGCGGGGTTACCTCCGAGGGAGGTGCCGCGACCACCGTCGGCGCCGGGGGCGCGGGAGCTTCCGTCGGCGGTGCCTCCATTGGCGTCGGCGCGGGCGTCGCCACCGGCGGAGGCGGCAGCGAGGTCGGAGGCGCCGGGGCGTCCGGGCGTCCCCAGCGGAGTGACACCAGCGCGACCACGAGCAGCGTCGCGGCGATGGCGAGCGCCCAGACCGCGCGCCCTCGCGACGGGGGCGCCGCGCTCACCGGGGGCGACGACGGCGGCTTCAGGCTCGATGCGACCGCGGCGGCGAGGTCGGGCGGCGACGCGGGCGGCGGGGTGACACCATCGGCCGCGAAGCTGGTCGGGTCGACGCGGCGGGCGGCGAGCCACGCCCCGACGCCGGGCTCGTCGAGGATCGCGGCGAGCTCGGCGGAGAGGGCGGCGGCGTCCCGGGGCCGGGCGAGCGGGTCTTTGGAGAGGCAGCGGTCGACGAGGGCGGCGAGGCCGGGGTGGAGCCCGGGCACGCGTGCGCCGAGCGGCTCGTGGGGGGTCGTGTGCGCCCGCACGATGATCGCGTGGGGCGACTCGCCGTCGAAGGGGAAGGCCCCCGCGAGCACCTGGTAGAGCATCACCCCGAGGGCGTACACGTCCGCGGAGGCGGTCACGGAGCGGGCGTCGAGGGCCTGCTCCGGGGCCATGTAGTACACGGTGCCGAGGGCGGTGCCGGTGGTGGTGGGCGCGCGCGCGTCGAGCAGCTCGCGCGCGATGCCGAGGTCGATGAGCTTGATGGTGACGGGCCCGCCCGGGGCGCCCACCGCGAAGACGTTCTCGAACTTCAGGTCGCGGTGCACCACGCCCCGCGCGTGCACCGCGGCGAGCGCCGAGAGCAGCGAGCGGAGCCACCCCATCGCCTCGCGCTGCGTGCGGTCGCCCGCGGCGAGCACGTCGGCGAGGTTCTGCCCCTCGAGGAGCTCCATCGCCAGGTAGGGGACCTGCACCCCGTCGGCCCCGAGCGCCACGCCGGCGTCGCGCACCTGCACGATCCCGGGGTGGCCGATGGACGACGTGAGCCGCACCTCCCGCAGGAAGCGCTGCACCCCGCCCGGGTCTTGCGAGAGCCGCGCGTCGAGCACCTTCAGCGCCACGCGCTCCCCCGTGACGAGCGAGCGGGCCACGTACAGCGTCGACATGCCCCCGACGGCGAGCGCGCGCTCGATCTCGTAACGATCGGACAGCGGCCATTCGGCCCCCTCGCCCGCTGCGACCTGCGCGTCTGCCACCTGCCCGCCTGTCATCGCCTGGTAGGATGCCACGAAGCGCTGTTTCGCCGCGCCGCCCTCGCGCATGCTCTCCCCAGCACCAGCGGCCCATGGCCGGGTTGCGGGCCGGGGGGTCAGGTCACCACATGGGAGGCGGAGCCCCCTCATGGACGAACACCTCGACGAACGATGGACCAGCGACCTGCCCCGCGGGGGCGGCACCGACCCGACGACGCCCGGCCCGGGTGCGCCACCGGGCCCGCAGATCATCCCGACCCCAGAGCTCCCCGACCCTGCTCCGCCGCGCCCCGACCCCCAGCCGGCGCGCCCGATGGTGCCCGGGGTGATCCCCGAGACCCCGCACACCGACCCGGTGCCGTGGAACCCCGCGCAGCCCATCCACGAGCCCGTGCCCTTCGAGATCCCCGGGCCGATTCCCCAGCCCATCCATCAACCCATCACCTGAGCGGGACCTACGCCTCCGCGCCGCGGGAGAGATCGACCGCGCGCCAGAGGTACCAGCTCGCCACCGTGCGCCACGGCCGCCACCGCGCGCCCCGACGCGCCACGGCCTCCGGGCTCGGGAGCTCGCGCAGCCCGTACGCGAGGCGCACGCCGTTGCGCACGCCGTAGTCCCCCACGGGCAGCACGTCGGGCCGCCCCAGCGTGAACATCAGCACCATCTCCGCGCTCCATCGCCCGATGCCGCGCACGGCGCTCAGGCGCGCGATGACGTCCTCGTCGTCCATGCGCGCCATCTCGGCGAGCGACGGCACCTCGCCCGCCAGCGTCTTCGCCGCGAGGTCACGCAGCGCCGCGACCTTCGCCGCGGAGAGCCCGGCGCCCCGCAGCGCCTCCGGGGCGAGCGCGAGCAGGGTCGCCGGATCGGGGCACGCCCCGCCTCCGCCCAGCGCCGCCACGCGCCCGTAGATGGTCGCCGCCGCCTTGCCCGTGAGCTGCTGGTAGACGACCGAGCGCGCGAGCGACTCGTAGGTGCTCGACGCCTCCGAGCGCGCCAGGCCGAAGGCGCCCGCCCTGGCGATGAGCGCGCCCAGCACCGGGTCGCGCGCCGCCAGGGCCGCGGTGGCCTCGGGCGCGGAGAAGCCCGGGTCGCCGATGCGCACGACGAGCGCGCGCAGCTCGTCGGGGAGCGCGGCCCCCTCGGCGGCGAGCAGCCGGGCCTTGGTGCGCAGCCCGCCGTGCGCCGAGAATCCGCCGGGCGCGCCGGAGGAGCCCAGCACCCGGTGGCACGGCACGACCACGACGCAGGGGTTCTTCGCCATGGCGGTGCCGACGGCGCGAGATGCGCCCGGGGAGCCCAGCGCGCGGGCGAGCTCGCCGTAGGTGACCGTGCGCCCGGGGCCCACCCGGCGGGCCGCTTCATACACCTTCTGGTAAAACGGCGTCGAGCCGCGCAGGTCGAGGGCGATGTCGGTGAGGTCCTCGGCGCCGTGTTCGAGGTGGCGACGCAGCCGGGCGATCGCGGCGGCCACCGGGGCCGGGGCCTCGGCGGCGGGCGTGCGCGCGGCGGCCACGGCGTGGAGCCGCTCGACGGTGCGCTCGTCGCTCGCCTCGGGGAGCTGCACGACGGTGATCCCCTGCTCGCTCCAGGCGACGCCCGCGCGGCCGAGCACGGTGTCGAAGAGGCAGTGGCCGACCGCGGCAGACACCGCGCTCAACGCCCGTTGCGCTGCATGACCTGGAGGAGCTCGGTGCGGCTCACCGGGCGGCACGGGGTGCCCGGCGGGTGGTTGTGCACGAGGTACACGCCCGCGGGCGCGGCCGCGGAGGGGGTGGGCGCCGTGGGTTCGGGGGCGATCGGCGCGGGCGCCATCGGCGCGGCGGCGGAGGGAGACGGCGCGGCGGCGGAAGGAGACGGCGCGGGGGACGGCGCGGGGGGCGGCGCAGGGGACTGCGGAGGAAGCCCCGTGGGAACAACCGTCGGCGGGGGCATCGCCGAGACGGGCATCGGGGCGCCGGCCAGGGGGATGTTCGGGATGTTGTTGGGGTCGATGAGGGTGGGCTCGAGCACGACCGCCACGCCGGCATCGTGGATCGGCGGCGGCGGCGGCGGTGGGTCGTTGTGCGGGGCCGGGGGGTTCGGGGCGAAGCGCGGCGCGCTCGACTGGCACGCCCCGAGGAGGGTCGCGAGCGCGGGCAGCGTGGTGGTCACCAGCGTGGGTCGGGGGCGTCGGGTCATGGGCGCGATCGGACACGGGCGGCGCGGGACTGTCAACGCGCGCGGGCGCGGCCGCCATTGACGGGGCGGCACGCGCGGGCGATCACTCCGGGCGATGCACCCCAACGCCGCGCTCATCGACTCGTTCTACAAGGCTTTCGCGAGGGGCGACGCCGACGCGATGGTCGCCTGCTACCACCCCGAGGTGCACTTCAGCGACCCGGTGTTCCCCGACCTCCGCGGCGAGCGTGCGGGCGCCATGTGGAAGATGCTCACCGGGCGCGCCAAGGACCTGCGCGTGGTCCACTCCGGCGTCTCCGCCGACGACCGCGAGGGTCGCGCCCACTGGGAGGCGGACTACACCTTCGGCGCCACCGGGCTCCCCGTGCACAACGTCATCGACGCGCGCTTCACCTTCCGCGACGGCAAGATCGTCCGCCACGTCGACACCTTCGACCTCTACCGCTGGGCGACGATGGCCCTCGGGCTCAAGGGCAGGCTGCTCGGGTGGCTGCCGCCGGTGCAGGACGGCATCCGCAAGAAGGCCGCCGCGGGCCTCGACGCCTACCTGGCGAAGCACGCCTGAGTCCCGCCCCGCGCGATTGTTGGTAGCCTCGCCGGCATGCGCCCCAACGTCCACGTAGCCCTCCTCGCTTCGTTGATCTCGGCGTGCAGCCCGTCGAGCCTCGACTACCCCTTCGACGCCGCGACCGACGCCGCGACCCCGGCCGACGCCCCGGCCACCGCCACCGACACGCCGACCGCCGTCGACACGCCGCCCGCCGTCGACACGCCGCCCGCCGTGGATGTCCCCGCTGCCATCGATGTTCCGACCGCTCCGACGGACGTCGGCTCGATCGTCCCACCGCGCGACGCGGGCCCGACGCCCGCCGATGTGGGCGCGCTCGGTGACCCGCCGTGGGTGCCGCTGGACGTGCGCACGGGCACGACCTCCTGCGCCCCGCTCGCCCCCTGCGGCGGCGACGAGACGGGCACCTGGGACGTCGGCGGCGGCTGCGTCGACGTGGCCACCCCGGCGCAGCTGATGAGCTGCCCGGGCGCTCGGATCGATCGCGCCAGCGGGCGGGCGCGGGGGCGGGTGACCTTCGCCGGGGGCTTCGCGCGCCGGGCCTCCCAGTGGGAGACCGAGGCGGACCTCTTCATCCCGCAGCTCTGCGTGGCCGTGGTCGGCGGGTGCCCTACCGTGGCCGCGCTGATCGGCCCGTTGTTCCCGGGCTCGACGTGCATGACCGTGGGCGCGGGCGACTGCCGCTGCACGGTGCGCCAGAACGGCGCCATCGACGACGCCGACCGCTACGCCATCTCCGACCGGCAGATCGTCTCGGTGAGCTCGGGCAAGCGCTGGAACTACTGCGTCGCCGGGCAGCAGCTCCGCTACGCGGACGTCTCCTCGGGCGCCCGCGAGGCGGGGATCATCCAGCTCACGCGCCGCGCCCCGTAGGTGAAGCCACCGGCGGGGGCGGCGGCGGGCGTTCAGCTCTCGAGGAGCAGCGCGTCGGGGTCGTGGAGGTACTTGATGATCTCGTAGGCGAAGGCCGCGCCCACGTGGCCGTCCACCACGCGGTGGTCGAAGCTGAGCGAGAGCAGCATCACCTCGCCGATGACGATCTGGCCGTCGCGCACCACGGGCTTCTGCTTGATCTGGTGCACGCCGAGGATCGCCACCTCGGGGAAGTTGATGATCGGGGTGGCGAAGAGGCCGCCCTGCGCGCCCAGCGAGGTGATGGTGAAGGTGCTGCCCTGGAGGTCTTCCAGCTTGAGCTTGCCCGCCCTCGCGTCGGTGCCGAGGCGCTCGATCTCCCGGGCCACGTCCAGCAGGCTGCGCTTGTCGGCGTGCTTCAGCACCGGGACGATGAGCCCCGCGTCCGTCGAGGCCGCGATGCCAAGGTTGTAGTACTTCCGATAGACGAGCTCGTTGGTCGACTCGTCGATCGCCGCGTTCAGGATCGGGAACTTCTTGAGCGCCAGCACCGCCGCCTTCGCGATGAACGCGAGCGGCGTGAGCTTCACGCCCAGCGCCTCGGCCTTCGGCTTCAGGCGCTCGCGCACGGCCTTGAGCGCCGTGACGTCGCACTCCTCGACGAAGGTGAAGTGCGCCGCGGTGTGCACCGACAGCGCCATCTTCTCGGCGATCTTGCGGCGCAGCCCCGCGAAGGGCACGCGCTCCTCCAGGGCCTCGCCGCCCTTCGCCGCGGGCGTCGCGATCGACACCGGCGCCCGCGTCGTCATCGCCACCACCGCGCTCGGCGCCGCGCTCGGCGCCGCGCTCGCCACCGCCGGCGCCTCGACCGCCGCCGACGCCTCGACCGCCGCCGGGGCGCTGCCGCGGCCCGCGTAGGCCCGCAGGTCTTCCTTCGTCACGCGCCCCTGCGGGCCCGTCGGGCGCACCCGGTTGAGGTCGATGCTCAGGTCGCGCGCCAGCTTGCGCGTCGCGGGGGTCGCGAGCGCCCGCCCGCCGGGCGCCTGGTAGTCATCCGACGCGGGTACCGCCGTCAGCTTCGTCGGCTGCGCCGCCGCGCTCTTCGCCGCCGCCGCGCCCGTCGCCGCGGTCGCCGCGAGGGCCGCGGGGGTCGCCGTCACGGTCATGGCGCCCATGCCCGGCAGGGACTCCTTGATGTCGCCTACGGCGGTCGCCGCGGGCCCGGGGTCCTTCTTCGGCGCATCGGGAGCCGCCGTCGCCGCGGGGGCAGCCGCGCCGCCCGACAGGTCGAAGGACACCAGCACCGAGTGCACCTTCACCACCTCGCCGGCCTTGCCGAACAGCTCCGCGATGCGACCCGCCTTCGGCGACGTGATCGTCACCGAGGCCTTGTCGGTCATCACGTCGACCAGGGGCTGATCCTCCTTCACGACGTCGCCGACGCGCACATGCCACGCCACGACCTCGCCCTCGGTCACGCCCTCGCCGATGTCCGGCAGCTTGAAGTCATATCGGCTCATCGCTTCAGCCTCTCAGTACCGGGCCGTCTCGACGAGGGCCGGGAGGATCCTGCCCGCGAGCGGCAGGTAGTCCATCTCCAGGGTGTACGGGAAGGGCGTGTCATAGCCCGTCACGCGCACCGGCGGGGCCTCCAGGTGCAGGAAGGCCTTCTCGTTGATGAGCGCGATGAGCTCCGCGCCGAAGCCGCAGGTCTTCGGGGCCTCGTGCACGACCACCACGCGGCCGGTCTTCTTCACGCTCGCGATGATGGTGTCGATGTCCACCGGCCAGAGGGTGCGCAGGTCGATGACCTCGGTGTCGACGCCGAGCGCGGCCGCCTGGTTGGCCGCCTCGATGGCCTCGTAGAGCATCGCGCCCCACGCGAGCACCGTGACGTGCTGCCCCGGCCGCACGACCTTCGCCTGGGAGAGCGGCACCGTGTAGTCCCCCTCGGGCACCTCGCTCCGCGCCGCGCGGTACACCCGCTTGGGCTCGAAGAAGAGGACGGGGTCGGGATCGCGCAGCGAGGCCAGGAGCAGCCCCTTGGCGTCGTAGGGGTTGGAGGGGCAGACCACCTTCAGGCCGGGCGTGTGGATGAAGTACGCCTCCGGGGACTGCGAGTGGTAGTGCCCGCCGCGGATGCCGCCGCCCACGGGCGTACGGATCACCATCTTCGCCGGAAACTCACCGCCCGAGCGGTAGCGGAACTTCGCGAGCTCGGACACGATCTGGTCGAAGGCCGGGAAGATGAAGTCCGAGAACTGGATCTCGGGCACCGGGTGCAGGCCGTAGAGGGCCATGCCGATGGCGGCGCCGATGATGCCGCCCTCGGAGAGCGGCGTGTCGATCACCCGGTCGGGGCCAAACTCCTTCTGGAGGTCCTGCGTGACGCGGAACACCCCGCCGACCTTGCCAATGTCCTCCCCCAGCAGGACCACCCGCGGATCGCGCTTCAGCTCCAGCCGGAGCGCGTCGTTGACCGCCTGCACCATGTTCATCTGTGGCATCGGATGTCTCTCGTCCCTCTAATGGCTTCTTCGGTGTGCGTGGTCGGGGCGTGGCCGGTCAGTGTCCGCCGCCGCCGCCGTGGCCCGCGGGGCGGGGGGCGCGCTCGGCCTCGGCCTGCTGCTCGGCGAGGTGCCACGGCTGCGTGGCGTAGACGTCCTCGAACATCGTGTGCAGCGCCGGCGCCGCGGTCTTCTCCGCCGTCTCGACGGCGCGCTTGATCTCCCCGTCGACCTGCTCGGCCCAGGCCTTCTCCTGCGCGTCGTCCCAGAGCCCGAGGCCCACGAGGTAGGCGCGCAGCCGCGGCACCGGGTCCTTCGCGCGCTCGGCGGTCATCTCGGCCTCGTTGCGGTAGGCCTTCGGGTCGTCCGAGGTGCTGTGCCCGGAGAGCCGGTGGGTGAGCGCCTCGATGAGCGTCGGCCCCTCGCCGTTGCGCCCGCGCTCGATGGCGTCGCGGGTGACCTTCACCATCGCCAGGAGGTCGTTGCCGTCGGCGCGCACGGCCGTCATCCCGTACGCGAAGGCCTTCTGCGCGAAGGTCTGCGAGGCCGTCTGCTGGCCCGCGGGCACCGAGATGGCCCAGCCGTTGTTGCGGCACAGGAACACCGTCGGGGTCTTGTAGACCCCCGCGAAGTTCATCCCGTTGTGAAACTCCGAGCTCGACGTCGCGCCCTCGCCGAAGAACACCAGCGACACGCTCTTGTCGCCCTTCATCTTCGCCGCCCAGGAGAAGCCCACGGCCTGGGTGATCTGCGTGCCGATGGGCGAGCTCACGGAGCCGAACTTGTACGGCCGACCGGAGTAGTGGTCGGGCATCTGCCGGCCCTTCACCGCGTCGTTGGCGTTGCCGTACATGTTGTCGAGGTAGGTCTGCAGCGGCATGCCCCGGAGCAGCAGCGCGCCGAACTCGCGGTAGCAGGGCCAGAGCCAGTCGTCGTCGCCGAGCGCCGCGGCGGGCCCGAGGATGCACGCCTCCTCGCCGAGGCTGCCGATGTGGAACCCGATGCGCCCCTGCCGCTGGAGCAGCACCAGGCGCTCGTCGACCTGCCGGGTGAGCAGCATGTGCTTGAAGAGCTTCACCACGGTCTCGCCGGGGAGCTTCGGATCGGTCGCCGGGTCGGCCACCCCGTCCGGGCCGATCACCGTCACCACGTCGTCGAGCACGAACTGCGTCTGCATCCCTCTATCGCTCCTTCAATGCGCCGGTCAGGGGAGCACCGGGAGCGACCGGTGCGGCCGCGCCGCACTGCTCTCCACGGGTCCCGTCGTCTTGGTCAACAGCCCGCGGAGGAACGCCTCCGCGGCCCGGTAGCTCGATCGCACGAGCGGCCCGGAGGCCACGTACCTGAAGCCCATCGCGAGCCCCTCGTCGCGCAGCGCGTCGAACTCCTCCGGGGTCCAGTACCGCACCAGCTCGTGGTGCTTCGGCGTCGGCCGGAGGTACTGCCCCAGGGTGAGCACGTCGACGTCCACGGCCCGCAGCGCGCGCATGGTCTCGAGCACCTCGTCGCGCGTCTCGCCGAGCCCCACCATGATCGAGCTCTTGGTGTAGGTCTCCGGCGACACGGCCTTGGCGTGGCGCAGCACCGCGAGCGACTTCTCCATCGAGCAGCGCGCGTCGCGCACCGTGCGCTGCAGCCGCTCGACGGTCTCGACGTTGTGGGCGAACACGTCGGGCCGCCCCTCGGTGACGGTGGTCGCCACGTCGTCGAGGTTGCCCGAGAAGTCCCCCAGCAGCGCCTCGATGAGGATCTCCGGACTGTGCGTCCGGATGGCCCGCAGCGTCTCGGCCACGTGGGCGGCGCCGCCGTCGAGCATGTCATCGCGGTCGACCATGGTGATCACCACGTACTCGAGCCCCATGGCGGCGATGGTGCGGCCGGTGTGCTCGGGCTCGCGCGGGTCGTACGCGCCGCGGGGGTTGCCCGTGGTCACCGCGCAGAAGCGGCAGCCGCGGGTGCACACGTCCCCGAGGATCATGATGGTCGCCGTGCCGCTGCCCCAGCACTCGCCCACGTTGGGGCAGCGCGCCTCCTCGCAGACCGTGTGCAGGTCGTAGCGACGGAGCGTCTCCTTGATGTGCGTGTAGCGCTCTCCGCCCGGCGCGCGGACCTTCAGCCACTCGGGTTTGCGCTCCATTGCCATTGCTCGACACCTCCGGGCCGGTGCTTGGGCCACGGCGGCGGCGGAAGCTAGTCCTCCCACGCATTTGAAGTCAATCGACCGCGAAGTCCGCGCGTTGACGCCGCCGACCCGCGGCCCAACACCGTGCGCGGCGGTGTCCGCCGAAGGAGCGTGGCCCATGGCGTCCCAGGCGATCGAGTCTCCCCACCACGACCACGCCGCCGCCCAGCGCCCGCCCACCTCGGGTACGCACCCACGGGAGAAGCCCACCTTCCGGGGCGTGCTCCACCAGTGGGCCGCCGTCGCCATGGCCGGGGCGGGCTCGGTGCTCGTCGCCATGGCCCCGTCGCCCCGCGCGCGCTGGGCCGCCCTCGCCTACACCGCGAGCGTGGTGACCCTCTTCTCCGTCAGCGCCCTCTACCACCGCCCCACCTGGAAGCCCGCGCAGCGCGCCGTGATGAAGCGCCTCGACCATGCGTCGGTGTTCATCCTCATCTCGGGCACCTACACCCCCATCTGCCTGCTCGGGCTCGTCCCCGGGCCCGGCATGAAGCTCCTCGCGCTCACCTGGGCCACCACCGTGCTCGGTCTCGTGCGCGCGGTGTTCTGGCCCGACGCGCCGCGCATGGTGACCGCCGGGCTCTACCTCTTCGCCGGCTGGCTGGTCGTGCCCTACTTCTCGCAGGTGCAGGCGGCGCTCTCCGCCCCGTCGCTCGCGCTGCTCTACGCCGGGGGCGTCGTCTACACCCTCGGCGCCATGATGTACGCGATGCGCAGGCCCAACCCCTTCCCCGGGGTGTTCGCGCACCACGAGGTCTTCCACGCGCTCACGCTGCTCGCCTCGGCGCTGCACTTCGCGCTGGTGCTCGGCCTCGTCCGCGCCGCCGTCTGACGCGGGGGCCCCCGGGCTACGATCGCCCGATGCACGACCCCTCCACGCCCATAGGCGTCGACCGTCGCTTGAAGGGCGGGCGGGGCAAGCCCCGCCCCGACGCCGCGGGACACTCGCCGGTAGGGGCGGGGCTTGGCCCGCCCGCATCGGCTGCGAGTAGTTAGCGCCCAAGCCCACCCCCCCGCC
>JAUSAZ010000180.1 GCA_030652255.1 Myxococcales bacterium | reverse complement strand
CAGCCTGCAAGCGCTCTACGCACGATGAGGGCAGCGATAAGATCATCCGATGGTAGGGCGCGCGGCAGCGGGGAAGGGGGCCCGCGAAACAGCGACTTCGGCCTTGCAGGCATCGCCGAGAACATTCCGGGAAGGATCAGTCCTTCAGGGCGCGGCGACGGGCGCGGGGCACCTGGAGAGGGGTGGGTGTGATGGCGGGTCCGGTGGTGGTGGCGGCGGCGGTGGTGATCGAGGGCGACCGGGTGCTGCTGACGCAGCGGCCGGGGGGGACGCACCTCGCGGGCGCGTGGGAGTTCCCCGGCGGCAAGCTGGAGGAGCACGAGAGCCCGGAGGCGGCGCTGGTGCGCGAGCTGCGCGAGGAGCTCGGGGTGGAGTCCGAGGTGGGCGAGGTGCTCGACGTGACCTGGTGGCGCTACCCCACCAAGAGCGTGCTGCTGCTCTTCTACCGGGCGCGCATCACGGGCGGGACCATCGCCCACCTCGGCGTGGCCGACCACGTGTGGGCGCGCCGCGACGAGCTCGACGGCTACGAGTTTCCGGCCGCGGATGTGGCGGTGCTGGGGAAGATCCGGGCGCTGCTCGGTTGAGCGCGCCCGGCGCGGTCAGAAGACGTAGTGCATGGCGACGCCGCCGTAGAAGCCGATGACGGCGAAGCCGCCGTCGACGCGGACGTCGAAGTTGCGGTGCGGGCGGAAGTGCAGCGCGACGTGGGGCAGCGAGAGCCACGGCACCACCGGGGGGATGCTGCCGCTGGGGCTGGCGGTGAGCCGCGGCTCGGAGAAGCGCGTGCCGTCGGCGTTGCGGTAGTGGTCGTTGGAGGCGTCGCAGTAGGCGGTGCGCCCGCGCTCGGCCGGGCTGCACTCCTGGTAGCCGCCCCCGGCGCTCGGGGTGACCTGGGTGCGGTAGAGGTCGCCGCCCACCGCGGAGATGCCGACGCCGGTGCCGTACTGGATCTCGAACCAGTCGTTGATGCGGCTCGACCAGAGGAAGAGCACGTTGGCGCTGAAGGTCCAGAGCGAGCTCTGGACGCGCTCGAGGGCGACGTCGTTCTCCGAGCGGCCGCGGATGAGCCCGGCGTTGCCTTCGGAGGTCGCGAGGCTCGTGTACTGGAGGCCCACCACGAGGTCGAGCGACCCCTTGCGGTAGACGTACTCCAGGCCCGGCGAGAAGGTGAGCGGGCCCGACCAGTCGTTGGCCACGTGGGCGAAGATGTTCACCATCCAGGCCGGGGTGTTCCAGATCCAGAAGCGGGCGCCGAGGCTGTGCTCGACGTTGCGCCCGAAGCGCAGGGGCTCCGGGGCCACCGCGGCGCCCGCCGCCACGCCAGGGTTCTGCACCGCGGCCGACGACGCTACGGGGGCAGTGGCGTTCGCCGTCTGCGCGAAGACATTGGTGGACACCGACAACACGCCTGCGGCGACGAGCGCCACAACCCGACCGTTCATTGCGAATCTTCCTCTCGGCGCTGGTCGCCGTACTGCCACGCGGGCGCCCGGACTCTACACAGACGCCGCCGCCCGGATCAATGCACCGCGCGCGCGGCCGCCGACGACTGCAGGGCGTCGGTGAGGGTGCGCCGCACCGTCTCGTCCCGCTCGACCCGCAGCCGCTCGACCATGATCGCCCGGGCCGCCGACGCCCCCGACCGGGCCAGCGCCCACGCCGCGCCGTCGCGCACGTCGACCCGCTCGTCGGCGAGGAAGGCCGACGCCGTCGCGAGGTCGCCGCAGCCCAGCACCAGGGCGTCGAGGGCCGCGCGCAGCACGAAGAGCCCCTGCCCCGGCACCGCCGCGAGCGCGCGGAGGTAGTCGCGCACCGCCGCCCGCTGGCCGAAGTGCCGCAGCGCGAACACCGCCCGCTGCCGCACGTGCGGCGCCGCCGCGGGGTCGTTGCCGATCGCCATGAGCATCGCCGGGCCGTCGGCGCCCCAGGCGCGCACCGCGGCGTCGTCGGGGCCCTGCTCGAAGCCCGCGAGGTCGTGCTCCACCTGCGCGCGGGTCGCCTGCTGCGCGGCCGCCGGGCACGCGAGCGCCCCGGCCGAGAGGAGCAGCGTCAGGCCCAGGATTCGTCGTCGTACGGACACGGCCGCTACACTACCCACGGATGTCCGCCCGAGTCATCAGCGCCGCGCCCGTGGAGGTGACCGAGGTCGTCGACGGCGCCCGCACGGCGCGCCTGGAGGAGACCGCCCTCACGCTCCCCGACGCCGGCTCCCTCGCCCTCGTGCGCAAGCGCCTCGCGCGCCCCGGGGGCGACGCCCGCGTGCCCCTGCTGCTCGTGCACGGCTTCGGTCAGAACCTCCACGCCTGGCACCTCTCCCGGCGCAGCCTCGCCAACCACCTCGCGGCCGCCGGGCACGACGTGTTCAGCCTCGACCTGCGTGGGCACGGCCGCTCGCGCGCCACGCACGACCGCGCCCCCGCCGACCTCGAGCCCTACCTCGACCACGACCTCCCGGCCGCCCTCGACGCCGTCGCCGCCCTCAGCGGCCACGAGCGCGTGACCCTCGTCGGTCACAGCCTCGGGGGGATGCTCGCCTACGCGACCGCGGCGCGGCACCCCGGGCGGGTGTCGGCGGTGGTCGGCCTCGCGACGCCCTATTTCTGGGGTCGCGACGCGGGCTTCGTGCACGCCCTCTCGCGCGCCGCGGCGCTCCTGGGCCGCGGGTCGACGGCCTTCCCGATGGGGGCGGTCGGGGGGCTGCTCCGCGCCACGCAGCCGCTCTGGGACACCCCCTGGGTGCCGATGCCCATCCGGGCGTGGCACCCCGGCGGCTTCGAGCCCGAGGTGCTCGCGGAGTACCTCGCGCGCAGCTTCGACCGCGCCAGCTTCGGCGAGCTCGCGCACCTCGTCGCGAGCCGCGCCGACGCCGACGACCATTTCGCCCGGGAGTTCGAGGGCTGCGACGTGCCGCTGCTGGTGGTGGCCGGCGCGCACGACCACCTCGCCCGCCCCGCCGCGGTGCGCCCTGCGTACGAGCGCAGCCGCGCGCGCGACCGCACCTACGTCACCTTCCCGAGCGGGCACGGTGACCTCCTGCTCGGGCGCAAGGCCCCGCACCTCCTCTGGCCCACGCTGACCCGATGGCTGCACCGACGCACCTCGCCCTGACCCTCTCGCTGCTCGCCGCGACCGCGCACGCCGACCCCCCCGGCGACGCCCTCGCGGACCTGTGCCGCCCCGACGGCCGGCTGCTGCCCGCCGCCCGGGCCGCGCTCTCCGCGCCCGTGGTCGACCCCGACGCGCAGCGCGCGCTCACCGAGGCCGCGGGGATGTTCGCGCCCACGGTCTATACGACGGTGCTCCCCGCGCGGGACCCGGTCGCCCTCGCCGCGGCCATCGAGCGCGCGCGCCACCCCTCGCTGCTCCCGCGCTGCGCCGTCGCCACCGACGGCACCCGCGTCGCCCTCGCGGTGGCCCCGCGCCTCGTCGAGGTGCTCAGCGCCTACGAGCACGGGGTGCTCACGGTGCGCGCGGCGCTGCCGCAGTCGGTGACGAGCCCGCAGCTCGCGGTGACCGACCGCGACGGGGCGGTGACGGTGTTCGCCTTCGACGACGCGGCCTCGGTGACCCTCCCGGCCACGCTCGTCCCGGCCACGCTGCAGGTGATCGCGACGCTGGCGGGGGGCCCGATCCCGCTGGCGACGTGGCACCCCGCGCCGGTCGCCCGCGCCCGGCTGGACACCCTCGTCGACGGGCGCGACCTGCTCGCGGCCATCAACCGGGAGCGCACGCGCGCCGGGGCGCCGCCGCTGCGACGTGACCCGCTGCTCGACGCGGTGGCGGCGGCGCACGCCCGCAACCTCGCCGCGCGGGGTGTGATCGCCCACGAGCCGACGCCCGGGGACGGCCCCATCGAGCGGATGGAGCGGGCGCGGCTGACGGCGCAGCGGGTGGCCGAGAACCTCGCGCGGGCGCAGAGCCTGACCGACGCCCACGCGCGCTGGATGGCCTCGCCCTCGCACCGGGCGAACGTGCTCGACCCGGCGCTCGACGCGCTGGGCCTCGGGGTCGCGACCCGCGAGGGGGAGCTGTACGTGGTGGAGCTGTTCGCGACGCACCCGTCGCTGGGCGGCGGGCGCTGACGCGGGACTACTTGGAGGCGGGGGCGGCGCCGAGCTTGTGCACGGCGGCGGCGAGGCGGGACACGCGGCGCGACGCGGTGCCGCGGACGAGGACGCCCTTGGTGACGGCGCTGTCGAGGGCCGAGATCGCCGGCGTGAGCGCGGCCTTGGCGCCGGCGGCGTCGCCCTTGGCGATGAGCTCGCGGACGTTCTTCACCAGGGTGCGAAACTCGCTGCGGACAGAGCGGTTGCGATCGGTGCGCTTGACGCGCTGACGGTTGCGCTTCTCGGCGGATGCATGATTGGCCACGAGGAATCCTCCAAAACAGGTAATCGGGGCGCGGAACCTACCGGCTGCCCCGGAGACCGTCAAGGCTCCCCGGGCCTCCCGCCTGGTGCCCCAAAGATTGTGGGGAAGGGAACCTCTCACCCCCGGCGTAGTCTGCAACACCGTAGCGGCGGCCGAGAGGAACCTCATGCGCACCACACCCCTCCACGAGTCCCATCTGCTCGAAGCGGTCCGGCGGAAGATCGTCACCAGCGACCAGATGGAGCAGGTGCTCGCCCTGGCCCGATCCCTCCCCCCCGACGGCGCGGTCGCCGACGTGCGCTGGGCCACCGTGGTGCAGGGGCTCATCGCCGGCGCCGCCGTGATGGGCTCCGGCCTCGGGCTCCTCATCGACGTCGGCGACAACGGCGTCACCCTCGCCACCGCGGCCTACAGCGCCGTCGGGGTGATCGTCTGCCTCGCGCTCGCGCAGTACCTCGGTCGCTTCTCCTGGGGCCGCGTGCCGGGGTCCATCGTGCGCGCGGGCGCGGCGGTGTGGTCCTTCGGGGTGTTCATCGGGCTGCTCAGCCTGGTGATCCCGCTCCAGCGACAGATCGCCTACGGCGCCGATTACTACGGCGCGTATGACTCCTTCCGCACCCGCATCAACTCCGCCTCGGCGCTCGCCCTCGTCGCCTCCGCCGTCGTCGCCGTGGGCCTCTGGCGCCTCCGCCGCTGCGCCCCCGCGCTGGGCGTCGCGGGCGTGCACGCCATGCTGGCCGTCGCGATGTACGTCACCTCGCCCGGGAGCGGCACCTTCCACAGCGCCGGGCAGCAGGCGATCGTGATCCTCGTCGCGGGCGCCGCCCTCTTCGCCGTCGCGAGCCTCCTCGACCGCCTCCCCCGCGGAGCCGTCGACGGCACCTTCTGGCTCTACCCCGCGGCGATGTTCCCGATGGGCTGCGCCGCGATCCTCCGCATCGACCGCCACGAGGGCGAGGTGGCCCTCTGGCTGCCGCTCGCGCTCGCCCTCGGCGCCGTCGCCTACGCCAACGGCCGTCGCCTCCCGCTGCTCTTCACCGCCGCGGCCACCATCATCTTCCCCTCCTTCGCGCTCGCCGAGGCGCGCGCCTCGTCCCCCGTGGTCATCGGCGCCCTCGCGGTGTGCGCGGCCGTCGTCGCCGCCGCCGTGCAGCTCATCCGCACCCGCGACCTCCGCGCGGGCGCCGCGGCGACCGAGTCCCCCTCCGTCTGGGGCTGAGGCCCATCCGCCGCGCCCCGCGGCCCGCGCGCAGGCTGTATCGTCCCGCGCATGATCCACCTCCCTACCTCGATGCTCACCGACCGCGACGCGCTCACCGCCCGCGAGTGGATCGTCGGCAACGGCCTCGGCGGCTACGCCTCGGGCACCGTGTCGGGCATCGCCACGCGCCGCTACCACGGCCTGCTCGTGGCGGCGCTCTCGCCCCCGCGCGGCCGCCAGGTGCTCATCGCCCACCTCGACGAGGCCATCACCCTCCGCTACCTCCGCGCGCCGCTGAGCGCCCACGCCTTCCCGGGCGTGGTGCAGCCCGAGGGCTGGCGCCACCTGGTGACCTTCGCGCTCGACCCGCTGCCGCGCTGGCAGTGGCGCGTCGGCGAGGCCGTGCTCGAGCGCACGGTGTTCATGGTGCGCGGGCAGAACACCACCGTCGTGCGCTACACCCTCGTCGACGCGCCCGGCGCCATCGCGCTCACCGTGCGCCCCTTCGGGGCCTTCCGCGATTTCCACCACCACGCGAAGCAGAACCCCGACGCCCGCATCGCCGCCGTGACGGTCAGCGACCGCCCCGGCACGGTGCTCATCCAGCCCTACGAGGGCGGGGCCTCGGTGCTGATGCAGGCGCCCGGGGTCTTCCACGCCTCGCCCGACTGGTGGCGGGGCTTCCAGCACGAGGCCGAGCGCGCCCGCGGCCTCGACGCCGAGGAGGACCTCTTCACCCCCGGCGAGTACGTCATGGCCCTCGCGCCGGGCGAGAGCGTCCACGTCGTGCTCACCGCCGAGGGGCGCCTGCCCGACGACCTCGCCGTGCTCGAGGCCCGGGAGATCGCCCGCCTGCGCGCGCTCGTCCCCGCCGGCCACGCCGACCCGCGGGTCGACCAGCTCCACCGCGCCGTGGACCTCTACCGCGCCGAGCTCGCGCGCCCCCCGGCGGTGCTCGCTGGCTACCCCTGGTTCGAGGACTGGGGCCGCGACACCCTCATCGCCTTCACGGGGCTGTACCTCGTGCCCCGACGGCTGGCCGAGGCGAAGGAGCTCCTCGGCGCCTTCGCGAAGTACGTCGACCAGGGGATGCTGCCCAACCGCTTCCCCGACGGCGGCGGCGGGCACGCGGACGACAACACCGTCGACGCGCCGATGTGGTTCCTGCACGCGGCGCGGCGCTTCGTGCAGTACTCCGGCGACCTCGACTTCGCGCGGCGCACGCTCATCCCCGCGATGCGCGCCATCGTCGAGGCCTTCCGCCGCGGGACGAAATACAACATCCACCAGCGCCCCGACGGGCTCGTCTCCGCGGGCGACGCCAGCACCCAGCTCACCTGGATGGACGCCCGCTGCGGCGACACGGTGTTCACCCCGCGCCACGGCTGCCCGGTGGAGATCAACGCGCTCTGGTACGCCGGGCTGCGCTCGATCGCGTGGCTCTGCGCCGAGACCGGCGACGAGGGCGCCGCGGACCGCTGGTACCGCGAGGCCGACCACGTGCGCGCCAGCTTCCGCGAGCGCTTCTGGAACGCCGACGGGGCCTACCTCTTCGACGTCGTGCGCGACGACTACCGCGACCCGGCGGTGCGCCCCAACGCCCTCTACGCCGTGGCCCTGCCGGGTGACCTGCTACCGCTGGAGCAGTGCGAGGCCGTGCTGCGGCGCGCGCGCGACGAGCTGCTCGTGCCGATGGCCGTGCGCACGCTCTCGCCCAACGACCCGGCTTACAAGGGTCGGTATGCGGGCGACCCCTGGTCGCGGGACAGCGCGTACCACCAGGGGACGGCGTGGCCCTTCCTGCTCGGGGCGTACACCGCCGCGGTGGTGCGCGTGGGGCGGCGCCGCGGGACGCCGGAGGCCGAGGCCGAGGCGCGGGCCGAGGCGGGGCGCTGCTTCGAGGAGCTCGCCACGGGGCTGACCTCCTACGGGCTCGGGCACCTGCCGGAGGTCGTGGAGGGCGACGCGCCGCACCGCCCCGGTGGGTGCTTCGCGCAGGCCTGGTCGGACGCCGAGGCGCTGCGGGCGCTTGTCGAGGACGTCGCGGGCGCCGGGCCGGAGGACGACCTGTAGCCGGCGCCGGATCGCGCTCGGCAGCCGTGTTGTCGGCCCGCGCCCCGCGGGGATACCCTCGACCTCCATGGAGGAGAGGCGCGCGCCGAGGCCCCGCATGCGGCCGATGTTCGTGGTCCCGCTGCCGGTGGCGGGTGACGCGGTGGTCCAGCAGATCCGTCGGCGGCTCCGCGAGCCGAAGTCGCGCATCGAGGGCGCCGTGCTCGCGGCGGGGGCCGAGCTCACCACGGCGCAGTCCGAGCGGCACTTCTGGTCGCCCTACCTCAGCGTCGAGGTGGCGCGCGACGACGCGGGCGCGTGGGTCCTCTCCGGGCGCTTCGCCCCGGAGCCCAACGTCTGGATCCTCTTCCTGGGCACCTACGGCATCCTCGGCATGATCGGCCTCGGGGCGCTCGTGTACGGCCTCAGCCAGTGGATGGTGGGCGAGTCGCCGTGGGCCCTCGCGGGCGTGCCCGCGGCCCTCGCGCTGGTGGGCTTCACCTACGGCGCGGCCTTCATCGGGCAGGGCCTCGGGGCGGAGGAGATGTACCGGCTGCGGTCCTTCGTGGACGACTGCGTCGAGGCCGCGGCGCAGCCCCCGGTCGTGCTCGACGCGCAGGGCTGAGCGGCGCGCCCGTCACGCCTTCGGGGCCTTGCGGCGCAGGGTGTTGCGCCCTACCCCGAGGGCCCGCGCGGCCTGGCTGCGGTTGTTGCCGCACGCGCGCAGCGTGGCCTCGACGTAGCGCGCCTCGACCTCCGCGAGCGTGAGCCCCAGCGGCAGCAGCACCCCCTCGTCGGGCGCCGCGGGCGCGACCAGCGGCGCCGGCCCGCGGCGCACGGGCAGCCCCAGGTGCTCGGCCGCGATGAGCTCGTCGGGCGAGAGCACCACCGCGCGCTCGACGGTGTGCTCCAGCTCGCGCACGTTGCCGGGCCAGTCGTGGCCGCGCAGCGCGGCGACCGCGTCCGGAGAGAGCCGCAGCCCCGGTCGACCGTAGCGCCGCGTGAACACCTCCAGGAAGTGCTCGGCCAGCGCGACGACCTCGTCGCCCCCGCGCGCCCGCAGCGGCGGCACGGTGATCTCGACGACCCGGAGTCGGTAGAAGAGATCCTGCCGGAAGCGGCCGTCGGCGACGAGGGCCGCGAGGTCGCGGTGCGTCGCGGTGAGCACCCGCACGTCGACCCTCACCGTCGCCCGTCCGCCCACGCGCTCGAAGGCGTGCTCCTGGAGGAAGCGCAGCAGCCTCGCCTGCACCGTCGGGGCGAGCTCGCCCACCTCGTCGAGGAAGAGCGTGCCCCCGTCCGCCGCGTCGACCTTGCCCGTCACCTTCCGGTCGGCGCCGGTGAAGCTCCCCTTCTCGTGCCCGAAGAGCTCGCTCTCGACGAGGGCCTCCGGGAGCGTGGTGCAGTCGACGGTCACGAAGGGCCCCGCGCGCCGCCGGCTGTTGGCGTGGATGGCCCGCGCGAAGAGCCCCTTCCCCGCGCCCGTCTCGCCGCGCAGCAGCACCGTCGCGTCGACCGCCGCGGCGCGCGTGATCTGCTCGTAGACGGCCCGCACCGCGGGGCTCGACCCGACGATGTGGTTGAACACCCCGCGCACCTGCACCCCGCGCGCGCTCCCCTCGGCCGCGCGCAGGGTGGTGCGGCCGAGCGCCAGCGCGACCTGGTTGCCCAGCGCCTGGAGGAAGGTCTCGTCCTCCGCCGTGAAGGGACCGTCGCGGCGGTTGAGCACCTGGAGCACGCCCCGGATGGCGCGGCCCGCGTCGCGCACCGGCACCGAGAGCAGGGTGCGGGTGGTGAAGCCCGTGGCCCGGTCGACGCCCGCGAAGTGCCTCGGGTCGCGCGTCGCGTCGGCCAGGTTGACCACCTCGCCGCTCTCGGCCACCCAGCCCGCCACGCCGATGCCCCGCGCGAGGTGCACCTCCGGCAGGTCGGGGTGCTCCGCGATGCGCGCCCGCAGGTCGCCGGTGGCCGCGTCGACGACGAAGACCGTCGCGCGCTCGGCCTGCATCGCGCGGGCGACCCGCTGCCCGATGTCGCCGAGCAGCGCGTCGAGGTCGACCTCCTGCGCGAGCAGCGCGCCGAGCTCCAGCAGCAGCGAGAGCTTGTGTTCCCGCTCGGTCACCGCCGCCGACGCTAGCACGGCCGCGAAGGCGCTCACGCCGCGCGCGCTGCCCTCGCGACGCCGAGCTCGATGGACATGCCCTCGCGCGCCGCCACCACGTCGCCGAAGGCCTGCCCCGCCTGCGCCTCGATGCTCGCCACGCCCTCGTCGGTGCGCGAGGGGTCGTGGTGGAAGAGCACCAGCCTGCCGACGCCCGCGGCGCGCGCGAGCTCGACCGCGGCCTCCCAGGTCGAGTGGCCCCAGCCGACGCGGCTCATGCCGCCTTCGCCCGCGTACTCGCCGGGGAGGTACTGCGCGTCGTAGATGAGCACGTCGGCGTCGCGGGCGAGCGCCACCAGGCGAGGGTCGACGCAGCGGTAGTGCTCCGTGTCCGTCGCGTAGACCACCGCGCTGCCGCCGCTCGCGACCCGGTACGCGTACACCTGGTCGGGGTGGTTGGCGCGGGCGACGGTGACCTCCGCCTCGCCGACGCGGAAGCGCTGCCGGTCGCGCACCTCGGTGAAGTCGAGCGCCGCGGGCACGTCGTTGAGGTCGACCGGGAAGGTCGGCGCGCTCATCTGCCGGCGCAGCACCTCGCGGGTGGGCGTGCCGTTGGCGCCGGTGACCACCTGGATGCGCGTGCCGGGCGCGTAGAGCGGCGCGAAGAAGGGGAGGCCCTGGATGTGGTCCCAGTGCACGTGCGAGAGCAGGAGGGTGAGGTCGACGGGGCCCTGCTTCATCAGCTCGTTGCCCAGCGCCCGCAGCCCGGTGCCCGCGTCGAGCACGAGGCGGGTCTCGCCCACGGTCACCTCGACGCAGGACGTGTTGCCGCCCACCAGGGCGGTCTCCGCCCCCGGCGACGCGATGCTCCCGCGCACTCCCCAGAACTTCACCTTCATCGACATGTCACGCCTCGATCTCGTTGATGCATCGGGCGCACGGCGCGCCCGGCGACCGAGGCCTTGAGCAGCGCGCGTGCCACCGCGATGGAGACGCGGGAGACGGGTGCGTCGCGCGGGGCGGTGGATCACCGGAGCGCAGCGGGTGATGGTCCGATCCGGCGCGGTGGTCCGTTCTGGATCGACGGCGGAGGGACTACGGGAAGAGCTCGGCGCGGGCGGCCTCGCGGATGGCGACGACCGCGGGGTGCTCCACCCGGGCCTCCGTGGTGATCGCGTAGTAGCGCTCGCGAACCCGGTCGGAGCGCCCGACGACGCCCACGTCGTGCTCGCGGCCGACCTCCTCCTCGACCGCCGCGGGCGCCGGGAACACCCCCACCCCGGCGCGCCCGAAGGAGGCCATCGTCGCCCCGTCGTCGAACTCGGCGACCACCACCGGGTGGATGCGCAGCTTCTCGAACCAGAGGTCGAGCGAGCGGCGCATGGCGGTGTTGTCCGTCGGCAGCAGCACCGGCGCGCGGTCGAGCGAGCGGGGAAAGCCCCGGCGGTAGCGGGCGACCAGCGCGGGGGTGCC
The DNA here is from genome assembly GCA_030652255.1 of Myxococcales bacterium. GTDB lineage: Bacteria > Myxococcota_A > Polyangia > Polyangiales > SCUS01. The sequence continues at coordinate 16,410 of JAUSAZ010000180.1, read as the reverse complement.
GAAGAAGCTGACGCCGCACTCGCCCAGCAGGTGGTTGTAGCCGCGCAGGGAGGCGGCCGCGCCGATGGGACCGTCGCTCAGCACGACGTCGAAGCGGCGCGCGGAGAGGTCGGCCAGCAGCCGGTCGCCCTTGTCTTCGCGGCAGATGAGGTGCACCGGCTGGGGGAGGCGCAGCACCGGCGCGAGCAGGCGGTACACGAGCGTCTTGGGGATCACGTCGACGATGCCCACCGCGAGGCGCAGCGGGCGCTCGGCGGGCTGCCGCTCCACGGCCTGGATGAGGTCCTGCCCCAGCGCGAAGATCTCCTGGGCGTAGCTGTAGACCACGCGCCCGGCGTCGGTGAGGCGGAGCCCGCGCCCGGCGCGCTCGAAGAGCTTGCGCTCGAGGCTCGCCTCGAGCTCCTTGAGCTGGAGGCTGATCGTCGGCTGCGAGACGTGCAGCTCCTCCGCCGCCCGCACGATGCTCCCCTCGCGCGCGACCGCCCAGAAGTACTGGAGGTGGTGATAGTTCAGCGCCTTCATCGCCCTCCGTAGCGTAGCGCCCATACCATAGAGAATACCAATGGGTGCCCTTGGATCTTTGTCATGGTCTAAGCGATCCCAGGGCCCATGGTTGCTCTTGAACGGAGGCCTCCATGGACATCGACACCAGGACGATCGGCTTCGAACTCAGCCCCGCGCTCGACGCGAGGGTCGCCTCGCAGGTGGGGACGGCGCTCGCGCCGGTGGCAGATCACATCACCCGGGTCACGGTGCGTCTCGACGACGTCAACGGCGACCACGGCGGCGTCGACAAGCGCTGCCGGGTGGTGGTCGCGCTCGCCCGGCACGGCACCGCCGTCTCCGAGGCGATCGCGACGGACCTGTACGCGGCGATCGACGAGGCCGCGCGGCGCGTCCGCCGCTCGACGAAGCGCGCGCTCACCCGCCACGTGGGCCGCGAGCGGAAGGACCCGCAGCGCCCCGGCACCCTGGTGCACCCGTAGCGGGGGCTCGAGCTCCCCTTCGAGTCGCTGCCGTACGGCCCAAAGCCTCTGCATCCCTGTCGGAGATCTCCTCCGATCAGGGATGCACAGGACGACGCCGGCGTCCCCTCCCCCAACACCTCATTCCTAGGCCCGCGACGTCGGAGCGCTCCAGTCAAAGAAACTCAAATCGCGACCCGCTGGACGACCAGCGCGGGATCGAGGCGGTAGCCCAGGTCGAAGCGCTCGAGCGATGCGCGGAGCCCCATCCGCCGCAGCTCGGAGACCGCGACGTGCACGCGGTGGGCGCCGCTCTCCGGCGACACCCGCTCGCCGGGCCAGCCCAGCTCCAGCAGGGCGTGCAGCTCCAGCGGGGCGGCCGGTCGCTCGCGGTGCTGATCGACCAGGGCGCCGAGCAGGCGTCGGAGCGAGGCGCGCGACGCGAGGCGGCAGCGGGCGGTGTCGTCGAGCTCGAACCACGCGCCGTCGTCGGAGACGCGCAGCAGCCGCGCCGGAACCCCGGCATCCACCGCGACCTCCGGGGCCATCACCTCGGCGATGAAGCGCTCGAAGCCGGGCGCGTCGGGCTCCACACCGAGCACGCGGGCGAAGACCCGGAAGCCCGCCGCGAGGCGCTCGGCGTCGGGGCGGAGCCGCGGCGGGGCGCTCCACATCCGCCGCTGGAAGTCGCGGACCCGCCCGTGGATGCCCCGCTCGGACGCCCGCCGGACCCCGCGAAGGGCGCGCTCCATGATGGGCGGCAGCGCGGTGTAGGGGACCAGCGAGCGCATCAGCGCCGCGAGCGCGAAGCCGTCGGTGCGACGATCGGGGCGCTGCCCGAGCTGCACCTCCGGGGCGACGAGCAGGCCCGCGGGGGCCGAGCTCGCGATCACGTTGTCCCCGAGGCCCAGCAGCGTGGCGCGGCCGTCCACGTCGAAGAGGAACTGACACGGCAGCAGCGTGCCGACCGCGAGCGGCCCCACCGGGGGCTTCACCGCGTGGGCGCGGGCGAGCGCGTCGGCGAGGCGAAGGAGCATCCCGATGGCGGCCGGGTAGGGAATGCGCCGCCCCCCGTCGGCGATCGACTGGAGCACCCGCTCGCCGTCGAAAGCTGAGGTGGCGTCGAGCGCCAGGAACTCCCGGCCCCCATGGCGCCCGCGGCCGATGGGGGCCGCGATGAGCTCACCCGCCGCCGCGTCGTGCGCGCGCTCGATGGCGTCGAGGGCGCGCGCGGCGGCGAGAGGTTCGGCGTGGGGCCCGGCGCGCAGCACCACCGAGCGGCGACCAGGGAGGATGCCCGAGGCCGAGTAGATGTGGATCGGGCCGCGACAGCGGATGGGACACAGGGCTTCGAGAGGCACCGGAGCAGCGGCGTGCATGCGGCACCGATAGGGCAACCAATCCGCAGTGCGGTCAAGGCAGCGCAGCGACCCGCAGGTGCGCGGCCGGAGTCCGCATGGGCGTGGAACGCCCGAGGCTGAGCGGGGAGCGCGCGCCTCAGCTCGGGATGTACTCCGTGCCGAGCCGGAAGATCAGGAACTGCTTCGTCGGGTTGCCCGAGGGCGCGGGGTAGAGGAAGGGGCTCCCGTCGGTGGGCCAGCGCAGCGTCGCGGGGCTCCAGTTGAACCACATCCAGCGGGCCTGGGGGTCGATGCCGCAGGCCACGGGGAACTCGTTGCCCGGCGCCGGCGCCGCGCGGTCGGTGGTGTTGTCCTCGCCGATGGCGAGGGCGCCCGCGTCGGTGCCGACGGCGGTGACCCACCCTGCGCTCGTCGTGGCCGGGTCGCCCGAGCGGGCGTTGCAGCGCGCGATCTGCTCGTTGATGACCTCGAGGGAGGGCCCGCGGGAGCCGAGGTCGAAGGGCACGCCCGTCGCGCACACCTCGAAGCGGGGGTCGCCGGTGTACACCGCGGCCCCCTCCCCCTCGCGTCGAAACTGCGCGATCACCCCCTGGGTGACCGCCATGTCCGACCACGTGACGATGTACAGGAACGCGCCGGTGGGCGCCTCGGCGGAGGGCACCACGTAGCGCTCGGGCCCGTTGCCCACGGGGCACTCGAAGATGGCCGCGGCGCTCGTGTTCTCCACGCCGCCGAAGTAATTCATCATCGAGGCGGAGCCGCCGTAGCCGAAGCCGTAGGCGTTGTCGGCGGTGATCACCACGTGCACGTCGCCGCGCGGGGGTGGCGGCGGCGGCCCATCGACGGGCGGTCTCGCGTCCACCACCCGCGGAAGGTCTCTCGGCACATCGACGGGCGCGTCCGCGGGGGAGATGCCCGCGTCGAAGGTGTCGGGCGACAACACCGGCGGACGGTCCGCCGCGCACCCCGTCGCCGCGAGGACGAGCAGCGCGCCCGCGGTCACCCCGCGCCGTCGTCCAGCGTGTCTCTCCGTGCGTCGCACCATCAACGATCGTCGCACCGAAGCGGGTGCGTGGGTAGCGCAACGACCGCCCCGCGGCGGCGCGTCCCCACCGATCAGAACACCACCGGCGCCGGGAACCTCCGCCCGGTGAAGGTGCCGTCGCCGAGCTGCCCCTGCGTGTTGCGCCCCCAGCACTGCACCACCCCGCTGGCGAGCACGACGCACGTGAACTGGTAGCCGCACGAGAGCGCCGTGGCCGGGCTGACGAGCGGCACGGCGCCGGGGGTGTTGCGCTGCATGAGGCCGCCCTGGTCGCCGATCTGCCCCTCGTTGTTGTAGCCCCAGCACTGCAGCGGCATGCCGGCGACGATCGCGCACGCGTGGTACGAGCCCACGCTCACGGCGGTCACCCCCGCGAGCGACTCGATCGCCCCGGGGGTGGGGTCGAGCCCCGAGGCGCCGCGGCCGTGGGCGCCGTAGCGGTTGGTTCCCCAGCACCAGACGCGGCCGTCGCTGGCGAGCGCGCAGGTGTCCTCGCCGCCCGCGGAGATGTCGCGCGCGCGGAGGGCCGACACCTCGACGGGCACGATGCTGGTGGTGAGCGCGCCGTCGCCGAGCGCGCCGCCATGCCCGGCGCCCCAGCAGTGCGCGAGGCCCTCCGAGCCCACGGCGCACGAGTGCAGGCCGCCGCCGGACACCCGCGCCCTGCCGGCGATGCCCCCGACGATCGTGGGCGAGGGCACGTCCGTGAGCGGGCCGGTGCCGCACGCGCCGAAGGTGTTGCGGCCCCAGCAGAGCACCGCGCCGTCGGAGCCCGTCACGCAGGTGTGCCCCGACCCCGCATCGATCGACGTCACGCCGGCGAGGCCGGGCACGGGCCCCGGGAGGCCGCGCTGCGTGGCGCCGTCGCCGAGCTGCTGGTTCGAGCCCGACCCCCAGCAGGACACGGTGCCGTCCCTGAGCCGGGCGCACGAGTGGCTCGCCCCGACGGCGATCTGCGCGACGTTGCGCAGGCCGGCCACCACGACGGGGCGGATGCGGGTGATGCGCGTCCCGTCGCCGAGCTGGCCCTCGGCGTTGCCGCCCCAGCAGCGCACCGTGCGGTCGCTCATCAGCGCGCACGCGTGCCCGCCGAGGTCGTTGCCGAGGCTGGCGCGGACGTCGACCGCGGTGATGCACGCGCCGTCGGCGCAGGTCACGGCGCACGGCATCGAGCACCCGCCGCAGTGGAGGCGGTCGAACTGCGGATCGACGCAGGCGCCTGCGCAGCGGATCATCCGCGACGGACACGGCGGGACGTCGGGCCCGATGTCGGGGCGATCCGCGGGCACGTCCACCGAGGCCTCGGTCGGGGCGTCGAAGCGATCGGGCGCCGCATCGAGAGGAGCGTCGGAGGCGTCGGGCGCGTCGGAGGCGTCGAGGACGTCGCGCGGGACGTCGCGTACGGGGACATCGATGGCAGGGATGTCAATCGCGGGGACATCCATCGCGGGGACATCGATGACAGGGATGTCGATCGCGGGCACATCGATGACAGGGATGTCGATCGCGGGGACGTCCATCGCGGTGGCGACGTCGAGCAGGGCGACATCGGGTGGTGCATCGAAGGGGACGTCGGAGGCGACGTCCGGGGTGGTGTCGGCCGTCGCGTCGACGCTCACCTCGGCGACGCTGAGGGCGTCGGCGCCCCCATCGAAGGTGAACCCATCGAAGGGGAACAGCACCGTGCACGAGGGCAGCGCGCAGAACGACAGGATCGCCAGCAGGGAAGGCCGCACGCGAGAAGAACTCCTTGAGCAGGGGCCCACCATGCCAGTCACGCGCGGGCGCAGACGCGCGGCGGCTCATACCACGCCTGCGGGGTGGTAGCGTCGCGGCCGTGAAGCCTCGCCGCGTCTTCGCCGCGTCCGCCCTGTGCTGCGTCCTCTCGATGTCGGTCGCCTCGTACGCGCAGTCGTCGGGCGACCCCACCGACGAGATCGCGCGCAGCCACACGGAGAACGGCGGGCGGTACTACCAGCTCCGTCGCTACGCCGACGCCGCCCGGGAGTTCCAGGCGGCGTACGAGCTCTCCCGTCGCCCGGAGCTGCTCTTCAACCTCGCGCGCGCCCTCGAGAACGCCCAGCGCGACCGCGAGGCCCTCGACGCCTACGAGCGCTTCGCGGCCTCGGGCGCGCCGGGCATCGACCCCGTCGACCTGCGCGCCCGCGTCGAGGCCCTGCGCGCGCGCCTCGCACCCGCCCCGGTCCGCGCTACTCCCCCGGTGACCCCGCGGGCCCCGGTCGCCGCCGCGCCCGCGCCCTCGCCGCTACGGGTCGAGCGCCCCGCGGCCCCACGCAGCCTCGCCCTGCCGATCACCCTGCTCAGCGCCGGGGGCGCGCTCCTCGTCACGGGCCTCGCGCTCGGGCTCACGGTCTCGTCGACCCACTCCGACCTCGAGGCGCGGTGCGCGGGGCGCGTGTGCGACCCCGTCCTCCAGGCCGACGCCGACGCCGGGAGCACGCGCGCGCTCGCCGGCGACGTGCTCGGCGGCGTCGGGCTCGCGGCGATCGCGGCGGGCGTCATCGTGCTGCTGCTCCCCCGGGCCAGCGCCGACGCGCGCGCGCCCAGGGTCGGCTTCGGGTGCGCGGGAGGCGGCTGCGCGGGCCGCGTGGCGGTCTCGTTCTGATCGCAGCGCGGCGCTTCTGCTAGCGTCGCCCGCGATGACAGACCCGAAGCGCACGAAGTCCGCGGCGGGCGGTGCCCCGCCGTCGCCTGGTCCCCTCTTCGAGGCCTCGTCGCCCCTGGCGACGGTGCTCGCCTGGCCCGCGCTCCCGGCGGTGCTTCGACGGGCGCTCTCTCGCGCGCTCCCTCGCGAGGCCGTCGCGTCGCTCACCCTCGGCGAGAGCGTGCAGGCGTGGCGCGACCCGGCGCTGCGCGAGTGGATCGTCGCGCTGCTCGCCCTCGACGTGGGCGTCGGCTTCGGGGGGAGCGACGGCTACAACGACTCGATGATCGGGCTCTTCGCGCACGACGAGCTCGACGCGGAGGTCTCGCGCTTCTTCTTCGGCGGGGTGCACGCGGGGCAGGGCCTCGGCGCCGCGTCCAGCGCCGACGCGCCCGGGGCGCCCCCCGCGGTGTGCGCCGCGGCCTTCGTGTACCGCGATGCGAAGGGCGAGCTCGAGGCCGACTTCGTGTTCCTCGCGGGGGCCACGCGCGAGCCGGTGGTGCAGGTCGAGCTCGCGTGGGTCGACGGGCGCCCCTTCGACGAGCAGCACATCGAGCACGCCCTCGCGGCGATCGCGGCGCAGGTCGAGCCCGCCCACGAGGCGGCCGCGCGGACGGCGGTGCGCGGCGCGCTGCTCGAGTGCCTCGCCGCGCTCGGCGAGCAGCCCGCGACGCCGTAGGAGAGCCCTTCAGCGAAGCGACGGCAGCACGCCGATGGCGAGCGTGTAGCTCACGGGCGCGCGGCGCGACCTGGAGTCGTCCGCCTCCCTCACGCACAGGAGGTAGTCGTCGGCGGCGACCTCGCGCAGCACCCCGACCACGGCCGGGTCGAGCCTGGCGCTGCCCGCCAGCGGGCCGTCCCAGGCCGTGCTGCTGAGAGTCCACCGACCGATCTCGGCGCCCGAGGAGCGGAAGAGTCGCGCGACGAGCGTCAGCGAGGTCTCCACGTACAGCGACGAGCCGGCGGGCGCCCTGATCGTGTGGCAGTCCTCGGCGTCGTCGACGGAGAGCGACGCGTGGAAGAGCACCGAGCGCTCCACGACGCTCCGCGCAGGGGTCGAGCGCTCGTTGGGCTCGGTCTCCGCCACCGGCGCGGTGCAGGTCGCGATCGCCGCGCCCCCGGAGACGCCCGTCGCGGGCACGCACCGCGTCGCGGCGGGGCAGAGGGTACGGATCGCGCCGAGGTCGCAGGGGTCGCCGGTCCGCGCCACGGCCCGGCAGGTGCGGCGGTAGCGGGAGAAGGTCGAGCACTGGAGCTCGCCGTCGCACGCGGGCTCGCTCGTCCGACACTCCGCGCCGGGCGCCGTCCCCGCGGCGACGCACCGGCCGCTGTCCGCGGGGTGCTCCGCGTCGCAGGTGTCCCCGTCGGCGCACGCGGTGCTCCCTCCGGTCGGGTCGCAGGGCATCCCCCGGGCGACGCGGCGCACGCACTGCCAGCCGCGGTCGTCGCACACGGCCTCCCCGTCGCAGCGGGGCGCCTCGGCGCGGCACCGCCCGCCGGTCGTCCCGTCGGCCCGGGCCACGCAGCGCATCGCGCCGTAGCTCATCATGCACGTCGTCCCGGCGCCGCACGGGGTGCCCGAGGGCTCGCAGGGTTCGCCAGACTGGAGCCCCACCCTGCAGCGGAAGTACTCGCGGTTGCAGCCCGTCGCGGAGCCTGAGTTCGTCCCCTGGCAGAGCAGCCCCGCGTCGCAGAGGCGCCCGACCCGGCAGTACCCGCCGTCCGCGCCGTCGGCGACGCAGCGCCGGGTGCCGTTCACGTCCATGCACGCCGATCCCTCGTTGCAGAGGTACTCGACGCCGCCGCACAGCTCGCCGAGCGCGAGCCCCGGACGGCAGTGGGTGCTCCGGTCGCAGCCGAGGCCGGGGTCGCACCGCGGCGCGCACCCGTCGGTGTTGCGACACACCCCGTGCTCTGCCCCGTAGGTGACGCAGCGCTCGACGCCGCGCACGGGCTCGCAGGTCGCGCCCGGCGTGCAGTACGTCGGGTCCACGAGGCCGCTGCGACAGGGCTCGCCCGGGGCCGCCGCCCGAACACATCGGGTCGTCGACAGCCCCACACAGCGAAACCCGCTCGGGCAGCTGAAGTCGGGCCCGCAGGGAAGGCTCTCCGCGTCGGTCGGGGAGGCATCTCCCGGCGCGTCGCCCGGCGTCGCGACATCGCGGTCGCCGGCGTCCATCACGCCCGCATCGGGGGCGGCGACGTCCGCCGTGGGGGCGTCGCCGCCAGGCACATCGGGGGTGGATGCGTCGGCGGCGGGCGAGGTGTCCGCGGGCGCGCCCGGGGACGTGCCGCAGGCTGGCAGCAGGGCGACGATGGCCCCGAGGCCCATCGCGGTGAGCGGACGAACGAGGGCGATGCCGACGCGTGCAGGTGTTTGCATGCCGCGGAGTGGCCGGGGGCCCGCGGGTTCCGTCACGGAATCGTGTGAAGCGCCGGCCCGCGCTGTACGGCCTGCGGACATCGGCTGCGCGCGCCGCGCCCGTGGTGCGCCGACCCCTCCATTGCGCCGTGCAGCGGTTGCTGTAGCGCTGGTGGGAGAGGTTCAGGGGGCGATGGGACGAGCACTGGTGCCCCGTCGCGCGCGCGGCGCACGATCCCCGCAGCGGTTGGCGAGCGGAGAGGGAGGAGCGGGCGATGCCATCGATCAATCGGTTGGGCTGGGGCGCTGGTCTGCTGTTGGGGGTGGCCACCATGGGCTGCCCCTTCGAGCGGTCGGTCCCCATGGAGCTGTTCGTGGAAGATGGGGGGACGAACTTCGATCGCTTCGCCGATCGTCCCTCCCTCCGGGACTCGGGCATCCCGCCCGGGTTCAACGGCCAGCAGCTCGGCGCGGTGGTCGGGGAGACGCGCACGCTCGCCGTCGCGCCGCCCCCGATCAGCGGCGGGACGCTGCTGGTCACCGCGGACGGCCGCACGGCGGTCGCCGCCGACCCCGACCGCGACCGGGTGTGGTTCGTCGACCTGACGACGAGCGCCCTCCTCGGCGACGTGGCGCTGCAGGCCGGCGACGAGCCCGGCCGCCTCGTCGCGGACGACGCCCGCCGCGTGCACGTCGCGCTGCGCCGCGGCGGCGCGGTGGTCACCATCGACCTCGCGACCCGGACGATCCTCGCGCGGCGCCCGGTCTGCGCGGCCCCGCGGGGCATCGCCTTCGACGCGGCCGCGGGGGCCCTCCACGTGGCGTGCGCGGGCGGCGAGCTGGTGACCCTGCCGGTGCAGGGCGGCGCGGCGACGCGCACGCTGCACCTCGAGCGCGACCTGCGCGACGTGATCGTGCAGGGCGACTCGCTCCTGGTGACGCGCCTTCGCGACGCCGAGCTCATGACCATCGCCGCGGACGGCACCGTCGGCCGCAGGGTGCGCCCCGCGGTGGCCCCCGAGGCGGCGGACGCGGGCGTCGGCGCGGGCGGCACCCCCGGCGTCGCGTGGCGCGCGGTCGTCGGTCGCGGGGGCGTGGTGATGCTTCACCAGCGCGCGCAGACGCGGCCCGTGGGCACCGGGCCGGGCGGGTACGGCGGCTCGACCCGGCGCTGCGAGGCGGGCGTGGTGCAGACGACGGTGTCGGTCCTCGGGGCGGAGGCGCCGGTCGCGAGGCCGTCGCTCAACCGGGTGGTGCTGGGGGTCGACCTCGCGCTGAGCCCCGACGGCGAGAGCGTGGCCATCGCGGCGCCCGGCAACGCCGCCTTCCCGTCGCTGGGGCAGGTCGTCGTGTACCCCTTCACCAGCCTGCCGGCCGGGCAGCTCGGCATCTGCGCCTCGGGCGAGGTGCAGGCGGTGACCGGCCAGGCGGTCGCGGTCGCCTACTCGCCCGACGGCCTCGTGGTGCAGACCCGCGAGCCCGCGACGCTACAGCTCCCGCGCGCGCGCACGACCATCGTGCTCGGCGGCGAGAGCCGCGAGGACACCGGCCACACGCTCTTCCACGCCAACACCGGGGCCTTCATGGCCTGCGCGTCGTGTCACCCCGAGGGCGGCGACGACGCCCACGTATGGGACTTCCACCCCATCGGCCCGCGCCGCACGCAGGCCCTCCGCGGCGGCCTCACGGGCACCGCGCCCTTCCACTGGGACGGCGACATGGGCTCCTTCACGACGCTGGTCCACGAGGTGTTCGGGCAGCGCATGAACGGCGGCTCGCTCACCCCCGCGCAGGTCACCGCCCTCGAGCGCTGGGCCGACGCGCAGGCGGCCCCGCCCGCCTCGCCCCCGCGCGACGCCGCGGCCGTCGGGCGCGGCCACGCCCTCTTCGAAGACCCCACGGTCGGCTGCGGCACCTGCCACGGCGGCCGGCGCTTCACCAACAACGCCACGGTCAACGTGGGCACCGGCGGCGCCTTCCAGGTGCCCGCGCTGGTGGGCGTCGCGTGGCGCACGCCGCTCATGCACAACGGCTGCGCCGCCACGCTGCGCGACCGCTTCGGCCCCTGCGGCGGCGGCGAGAGCCACGGTCACACGCAGCACCTCGCCCCCGCCCAGATCGACGACCTCGTGGCCTACCTCGAGACGCTCTAGTACCTTCCCACAGGGGACTTGAAGGCTTGAGCCGAACGTCCACTCACGCCTTCGATCACCAGCCTCGCCGATCGAGGGGAGCACCCGCGAGGTGTGTGCGCGCTCGTTGGGGGGACCGCTACGGCTGCGTCGGGGGAGAAGAACCGCAAGGGTCGCAAGGGTCGCAAGGGAGAAGAAAGGGGCTAATGGTGTCAGGCGCTCGCACCACTCACCTCGTGTCGGAGACCGGCATCGCTCCCTCAGACCCTCTCGCGAGACCGGAGCAGGGAGCGCCGCCAGAACCTGAACCCCTTGCGACCCTTGCGACCCTTGCGGTTCTTCTCCCCCGACGCAGCCATAGCGGTCCCCCCAACGAGCGCGCAGACACCTCGCGGGTGCTCCCCTCGATCGGCGAGGCTGGTGATCGAAGGCGTGGGCGGGCGCACGGCTGAACCCGTCACATCCCCTGCGACGAGGTACTACCCCCACTCCTCCGTCAACCCCTTCCAACGATCGATCAGCGTGCCGGTGGCGTGAGGCGCTGGAGCGCCTCGCGGCGGAGCGCCTCGGCCTGCGGCGTCCAGAGGCCGAGGGCGGCGATGCGTCGCAGCCGCTCCAGCGCCTCCCGCGGGCGGTCGCGCAGCAGCAGCGCGCGGACGTAGTTGCCCTCGTACTCGGGCGGCGCCCCGGGGTGCTGAACCATCCGCTCGAAGAGCCCGATGGCCTCGTCGAGGTGGCCCATGCGCGCCAGGGCCGTGCCCGCGCAACCCCAGGCGGGCGCGAGGTCGGGTCGGCGCGACGTGGCGGCGCGGCAGAGCGCGTAGGCCTCGCCCGATCGCCCTCGACCGAGGCGCGCCTGCCCGAGGTTGGCGAGGCACAGGCCGCTCCGCTCGTTGACCGCGACGCAGCTCGCCGCCAGCGTCTCGTCGCTGCGCCACTCGGCCGTGCGCCGCGCCGTCAGCCACCCCAGGAGCGCGACCCAGAGCACCAGCGCCGAGAGGGCGAGGCGCCGCGGTCCTGGCCGGGCGATCGAGGCGGAGCGCTCCACCACGATGAAGAGGAAGGCCGCGGAGGGCAGGTACCAGAAGCGCTCGGCGAAGAGCACCAGGATGGGCACCACCAGGTTCGTGGCGAAGGCCGCGAAGAGCGCGAAGCCCGCCGCGGCGACGCCCGGCCAGGCCGACCCGTCGCCGGTCGCGGGGGCGCGGCGAGAGCGCCAGAGCAGCGCGGCGCAGGCGGCGAGGGTCGCGGCGCCGAGGGCGAAGAGGGGGTCGGGGCGGGCCGATGGGAGCATCACCGCGAGGCCGTAGTCGGGCAGCAGCTCGAAGGGCGCGATCAGGAGCGAGGTCGCGTGGCCGAGCAGCCGGACGGCGGTGACCTTCTGCTCGATCCACGGGGCGCTCACCAGGGGGTTGCTCGACGCCGAGAGCTGGTAGCCCTGCAGCGATCCGACCACCATCCGGCGCGCCGCGAGGGCCGCCGCGGCGCAGGAGACGAGGGCCACGTAGCGGGGGACGAGGGCCCGCCACGCGCGCGGTCGGAGCAGCGCGTCGCCCGCGGCGAGGACGCCCAGCAGCAGCACCGCGCTCTCCTTGCTGAGGAGCGCCGCGGCGAAGAGCGCGACCGACAGCGGGGCCGACGCGCGGCGGCTCGACGCGTGGGCGTGGCAGACGCCGACCGCGAAGAGCGTGAGGAGCAGCTCCGCGCGCCCGACGAGCGACACCACGGCCTCGGTGTGCAGGGTGTGGACGCCGAAGAGCGCCGCGAAGAGGGCGGCGGCCCGGGGCCGGCGGGTGAGCCGCGCGAACGACCACCCGAGCGCCGCAGTGGCGGCGGCGTGCAGGAGCAGGCTGGTGAGGTGGAAGACCCAAGGGGCGCCGCCGCCCAGGGCCTGGTCGAGGCGGAAGGTCAGCGTGACCAGCGGGCGCCAGTTGCCGATGCTGAGCACCTGCGACCGGTGGAACCCGAACCAGTCGCGCACGAAGGCCTCCCACCACGGGGCGCTCCCGTTCACCGCCGCGTTGCGGACGATGACATAGGTGTCGTCGAGGACGAAGCCGTTGCGCAGCGCGCCGAGGTGCACCGCCACCGAGAGCAGCACCGCGAGCGGCAGCAGGAGCCGATCGCGCGGCGCGACACCATCCGGGGCCGACGGGAGGGCTGTCCGGGAGGGCTCCACGGGGCGCGCGATTCAACGGGCCCGCGCGCTCGGGTGTCAAGCGTGAGCACGGCGCCCGGTTGCCCGCGACGCCTCGCCCGTGAGACCACCTCAGGCCAATGACCACGGCCTACTACTGCGTCCTCCTCGCGGGGCTCCTCCCCTACGCCGCCACGCTCACCGCGAAGGCGGGCGTGAAGTTCGACAACAGCCACCCCCGCGACTGGCTCGCGAAGCAGGAGGGGTGGCGCCGCCGCGCCAACGCCGCGCAGAGCAACGGCTTCGAGGCCTTTCCGCTCTTCGCGGCGGGGGTGATCGTGGCGCACCTCACGCACGCGCCGCAGGGCCGCGTCGACCTGCTCGCGATGGTCTTCGTGGCCGCGCGGGTAGCCTACCTCGGGGCGTACCTCGCGGACGTCGCCGCGCTGCGCAGCCTCGTGTGGGCAGTCGGCCTCGGGTGCTCCATCGCGATGTTCTTCCAGGGAGCGTGAGCGTCCGCCGCGGGGCCCAACCGGACGACGGCGCGGTGCGTTCCGCCCGCCCTCCGCGACGGAGCGACGTCCCGCGTCAGGCGCCGCCCGGAACGGTCCGCTCCGAGCGCGTACGCCACCGAAGGCGGTCGTCCGGCGGGAGCCCCCACGCCGCGGTGGCCCGGCGCACGGAGGGGCCGCCGTGGACGTCGTCCGCGCTCGCCACGCTGGTGCCGAACGAATAGACGTACGCCCCGGTGCCGACCATCGTCCTCGTCGGATCGCGCTCGACCCCGGACGGGCTCCCGGGGAAGACCGAGGCCACGCCGGCGCCGCCGTTGCCGTTCTGCGTCCCGATGATGACGTCGTCGTAGCTGTCGCCGTTGGTGCGGCCCGCGCGCGCGACCGCGCCGGCCGAGTACTCGTCCCTCACGCCCTCGATGACCCTCGCGGCCGCGGTCGAGACGCCCCCGGCGCCCCCGTGGAACACGCTGGCCGTCCCCGCGTTCGAGCGCCCGCTGGGGCTCGCGTTGGGTGCCCCGACGATGACGTCGGCGTAGCCGTCGCCGTTGACGTCGCCCGCGAAGGACACCGCGGTGCCGAAGCTGGACTGGCCCTGGGGGTCGCCCGGCGCCCCCACGAGGGTGCTCGACGCGGTCGCGGCGATCCCCGACGCGCCCCCGTGGAACACCCCGACGTTGGTGGGACCGACGATGAGGTCGGCGTAGCCGTCGCCGTTGACGTCGCCCGCGCCCGCCACCGAGGTGCCGAAGCGCGCGTACGGGGCGCTCCCCGCGAGGACCCTCGCCGCGGTGGCGGTGATCCCCGACGGGCCCCCGTGGAACACGCTCGCCGTCCCGACGGGGAAGCCCCCGTCCGGTCGCGCCTCGTGGGCTCCGACCACGATGTCGGAGTAGCCGTCGCCGTTGACGTCGCCCGCGCCCGCCACCGACCGGCCGTAGCCGTCGTCAAGGAAGCCGGCCGTGAGGACGATCGCAGCCGTCGACAGGGTCCCCGAGGCGCTCCCGTGGAACACGCTCGCCGTCCGGGCGCCGTCCGAGCCGACGACGACGTCGGCGTATCCGTCGCCGTTGACGTCACCCGCGCTCGCCACCGAGTAGCCGAAGAACCCGAAGTACACGCTGCCCTGGATGACCCGCGCCGGGTTGGGCGGGATCCCGGTCGGGCCTCCGTGGAACACCTTCACCTGACCCGCGAAGTCGCTGCCGGCGAGCGTCCGGGCCCGGTGCTCCGAGACGATGAGGTCGCCGAAGCCGTCGCCGTTGACGTCGCCCGCGCTCGCCACCGAGAAGCCGAGGTTGAAGTTCGACTCGCTGCCCTCGAGGACCCTCACCGGGGTCGTCACGATCCCGGAGGGGCCGCCATGGAACACCGCCACGGCGCCCGCCTGGGACCCCTGCGGGGGGCTGGCGCGGGAGGCGCCGACGGCGATGTCGTCGTAGCCGTCGCCGTTGAGGTCGAGGTGGGGGTGGGAGCTGGTGTCGACCCCGCTGGAGGCGCTCCGGTGGGGCACGTGGAAGAGCCACACGGGGCTGACCATCGAGTCGCTCTGGTTCCCGATCCGGCCGCGCACCCGCCAGAACACGGTGGCCCCCGCCGGCAGGTCGACGTTCGGTCGCGCGGTGTTGCCGGTCACGATCAGCGCGTTGCCGACGCCCGGGAAGCTCGCCGAGCAGGCGCGGTCGACGCACAGCGCCACCTCCGCCCCGTCGTAGGGCGCCGGCAGCACCCAGCGCAGCGTCGGGCGGCGCTGCGTCACGTCGCCCAGCGAGATGGGGGACAGCAGCCGGGGCACCGCGCTGTCCGGCACGCAGGCGCTCCCGAGGGGGTGGGACCCCGCGGGGCACTCGCACCCGGTGTTCACGCAGAACTGCGACCCCGGGCACACGCGACCGCAGGAGCCGCAGTGGGCGTTGCTGCTGCGCATGTCCACCTCGCAGCCGTTGGCCGTGTTGCCGTCGCAGTTGCCGAAGAAGACAGCGCACGACGCGACCCCGCAGACGCCCGACAGGCAGCTCGCGCTGGCGTTGGACAGCGCGCACCGGTTGCCGCACGCGCCGCAGCTGGTGAGGCTCGACCGGAGGTCGGTCTCGCAGCCGTTGGCCGCGTTTCCGTCGCAGTCGCCGTAGCCCGCAAGGCAGGCGAAGCCGCAGACGCCGCCCGTGCAGTAGGCCGCCGCGTTGGCGCGGCCGGGGCACACCGTGGGGCACGCGCCGCAGTGGGACGGATCGCTCGCGAGGGTGGTGCAGACGCCCGAGCAGTTGACCTGCGGCGCCCGGCAGCTGGTGCTGCAGACGCCGCCCGAGCAGACGGCCCCGGTGGCGCAGGCCCCGCCGCACGCGCCGCAGTTGGCGTTGTCGCTGCCGGTGGCGACCTCGCAGCCGTTGGCCGGGTCGCCGTCGCAGTTGGCGTAGCCCTGCGCGCAGGCCGTGATGGCGCACGCGCCGGAGGTGCAGGTCGACGTGGCGTTGGGGAGCGCGCACGCCCGGCCGCACGCCCCGCAGCTCGACGGGCTGGTCCGGGTGTTGGTCTCGCAGCCGTTGGCCGCGAGGCCGTCGCAATTGCCGTAGCCCGCGGCGCAGCCGAGGACGGTGCAGGCGCCCGCGGCGCAGCCGTGAGCGGCGACGTTGGCGAGCGCGCAGACCGCGCCGCAGGCGTTGCAGTTGGTCGGGTCGACGGCGGTGTTGGCGCAGTACGCCGACGAGCCCGCGCCGCAGGTGCGCAGCGGCGAGGCGCAGGTGGCGCCGCACGACCCCGCCGAGCAGACGCGGCCCGCCGCGCAGGCGTTGCTGCACGCGCCGCAGTTGGCGTTGTCGCTGCGGGCGTCGACCTCGCAGCCGTTGGCCGCGCTCAGGTCGCAGTCGAGGAAGCCCGCGGCGCAGGCCGTGATGGCGCACGCGCCGGAGGTGCAGGTCGACGTGGCGTTGGGGAGCGCGCACGCCCGGCCGCAGGCCCCGCAGCTCGACGGGCTGGTCCGGGTGCTGGTCTCGCAGCCGTTGGCCGCGAGGCCGTCGCAGTTGCCGAAGCCCGCGGCGCAGCCGACGACGGTGCAGGCGCCCGCGGCGCAGCCGTTGGCCGCGACGTTGGCGAGCGCGCAGACCGTGCCGCAGGCGTTGCAGTTGGTCGGGTCGATGGCGGTGTTGGCGCAGTACGCCGACGAGCCCGCGCCGCAGGTGCGCAGCGGCGAGGCGCAGGTGGCGCCGCACGACCCCGCCGAGCAGACGCGGCCCG
>JAUSAZ010000179.1 GCA_030652255.1 Myxococcales bacterium | reverse complement strand
CGTGAGAGGGGCATTGGGAGCGATGCCGGTCTCCGTCACGAGGTGGGTGCTTCGAGCGCCTGACACCATCAGCCCCTCGCTTCTCCCTTGCGACCCTTGCGACCCTTGCGACCCTTGCGGTTCTTCTCCCCCGATGCAGCCATAGTGGTCCCCCCAACGAGCACGGAGACACCGGGCGGGTGCTCCCCTCGAAGGGCGAGGCTGGTGATCGAAGGCGTGGGCGGGCGCTCGGCTCAACCTTTCACATCCCCTGCGACGCGGTACTAGCGGGCTTGAGGAGCACCCCGCCGGTCGGCCCAACCGGACGTCACCGCGGTGCGCCCAGCGCGTCCGCGGATAGCTGCTGCGCATAGGATAGATACTGCAAGCTATTGTACTTGCATAGGATTTTGGTCGTCTTGATGAGGGATAGGACTGGATGGCCGCTGTGCGCCGGTCTCGTCACCGCGCTCGCCGTCGACTTCGGCCACTGCATCGGCTCGCTGCCGCTCGACCTCCCCGCCCAGTGGGGTCGCTCGCACGACGAGCTCTTCCGCCTCGCGCTCGACAACGTCCGCCGACGCGACGTGCGGCGCCACTCCTTCGACTCTCCCGGGCTCCCCGGGTTCATGCTCGCCAGCGAGGACCACACCATCAACTCGCAAGTTCACTTCCTCGGCGACCACCTCGGCGCGCACCACCCCGCCGGGGCCATCGTCGCCCTGCCCACGCGCCGCACGCTGCTGTGCGTCCCGCTCCAGTCGGGCGACGCGCGCGGATCGCTGGAGCGACTCCACGCCACCATCGGGTTCGTGCACGACTTCTTCAACGAGTTCGCGTCGAAGGGTGAGCACAGCGGAGAGATGTTTTCGCCGCACCTGTACTGGTGGCGCGACGGAGCGCTCGCGGCGCTGCCCGCGACGGTGTCATCGATGGGCAGGGTGGTGATGCCCCCGGAGGCGATGTTGAAGGTGCTGCTCGCCGCGCCGCTGCAGCCGACGGTCGACGCGTAGAAACACGCGAGGTCGAACTCCACCTCATCATTGGGCTCGACGCGCACCCACCCCGGCTCCACGTACGGCCATCAGACCCGCGGATGGAGGATCCGCAACCCATGCACTGGAACACACCGTGGAAGGCCCTGGCCTTCATCGTCATCGCTTCATTTGCCGTGCTGCTCTACGCGGGGCACCGCATCGCGCGTGAGGCCGCGCCGATTCCTTCGCGGGTGACGGCGCCCGACGGGGCGGTGCTCATCGGCCCAGGCGAGATCGCCGCCGGGCAGAACGTCTGGCAGGCCATGGGGGGCATGGAGGTCGGCTCCGTGTGGGGCCACGGGAGCTACGTCGCCCCCGACTGGACCGCGGACTACCTCCATCGCGAGTCGGTGCTCACGCTCGATCAGTACGCGCGCGAGGCGGGCCGCGCCTCCTACGCGGCGTCGCCCGCCGAGCAACAAGCCGCGTGGCGCGACCGCCTGCAACGCGCCACCCGCGCCGGGGGCTACGACCCGGCCAGCCGCACCATCGCCCTCTCCGCCGAGCGCGCTCGGGCCTTCCGCGACCTGGAGGACTACTACGGCAACCTGTTCCGCCGCGGGCGGCGCGAGTTCGCGATCCCCGCGGGCGCGCAGTCCGACGCGCACAAACTGCACCTGCTCACGGCCTTCTTCTTCTGGACCTCGTGGGCCGCGAGCGCCGATCGCCCCACCCAGGCCGGCGTCTCGTACACCAACAACTGGCCCCACGAGCCCCTCGTGGGCAACACGGTCACTGGCGACGCGGTGCTCTGGACGGGGGTGAGCATCATCGTCCTGCTCGCGAGCATCGCCGCGATGGTGTGGTGGCGCGGCGCCACGCCGCACGTGTCGACCATGCGCCAGCCCGCCCCGGACGACCCGCTGCTCAACGCGAAGCTCACGCCGTCGCAGCGCGTCGCGCTCGGGTACTTCGGCGTCGTGGTCGCACTCTTCCTCGTGCAGATCGCGATGGGCATCGTCACGGCCCACTTCGGGGTCGAGGGCGACGGCCTCTACGGCATCCCCCTCTCGCGCTGGCTCCCGTACGTCATCACCCGCACCTGGCACACCCAGCTCGGCATCTTCTGGATCGCGACGGCCTGGCTCGCGGCCGGCCTCTTCGTCGCGCCCAGCATCGGCGGGGCCGAGCCGCCCTACCAGCGCCTGGGCGTGAGCGTGCTGCTGGGCGCGCTCGTGCTGGTCGTCGTCGGCTCCATGGCGGGCCAATGGCTCAGCGTGATGCACCGCTTCACCGACGACGTGACCCGATTCTACTTCGGCCACAGCGGGTACGAGTACATCGACCTCGGCCGGGCGTTCCAGATCGGGCTCTTCGCCGGGCTCATCCTCTGGGTGACGCTCGTGCTGCGCGCCGTGCTCCCCGCGCTGCGGCGCCGCGACGAGACCCACGGGCTGCTGTTGCTCTTCGTGCTGTCGGCGCTCGCCATCGCGGGCTTCTACGGCGCGGCGCTCGGGTACGGTCACCAGACGCACCTCTCCATCGCGGAGTACTGGCGCTGGTGGGTAGTGCACCTCTGGGTCGAAGGCTTCTTCGAGGTGTTCGCCACGGTGGTGTTCGCGTTCTTGTTCGCGCGCCTCGGGCTGCTGGAGCCGAAGTCGACCGAGCGCGCCGTGGTGGTCTCGTCCGCCATCTTCCTGGCGGGCGGAATCATCGGCACGCTGCACCACCTCTACTTCAGCGGGACGCCCTCCATGATCGCGTCGCTGGGCTCGGTGTTCAGCGCGCTGGAGGTCGTGCCGCTGGTCTTCATCGGGTACGAGGCGTGGGACAACTTCCGCCTCTCGCAGCACCGCGGCTGGGTGCAGAAGTACCGCTACCCGATCTACTTCTTCGTCGCCGTCGCCTTCTGGAACGCCATCGGCGCGGGCCTCTTCGGCTTCATGATCAACCCCCCGGTGGCGCTCTACTTCATGCAGGGCCTCAACACGACGCCGCTGCACGGCCACGCGGCGCTCTTCGGCGTCTACGGGATGCTCGGGCTCGCGCTCATGCTCTTCTGCGCCCGCGCCGCCGACGCCGAGCGCACCTGGAACGAGCGCCCCCTGGCCGTCTCGTTCTGGCTGATGAACGTCGGGCTCATGCTGATGTGTCTGCTCAGCCTGTTGCCCGTGGGGCTGCTCCAGACCCGCGCGTCGGTCGAGGTCGGGTACTGGTATGCGCGCAGCCCCGAGTTCATGCAGACGCCGACCATGAGCACCCTGCGCTGGATGCGCGCGATCGGCGACACCATCTTCGGCGTCGGGGCGCTCGCGTTCGTGTACTTCGCGGCGAGCCTGCTGCGCCGCCCGAAGGCGACCCTCGCACCGGTGACGCCCCCCGACGCGTAGCGCGACGGCGTGCGGTGGAGTGGTGAGCCCGCGCGAAGGGGAGTACGCCTGGGCCCGCCATGACGTCGCCTGATCCGCAGCGCACCTCGCAGCTCGTCGAGGGCCTCCTCCGCTGGATGAACGCTCCCGCCGTCGACGCGCAGCTCGTCGCGCTCGTGCGGGGACTCGTGGCGCAGCTCGCGCGGCGGCCTCCCTCCGAGCTCGCCCCGTACGCGCCGCAGCTCCTCCTGGCGCTCGACAACTGGCACCGCGTGACGGGCGGCGATGAGGTGAGCGCCGAGCTCGCCGCGCTGCCCGGTCTCTCCCCTGCGCTTCCGCCCGAGCGCGATCTCCCGGCGCCGTCCTCCGTCGGCCCGGACCCGCTCCTTGCCGTTCGCGCCGCGGGCTTTGCTCCCTTCGTGGCCGAGCTCTTCGAGGCGCTCGCGCACAACGCCGGGCTCACCCTCGACGCCTACCGCGAGCGGGCGCGCGAGGAGTTCGAGCTCCGCGGATCGACATCCGAGTACCGCGTGGTGCCCTTCGTCGAGAGCGCGGAGGTCTACCTCCGAGCCGTCCTCGTCGTGCGCGAGGAGGCTCTTGATCGACGGCGCGAGGTCTCGCTCCGCGCGCTGCGGGCGCTGGGCCTTGATGCTCCGCTGGGCGCTGAGGTCTCGCTCCGGCTGCCCCCCGGCGGGCGCGACGATTCCTGGCTCGGTGACGCGATCGTGCGCGCCATCTCCCCGCTGGGGCGCTCGGCCTTCCTGCACGGCGTCGAGGACAGCGACGCGATCATCCGACGCCTGTGCGCCACCCACGCGCCGTCGCCCGACGTCGAGCTGCGGCCCTTCGCCGTGCACCGATACCGCCGCGTCGTCGAGACGGTGAACGATCCCGAGACCGAGGTCGCCTTCGAGTGCGTTCGCGATGACAGCGACTGCGAGATCGGCGACGAGATCGGGATGCTCGACCCCGAGGAGACGCTGGCGCTCGTTTCTGCCGCAACCGCCGCCCTCATGCAGGGTCGATCGCACGTGCTCCACCTGCACGACTCGATGCAGTCGTTGCGCCGCGTCGAACCGCTCCTGGCTTGAATGTGATGGAGGGGAATCGATCGCTCGCCCGCCTCGTGAGCCGGCCTCCGCGGCGCCGTTCGTCCTCGATGCGCCGGGTGGTCTGCGGGTCGAGGTGCGGGACGTCGAATCGCTCGTCGCCGTGCTCCAGCGGTGGCGCCCGTGATCGGACTTCCGCGCGCCGTTCCCGTCTTTGCTCATCGGACACCCGTCGATATGCGAAACCATGAGGAGTGATTGGTGCCGATAGGAGGACCAACGGGGCACCGTCGTCGGCATGGATCAGCGCCAGCTACCAGATCGCCTATTACTCGTAGTACCCGCTCTCGCGAGCGTTGGCAGGAGCGTGCCGGGACGCCGCCTTGGCACGGTCGGGCCCGCCTGGACGAGGCTCGCGCGGCCATCGACGAGCGCACGGCGCTGGTCACGGTGATGCACTCGAACAACGAGACCGGCGTGCTACAGCCCGTCGCCGAGCTGGCGAAGTTTGCCCACGCGGCGGGTGCCATCGTCCACACCGACGCGGCGCAGTCGATCGGCAAGGTCCCGGTCCGTGCGCGCGAGCTCGGCGTCGATCTGCTCTCCCTCGCGGACCACAAGCTCTACGCGCCGAAGGGCGTCGGCGCGCTCTACGGTGCGGGCGAAGTTCACGCAGAGCAGCGAGCTGGGTGCGCTGCTGCGCGCGACGGGGAGCGGGAGCGCTCGCCGGGGGTCTGTGGTCTCCGTCGGGGCAGCGCCGGAGCGCCGCGCGGTGCCGCGGCTCACGTTCGACCATCGGGTCCAGGCTGGCTCGCGCGGCCCGGTCATTGTAGTGAGAGCCGACCATGACGCACAGACGCGGGATTGTTCTCTCGATCACACTTGGGTTGCTCGGCTGCGCGAGCGCGCGAGGTCAGTACCGTTTTTCGCCCTCGGCCATGGCGCCAAGGGCGCCCGCGCGATCACCGACGTGCGAGTTCTCCGTCACCGCCACGGTGCCGAGCGCGGGCTACGAAGAGGTCGGCCTTATCGAGTTCCAGACAGGCCGCGGGACCAACACTGCGGCGGACTACCATGATGCCATTGCGCCTCAGGTCTGCGCCGCGGCTGGTGACCTCGTCGTCGGGCAGATCAGCAACAACGGCACCTACATTCGCGGCGTGGTGATGCGTCGAACCGAGCCGACAGCGCCCGCCGCGGGCGCGCAGTAGAGCGGACCGATCGCCCAACCTCGCCCTCCTCGCGGGCGGCCACCTTCGATTACACGTACCTTGCACCCGAGCTCCGGGTGGGGCCGCTCATGAAGGTGGTGGCCATGACGACGGCGTCGATGTTCCTCCGTCTCACCCCCCTCCATGGCCAGCAGCTCGGCGCGCACGGCGTCGGCCTCGCGGGCCTCGCCGAGCACCGCCAGCACCCGCGATTGCAACAGCAGCAGCCTGGCCCGGCGCACCGCGCCGCCCTCCAGCGAGAGCGCCGCGCGCAGGTGATCGCGAGCGGCCGGGAGGTCGTCGGTGAGCACCGCGAAGTGCGCCGCGATCGTGCGGAAGCCGCGGCTCGCGGGGGACATCGGGGAGGTCGTCGCGCGCGGCGCGCATCGGGTCGCGAGCGTCCACCGACGGCGCGCGGTCGCGGTCTACTGCACGCGCAACGGCGCGGTGAGGTTGCGGAGGAGCAGCACCGCGGGCGCGCTCCCGTCGAGCAGCGTCGGCGCGCCGCTGGCATCGAAGGCGAGGCAATACCCCCGCCGCCCGGGGAGCGCCTCGAAGCGGGTGGCGCTGCGCTTCGCCACGGGGCTGAAGAGGTCGGCGTTCTCGCGCACGATCGGCTCGATCTGCGGGAGCGTTGCGCCGACGCATCACCGCCGACGCGCCGGGCAAACCAATGTTTGGCAGACGAGCCCCCCGTCCCGACGCTAGCTTCGCCGCGTGGTGATGAGCGAGACCCGGGAAGAGACCCTCGATGCGGTGGTGGTGGGCGCGGGCTTCGCGGGCCTCGCCACGGGCGCGCGGCTGCGCCGTGAGCGCGGGCTGCGCTTCGCCGTCCTCGAACGCGGCGACGGCGTCGGGCACTTCTGGAGCCGCACGTACGACCGCATCCACCTCCACTCGCCGGACCACGACCTCCCGCACGACGGCGGCCTGCGCAAGACGCTCCCGCTGCTGCTCAAGCGCGACGATCTCCTCGGGTACTTCCGCGGCTACGCGCGACACCACCAGCTCGACGAGCACCTCCGGCTCGGCGCCGAGGCGACGCGCATCGAGCACACGACGGGAGAGTTTCCGTGGCGCGTGGAGACGCCCAAGGGTGTGCTCCGGGCGCGCTGCGTTGCGGTGGCGACCTCCGTCAACCGCCTCCCCAGGCGGGTCTCTCTCGGGGGTGAAGCGCGCTTCGGCGGGCGCGTGCTGCACAGCGGCGAGTACCGCAACCCGACGGCCTTCGCGGGCCGCTCGGTGCTGGTGGTCGGCAGCGGAAACTCCGGCGCCGAGATCGCCCTCGACCTCGCGCAGGGCGGGGCGGGGCGAGTGTCCATGTGGGTGCGGGCGGCGCGGCACTTCATCCCGCTGTCGCCCACGCTGACCCTCTACCGGGTGGCCCGCGCGTTCGGGCAGATGTCCGAGGCGAAGCAGGCGGCGTCGCACGCGCTCACCCGCGGCACCCCGGCCTTCGACCGCGAGGTGCGGAAGCGCGACGTCGTGATGAAGGCGCTCTCCGTCGACCTCTCCCGCTACGGCATCCGCAAGCCCGCGACGCCGCCCGTGCACGGGATGATGTACGAGCACCGCATCCCGGTGATGGACGTCGGCGCGGTGAAGGCCATCCGCGACGGCAGCATCCGCGTCATCGACGGCAACGTGCGCGCGATCGAAGAGCTCACCGCCGACGGCGTGCGCTTCACCGACGGGGAGGAGCGCTTCGACGACGTGATCCTCGCGACGGGCTACGAGCCGGGGCTCGAACGCCTCCTCGCCGACGCGGAGCTCATGGGGCCAGCGTACGGCTGCGCGCACTGGCCGCTCACCGACGGGCGCTGCCGCTCGCCGGTGCTGCCGACGATGTTCTTCCCGGGCTTCGACGTGACGCCGTTGGGCGGGGTGAGCCTCGGGCGCTGGGGGTGGGAGGTCGGCGATCGCATCGCCGAGGTGGTGCGCGGCGCTCAGGCCTGAGCGTCGGGAAGGGGACCGCTACGCGACGCGATCGAGGCGCTCCTCCTCGGGGGCCACGTCGGCCGCGGGCTGGTCCTTGAACCACCCGCGCAGGTAGTCGTTGAGGAAGACCCCGTCGGGGTCGACCGCGCGGCGCACGGCGTGGAAGCGCTCCCAGGTGCCCGCGGCGACGTACTGCGCGCGGCAGTAGTCGGCCATGTTCCCGTCGGGGAAATCGGGGTGCGGCAGGCTGTGGAAGGGCTTGGCGATGTGGCACCGCACCTCGCGGCCGAACACCGAGGGGTGGGCGGTCATCGCGAGGTTGGCGCGGCGCACGAAGGCGCCCCACGCGGGGTGACCGGCGACGGTGACGAGCTCCGGCGCGGCGTAGTGCACGGCGCGGCGGCGGGCCTCGGGCTGGTAGCCGGGGCTCATCAGCGCCGAGCTCGCCGCGAGGGTGCGCATCTCCACCGAGAGGATCACCGGCGCGGCGCTGGGGTCCGTGAGGGGGTGGGCGTTGAACTGGTCGACGATGAGGTCGTGCAGGGTCGCGAAGGACTGCCGCACGCGCTCGTAGCCGTCGCGGGCGTTGGGGTCGGCGCGGCGCTCGAAGGGCACGCTCCACTCCGCCGCGATGGCGCGGACAAACTCCACCCCGGTGGCGTTCACGAAGTGCTGCGCCTCGTAGTAGGGCATGCGCCACCGGCCCGAGCGCGCGCCCACCCAGAGGTTGGTGAGGCAGGTCACCCACGGGAGCACGAAGGCCATCCGGGGGAACGGCCGGAGCGCGGACATCATCAGCCCGCAGCTCACCATCGCGGCGATGTCGAGGACCTGCATGTGCAGGAAGGTCCGGAGCGCGCCGCGGGGCCGCACGTCGGCGGCGAGCTTGCGCTCCACCGCGAGGATCCACACCCCGGGGTTGATCTCCGGGGGCGACACGAGCGGGAGCCCGCTGAAGCGGAAGGGCCACCAGAAGAACTCGATGGAGTCGTGGGTCTCGTGCAGCTCGCGCAGCGCGGCGCGGGCCTCGTCGGTGTCGGCGAAGAGCGAGTCGTACGGGACCGTTCGGGCCGTGTGGACGACCTCCACCCGGGCCTCGACCGCGAAGGTGATGTCGTAGACGAGCCCGAGGCACCCGAGGCCGCACTGGATGGCCGCGAGCTCGTCCGCGGTGGCCGTCTCGCGCGACCAGCGGCGCACCGCGCCGAGGCCGTCGACGAAGGTCATGCCGACGACGAGGTCGGAGACGGTGCTCACGTCGAGGCCCGCGCCGTGGGTCGCCGTCGCCGCCATGCCGCCGAGGGTGAAGCAGTCCTCCACGGCGCTGGAGGAGAGGGTGTAGCCCATGTCCCAGAGCCACTTCTCGAACTCCCGCGAGGTCATCCCCGGCGGCGCGGTGGCGCGTGCGCCCGTGCCGTCCGCGTCGGGCTCGATGGTCGCGCGGAAGTGGTCGCCCTCGGAGCCGATCATCCGGTTGTCGACCATGAATCCGTCGGGGCAGGGGGCGAGCCGCGCCCAGGAGTGCGACGAGCCGAACATCCGGATCGGCGCCGCAAGGGTCCGCGCGTCGCGCACGATGCGCTGGAGGTCTTCGAGGGTGCGCGGCGAGCGCCAGGGGCCGCGCGCGTCGTCGCAGTAGAGCCGGGCGGGCTTGCAGTGCAGCTCGCCGCTCCAGTTGTGCCACGCGTCGCGGGTCACCCGGATGGTGGAGTGGACCCACGGGAGACGCCGCGGGCGCGCGCGAACCCGAGGGCTCCGCGCGGAGCCGGACGGGCGCAGGACGAGATAGACCACGGCGGCCAACACGGCCGCGAGAGCGACGTGCAGAGGCGACATCTGGGGGTTTGCCCTTCAGGATCGTGGGAGACGCTTCAGGAGACCGGGGCGAGCGATCAGGGAGGGGGGAGCGCGGCGAGGATGCGCGACAGGCCCTGAGCGGAGACCCGCTCGTGCAGCGTGTCGACGACGCGGCCGTCGGGGTGGATCACCACCACCCAGGGGAGTTCGTCTTCTGGCAGGCCGAGGGAGTGCGCGAAGCTGCCGTCGCGGGAGAACCACACCGACGACCACAGCGGCCGCGGCGTCGACCCGCGGGCCTGGTCGATGAGCAGGGCCGTGGGAACCAGCGGGAAGATGCTCAGCGCCGCGAAGGTGTACATCCGCGCGCGCCCCGGGACGGAGGTCTCCAGCCGGCCCCACCACGCGGCGAGGTCGTCCTTCACGTCCTTGTCGGTCATCACCAGCGCGACGCTCCAGTGGCCCCGCAGGTCGGCCTGCGTGTGGCGCGTCCCGTCGATGGCGTCGACCGCGAAGGTGGGCATCGTGCCGCCGGTCTCGGGCAGCGCGCGCGCCGAGCTAGCGAGCGCGGTCACCGACATGAACAGGGCGAGGCGGAGGTGGTGGTGCATACGCGTGCTCCATGGCACCCGCTGTCACGACCTGCGACAGGGCACCCGACACCGTGCAACTACCGTTGTGACCGCGGAGAATCCAGCGTCTGGGGGCCAAACAAATGTTGGGACTAATCGATCAGGCCGACGCGGTGCGCGTAACGAACGATCTCCGCCACGGTGTTCACGTTGAGCTTGGTCTTGATGGCGCGGAGGTGGTTGCTCACGGTGCTCGCGTGGAGGTCGAGCTGCGCGGCGATGTCCGTGACGGTCTGCCCCTCGAAGACGAGGTTGAACACCTGCAGCTCGCGCGACGACAGCGAGCGGTGGGGCAGCGCCTCCCCCGCGGTCTTCGCGTCGTCCTTCGGCGCCCCCGGGGAGACCCAGGTCCCGTTGGCCATGACCGCGCGGATGGCGTCGACGAGGGTCTCCGGGGGCGACGCCTTGGACACATACGCGGCCGCGCCGTCGCGCTTGATCTGCTGGGCGTACTGGTCTTCGGGGTACATCGAGAGCACCAGCACGCGGGCCTCGGGGAGCGCCTCACGCACGCGCCGCAGCACCTCCTGTCCGCCGACGCGCGGCAGCGAGAGGTCGAGCACCAGCACGTCCCACGCGAGGCCTCCGCCCAGGCAGAGCTTGAGCGCCTGACGGCCGTCGGCGACGGTGCCCACCACCTCGATGTCGCCGGTCTCCGCGAGCAGGCGTTGCAGCCCGCCCAGCACGATGGCGTGGTCGTCCGCGAGCACGACGCGAATCATCCCGTCGCCTCCGCCGGGGGACGCGGGAGGGAGCAGCGCACGCGCGTTCCGCCGCCGGGGCGGGGTTCGAGGGAGAAGGTTCCGCCGAGGGCGTGGGCTCGCTCGCGCATGCCGAGCACCCCGAGGCCGCGGCCGGGCCCGGTGACGTCCGCGCCGACGCCGTCGTCGTCGACCTCCAGCGTGAGCGTCTCGGCGAAGCTCACCGTCACGTCGGCCCGCGTCGCCTCGGCGTGTCTGGTCACGTTGGTGAGCGCCTCCTGGAGAATGCGAAACGCCGCGACGCTCACCGGGTCGGCCCCGCCGGACTCTCCGTCGGTGTCGCGCTGGACGGCGGGCTCGGCGCCCTCCACGCGCAGGGTCGCGATGAGGTCACCGCGCGCCTGGATGCTCTGCACCAGCCACCCGGCCGCCGCGGTGAGCCCGAGGTCGTCGAGCATCCGCGGGCGGAGGTGGGTGAGCGCGTCGCGGGTGCTGTCGGCCACGCGGCGCACCAGCTCGTCGAGGTCGTCGAGGTTGACGCCGATGGTGGCGGGGTCGCGCTCGAAGCGGCGGCGCGTGGTGGCGAGGGCGTAGCGCAGCGCGGAGACCCCCTGGCCGAGCTCGTCGTGGAGTTCGCGCGCGATGCGACGGCGCTCTTCTTCGCCGCCGCGGTCGAGGTGGGCGGCGAGGCGGCGGAGTTCTGCGGTGCGGAGGTCTACCTGGTGGCGCAGGTCTTCGCGCTGGGCGGCGACGGCGAGGCGCTGGCGAAACTCCTCGCAGGTGACGAGGAAGAAGCGGTGTCCGAAGGCGATACCGACCCCGATGGTGAAGACCATGTAGCCCACCGTCGGGCCGAAGAAGGGCGGGTTGGTCGCGTCGGGACGGGCCAGCACGAAGCCGCCGAGGAGCGAGGCGCCGATGATGGTGGCGAAGACCGCGCGGGCCTTGAAGTGGAAGGGGAAGAACGCCGTCGCGATCACGACCGGGTAGAACCCATGGAACCACAGAGTCGAGAAGTTACCGAGGCGGGAGAGGCTGGCCGTCATGCACGCAGTGAAGACGGACCAGACCACCGTGCACGCGACCAGTCGGGACCCATCGAGACGGTCCACGCCGCGGAGGATCAGCAGCACGACGGACGCGCCGACGACCGCGCTGATGCGCATGAGCCCGAAGGCCGTCGCGCCCCCCGGGACGCCGCGCAGCAGGACGGGGTCCGTCACCCACCAGATCACCGTCACGATGATGGTCCAGCGCATGAGGAACTTCGCGTACCGGGCGCGCAGCGTCACCATGTGCTCGGTGAGCTGCGCGCGGTCCTTCGCATCCCAGAGGTGCGGCGCCGTCTGATCGTTGAACACCGCGCGATGGTACCCGGTCGGCGGTCGCGCCCGCGCTCCTCTTCAGCGCCACGAGGCGGGTAGGGCATCCAACGCCCCGTGGGCTTGAGGGCCCCCCGTCCGTTGGTCCAACCGGACGTCGTCGCGGTGCGCCCAGCGCGCCCACGGATTACCACCGCGCATAAGATGGATTCTGTAATCCATCGTATTTGCACGGCATTATGCTCTACGAGATGAGGCATCGGACGCTGGATGGCCACAACGCGTCGCGCGGACGCAAGCGATTCGTCGGGCTGCGCCGCGCGCTGGGGAGAGAGCTACAGCCGCTCGACCCAGGCGTGGATCACCGCGGCGAGTGCTGGGCGTTGGTCGGCGAGCTCGGCCATGTCGCGCAGCTTGATGACGGCGCGGTCGTGCGAGAGCCACGTGAGGAGCTTCGACGGGTCGGGGAAGCCCGCCGCGAAGCCGTCGTCGGCCTTCGCCTTCGCGCCGCGGTGCAGGACGATCATCACGGCGTCGCGCTGGCGCAGGTTGATGGTCGCGAAGTAGTCGTCGACGCGGAAGCTCGGGCCGTTCCATTTGACGCCCTAGGCGACGCGGGGGTGGGCGGAGAGGATGGCGTCGCGCACGGCGGCGATCTCCGTCTTGAGCGGGTGGTCGAGCTCGCGCATCAGGTCGGCGACGGTGGCGGGTGGCTTCGCGGCGGAGGCAGCTGGCTTGCGGATGGTCGCCATCGTCGATGGTCCTTTGTCGGTGGGAAGGGTCGAGATCGCGAAGCGACGGAGCAACAGATACGCGACCGGTCACCACTGCTATCGTGCCGTCGGCTCGTCGTCGATGGTTCCGACGACGGCCGCGACCCGGAGGCACAGCGATGGAGTCGAACGAGTTCCTTCCGCAGATCCAGTCACGATCGCCAACTGACTCGTTTCGCGCCCATACGTGGTCCGCGATGGTACTGGTGGGTTGGCTCGTCGGCGGGCCGCTGATCGCCTGGTTGGTCGGTGCGCCGATGCCGGTGGGGTTGGCCGGCATGTTCGCGCCCGCCATCATGCTGGCGATCTTGCACACGAGGGCGCTACGCGTATCGGCAAGAGGCATCGAGGTCGTGTACTCGCTCCGTCGTCCTCGCCTCGTTCCGTGGAGCGACATTCGCGCTCTCTACGTCGCCTCGTCGCGCGAACTCGTCTTCTCTGGCTGGCGCTTCTTTCCATTCCCCCTGCGGGAGAGCACCAACAGCGCGACGACGGAGGGGCACGTGTGCGTACGCCACGCTGGCGGTCGCTTCTACTTCCCGCCCGCCGACCTCGATGGCTTCTTCGCGGCAGTTCGCGTCCACGCGCCCGCGCTCTCCTACCGCGAAGGCCCCGCGATCCTGTTCAAGGAGCCTCCACTTTGACGATTGCAGCGTCGTGCGGTGTCGCTACTGACGTTCGCACCGACCGCGCACACTGCGGCGCCTGCCGTATGGCGTGCGGTGAGTCGCAGAGCTGCGTGGACGGACCTGCCGCTGACACCTCGCGGGCGGGGTCAGCTCGCCCGTCGCGAGGCGAACGACTCCGTGCTGCCGCCGACGGATGCCGCGACCGAGCACCGCAGCCGCGTCGCGGACCGGCCGGTCGTCGCCGCCCCAGGCGTGTCGTCGTACATCACGCCGATGAGGCCACCGTCTGCGACGGGCCACGCGTACGACGCGAACCCCTGCAGCGGATAGGGCGTCCAACGCCCCGTGGGCTCGAGGCCCCCCGCCCGTTGGTCCAACCGGAGGCCGTCGCGGTCGCGGTCGCGGTCGTGACCGTCAACCCTCATCGCCCGGCTCCAACGGCCCGGACGCCCTCCCCCTCTCACCCCACCATCGCGGCGTCGATCAGGAACACCTCCGGCACCATCCGCCGCAGCCGCGCCCGCGACACCGGCCGGCGCGCGTCCTGCGCGGCCTCGTCGCGTACGACGGACGTCTCCCCCCTCCATGGCCAGCAGCTCGGCGCGCACGGCGTCCGCCTCGCGGGCATCGCCGAGCACCGCCAGCACCCGCGATTGCAACAGCAGCAGCCTCGCCCGGCGCACGGCGCCGCCCTCCAGCGAGAGCGCCGCGCGCAGGTGATCGCGGGCGGCCGGGAGGTCGTCGGTGAGCACCGCGAAGTGCGCCGCGATCGTGCGGAAGCCCGGCTCGCGGCTCGAGGCGCCCGATGGTAATTCTCCGTGATGCACGCGATCACGATCCCGTTGTTCGAGGAGATGCGGCTGGCGTCGGGCCGCAGCTCCGAGCAGCTCGATGCCGACCTCAAGCTGTATCTCGCGACGAAGCTCTACGAGATGGGTCAGGTCACGCTCGGTCAAGCGGCGGCGATCGCTGGCCTCTCGAAGATCGGCTTCGTCGAAGCCCTCGGCGTCATGAAGGTGCCGGTGATCCGTTGGGACGTCGCCGAGGCCGAGCAGGAATTCGCGGATGGGTGATGCACCGCCGAGGGTGATCGTCGCCGATAGCAGCGTGCTGATCGTCCTCGCGAAGGTTGGACGGCTCGACCTTCTGCGGGATCTCTTCGGTCGCATGACCGTTCCAGACGCGGTCTGGAGCGAGGTGACCGCGGAGGGCGATCGCCCCGGCGCGACGGCGGTCGCGGCGGAGGCGTGGATCGAAGTCGTGCAGGCCGATCGTGCGCTTGCGATCGCTCACGAGGTTCTCGTCGATGCAGGCGAGGCCGCAGCGATCGCCGTGGCCCAGCGGCTACCCTCGTCCCTCCTGCTGCTCGACGACGCACGGGGCAGGAGGCTCGCCTTGCGACTCGGCATCACGATCAAGGGCACCCTCGGCCTGCTCGTGATGGCGAAGCAGCGAGGATTGCTGGCCGAGGTCCACCCCCTGCTCGACGAACTCGAACGCAACGGGCTGTACCTCTCGGCCGAGCTGCGTGCGGTGACGTTGCGCGCGGCCCGCGAAGGAGAATAGGCAGTTCTACCGGGCAGCACCCTGTCGCGAGACCGCGCAGGTATTCGAAGCGCCCACTACGCCGTCGCGTGGATCTCCTGACGCGCTCATCGACCGGCTCCAACGGCCCGGCCGCCCCCCTTCACCCCACCATCGCGGCGTCGATCAGGAACACCTCCGGCACCATCCGCCGCAGCCGCGCCCGCGACACCGGCCGGCGCGAGTCCTGCGCACCCTCCGCCCGCGCGACCGACGTCTCACCCCCCTCCATGGCCAGCAGCTCGGCGCGCACGGCGTCGGCCTCGCGGGCTTCGCCGAGCACCGCCAGCACCCGCGACTGCAACAGCAGCAGCCTCGCCCGACGCACCGCGCCGCCCTCCAGCGAGAGCGCCACCCGCAGGTGATCGCGAGCGGCCGGGAGGTCGTCGGTGAGCACCGCGAAGTGCGCCGCGATCGTGCGGAAGCCCGGCTCGCGGGGTGCCCGGCGCACCAGGTCGCCGAAGAGCGGGCGCACCGTCCGTGGGTGCGCGCCGGCGAGGTGCGCCTGCGCGGCGACGGCGTAGGCCCGCGCGGTCGCCCGCTGCTCCGCGCTCAAGGGATCGCCGCGGTGGCTGCGTCCCGTCGCGCTCCCCGGCGCGGCGTCGAGGGTCACCTCCCCCACGGGCCCGTCCCACGACCAGGGCACGCTCACGTAGGGGCCGAGGCCGGTGGGCGCGCGGCCGACCGACACCCGGATGCTGCGGGCCTCGGGCTCGGCGACGATGCTCTGCACCGACATCGCCGACACCACGCAGTCGCCGGAGAGGCGCTCGACGCCGTCGCCGAGGTCGACCGAGCCGGGCGCCCGGTAGTCCCCGAGCAGCGACTCCAGGTCGTCGGCGGAGAGGCCCTCGACGGCCTCGCGCACGCGCTCGTGCATCTGGCGGAAGCGCCCGTCGGAGTCGGCCGCGAAGGCCGCGCTCGACGTGACCTCGCCCTCGCGCAGCGCCGCCGAGAGGTAGCGGTTGGTGCACGCGAGGTGCGCCGCGCCGGGCGCCGGTCGGGTCGCCTCGACGGCGCCGCCGGTGGTCTCGATGACGACGGCGTCGCGCTCCGCGGCCGAGGACACCAGCAGCCCCCAGGTGGAGGCCGAGCCCAGTTCGCGGGCGACGGCCACCGCGTCGGCGAGGGTGCGCGCGCGGCGGACGATCTCGTGCCCGAGGTCGGCGATGGCGGGCGCGGCGTAGCGCACGTCGCGGTGGAAGCGGGTGTGGGCGGTGAGGGTGATCCCGGCCTCGTTGAAGCCGGTGACGCCGGGGAGGTCGGCGCCGCGGGTGGTGACGAAGCCGTAGCGCAGGCCCTCGTCGGGCTCGCAGAAGGCCACGGCGGGCGCGGCGTCCCAGACGGTGGCGCCGGGGAAGTCGAAGTTGCGGGCGTGGCGGAGCGCGCCGTCGGCGGAGGCGTCACCCCAGGCCGCGAGGCTGGAGCACGCGGGGATCGCCGCGAAGCTCGCGAGGTGGGCCGGGAAGGCGCCCGCGCGACCGAGGAGCCCGACGGTGTTCTGGAGCACGTCCATGGTGAGCATCGCCACCGCCGTGCGCCGGGGCGCGCCGACCGCCGCGAGCATGGCCTCGTTGCGCGCGACGTAGGCCGGGAAGCGCTGCTGGCGGTACCGATGCAGCACCAGGGCCTTGGCGAAGAGCACCGGCCCGAAGAGGGACTCCAGGGCCCGCCGCGCGGCGTGCGGGACGCCGAGCCCGAGCATGCGCGCGGCCATGGTGGGATAGAAGGTGTTGGTGGCCTCGAAGCCGCCGTGGCGCCGGAGGACGGCGCCGTGCTGCGCCCCCATCGCGGCCTGCGAACCACGGAAGCGCATCACGAGGAGGGGGTTGGGGGCGAGCTCGGGGTTCATGGGTTGGGCGCGAGGATAGCGCGCCGGGCCGTCAGCGGATGAAGCGGTACCAGCCGAAGGACGCGCGCTCGAGGGTGCCCTCCTTCAACATCGCCTTCACCCGCGCCGCGGAGTGACCCATCGCCCGGAGCTCGGCCATCGTGTGCTCCTGCGCCGGTGCCACCACCACCGCCGCCACCGCCGCCGCCACCGCCGCGGGCTTCTTCTTCTTCGGCGCCGCGGTCACGGCCTTCGCCATCACCGCGACCGCGGGGGCCTTCTTCGCCGGACCCGCGGGGGCCTTCTTCGCCGGGCCCGCGGGGGTCTTCTTCTTCGCGGGCTCGGTCGGTACGGGCGCGCTGCCGCCGAGGTCGATGCCGAAGATGGACGACAGCGTCGCGTCGTCGGCCTGGAGCGCGGAGCTCGCGCCGGGCTTCACGGCGATCTTCACCTTGGCCTCGTCGACGAGGTCGAGGTGGCTGACGCCGCGCAGGGTGAAGAGCAGCTCGGGCTTCGTGTCGAGGCGCGCCCCCACGCCGTAGAGCACGGCCGCGCAGTGCTTGCAGAGCGTCGCCGAGTCCGGGCACGAGCACCGGAACTTCACCTCGCCCGCGTGGGGGATGAGCCCGCTGCCGGGGCGGGCGATGACGTCCATGACCTTGTCGGACAGCTTGCCCTGTAGCAGCGCGAGCGCCGAGCCGACCTGCCCCGCGCACTCGCGCCGCACGGCCTTCCAGCGCGCCTCGGGGAGCGGGGCGATGGTGATGCGCACGTCGTACAGCTCCGACCCGCTCACGACCGCGGTGAGCTCGCCCTTCGCGATCGCGAGGTGCACGACGCTGCCGTTGCGGGCATAGGTGCGGCCGCGCGGCAGGCGGTTGGTGAAGTCGGCCTGCTTCTCGAGCATGTCGCACCAGCGCTTGCCCCACGCGCTGCGGGCGATGGCTCGGCCCTCGATGACCACGGGCTCGACCACGAGGCCCTTCTTCGCGCGCTTCTGCATCGCCGCGGCGGCCTTGCGCCGACGCTCGGCGACCGGAACATACGGGGCCCACTGCTGGTAATAGCCCATCGGGTCGCGGCCTCCTCTTCGTTGTAGGAAGAGAACCCGGCGCCGCGCGCGGCGTCAAGCGATCACTCCGCGGTGGCGCGGCCCAGGTCGAGCGACACCGTGCTCAGCAGCTCTTCATCGGACATCGATGTGAGCATCGCGGCCCCGTCGGCGCCGCCGCCACCGAGCAGGGCGTCGGCCACGGCGCGCTTGCCGGTGAGCATGGCGTCGATGCGCTCCTCCAGGGTGCCCCGGCAGACGAAGCGGTGCACGAGCACGTTGCGCTGCTGCCCGATGCGGTACGCGCGGTCCGTGGCCTGGTCCTCGACGGCGGGGTTCCACCAGCGGTCGAAGTGGACGACGTGCTGCGCCGCGGTGAGGTTGAGCCCCGTGCCGCCTGCCTTCAATGACAGCACGAAGAAGGGCACCGCCGGGTCTTCTTGAAAGGACTTCACCAGCTTCGCGCGCTTCGCCACCGGGGTGGCCCCGTGGAGCACCAGCCCCGGCCGCCCGAACACCGTCTCCAGGTATTCCGACAAGGGCCCGGTCATCTCCTGGAACTGCGAGAACACCAGCACCTTCTCGCCCCGCTCGGCGATCACCTCGGTGATCTCCTTCAAGCGGGTGAACTTGCCACTATCCCCGGGGTTCCACTCCCCGTCGCCGGTGAGCTGCGAGGGGTGGTTGCACGCCTGCTTGAAGCGCATCAGCGCCGCCAGCACCACGCCCCGGCGCTCGATCTGCGGGTCGAGGTCCGGGTCTTCCAGCCGCCGCCGCAGCTCGGCGACCACCGCGGCGTAGAGCTTCGCCTGCGCTGGGGTCAGCGCGCAGTACGCCGTGAGCTCGGTCTTGTCGGGAAGGTCCTTCACCACCGAGCGGTCGGTCTTCAGGCGCCGCAGGAGCCACGGGCGCACCAGCGTTCGCACGGGCCCCCAGGCGGCGGCCCCATCCCCGGCCTCCGCGGCCCGCTTCGCCACGCGGCTGAAGGCCCGCGCGGTGCCGAGCAGCCCCGGCTGCAGGAAGTCGAAGAGCGACCAGAGGTCCCCGGCGCGGTTCTCGACGGGGGTGCCGGTGAGGGCGAGTCGGGCGCGGGCCGTGAGGGACTTCACCGCGCGTGTCTGGCGGGTGTCGGCGTTCTTGATGGCCTGGGCTTCATCCAACACCAGGAGGTTCCACGGGGTGGAGCGCAGCCACCCGACGCGGTGGAGCGTCCCGTAGGTGGTCACCACGGCGTCGACGCCGCCCAGGGGAGCGCCGTCGTCGAGCTCCTTGCGCGGCATCGCCGAGGGGTGCGCTATGATCACCCGCAGCGACGGCGCGAAGCGCTCGAACTCCGCCTTCCAGTTGCCCAGCAGCGACGCCGGGACCACCAGCAGGTGCGGCGGCGCCGTCTCCTTCCGGGGCCGCCAGCGCTTCTCCAGCACCATCAACGCAATGACCTGCACGGTCTTGCCGAGGCCCATGTCGTCGGCGAGGCACCCACCAAGCCCCAGCCGGGTGATGAACCACAGCCATCGCAGGCCCTCCTGCTGGTACGGCCGCAGCGTCGCCTTCAGGGCGGTTCCAGGGTCGGTGTCGCCGAGCCGCGACGGGTCGCGCAGGTCGGCGAGCATCTCGCGCAGCCACGGGCCCGCCTCGACCCGCTGCCACGCCTGGTCGTTGTCCGTGGAAGCGTCGGCGTCGGAGGGGTCTTGTCCGGCGGGCATCGCGCCCGCGAGCAGCCGCAGGCCCTCATGGAAGGGGATCCCGTGGCGCGCGCCGCGCTGGAGCGTCTTCCACTGGTCGAGCACGGCCTTGAGGCGCTCGGGGTCGACCTCCACCCAGCGGCCGCGCAGCAGCACCAGGCCCGTGGCGTCGGCGAGCGCGGCGATCTCGGCGGCGGTGAGCACGGTGCCGTCGTCGAGGGCGACCGATACGTCGAAGTCGAGCAGCGCGTCGGCGCCCACCTGCGACGGACCGCTGGCGCCGATGGACACCTGCACCCGAGGGCGTGGGCGCCGCTGCGGGTTCCACCAGTTGGGGACGCGAACGAGCACCCCGGCGTCCTCGCAGGCCTGCACCTGCGTGAGGAAGGCGTGGGCCTGCGACGGGGTCCAGGCCAGGGGGTGGAAGATCTCGTGCGAGTCCACGAGCGCGCGCACCAGCGGGCTGTGCTCGGCGGCGCGCTCGATGGGGGCGAGCAGCGCGATGAGGCGGCTGCGGTCGCGCGCCCCGGCGTACTCCTGGAGGGCGCGGCCGAGCGGGAGGTGCTGCACCGCGGCGGCGGCGGAGACCCCGGCGGTGTAGGTGGCGAGGAAGGCGAAGGGGTGGGCCTCGTCGCCCTTGCGCTCGGCGAGGTGGAAGCACACGCGGCCGACGGTGTTCCAGAGGGGGTTGTGGGCGCGGAGCCACGCGAGCGCGGGGCCCTCGTGGGCCGTGAGCGCGGCGCGGGCGGCGGCGTTGAGGGCGGCCCAGCGGAGGGCGATCCAGTCGGCGGAGGCGTGCTCGGCCCCGGGCATCGGGGGCACGCGCGCGAGCAGGAGCGCGGCGGTGTCGGGCGCGAGCGGGACGTCGAGGGAGGCGCGGTCGGCGTCGAGGTCGGGCAGCGCGCAGAGGCGGGTGACGAAGGCGCGGGCGATGTCCCGGAGCCAGGCGTACGCGGGCGGCAGGACGGCCCCGGGCTCGGCGGCGCCGAGGAGCAGGTGGCCGTGGTCGACGCCGTGGGCGAAGTGCCGGGCGAGGCGGCGGGCGAGCGCGTCATCGAGGACGGCGGGCTCGTCGGGGCGCGCGGGGCGGAGGTAGAAGGCCCCGTCGGGCGCGAGCACCGGGACGCGGACGGCGGGCGGAGGAGTCACACTCATTTGATGCCAATATTGCCGCGTTGGCGGCCGCCCGTTGGTGAGACACGCCGCCCGTTTGACGCTGGGGTTCGCGCGTCGGCGCTCACCCCAGGCTATCGCACGAGGGCGCCCCCGCAGTCGCGGGGGCTTTCGGACCGACACTCGATGGGCCTTCCGGAAGGCCGGGCGGACAAGGCGGGCACACTCGAAGTGATGTTCCTGTTCGAAAGCCCCCGCGACTGCGGGGGCGCCCTCGTGCGATAGC
>JAUSAZ010000174.1 GCA_030652255.1 Myxococcales bacterium | reverse complement strand
GCCGCGCCCCAACGCACGGGCTTCGGCCGCAGCCCACAGGCGCGTCGTCGCCTCGGTCATCGTCGGCGACAACAGCTCAAACCGCCCTCGCACGAGGGCCTCGGGATCGGTCTCCATCGCGGAGAGCTCTACACGAATCTCCCCCAAGGCGAAACCGTCCGATTATTGAGCGCAGCCTCCTATGTAGAGATGCTCACCGATGAGCAGTTCCACAAACTCGCGTCTGGTGGGAGCGACAAGGAATGACGGGGGACGAGATACTGGAGTATCTGCGCCGACCTGACGCCGTCGTCGCGTTCGACACCAATACGATTTTCGGTAGTGGGGGACAGAAGGACCCGGGCGCCGCGCTCATCGCGTGCATCAGCCGGATCAACGTCTTTCGAGTGGCGCCGATTCGCATGGTGGTCCCCGCGGTCGTCTATCACGAGAAACTTCGGCAAATGCGGCAGGAGTGGGGGAACGAGTTCGACCCGTCATTTCCCGAGGGCTTTCTCCACAGCAAGCACATCGTCGTCGAAGCTTTCGACAAGCCTCACGCGGAGCGCACCGCCGAGCGCCTCGCCGCGCTGTACCCCGTGGATGGCGCCTGGCGGGCCTTCAAGAAGCGCCGCTGCCTGGAGTGCGTCGGGCTGAGTCCGACGCTAGCCGGGGCTGAGGGCGACGGCTCGCGCTGCGGCGCCACCGTAGACTGGCTCATTGCCGCGCAGGCCGACATGAGCGGGTACCTGCTCGTGACCAACGACCTCGGCGCCGAGTTTGCGAGCGTCGCCTGCATGGCCAGCGTCGTGGCGACGAAGGCGGCCGCAGAGCGTTTGCGGGACGAGCTCGTCACCGCAGGGTGACCGTGCGGTGCTCGCTCCTGCAACAGGCTCCTCGGTGCGTCTGCGGGCGCAATGACTGCACTCGCCGGGAGCCTGAAGGACGACGGACGAATCGGGCCGTCGAGTGGACGCGGGCGGTCGATTCCGACCAGTGAGAGAGGATCTCGCTGAGCCAGCGGCGGGTAAGCCGAGCGGCATGACGATTGCTCAAGTCGGTGGCGCTCGGACCGCGCGGGTTGCCGGTCAGGGCATCGACTCTGGCGTAGTGACGGCTACTGCTGAGGTGTCTGGCCAAGCCGACGCCATGTCGACGAATCACTCATCAGCCCAGAAGGTTCCAC
Source organism: Myxococcales bacterium (assembly GCA_030652255.1). Lineage (GTDB taxonomy): Bacteria > Myxococcota_A > Polyangia > Polyangiales > SCUS01. The sequence continues at coordinate 26,529 of JAUSAZ010000174.1, read as the reverse complement.
GGCATGACCAAAGTCAAGATTACGATCAAGGGCACATTCGATACCCGTGCCGCGAACATCGACAATACGGGGCGCGATTTGGCCTTCGCTGGCGACGTTGCCTACGCCAACCTCGCAGACGGTGATCACTTCGTTTGGTGGCAGGTTGGCGGACAGCCAGGATCGGAGTTCACGGTTATGGTCGAACCGGGACTCGACGAGGCCCTCAAGTGCACGATCCCCGACTCCTGCGAGGACGCTGCGCAGGTGCCCTTCAAGCTCCCTGCGCAGCGCAAAGACGACGTCACGAAGGGCGACGCACAGTGAGTCGACACGCGATGAAGTGGACGATTGCGCTGTCCATCGCGGTGTTCTCACCGGGGGTCGCGGCGCAGACCTCGGGGCCGCTCAATGCCTCGCCAGCAAGCGTTCAGGTCCCGGCGACCGCGGTCTTCCTCGAGCAGGGTACCGCTGGCTCAAGTGTGACCGCCAACGTCGGCTCCCGCATTGGAGACGTCGCAATTTCGCTGGGCTTGCGGACCGGGGACGCAGAAGAAGGCCAATCGGCCGATCTGCTGACGGCGACAGGTGGCCTCGTCGACAATGGACGCGTGTCGTTCTCGATCTTCTGGGCGCGCTTTCGTACAGACCGAGATCTCGCAGCCGCGATCGTGCGGATCTGCAACCGACACATGGCTGGTCTGAAGTGCGGGGAACAAGACATCCGTAACGACCGGGTGTTGTTCAGCGACTCAGAACGCGACGAAGTCGCCGACATTCGGCAGGCGTCGCGTCGGTACGGCGCCTTCGGCGGAGGTCCCACAGTCCTCTTCGCTCGCGGGAGCATCGGGCGGAGCTCGGTGGACTTCTTCAACGAGACTACTCGCGAGTCACAGTCCGACACACGAGCGCTGTACGACTTTAGGCTCGGTGTTGGCCGCTATGTCTTCCCAGGTGGCCTTCTGGCCTTCTCGATGGGCTACGCAAGCACTGCGCAGACGCCAACGAAGCGTAACATCTGCGAGAACCACCTGGTCGGCGGTATGACCACCACGCCTCCAACGCTGGAGTGTCGCGATCGCTACCTCACGGGTCTCGCTGGTCGGCAGACGGTCGACCTCCGTCTGGAGTGGCGGCAATACCTGGGAGCCCACTTTGCCTGGAACCCGTCGATCACCCTGCCGTGGACGTCGCGTGACGATGATGCGGCAACGCCCACCAACGAGAACGTGCTGCGGATCGAGCACATCGACCTGGAGAGTCCCGTCTATGCCCGCCTCGGAACCGACCTTCAGCTCCACGTCGGCGTACGTCCTTCGATGAGGATCTGGACTGGTGCCCACGCAGGCGGACAGGTTCAATTGGACCTATCGGTGTTCGTCGGCGGCGCATTCAGTCTGCTCTCGTTCTGATTCAGGGCGACGGGGCGTCACGCTGCCCCTTGATCCACCATCACGGGTCGCCGCATCCTCCGCTGCCATGAAACAGATCGTGGCCCTCGGCGGCGGCGGCTTCCTGATGGAGCCTCGCAATCCCCTCCTCGACGACTTCGTCCTCTCCATCGCCCGCGGCGCGGAGTCGCGCGTGTGCTTCCTCGCGACCGCGAGCGGCGACGCCGACCGCAACCTCGTGAACTTCTACACCGACCTCGCTCCCCGCTGCCGAGCGACGCACCTCCCGCTCTTCCGTCGCACGCACGACGACCTCGATGCCTTGCTCGGCGAGCAGGACATCATCTACGTGGGCGGCGGCAACACGGCGAACATGCTCGCCGTCTGGCGCACCCACGGCGTCGACCTCGCCCTCCAGCACGCCTACGAGGCCGGCGTGGTGATGGCCGGCGTGAGCGCCGGGGCCCTTTGCTGGTTCGAGGGCGGCGTGACCGACTCCTTCGGCCGCCTCGCGCGCCTCGACGATGGGCTCGGGCTCCTCTCCGGAACGATGTGTCCGCACTACGACGGCGAGGCCGAGCGACGCCCGGCCTACCACCGGCTGATCGCCCAGGGGATGCCTGCGGGCTTCGCGGCCGACGACGGCGCAGCGTTGCACTTCGTCGACGGGGCACTACGCGAGGTGGTGAGTTCGCGGCCCGCGGCCCGAGCGTACCGGGTCGAACGCGAAGGAGACGGGGTGGACGAACGGGCGCTCGCGGCGCGCTTCCTTGGGGTGTCAGCTGAGATGTGAGGATGGGCGATGATCGAACGCGAGGAGGTCACGACGCTCGCCGGGAGAGCGCCGAGAGCGATCTCACCCGTAAGCTACAGCGACGCCGGATCGGGCACGCGGGAGACGTCGAGTTCGCCGGAGATGAGCCGCGGGAGCAGGAGGTCGCGGGTGGCGCGGAGGGTAGCGATGCGCTCTCGCAGACTGTCGATGAGATCGTCCAACGGTGCCGCAGCGGCGTCAAACTCGCGCTGAACCGCCTGGGGCGGAACGTCGACACGCATCCGTCGCTGATCGGTCAGACTGACGTAGTCGGCCATATCGGTCGAGCCCTTCACGCGATCCAACTGCATTACGAACGCAGGACTCTTCATCCAGCGGCAGAGGTATCGGGGCGAAAGGACATCGGGCCGCAGCACCCTCCAGAAGCAGAGTTGCGGCGAATAGACGAAGCGCGGCGTCCTGGAGCGAACCCACGCGAAGCGACCGACCGTGCCCTTTGAGGTAAACACGACGTCGCCTTCCCGAGAGACCTTGGCGCCCGCCCGACCGACATTCGACTCATGAAGCATGTCCGCGTCGGCCATATGAAATCCATCGTCGATGTTCCCGGCACGGGCAAAGGGGAGCCCGGGTTGACCGAGTTCGCTGTTCTTCGCGCGGTAGCCGTCGTTGATCTCGATCACACCGTCGTTGATCAGCTCCTGCGCCGTCGGCGTCGCCAACGGAACCGATGGCTGACCGTTGATTACACATGCTCGAAATATCGCGCGCACCATCTCATCGAGAGCCACAATCCGCTTCTGGCTGTTCTCGATCAGGTCATCATAGGCGCAGAGAACATCGACCATTCGCCTCTGCATCGAGCGAGATGGAAATCGGATCGGTTGGTTCATCAATCGATCGGACTGGAGCCGTTTCGTGCCATGCCCCGCCTCGTCGACCACTCCGAGGATATCGTAGGTTCTAGCCTTCAACCAGTAGTACAGGAATTTTGGCTCCAGAGTTTCGAGCGTTTCCAAGGCCTTGAGATCCTGATTGAAGGTGACAGGCCTGATCACGAGTCCGACGGGGAACTCACGCGCGAGAATCATGCCTCGAACAACAATCAGAATGGATCCAACAGGGGCCCATCGAGTACCGTTCGCTGCGCCATCCAGGGTCAGGTGATCCTCGGAGTCGTAGATCCGATCAACCTTCATATCCTTGCAGGACACCCAAGGGACCGAACCTCCCCAGTACTCGGGGCGCGCCTTTGAAGGGGTTCCGCCTGACGATACGCTGACGCAGGCACCCAGCGTCGAGGTTGTCCACTGTTCACCCATCATCCCTCCAACAACCCCGCGACGTTCGCCGCGATCTTCGCCTCCAGCGCCCTCGCCTCTACGTTCAGCGCCTCCAGCTTCTCGTTCAGCTCCCCCAGCCGCTCCTTGAAGTCGAAGTCCTCCACCTTCCCCGCGGCCACGCCCACGTAGCGTCCCGGGTTCAGGCTCCACCCCTGCGCCGCGATCTCCTTCCGCGTCGCCCGCCTACACAAACCGGCCACATCCGCGTACTTCCCTTTCGGGAAGCTCGCATCCGTCAGCGCCTTCGCCCCCTTGAGGTTTTCCGCCGCCTCCCCCCGGTACAGCCTCACGATGTTCGCCAGGAACTCCACCTGCTCCGCCGTCAGCTCCCGGTGCGCCCGGTCGACCTGCCGGAACACCCCACGCGCATCGATGAACAGCACGGTGTCTCCCCGCGCCGTCTTCGCCTTCCCCTTGTCGAGGAACCACAGCGTCACCGGCAGCGTCACCGTGTAGAACAGGTTGCCCGACAGCGTGACCATCACGTCGACCACGCCCTCCTCGATGAGCTTCTGCCGGATCTCCAGCTCGCTCCCGCGGGCGTCGCTGGCGCTGTTGGCCATGACGAAGCCCGCCCGCCCGTCCTTCGCGAGGTACGTGTAGAAGAGCTGGATCCACAGGAAGTTGGCGTTGTTGGTGCTCGGCACCCCCAGCGGGTAGCGCTTGCTGTTCTTTTCGCAGCGCTCGCGGTCGAAGCCACTCTGGTTGAAGGGGGGATTGGCCATCACGAACTGGAACCCCTCGGCCTGCTTGAAGGGGTCGTCGTAGTAGCTGTTGCCCACCACCACGTTGCCCGGCAGCCCGTGGATCGCGAGGTTCAACCGACAGAGCCGCAGCGTCTGCTCGGCCTTCTCGATGCCGTGCACGCTCAGCGCGCTGTCGGCCTTGCCGTGCTCGCTGACGAAGCGCGCGCTCTGCACGAACATCCCGCCCGACCCGCAGGCCGGGTCGAGCACCCTTCCCTTGTACGGTTCGAGCACGTCCACGATGAGCCGCACCACGCTGACGGGCGTGTAGAACTCGCCGCCCTTCTCCAGGTTGCGCTTGGCGAACTCCCCCAGGAAGTACTCGTAGATGCGCCCGAACACGTCGCCCTCGACGTCGCTTGGAATCTCCGAGAAGCGCTTGAGCAGGTCGTTGAGCACCAGCACCGGGAAGCGCGCGTACCCGCGGTAGAGGATGCCCCGCAGGCTCTCGTTGGCGGCCTCGATGTCGACCATGGCGGCGTCGAGCAGCTCGCCCAGGGTGCGCTTCTTCCCGTCGACGACGGCGCCCCCCGCGGGCACCTGCAACAGCCAGTCGTAGCGCGCCCGCTCGGGGAGGAAGGGCACGCGCACCTCGTGGTAGTGCGAGGGCTTCACGCCCATGCGCGGCGGCTTCTTCATGATCTCGGCGGTGCGCTGCGCGAAGCGCACGTCGGCGAAGCGGAGGAACACCAGCGACAGCACCGGCTCGGCGTACTCCGAGGGCTTGAGCCCGGTGTTGGCCCAGAGGGTGTCGGCGGTCGACCAGAGGGTGCGTTCGAAGTCGGGGGGTAGGGGCATCGTCTGCTTTCAAACGCTCGGCGGGGTCATCGGGGCGACGCGCTCGTGGCGCACCAGGTATTGCCAGAGGCTGAGGTTCTGGGCGCGTCCGCGGCCCGCCTCGTCGCGCTGCCCGAGGGCCTGCGCGGCGACCGGGAGGTAGGTGTCGAGGGTGTCGCCGACGTGGTCGCGCGAGACCAGCACCAGCCCGACGCTGTGCCGCGACGCCATCACGCAGAGGCGCCCGGTGGACAGGTCGAAGGGCGAGGGCTGCGTCACGCCCGACAGCGGGTGCACGGCGACCATCACCTTGCGCTCCAGGCCCTGCCAGCGCTCGGGCGTGTCGACGCGCACCTTCGCCGCCAGCGGGCCCAGCGCGTCGGTGATGCGGGTGTTCATCACGCGGTGGGTGGCCGAGACGCCGATGTCCCCGGGGCCGAGCGCCGTCTCGCCCTCCTCGGTGACCACGCGCGCCCCGCGGTCGAGCAGACGGCGCACCACGTCGGCCGCGGCCCGCGCCAGCGCGACGTCCTCCTCCATCGGCGGACCGCCCGGCGGCGTCGGCAGCGTCATCAGGGCGACCGAGCCGGTGGTGAGCAGCGCCAGCGCGGCGTCGACGGGGTGCTGCGTCGCGGCGGGCGGGAGCAGCACGCGGCGCTCGCCGGGCGCCGACCAGCTCTCGAAGGTGAAGTCGTAGAAGGACTGCACCATCGCGCAGGTGTCGTGCGGGAGCCGGGTGCTCACGGGCAGCTCGATGACCCGGGTGGGCAGCGTACGGTCGCGCAGGATCACCTCCGGGGCGGGCACGTGCGGCGGCCGCCGGGAGGTCTGCCAGCGCGACACGTCGATGGGGACGACGGGCGCGATCTGCCCGGGGTCGCCGACGAGGACGAAGCGGGGGGCGACGGTTCCGAGGAGCATGAAGTCGGCCCAGGACATCTGCCACGCCTCGTCGATGAAGAGGGCGTCGAAGGGGTCGTGGGCGTCGAGGTCGGCGACGGCCCACTTGGCGCTGGTGGCGACGACCACGCAGGGCCCGGGGGGCAGGTCGGCGGTGCGGGTGATCCACGAGACCGAGGCCCCGAGGTCGAGGGCGCCGCGCTGCGCGGAGGCCCAGCGGTGCACCGGGAGGCGGGGAAACTCCGCGGCCATGCGCCGGCAGAAGTCATCGGCCTGGGCGTTGGTCTGCGCGGCGACGGCGACGCGGCGCTTGCGGTGCAGCGCGAGGGCGACCGCGCGGGTGGTGACGAAGGTCTTGCCCGAGCCGGGCGGGGCCTTGAGCACGAGGAGCGCATCGGCGCGCTCGACGTGTTCGAGGAGCTGGGTGAGGACCTGGTTGCGGCGCTCGGCGAGGTGGGTCTGGGCCATCGGCGGGGCTACTGGAGGCTCTTCACGAGGTCGAGGAGGTTGCCCTGGATGCGCACCGGGGGGGAGGGCTCTGGGAGCGGGGCGGCGTGGGTGAGCCACGCGCCGGGCCCGTCGGTGTGCCCGACGCGGAAGATCTTCATCTGGGTGAACCCCGCGGCGGCCTGTTCGAGGAAGGTGACGGTGGCGCCGACGAGGGCGCTGGCGTCCGCGGCGTCGGGCTCGTTGGGGAGGGAGCGCTTCGTGAGCCCGTCGGTCATCTGGAGCACGACGGTGCGCACGGCGCCGACGGTGGCGAGGCTGCGGATGCGCCCGATGCGCTTCCGCGCGCCGACGAGGCACACGCTGGTCTCCTCGCGGAGGCGCAGGGAGTCGTCGGCGGAGCACTCGATGGTCCAGAGGATGGGGCCGCTCTTCTTTCCGGCGACGGCCTCGCGCTCGACGGCGCGGATGGTTCCGCGGAGGGCGTTGCCCGCGTCGAGGCTCTGCTCGACCAGGGTGGCGTCGCCGTGCACCAGCTCGCCCGCCGCGAGCTCGGCGGCGTGAAGGTGCGCGAAGTAGCGCCGCGCCGCGCGGGCCGGGGCGTAGTCGGTCTCCGGGTCGTGGACGAGGTACCGCCGCTGCTCGTCGCTCAGGTTGGGGTCGAGGCCCTTCGCCTCGTTCTTCCAGTACTCGTGGAAGTACTCCGCGCTCCCGAGGTCGACCACCGCGTCGAGGTGGGGGTTGGACGCCCGCGGGTCGGCGTCGAGGGCGGCCATCGCCTGGACCGTGAGCTCCCAGCGCCGCCGCAGCTCGGGCACCAGCGCGTCGTGGATCTCCCGCGCAAGGAGCGCCTGCGCGGGCGGGTCGTCCTTCGCGGCGTTGTAGCGGGTGACCAGGGGCTCCAGCGTGGCGCGCTCGTACTCGGGGCTCATGGTGACCGACACCGGGAGGTCTTCGCGGGCGCGGGCCTCGGCGAGGCGCTCGTCGCGGGTGCGGTCGGCTTCGAGCCACGCGAGCAGGTAGCCGAGGTGGGCCTGCCGGACGGGCTCGGCGGGGAAGGTGTACGCGCGCCGCAGCCGCGCGGTGGCGTCAAAGACGCGCACCTGACCAGGGCGGGTGGACTCGCGGAAGAGCCAGCCGCAGACGCGGCCCAGGGCCTGGAGCCGACGCACGACCTTCGGGTCCCCCGTGTTGGCGTGGGTGTACCGGAAGTCGAGGAAGTGGAGCATGTCGAGGTGCGACGGCCCCGGCACCCAGAGCTGGCGGAGACGCACCCTCGCCCGCAACGGGGCCTCCATGGCGAGGAGCATGAGGCGCTCGTCGTCGGCGAGGAGCGAGGGGTGCTCGACGTGGCGGAGCAGCGCACCGGCCGCGGCCAGGACGAACGCGGCGTGGAGGTCGGCGTTGCGCGGCTCGGCGCAGGTGAAGAACTCCGGCGGCGCGTCGGGCCTCCCGACGCACAGACCCCATGGGGACGACTCGCCGCCCATGCGGACGAAGGCGAGCACCAAGCGGTCGGCGGCGTCGGCGCGGAGCCACGGGAGCGTGTGGCCGTTGGCGATGGCGCGGCCCTCGTCCCAGGCGCGCAGGCGTTCGAAGGCGTCGTGGCGGCTCATGCGATCCTCGCGAGCAGGTCGTGCTCGACGTCGCCCTCGGCGGCGGCGCCGTGCAGGAGTTCCAGGGCCCGGTGCAAGGTGATCGGACCGAGGAAGCGCGCGAGGTCGTCGCCGAGCGCGGCGGGGAGGCCCTGCGCGAGGGCGGTCTGTTGGCAGTGCGGGGCGAGCTCGCAGAACGACAGGCAGCCATCGGCGTATTGCCTGGGCGCGTCGAGCACGGCCTGACGGCGCTGGGCGGGGATGTCGTCGTCGGCAGCGGAGTCGGGCGGCAGCAGGCGCTCGGCGATGCGATGGACGCGATCGAACATGACGGCCGCGCGCTCGGCTTGGTGCTGGAGGTCCTCGGCGCCGCGCACGGAGGGGAGGTTGAAGCTGGGGCGCGTGAGCACGAGGAAGCCGTCATCGGCGACGGCGAAGTGCTGGGCGAGCTTCGACTGCTGGAGCTCGACGCGGAGCGCGTGCACGTAGAGGCCCGCCTGCGCGCGGGTGGCGGCGAGCTCGGTGGCGTCGGTGAAGCCCCCGCGGTCTGGGTAGACCTTCACCTCGCCCACGCGCAGGACGATGGGGGCGGGCCGCGGCTGCGGGTGCACCGTGAGCACGTCGATGGCGAAGAGCCCGTCGGGGAGGATGGCCTTGCCGGGCACCATGAGGGTGGGCCCCGCGAGGATGGTCGGGAGCTGGAGCCGGGCGTCACCGACCGTCTTCGCGAAGGCTGCGAGGCGCTGGAGGAAGGCAGCGCGCGAGGCGTCGAGGTTGGGGTAGGGCCCGTCGTTGCGGCTCATGCGGAAGTCGACGAAGCCCGCGGCGTTGGCGGGGAGCACCTTCTGGGTGATGAGCGCGCGGCGCAGGCGCACCGCGTCGTCGCGGAAGAGCGAGCGCTCGAACTGCTGACCGCGGAGCAGCGCGAAGGGCGACTGCCCCACCGCGCCGGAGTACCCGAGGGCGCGGGCGACCGCCTCCATCGGGACGTCGTGCACGGCAGAGATCACGTTGGCCTCGCAGCGTGGGTTGCTCGCGTATTGCTCCAGCCGTCGTCGAACGTCCCGCCGCACGCCTCTGTGCCTCCCGTGCGCGGAAGATCGCGCGGAGGCGGGGCTGATGTCGACGACAACCCGCCCGCGGCCCCGACGCCGCTGCGTCCGTCGCCGTCGTCCCTTCGCTATCCCCCGGAACCTTCCGCGCGCCCCGTGGTCTATGCCCGCGGAGGCCACGATGACCCACTCCCCCCGTCCCCCTGCGCCCGCCCGCACCCCTGCGCCCACCCGCCCCGGCGCGATGACCCGCGCCATGAACGCCACGAAGCTCCCCACCGGCCCGAAGGTGCTGCGCATCGGCGTGATGCAGGGCACCCGCATGACCGAGGAGCGCATCCTCCGCGACCGCAGCGCCGTCACCGTCGGCACCACCGAGCACAACACCTTCGTCGTCGCCTCCGCGGAGCTCCCTCCCCGCGCCGAGCTCTTCTCCGTCTCCGACGGGCAGTACACCCTGCACCTCACCGACGCGATGGAGGGCCAGCTCGCGATGCCCGACGGCGTCCGCACGCTCGCCGAGCTGCGCCGCAGCCCCACCGTGCAGCGCACGCCCGACGGGTACCGCGTCGCCGTCCCCGATACGGCGCGCGGGAAGATCCACCTCGGGTCGGTGGTCTTCCTCTTCCAGTTCGTGGCGGCGCCGCCCGTCATGCCGCGGCCGCAGCTGCCCGCCGCCCTCCGCTCCCGCTGGGCCAAGAACGTCGACTGGACCTACAACTCCTGCTTCTCGGCCTTCCTCGCGCTCGCCATCGGCAGCGTCGCCTACGTCGAGTACGCCTACGACCCCATCGTCGACGACGAGCTCGCCATGGACGACGCCCGCCTCGTGCGCCTCCTCGCGATGCCCGCCCCCACCGTCGAGCCCGCGCCCGACGCCGCGCCCGACGACCCCACCACCGAGGCCTCCGCCGCGCCCACGCCCGACCACCCCGCGCCCGCCACCACCCGCGCGCCGCGGCCCAACGCCGCCGACCGCGCCGCCGACCGCGCCGCCGCCGACCAGCGCCGCGTCGACGCCGCCAACGCCGCCGCCGACCGAGCCGTGCAGGCCGTCGCCAACGTGACCCGGAGCAGCGCCGAGTTCGCCGCGCTCACGGGGCTCAACGAGACCGGCCGCGGCAACGCGCGCGACGCCCTCGCCGAAGGGGGGCTCATGACCGGCTCCCCCGACGACCTCGCCCACGCCAGCGGCATCACGCCCGCCACGGGGCGCGTCGGCGTGCAGCGCAACGCGATCGCCAACCCGGGCGGTCCGCCGGGCGGGCGACCGCTCGGCGAGGCGGCGCTGGTGCGCTCCACCGGCGACCAGATCGGCACCGGACCGGAGGTGGTGCGGGCGCGGGTGATCGTGTTCCGCACCGAGCCCGGCGAGATCGTGGAGCGCGACGGGGAGGGCATCGTCGACCCCAGCAGCGTGGCGCGGATCATCCGCGGTCAGCTCGGCGGCATCCGCTCCTGCTACGAGCGCGAGCTGCGCAACAACCCCACCCTCGCGGGTCGCCTCAACGTGAGCTTCACCATCGGCACCAGCGGCCGCATCACCACGGCCTCGACCTCCGGGCTCCCCGCCGCGCCGGCGGTCGGCACCTGCGTCACCGGTCGCCTTCGGGGCCTGGTCTTCCCGGTGCCCGAGGGCGGCAGCGTAGGCTTCGACTTCCCCTTCACCTTCACCCCCGGCGGGTGATCTGCGCGCGGGGCCGTGCGAGCCTCCGCGCCATGAGCTCCGTCGACTACGCCCGGGTGTACCTCCACGACCCCGCCCGCTACGACGCCATGGTCTCCGCCGAGGACGTCGACGGCGCCCTCCCCGCGCTCCTCGCCGAGCTCGCCCCGGGGCTCCGCGGCGGCCGCGCCCTGGAGCTCGGCGTCGGCACCGGGCGGATCACCCGCATGCTGCTGCGCGCGGGCGCCACCGTCCGCGGCTGCGAGTACGCCGCCCCGATGCTCGCCGTCGCCCACGAGCGCCTGCGCGCCGAAGGGTTCCCCGACGCCTCCATCGACCTCTCCGTGGGCGACGCCTACGCGGCCGACTTCGGCGACGATTGGGCCGACCTCGCCATCGCGGGCTGGGTCTTCGGCCACGCCCTGAGCTGGCACCCCGACGACTGGGAGGACCGCATCACCCGCGCCCTCACGACCATGCGCCGCGCGCTCAAGCCCGGCGGAAGGCTGGTGGTCATCGAGACCCTCGGGACGGGCTGCACCGAGCCCGCGCCCTCGCCGAAGCTCGCGGTGTATCAGCAGTGGCTGGAGTCGACCTGGGGGCTGCGCCGCCATGTGCTGCGCACCGACTACGGCTACGCGAGCGTCGAGGAGGCCGCCGAGGGGATGGGCTTCTTCTTCGGCGAGGCGATGGTGGAGAAGGTGCGCGCCCACGGGTGGAGCCGCGTGCCCGAGTGCACCGGCGTGTGGGTGGGTTAGGTCAGCCCGCGGTCGCGAGCTCGGCGACGATCCAGTCGACGAAGACCCTGGTGGGGTCGAAGCCGACGATGTCTTCGGCGTCGCGCACGAAGTTGGAGAGCGCGTTGATGTCGTAGAAGTACCGCCGCCCGTCGCGGGTGGAGGTGAGGTACTCGATGCCGCCGACGTCGAGCTTCGCCGCGGCCATGATGGCCCGCGCGCTCTCGACCACCTCCGGGGCCTCGTCGTGGCGCTCGATGCGGAGCTTCTTGGCGGGCGCGGCCACCACGCAGAGCTCGAAGTCGCTCTGGCCGGCGGTGTCGGCGGGGGGCGGGGCCTGGCCCGGCGTGACCTGGCAGATGTCCGCGGGGCAGAGGTTGAAGTCGGTGGTGTCGGGGTAGATCTTCACCGAGTAGAGGTGCCGCTGGCCGAGCATCTCCACCCGCACGATGTGCCCGTCCTGCGCGGGGTGGAACTCCTGCACCAGCACCACGCCGTCGACCCCGTAGCCGGGTCGCGTCGCGAGCCAGGCGTCGAGCGAGGCGCGGTCGTCGAAGCGCACGATGCCCGCCCCGGAGCCCCCGATGTTGGGCTTCACCACGATGGGGTATTCGAGCTGGTCGGCCGCCGCCAGGATGGACGCCGCGTGGTTGGCCACGAGGGTGCGCGGGGTGCTGATGCCGAGGCGCGCGAGCAGCATCGCCTGGAGGGCCTTGCTGGTCTCCAGCAGGTACGCGCCGGTGCCGTTGACCACCCGGGCGCCGGTGGTCTCGTAGTACGCGAGGGCGGCCTGGCCGAAGAAGATCGCCGACTCGTGGTCGCGCTTCCACGCCGAGGGCGAGGCGCGGTTGATGACCATGGAGTACGCGCGCTCGCGCTTCGACGGGTCGAAGAGGTGGTCGTGCAGGGGGAGCTCGACGAAGGGGAGGTCTCGACGGCCGAGCTCGGCGTAGAGCCGCTTCTGCCACTCGGGATGCTCGTTGAGCACGGCGATGGGGAGGGTCGACATGGCCGCGGGGATAGCACAGCTCCGCGGGCGCGGTGAGTCAGGCGGCGACGGGGTCGGGCTCGCGCTCCAGGGCGCTCGCGCCGAGCAGCACCAGGGTCACCCAGAGCAGGTCGGCGACCAGCAGGTGCACCAGCTGCAACCAGACCGGCGCGAGCAGGAAGACGTTGGCCACGCCGAGGGCGAGCTGGGTCACCACCGCGAGCACCAGGGCGATGCCGTAGGAGCGCGCGGCCGGGCGGCGGGTCACCGCGAAGCCCGCGATGGCGCTGGCGATGAGGGCCGCCGTGGCGCCGAGCGCGACCACCGGGTGCCAGATGCGCAGGCGCAGCAGGAGGTGGGCGCCCGCGCTGAAGTCCTGGGCGTATCCCTCGGCGAAGGAGCGCGCGGGGAAGAGCGTGTCGCCCAGCGCCGCGATGGAGCCGGTGACGGCGACGGCCATGGTGGCGACGGCCGAGACGGCGAGGGTGGCGGTGAGCCCGGGGCGCGCCCGGAGGTCGAGGCGGCGGTGCTCGAAGGCCCACCAGGCCGTGAGGGTGAGCGCCGCGACGAGGGCGAAGGTGTTGACCAGGTGCGCCGCGCCGAACCACGCGCGGGTCATCGAGGTGTTGCCCGCGACGAGGCGGAAGAGCACGAGGCCGGCGCCCAGGAGGGCCTCGCTCACGATGAGCGCCCCGGAGAAGACCGCGCCGCGGCGCACGGGGTGGCCCGGCGCGGTCCAGCGGAAGGCCATCACCACGACCGCGAGCACGGCGAGGAGCGAGACGCCCGAGGTGATGCGGTGGGTGAACTCGATGAGCATCTCCAGGGAGCGCGGCCGGGGGAGCACCTCGCCGTTGCACATGGGCCAGTGGTCGCCGCAGCCGGCCCCCGAGCCGGTGGCCCGCACGAAGGCGCCCCAGACGATCACGGCGAGGTTGTAGGCGACGGTGGCCACGGCGAAGCGGCGGAGAAATCGGGCGCGGGTCTCGGGCACGGCGCGGATCGTCGGGTCGGACGCCTGGAGAATCAACCGCGCCCGGAGCATTGGGCTGGTTCACGAGCGTGGCGCGGGGACCGCGGTGGTCGCGGCCGCGGGCGATCGGGTAGACTGCGAGCGTTCGCGCGCTCGACCGCCTCTCCGCGGCATCTCAAGATGGCTGTCGACACGACGGGCGAACGGCTCGAGCGCTTCGGAGAACCAACCATTGTCTGACGAACTCCCCAAGGGACGCATCGCTCGCGGGTACGCGCTGATGAAGCTCGCCGCGACCGAGCTACCCTCCGTCGCCGGGCGGATGTTGCGCCAGGGCGACCAGCCCATGGATGTGGCCGTGCTCAAGGCCTCCGCCGAGCGGGCGCTGCGCACCCTCGGGGAGCTGCGCGGGCTGGCGATGAAGGTCGGGCAGACGGTGTCGTACGTCGACGGGCTGCTGCCGCCGGAGGCGACGGAGATCTACCAGAAGACCCTGGCGGCGCTGCAGTCGCAGGCCCCGACGGTGAGCTTCGAGGAGCTGAAGGCGGAGATCGAGCGGGGCCTCGGGCGGCCGCTCGCGGAGGCGTACCTGCGCTTCGACGAGGCGCCCCTCGCGGCGGCGAGCATCGGGCAGGTGCACCGCGCGGCCATCCTCGACCCCGACGGCAGCGGCCGCGAGATCGAGGTGGTGGTGAAGGTGCAGTACCCCTCCATCGCCCACGCGCTCACCAGCGACCTCAAGAACCTCGACTCGCTGCGCCCGATGGTGGCGATGCTGGCGCCCGGCGCGGACACCCGCGGGGGCTTCGAGGAGGTCATCCGGCACATCGCGCAGGAGCTCGACTACACCCAGGAGCTCGACAACCAGGAGCGCTTCCGGGGGCTGGTGGCCGACCTCCCGGGGATGATGGTGCCGCGGCCGTACAAGACCCACACGGGCAAGAACGTGCTGACCATGGACTACGTCCCGGGGCGCACGCTGCGCGACGTGGCCGAGAACGGCTCGCAGGAGCTGCGCAACCGCGTGGGCGAGGCGATCTTCCGCTTCACGCTCGGGATGGCCATGGGGCGCGGGGTGTTCAACACCGACCCGCACCCGGGCAACTACCTGGTGACCGACGACGGCACCGTGGCCTTCCTGGATTTCGGGAGCGTGAAGGTGCTGCCCGAGGCGCTCTACCGGCAGTGGCGCGACGTCGCGATGATGCTGGTGACGGGCCGCTACGAGGAGTGGCGCAAGCGCTCGAGCGAGCTCTTCGGCATGGAGCAGATGGACCCCGAGGTGCGCCGGCTGCACCAGGACAACATGATCGCCACGGCGGCCATGGTGGCGAAGGACGAGGACGTCACCATCGACCGCGCGATGCTCCGCGACGCGGTGCGGGGCGGGGTGCGGACGGCGAAGGACATCGGCAAGGCGGCGGGGTGGATCCCCTCGCGCTCCAAGACGATGGCCATCCCGCCGGACTTCGTGATGGTGGGGCGCATGCAGGTGGGGCTCTTCGCGGTGCTCGCGCAGCTCCACCCCCGGGCCAACTGGAACCGCATCCTCCGAGAGATGCTGGAGTCCGCGCCCGCCTGACGGCGCGCTCAGAAGGTCAGCACAACCCGTCGCGAGCACCCCGAGACGAGGGAGGCCGCGCGAGACATACGCGGGGTATTTCGAGCGCGGCCGACCGCTGGATCGGGGGGCGCAGCAGGGGTCGTGCTGACCTTCTCAGCCGCCGTCGCGGCAGAGCGAGAGCGCGGGGTTCATCGAGCAGTCGAAGTCGGCGCAGTCGACGAAGCCGTCGCAGTCGTCGTCGACGCCGTTGCTGCACGCGCTGGCCGTCGACTCGGGGCCGCGGCACACGCACGAGCCCGCGTCCCGGGTCGAGACGCACACGGTCACCACGCAGGTGTTGGTGCAGCTGCGGTCGTTGCAGTCGGTGTACCCGTCGCAGTCGTTGTCGACGCCGTCGCCGCAGGTGGCGTTGGAGTTCTCGGAGGTGGCGAAGCAGCCCGTGTCGACCCGCACGCCGCCGTCGTAGGGGCAGAGCGGCACCGACGGGCGCTGGCAGTTGAAGTCGATGCAGTCGATGTAGCCGTCGCAGTCGTTGTCGATGCGGTCGGAGCACGCGGCGGGGTTGTCTTCGGTGCCGCTCACGACGCAGCCCGTGTCGGGCGGACCGGCGTCGCGGGGGCAGAGGGTCACCGCGGGGCTCATCGAGCAGCTGAAGTCGTTGCAGTCGGTGTAGCCGTCGCAGTCGTTGTCGACGCCGTCCGCGCAGGCGGCGTTGGAGCCCTCGTCGCCGCTGCGGACGCAGCCCACGTCGACGGGCGGAGCGCCCGCGTCGTTGCAGACGCGGTCGCACTCCGGGTCGGTGCAGTCGCGGAAGCCGTCGCAGTCGTTGTCGACCCCGTCGGAGCACGCCGCCGGGCTGCCCTCGGCCCCGGAGGCCACGCAGCCCGTGACGTCCATCGGGGCGCCCCGGTCGACGGGCGCGCCGAGGTCGACGGGCGCCGGGCGGTCGATGACCATCGCGGGCACGTCCATCGCGACGGGCGGGACGTCCATCGCCGCCACGGGGCGATCGACGGCCGCGCCGGTGTCCCGCACGCCGGTGTCCCGCGCGCCGGTGTCCCGCGCGCCGGTGTCGCGTGGGGACGGGCCGGCGTCGCGCGGACCGACCTCGGTTCCGTCGCCCGCGGCGCAGGCGACGAGGGTGACGGCGAGCGCGGCGAGGCGCAGGGGCGGAGGGCTCATGCGGGCGAATCTAACCCCGCTTCGGCCAGACGTGACGTCTCCGTGACGACTCCGTCCGGGCCGCGGTCACCGTGATATCGCTTCGGGGATGATCCCCCGCCGCGCCCGCCCCCTCGCCGCCGCGATCCTGCCCTGGCTGGTATTCGCGGCCTGCTCGTCGGACCCCTCCCCCGCGGGCGACGCGGGCGCCGTCGACGCCGCGGGCGACCGCCCCTCCGCGGATGCTCCGTCGGCGCCGCAGTGCTCCCGCGTCGACCCGATGGAGCCTGGCGCCGAGCCCCCGACGGTGCGGCTGAGCGCGCCGGTGACGATCACCCGCGACGCCATGGGCATCCCCCACATCGAGGGCCAGACCGACGAGGACGTGATGTACGCCGCGGGGTACACGCAGGCGGTCGACCGGATGTTCCAGATGGACGTCGTGCGTCGCACGGCGCGGGGCCGCGCGGCGGCGGTGCTGGGCCGCGACAAGCTCGCGCAGGACCAGCTCATCCGGCTCATGGCCGTGCCCCACTGGGGCCGCGAGAGCGCCCGCCGGGTGGAGCGCGAGCACCCCGCGACGCACCGGCTCATCACGGCCTGGGTGGCGGGCGTCAACCGCCGCGTCGACGAGATCACCACCGGCGCCGTGCCCCTCCCCCCGGGCTTCCGCGCGAGCGAGTTCGACTTCGCCCCCGAGCGATGGACCACCGACGACCCCTACGTCGTCGGCCGGCTACAGCTCTTCCGCAACGCCAACCAGCTCGACTACGACATCCTCTCGACGATCAACCGCCGGTACGTCGCCGCCGCCGCGGGGCTCCCGCTCATCACCTCGGTGTCCGGCTCGTTCATCATGCCGCCGGACGAGCGCCCGTCCGCCGCGCAGGCCCGTCGAGCGCCCGCCGACGCCGGTCGACGCCTCGCGGGCTTCCTCGACGCGATGGCCCCCTTGGCCCGCGGCGCGAGCAACAACTGGGGCGTCGCGGGGCGGCACACCACCAACGGGAGGCCGCTCATCGCGGGCGATCCGCACCAGCCCTACCAGAGCCCCAACGTGTTCTGGGCGCACCACATGCGGAGCGCGGCGGCGGGAGGCCTCGACGTCGCGGGCTTCGCCTTCGCGGGCGCGCCCTTCGTCAACCTCGGGCACAACCGCCACGTCGCCTGGACGGCCACCACCGCCTACCCCGACATGATGGACCTCTTCGACGTCGCCGTCGGCGACGGCACCATCACCCTCGGCGGCGCCGCGCTCCCGGTGGTCGTGTGCCACGAGCGCATCGCGGTGCGCGGCGGCGACCCGGTGGACTACCCCATCGAGGAGGTGCCGGGCGTCGGGGTGCTGCTGCCTACCAGCCTCGCGCCGCTGCCCCTGGTCGAGGGCGACCACCGGGTGCTCTTCCGCTGGACGGGCTTCCGCGCCACCGACGAGGCCGACGTCTTCCACGCCTTCAACCGCGCCGGCGACGTGGCGGCCTTCGACGCCGCCGTGCGCCGCATGGAGATCGGCGCGTTCAACTTCATCTTCGCCGACGCGCGCGACATCGCGTTCCGCTCGCGGGTGCTCGTGCCCGACCGCGGCGACCCCCGCACGCTCGGCGAGCCCTACGCCCTGCTCGACGGCGCGAGCGCCCGCGCGCAGTGGTCCGACCGGCTCCTCGGGGACGACCGCCAGCCGAGCTCGCGCGGCGGCGCGCGGGGCTTCCTCTCCTCGGCCAACAACGACCCCTTCGGCTTCACCAGCAACGGCCGCGTCGACGACGACGCCTGGTACTACGGCGTGTGGTTCGACCCCGGCACGCGCGCCGCGCGCATCGAGCGCGAGCTCACCCGGCTCACCGCCACGGGCGGGGTCACCGCCGCGCAGATGCAGCAGCTCCAGCTCGACACCTACAACACCCTCGCCGACGACGTGGTGCCCGTGCTCACCGAGGCGATGGGCCGCGTGGCGACGGACCCCGCGCTCGCGATGTACCGCGGCGACGAGGCCCTCGCGGGGCTCCACGCCCGCCTCGCCGCGTGGGACCGCCGCATGGACCGCCGCGCCTCCGAGCCGGTGGTGTACGAGGCCTTCCAGCACTTCTTCGCGCGCCAGGTGCTGGCCGACGACCTCGACCTGATGTTCGACGCGGTGCTCTCGCGCGAGCCGGTCTACATCATGAAGATGCTCGCGCTGGTGGTGACCGGGCGCTCGCCGATGGCCGCGCAGTACCTCCAGCAGGGCCGCGACGTGCTGGCCCTGCGCGCCCTCGCGCAGACCCGCGACTGGCTCACCGCGCGCTTCGGCGGCGTCGAGCCCGCCCGCTACACCTGGGGCGACTTCCACACGTCGCGGCCGCAGACGCTGTTCACCCCGCCGGGGCCCTTCGCGGTGGCGGCGGCGCCCTCCGACGGCTCCATCGGCACCGTCAACGTGGCGCAGGCGCAGTTCTTCAATGGCGCCACGCCGCGGGAGACCATGGAGTCCCGCGCCGCGCCCTGCTACCGCATGGTGGTGGGCTTCGGCGAGGACGGCACGCCCGCCGCGACGCTGAACTTCCCGCGCGGAAATTCGGGCGACCCAGGCTCTCCAGACTTCGGCAACACGCAGTCCGACTGGGACACCGGCACCTACCGGGCGCTGCCCTTCACGCGCGCCGCCGTCGACGCCGCGATGCGCGACCGCACCACGCTCATGCCCTGAGGTTGTCATCGCTCCGCGCGCCGGGCGGCGGTACGATCGGGGCGATGTCGACCGTGCTCGTGATCGATGACAACGACGTCGACCGCGAGCAGATCCGGCGGCTGCTCGGCGGGCGGCACGAGCTCATCGAGGCGGCGACGGCGCGCGAGGGCATGTCCGCGGTGGCGTCGTCGTCGGTGGACTGCGTGCTGCTGGACTACCGCCTGCCCGACCAGGACGGCGTGCGGGTGCTCGACCTGATGTCGGGTCGGCTGCTGCCGATCGTGATGCTCACCTCCCACGGCAGCGAGCGCATCGCGGTGGAGGCGCTCAAGCACGGCGCGGTGGACTACCTGGTGAAGAGCGAGCTCAGCCGCGAGCGGCTCACCAAGACCATCGACGTCGCCATCGAGCAGGGCCACCTGCGGCAGGAGCTCGACCGCAACCAGCGCGCGCTCGAGCTCGCGGTCGCGCAGCTGAGCGAGCAGCGCAACGAGCTCGCGGCGGCCAACCAGGCGCTGCAGCAGCGCGAGGAGCACCTGCGCTTCGTGCTGGCGCAGCTCCCGGTGCTGCACTGGACCACGGACGCCGCGCTGCGGATCACCCACGTCGGGGGCCAGGCCCTCGGGGCGCTCGGGCTCGACCCGGCGGCGTGCGCCGGGCAGCCCGCCGGCAGCCTCTTCGGCGACGCCGCGACGGAGCGGGCGATGGTCGCGCTGCACGAGCGGGCCCTCCGGGGCGCACCCGGGGGCCTCGCCGCCGCCCGCGACGGGCGGGCGTACCAGTGCCACGTGGGCGCGCTGCGCGACGAGGGCGGCGCCACCGTCGGCACCATCGGGCTGGCGCTGGACGTCACCGCGGCGCGGGAGACCGAGCAGCAGCTGCGCCACGCGGTGAAGATGGACGCGCTCGGGCAGCTCGCGGGCGGCGTCGCGCACGACTTCAACAACCTGTTGTCGGTGATCCTGGGCTTCGCGGGCTTCATGCGGGCGGGCCTAGGCCCGGACGCCGCGATGCGCGAAGACCTCGACCAGGTGATCGCCGCGGGCGACCGGGCCGCCGTGCTGGTGCGCCAGCTCCTGAGCTTCTCGCGGCGCTCGCCGGCGGAGGCCCGGGTGGTGGTGGCGGCGGAGGTGATCGGCGCGACGCTCCCGATGCTGCGCCGGCTCGTGGGCGAGGACATCGCCCTCACCCTCGTGGTCGCCTCGCCGGGGTGGCGCGTGCGCATCGACCCCAACGCGCTGGAGCAGGTCGTGGTCAACCTGACGGTCAACGCGCGCGACGCCATGGTCCGCGGCGGGGCCATCGAGGTCGAGGTGCAGCACGTCACCCTCGCGGACGACCTCGTGCACTCCGGCGACCTCCGCCTCCCGCCCGGCGACTACGTGGTGCTCTGCGTCACCGACGAGGGCGAGGGCATCCCCCGCGACGTGCTCGAGCGGGTGTTCGAGCCCTTCTTCACCACCAAGGAGGTGGGGCGCGGCACCGGGCTCGGGCTCAGCACCGTCTTCGGCATCGCGCAGCAGTGCGAGGGCACCGTCACGGTCTACTCCGAGGTGGGGCACGGCAGCTCGTTTCGGGTGTACCTCCCGCGCGCCCTCGCGGAGGCCGAGGCCCCGAGCGCCGAGCCGACACCGGTGCCCCGGGGGACGGAGACGGTGCTGGTGGTCGAGGACGAGGAGCCCGTGCGCGCCGTGGCGGTGCGCGCGCTGCGGGCCCTGGGGTACTCCGTGATCGAGGCCGCCGACGGCGCCGCCGCGATCGCCCGCTGCGAGCAGGCGACGCAGGCCATCGACCTGGTGGTGACCGACGTGGTGATGCCCGGCCTCGCGGGCCCGGAGGTCGCCCGCGCGCTGACGGCCCTGCGCCCCACGCTGCGGGTGCTGTACATGTCGGGCTACACCGAGCGCGCCGCGCGAGAGCGGGGGCGCCTCCCGCCGGACGCGCGGCTCATCGAGAAGCCCCTCACGCTCGACCGGCTCGGGCGCGCGGTGCGCGAGGCGCTCGACGCGCCCGCGGCGGGTCAGGGAAACTCCACCACGCGCCAGTAGTGGTCGAGGAGCCCGATGAGCCGGACGAAGCCGGGGCCCACGTCGCTCTTCACGATGTAGCCCGCGACGTTGAGGTTGTACGAGGCCACCCGGTCTTCGTCGCTGCGGGACGTGGTCAGCACGAACACGATGCTGTCCTTCAGGTCGGGGTCGGCGCGGAGCTCGGTGAGGAACTCCAGGCCGTTCATCCGCGGCATGTTGAGGTCGAGGAGGATGAGGTACGGCCGCGGCAGGGCCTCGACGCCGCCGGTGCCCCGCAGCAGCGCGAGGGCCTCGATGCCGTCGGTAGCGGCGGCGAGGGGGTTGCCGATGCGCTCGCGCGTGAAGGCCCGGCGGACGGCCTCGTGCTCGATGACGTTGTCCTCGACGAGGAGGACGTGGACGGTTCGACCTGGCATCGCTGGGCTCCCTCAGGCTCCGGTCACGGCCCATCGGAGGGGCCAGGTGAAGACCACGGCGGTGCCCCGCCCCTCGGACTCGACGCGCGCCCTGCCGCCGAACAGCTCGACGGTCTTCTTCACGATCGCGAGCCCCACGCCGCTGCCCTCCACCTCGTCGCGCGGGCGCAGCGTCTGGAACACCCGGAACACCCGCTCGTGGAACTCCTGCCGGATCCCGGGGCCGTCGTCGGTCACCCGCACCTCGATGCGGTCGTCGCCCGCGGCGTCGGCGCGCACGACCACGCGCCCTTCGGCGCGGTCGTGGTGCTTGAGGGCGTTGCCGATGAGGTTGCGCAGCACCTTCTCGAAGGGCATGCGCGGGGTGCAGAGGGTGTAGTCGTCGCCCTCGAGCGCGACGGTGAACCCCTCCGGCGGGGCCTGGAGCGCGAGCACGCTGTCGAGCACCTCGCGGAGCGTGAAGGGGCGCGACTCGTCGACGGTGCGTCCCACGCGGGAGTACTCCAGCAGGTCGTCGAGGAGCTGCTCCATCCGCTGCACCCGGTCGTTGACCAGCTTGAGGTGCTGGGCGGAGGTGGGCGGCAGGGTGGCGCCGACGTCCTCGGTGATCCAGCTGACCAGGTTGCGCACGTCCCGCAGCGGGGACTTCAGGTCGTGCGAGGTGACGTAGGCGAAGTCGTCGAGCTCGCGGTTGGAGCGCTCGAGCTCGCGCACGTGGTGGTCGAGCCGCGCGGCCATGCGCTGGCGCTCGGTGACGTCCTCGAAGAGCACCCCGAGGTGGTCTTCCCGGAGGGCGAAGCACTGCGCGGCGAAGGAGCGCCGGGTCTCCGGGTCGTCGCCCTGCACCGCCGTCCAGCTGCGCGGGGCGCGGTCGGCCAGCGTCGCGAGCCACAGGTCGAGGTACGGCGCGCGGGAGTCCCCCGGGAGCTCGCGCACCTGCCGCCCGACGGCCCCGAGGAGTTCGGTGCCGCTGACGCGGGCCGCCGCGGGGTTGGCCGTCACCAGCCGGAAGGACCCGGGGTCGCCCGGCTCGTCGAGGTGCCAGATCACCATGCCCATCGAGGCGTTCTGGAAGAGGTCGACGAAGCGCGCGACCTCCGCCTCGGCCCGGCGCACGATGTCTTCCTTCATGGCGATGTACGACTCGCCGATCTCCGCCATCGCGACGCCGGTGAAGCGGTCCATCCCCCAGAGGATGCCCACCCGGCGCGCGTCGAGGTCGGGCAGCACGTGCCGCCGGACGTTGCTCCGGTACGTGCCCAGCAGCCCGAACCAGTCGCGGAACTCGATGCCCATCTGCGCGTACGCGGCTCCCTGCTGCCGCAGGTCGGCGAGGTACTCGTCCCAGCGCCCTTCGAGCAGCACCGCGCGCTGCTGCGCGAGGCTGAGCCTGCGCTGGGCCTCGCGCGTCTCCGGCGACATCGACGCCATCAGCGCCGCCATCGAGGGCACCTTCGCGGCCGCGGCCTCCACCGCGGCCTCGACCTCCGCGCGGGTGGCCTCCAGCACCTCCCAGAAGTCCCGCAGCGCGACCCGCTCGTCTGGCTCCGCCATGGCTTGTGCTCTGATGTTACACGAGGGTCACGGCAAGCGCCCCCTCGGTGGGGGCTTCGCTCAACCCTCCGCGGCGAGCGAGCGGTCGCGGCGGGCGACGCCCCAGCGCCCGGCGAGGTGCCCGAGGGCCATCGCCAGCGGGACGAGCGGCAGAAGGCTCCAGAGGCGCCCGGTGACGACCCAGAAGATCATCACCGTGAGCCCGCCGGAGAGCATCCCGTGGCGGGCGTTGGTGCGGTCGCCGCGGCGCCCGACGACGTAGGAGCCCACGGCCACCGCCAGCAGGAGCGCGAGCAGCGGGATGAGCGCCGCGGTGAGCTCGACCGAGCGCGCGGCCGCGGGGTGCGCGGCGCGGATGTGCGCCACCTGCGCGGCGGTGGCGCCCAGGGGGTAGACCCGCCCGAGCAGGCGCACCGAGAGCGCCGCGGCGCCCTGGGCGAGCAGCGCGAAGCCCACCAGCGAGACGGTGGTGCCGAGGGGGATCCAGTGCCACGGCGGGGGCTCGGCGTCGCCCGCGGCCTCGGCGGGGGAAGTGCTGGGTGCGGGCGGGGCGGAGGCCTCGCGCAGGATCGGGAGATGGCGTCGGGTGCTCATCGGCGGATGAGACGTGGTGGGCGGGCTTAGGGGGTGTTGTCAAACACCGGCCGCGCGCTCCCTTGCGGACCCGACACCCGGTGCACCACTCTCCCGACCCCAGCGACACCCCATGAGCGACCCCCTCGTCGATGACCTCCGCGCGCGCTTCGGCGACGACGCCGTCTCCACCGACAGCGCCGACCGCAGCGCCTACGCCCACGACCTGTGGCCGCGGCAGCTGCTCTCGACCCGCGGCAACCTCGACCGCCCGCCGGGCCCCCGCGCCATCGTCTGGCCCTCCGACCGCGAAGACCTCTCGGCCCTCATCGGGTATGCGCGCGCCCACGGCGTCGGGCTCATCCCCTTCGGCGCGGGCAGCGGCGTGGTGGGCGGCATCACCGGCACCCGCGACACCGTCGCCGTCGACCTGAAGCGCATGCGCACGCTGCACTCGGTCGACCTCGAGGCGGGGGTGTGCGTAGCCGACGCGGGCATCCTGGGCACGCACCTCGAAGACCAGCTCAAGCGCCGCGGGGCCACGCTCGGGCACTTCCCGAGCTCGATCCACTGCTCGACCCTCGGCGGCTGGGTGGTGACCCGCGGCGCCGGCCAGTGCTCCGGGCGCTACGGCAAGATCGAGGACATGACCCTCGCGATGGACGGGGTCTTCGGCAACGGCGAGCCCTTCACCCTCGACGCGCCGCGCCCGGGGGAGCCCGACCTGCGCGAGCTGATGGTGGGCAGCGAGGGGCTCTTCGGCTTCGTCACCCGGGCCACGATGCGCGTGTGGCCTTCGCCCACCGACTGGCGCGGCCGGGGCTTCACCTTCGCCACGATGCACGACGCCTGGGAGGCCATCCGGGCCATCTTCCAGGCGGGCCTGCGCCCCGCGGTGGCGCGCCTCTACGACCCCATCGACACGTACGTCTTCCTCCAGGGTGACCACTCCGCCACGCCGAGCACGCCGAAGACCCCGGAGCGCCCCTCCCCCGCGGCCGAGTGGCTGCTGCGCCGGGTGATGGACGTCCCGCGCGCGGTCAACGCCATCGCCGACCTCGCGAGCACCCGGCTCTACACCCGCTCGCTGCTCATCGTGATCTTCGAGGGCGACGACGCCGACCCGCAGGCCGAGGCCCTGGCGCGGGCCACGGCCCTCTGCGAGCGCGGCGGGTCGCGCGACGAGGGCGAAGGCCCGGCGAAGCGCTGGCTCGCGCGGCGCCACGCGGTGAGCTACCGGCAGCCGCCCACCTACGCGCGCGGGCTCTGGGTCGACACGATGGAGGTCGCGGCGCCGTGGTCGCGCCTGGGCGCGCTCTACGAGGGCGTGCACGAGGCGCTCTCGCACGGCGGCCTGGTGATGGCCCACATGAGCCACGCGTACCCCGACGGCTGCTCGATCTACTTCACCTTCGCGGGCGCCTCGCCCGACGACGCGAGCGCGCGCGTGACCTACGACGCCACCTGGACGCGCGCCCTGCGGGCCGCCCACGAGGCCGGCGGCACCATCGCCCACCACCACGGCGTCGGCCGCTCCAAGCGCGCCGGGATGGCCATGGAGTGGGGCGCCGGGCTGCGCTGGATCGACGCCCTGCGCCGCGCGGCGGACCCCGACGACGCCCTCGCCGGCGGACCCCTCCTGGGCGGCGAGCCCATGGCCGCGGAGCCACCGGCGCCGGTGACGGCGGTGCGCATCGACGCCGCGTCGCGGCTGGTGGAGGCGCCCGCGGCGGCGACCGTGGGCGAGGTGCGCGCGCTCGCCGCGGCGCACGGACTTACCCTCGATGGTAAAGACTCTTCGACGCTGGCGGAGTACACCCGCGACGCGCTGGCGGCCTCGCTGCGGGCGCCGCGCGACCCGGTCGACCACGTCGTGGCCGGCTGGCGGGCGACGCTGCCCGACGGGGCGCGCGCGTGGTGGCTGGCGGCGCCGCGGCGCTCGACGGGGCCCGACCCGCTGCCGCTGGTGCTGCACGACGCTCGCTTCGGCGCGGTGCAGGCGCTCTCGCTGCGGCTGACCGGGGGCGACGAGGCGGGCCCCGCGCGGCGTCCGCCGGGGGCGCCCGGTCCGAGCACCGACGACCCCGCGGTGCGCGGGTGGATCGACCGCGCGGCGGCGCGCCTGGCGAAGCCGTGAGCGAGGCCTCGGGGGGGGAGCCCTTCGCCCTGACCCGGCCGACGACGAGGGCGCTGCCCGTGCTGGTGGAGGTTCCCCACGCGGGGCTCGAGGTGCCCGCGGAGGTGCGGGCGCTGCTGACGGTGGACGAGCGGGTGCTGCTGCGCGACGCCGACGCGTGGGTCGACGCGCTGGTGGGCGACGTGGTCGCGCAGGGGGCGACGCTGCTCACGGCGCGGTGCTCGCGCTACGTGGTCGACCTCAACCGCGACGAGAGCGACCACGACCCGGGCTCGGTGGCGGGCTCGACGCAGCCGAAGGGCTCCGCCCCGCGCGGGGTGATCTGGCGCGAGTCCAGCGACGGGTCGTCGGCGCTGCGGCGGCCGCTCACGCGGGAGGAGTTCGCCGGGCGCATCGCGCGCTACCACCGGCCCTACCACCGGGCGCTCGCGGCGGAGCTGGAGGCGATGCGCGCGCGGCACGGCGCCGTGGTGCTGCTCTGCGCGCACTCGATGCCCGCGACGGGCCGGGCGCAGCTGGGGCAGGCGCCGCGGCGGCGGGCCGACGTGGTGCCCGGCACGCGCGGGCGCAGCACGGCGGGGGCGGCGCTCATCGACGCGGTGGACGCGCACTTCCGCGCGGCGGGCCTGAGCGTGCGCCACGACGACCCGTACCGCGGCGGGGCCACGACGCAGCGCTACGGGCGCCCCGCGGCGGGGATGCACGCCATCCAGGTGGAGCTCAACCGCGACCTCTACATGGACGAGCGCGCGCTCACCCCGCGGCCCGACGCGATGGCCTGGCTGCGCACGCTGTGCACGGCGCTGGTGGCGAAGCTGGGCGACGCGCTGTAGACGCGACCACACCCGCACCGCCGGCTCATCGCTGCCCTCATCGTGCGTAGAGCTTGCAGGCTGCGGGTGACGAGCCATCGCGCGGAACCCGCAGCCATCAGCACACCTTCGCGCGCCTTGGCTGCCGCGGGTTGAAACCCACGGCAGCCAAGGGAAAGCCCGCGGCGGGCTGGTCACTGTGCCTGGACATCGGACAGGCCGCTTGCGGCCTTCACCTTCGGCTG
>JAUSAZ010000171.1 GCA_030652255.1 Myxococcales bacterium | reverse complement strand
GGGGCGAGCGGCGGCGGCGGCGGCGGGGGCTACCTCTGCGGCGAGTCGGGCCGCGTCGGCAGCGCGGGTGGCGCGGGCGGCGGCGGCGGCGGCGGCGTCGGCGGCACCAGCACCGGGGACTACGGCCGCGGCGGGGGGTCGGGCTCCTTCACGACCTATCGCGGCGGCGACGGGACCATCGGCTCGGTCTGCGGCTCCGGGCGCCGGGGCGGCGGCGGCGGCGGCGGGTCGATCGGCACCGCGGCGGCGAGCGACCTCGACGTGGCGGCGACCTTCCAGCCGGGCTCTGGCGGCGGCGGCGGCGGCGGCGACGAGGGCACCGGCGGCGGCGGCGGCGGCGGCGCGCTGCGCATCGCGACCACCGGCCCCCTCACCGTGGCGGCGACCGGGCGGCTGCTGGCCAACGGCGGCCCGGGCTTCCGCGGCGCCTGCGCCGGCGGGGCGAGCGGCGGCGGGTCGGGCGGCGTGGTGTTCCTGTATGCGCCGACGGTGGCGGTGGCGAGCGGGGCCGCGGTGAGCGCGGTCGGCGGCGCAGGCGGCGTGAGCAACTCCGGCAGCAGCGGCACCGGCGGCGCCGGCGGCCCCGGGCGCATCCGCATCTCGGCCGCGGCGGTGACCTGCACCCTCTCGGGCACCTTCACCCCGGCCCTGGCCTCCGGCTGCGCGGTCACCCCGCCGCCCGGAACCGACGGCCGCGCCTACATCAGCCGCTTCCCGGACTGATCCCCTCCCCGCTCTCCCTCCCTCTCTCTCCCTCTCCTCACTCCATCCGGCAGCGCAGCGCGATGGCGCGCCGGCCCGACCACGCGCGGCCCTCGAAGGTGTCCGCCCCGGTCGCGCGCAGCACGAAGCTCCGCACCGGCTCGTGCTCCTCGCGCCCGGCGCCCGCCTCGCGCTCGTCGCGCGCCTCGCCGCCGGTGATGCTCCGCGCGCAGGCCCCCGCCGGGCCGAGCGCCACCACCTCCTCCACCTGCCACTCGCCCGCCTCGACGAACCACCCGGGGCCCCGCACCTGCGCCACCCGGTGGATGAGCCTCGCCTCGCCCGTGGCCTCCGCCGCGGCGCAGCCCGCGGTGCGTTCGCTGGTCGCGTCCGCGGTGGCCAGCGCCTCGCCCGCCGCGTCGCCCGGGTCGAGCGCGAGGAAGCGCGAGCGCCCCGCGCGGTCGTCGACCCATAGACCGTCGCGGCCCGACCAGCTCCCGACGTGGGCCTCATCGCGCGCCGCCGCGAGGGCGTAGGTGCGCCGCGCGGTGACGGCGCCCGTCGCGTCGAGGGCCACCAGCGTGACCAGGGTGACCCCGTCGCGCGCGTCGTCGGCCCGCGCGACGTAGCCCCCCGGACGGCGCAGCACCTCCACGCCGCCGACCTGCGCGCGGCCGAGCCCGAGCGCGGTGTAGCCCGTCGGCAGCGCCAGCAGGTGGTCGCACCCGGAGGGGGCGCACAGCTCGATCAGCGCCGCGGGGCCGCCGTCCCCCTGCACCCCGCGGCCGGTGGCGCTCGCGCCCGGGCGCACGGTGACGGCGCCCGTGACCGAGGCCCGCGCGGTCTCGCCCGACCAGGTGACCGTGAGCGTCGCGCCCGCGAGCGACCACTGCACGGCGTGGCCGCTCACCGCGGCGCCCCGGTCGATCTCGGGCGCGGGGGAGACGGCGCCGTGCTCGCAGCGGACGGTGCGCTGCGGTCGTCGGGCGGGCTGCGCGGCCGGCGGGTCGTCGGCGCGGGCGAGCACCCGCGCGGGGGCAGCGGGCGGCGGCGCGAGGGTGAGCGCCCCGCCCAGGCGGCACCAGGCGCCCACGCAGAACGACGTCGCGTCGGGGTCGAGCGCGAGCGCCGACGGGGCGCCGATTACGGGCGATGGTAAAGACACCACCGGGTCGCCGTTGCGCGAGCGGGCGAGGGCGTGGGCGTCGGCGCCGTAGAGCAGCGCCGCGCCGTCGGGGGCGAGCAGCGCGCGGGTCAGGTGGGCGGGCACGGCCACGCGGCGCCATGCGGGGTTGGCGCCCGCGGGGGCGGTGGCGACGGAGAGCGCGAGCGGGGCGGCGGCGGTGGCGTGGGCGAGGGTGAGGTTGGCGGCGGTCCACGCGGCGGCGACGGGGGCGCGGAGGTCGTCCGGAGGGCTGAGCTCAGTGGCGGCGCCGTCGCGAAGGAGGAACATCCGCGGCGCGCGACCCTCGGCGGAGGCCTCGACGGCGAGGGCGGCGCCGGCATGGACGGCGAGCACCGTCGCGGGGACGGGCAGGCGCACGTCGAGGGGCAGGCCGCGGGCGTCGTAGAGGCAGACGTCGCGGGGGTCGAGGAGGGGGTGCTGCGCGCAGGGAGCCTGCACGGCCCACGCGGCGGAGGCGTCGTCGAAGGTGGCGGTGCCGGCGGGCTCGGCGCGGGCCTCGTCGCGGAGGATGGTCCAGCCGGGGCGGTCGGCGTCGCGGGCGGCGACGAGGGTGGCCCAGGCGGCGTGGCGGCAGACCGCGCGCAGCCCGCCGTGGGCGGCGTGGAGGGCGCAGTCGTTACCTGGGAGGGTATCCCGGGCGAGCGCGCGGCCGGTGCGGCCGTCGACGATCTCCAGGGCGCCGTCGACGATCTGCGCGACGCGCCCGCGGGGGAGCGCGGCCGAGCGCTCGGGGTGCAGGCGCAGCGGGAGGGCGGCGGTGGCGTCGCGCAGGCCGTCGAGCACCGCGCGGGGGACGCCCAGCCACGCGGCGGGCGTCGGGGCCGAGGCGTCGGGCACGAAGGACCGGCCCGCGAGGCGGAAGGTGCCCGCGGTGGTGCGGAGGAAGGTGTCGTCGTCGGCGTTCCAGACGGCGAGGGGGACGCCCGCGGGGGCGCGCTCGACGGCGAAGCGGGCGCCGCCGTCGTGGGAGGCGCGCAGCACGCCGGGCTCGGACACGGCGTAGAGGTCCGTCGCGCTGGCGAAGCACGCCGAGAGGGCGCGGCCGAGGGGCAGCGGGCGGTGCGATCCGTCGGGCGCGACGGCGTGGGCGCCGAGGGCGTCGTCGAGCACCACGAGCGCGCCGCGGGAGTGAACGCCGCGGCGGTGCATCGCCCCGTCGTCCTCGATGGGGCGGAGGCGGAAGGGCAGCGCGCCGACGACGGCGAGCGCGCCGGTGAAGGAGCTCGCGCGGTAGAGGGTCCCGTCCGCGGCGGCGAAGAGCCAGGCGCCGTCGGCGAGCCAGGCCGTGGCGGCGATCGGGCTCGCGGGGTACGGGGGCCGGGCGACGCGGCCGTTGTCGGCGCGCAGGGCGCCCTTCAGCACCAGGCCCCCGCGCACCCGGATGGCCGGGCCGTCGGCGGCGGCGACGATCCAGCGGGGAGACCCGGCGGGGCGGGTCGTGCGCGCGCGGCGGCCGTGACAGCCCGAGAGGAGCGCGAGGCCGAGGACGACGGAGGAGGCGAGGCGCGGGCGGGGGGGCATTTCGGGGGCGGAGTGTATCCGCTGGCGTCCGGAGAATGAGCGTGGCGCCATCGGGTGCCTACGGGGGGCCGTGACCCGGCGGCGCCGATGGTGGCAGGCTCCGCGGCCATGAACATCGTCGTGACGGGGGCCAACCGGGGCATCGGGCTGGAGTTCGTGAGGCAGTACCTCGCGCGGGGCGAGCGGGTCGTGGGGGCCGTGCGAGAGCCCGCGGCGGCGGAGGCCCTGCACGCGCTGGGGGCCGCGCACCCGGGGCAGCTGCGGGTGCTGGCCTGCGACGTGGGCGACGACGAGAGCGTGGCGGCCTTCGCGCGCGAGCTCGGCGCCGAGGCCGTCGACGTGCTGGTCAACAACGCCGGGATGCGCGACGAGTGGGCCTCGTTGGAGGCCGTGACCACCGAGGAGGCGCTGCGGGTGTACTCGGTCAACGCGCTGGGCCCGGTGCGGGTGACGCGGGCGCTGCTGCCCAGCCTGCTCCGGGCGGGCACCCGCAAGGTGGTGCACATCTCCTCGGGCATGGGATCGATCGGGGACAACCGTTCGGGCGGCGCCTACGCGTACCGGATGTCGAAGGCCGCGCTCAACATGGCCTCGCGCAACCTCGCGAACGACCTGCGCGACCGCGACGTGGTGTCGGTGGTGTTCAACCCGGGCTGGGTGCAGACCGACATGGGCGGCACCTCGGCGCCGCTCGCGGTGGGCGACTCGGTGCGGGCGCTCGTCGGGCTCATCGACGGCCTCACGCTCGCCCAGAGCGGCAGCTTCCTCAACTGGAGCGGGAAGGTCTACGAGTGGTGAGAGCAGCCCCGGGCGACGTCGCCGCGCTCCCGCCGGCCTGCGCCGACCACCCGCGGCGCGAGGCCCTGGTGCGCTGCGGCGACTGCGCCCGCGCCCTCTGCGACGAGTGCTACCGCTTCCGCGTCGACGGTCGCCCCACCTGCGCGCGCTGCGCGTACGAGTGGTCCACCCGGTCGGCGCGCCGGGCGTCGCTGGCGGTCTCCTTCGTGGGCATCTGCGCGGGGGCGCTGGTCTTCGCCGAGCGGCGCTACCACGTGTGGTCGAGCTCGCCCGTGGAGGTGGTGCTCGGGGCCTTGGCGGCGGTGGGCATCGCGACGGCGATCGCCCTCTCGGGCCGCGGCGCGCAGGTCACCGTGGAGAACCGCGACCCCGAGGAGCCCGTCGCCGAGGCCCTCCCCCAGCGCGGGGCGTCGGGCTACCGGGTCAACGCCCGCCGGTTGCTCCTCGCCGCCGCGCCGCGCCTCTCCGGCCGCTCCACCGCCCTGGTGCTGATGGCGTGCCTCGCGGCCTCGGCGGTGCTGCTCCCCGCGGCGGTGCGCCTCCCTCGCTGGGTCGAGGTCGAGCTCGTGCTCGCGCTCTGGTGGGTCATCGTCGCGGGCGCCCTCACCACCCTGCTCTACCGCGGGTTCCGCCTCCGCGACGACGTCGTGTACTTCACCCCGTGGGGCCGCCCCGCCCTCGTCGAGCACGGCCCCGGCGTCGCTGCCCGACCGCGCGGGTCGAGCTGGGCCGATCGCCTCCCCAGCGGCTGCGACCCTGGCTGCGACGGGTGCAGCGGCGACGGCGAGGGGCTGCTCGTGATGCTCGCCCTGGCGGTGGTGCTGGGCCTGGCGCTGGGGGCCGCGTGGGTGCTCGTCGAGCTCGCCCTGCCGCTGGTGTTCTTCCTGATGTACTGGCTCTTCATGCGCGCCATCGGGCGCGTGGCCAACGACCGCCACGGCTGCGAAGGCTCGCTCGCCCGCGCGCTCGGGTGGGGCCTCGGCTGGGCGACGCTCTACGTGCTCCCGGTGGCGCTCGCCTCCTGGGCCCTCCACGCCCTGCGGCGCTGACCGCTACGCCGGCAGCGGCCGGTCGAGCGCCGCGCCCGCCGCCTCGCGCCGCCGTCGCACCATCGGCATGCCCCCCTTCGGGCGCAGCGTGACGCTCGCGTCGAGCACCGCGCGGTGCCAGGGGGCGCGCTCGAGGCGGTACTCCCGCGCGATCATGGCCAGCGCGAGCTGGGCTTCCATCAGCGCGAAGCTGTTGCCGATGCACACCCGCGGGCCCGCGCCGAAGGGCAGGTAGGCGTATCGCGGCCGCGCCTCCACCGCCGCCGGGAGGAAGCGGTCGGGGTCGAAGCGCTCCGGGTCGGGCCACCACCGCGGGTCGCGGTGGATGCACCAGGGGATCACCCCCACCAGCGTGCCCTTCGGCACCCGCACGTCGCCCACCACGTCGTCCTCGATGGCGATGCGCTCCAGGCCCCACACGGGGGGGTAGAGCCGCATGGCCTCCTCCACCACGCGCTTCGTGTACGGGAGCGCCCGGCAGTCGTCCATCGTCGGGGTGCGCTCGCCGAAGGCCGCCTGCGCCTCCGCCGCCACGCGCGCCGCCGCCTCGGGGTGGTCGCCCAGGACGTGGAAGGTCCACGCGAGGGCGTTGGCGGTGGTCTCGTGCCCGGCGCCCACGATGGACATCACCTCGTCGCGCAGCTGCGCGTCGCTCATGCCCGCCCCCTCGTCGTCGCGCGCCGACATCAGCATCGAGAGCAGGTCGCGCGGGTGCTTCTCCTCGGGCATCGCGCGGCGCTCGCCGATGATCCGGTGCACGAGTGCGTCGAGGGTCTTCATCGCCCCGTGGAAGCGGGCGTTGCCCGGCAGCGGCAGCCAGGTGGGCAGGTGCACCAGCGACACGGCCTCCTCGTTGGCGCGCTCGATGGCCACCGCGAAGGCCGCACCCACGGCGCCCGCGTCGCCCTGCACGTCGGTGGAGAACAGCGCGTGCCCGACGATGCGCAGCGTGAGGTGCATCATGGCGTCGTGCAGGTCGAAGCCGCGGTCGCCCTCGCGGCGCCACTGCGCGAGCATGTCGGCGGTGTCGGACACCATCGCGTCGGCCAGGGCCCCGAGGCGCTCGCGGTGGAAGGCCGGCTGCGCCAGCTTGCGCTGCCGCTTCCAGAACTCCCCCTCGGAGGTGATGAGCCCGTTGCCGAGGATCATCCGCAGCCCGCGGTAGCTGGGGCTCTTCTGGTAGGCGCGGGCGTTCTCGACCAGCACGTGGCGCACCGCGTCGGGCCCCTGGAGCACGAGGTACCCGTAGGGGCCGAAGCGCAGCGCCGCGAGGTCGCCCCCGAGGCGGGCGAGGCGCTCGAAGAGCAGGATGGGGTCGCGCCGCGCGTCGCGGAGGTTGCCGAGCAGGGGGTCGCCCTTGAGGGTGGGCAGGTCGCGCAGCGCGCGGCGGGGGAGGGCGGGGCTCATCGGTGGGGCCGCTATCCTTTCGCGAGGTAGCGCACGCAGAGCGCGGTCACCTCGGTGATGAAATCGGGGTCGTCGAGGCGCTCGGTCTGGTCGATGACGGCGGCGTGGGTGACGGCCTCGACGGTGGTCACCAGGAGGAAGGCCGCGAGGTCGAGGTTGGCCGGGCGCATCTCGTCGCGGCGGGCCTCGAGGTAGGTGCGCACCAGCAGCTCGGAGCGGCGGTTGATCTCGTGGAAGCGCTTGAGCATCCCCACCTTCGGGAGCTGCTCGAGGAACACCCGGTGCAGCCTCGGGTTGAGCTTGTGCGCCTCGATCTGCGCGGAGACCACGGCGCGCGTCGCGACCTCCAGCCCGGCCCCCGCCACCGCCACCAGCTCGCGACGGAACACCTCGAACATCTCCTCGCAGTGCGCGTCGATGAGCGCCGCCACGATGGCGTCCTTGTTGGGGAAGTACTGGTACAGCGAGCCCACGCTCACCCCCGCCACCTCCGCGATGCGGTTGGTGGTCGCGCCCTCGTAGCCGTCGCGGGTGAGAATGCGAGCAGTCGCTCGGAGGATGCTCCCCACCGTGTCCTTCGAGCGCTCCTGCCGGGGCTCCTTGCGGGCCGCGAGTTTACGCGCTGCAACCATGGCCCTCGACCGGCGCCCCGGGGGAATGCGAGTAGTAAACGTGAGCGAACACTCGCATATTCCTAACACCCCGGCGCGCGGGAACAAGGGCCCCGCGCGGCGCACCGCGGGAAGAAAGCGACGAGGGCTACCGATGGGACATCCGATGCTGGCGAAGGTGAAGGCGCTGCGGGGCTTCTTGATGCTGGTGCGCGACCCGCGGGAGATCGCCGGGGTGTTCAGCATCGTCGACGCCATCCGCACGCCCGCGGAGGTGCAGCCGATGATCGACTGGTTCGCGCGCGACGAGGTGGGGCGCCGGGCCCTCGCCGAGCGCCGCAAGCTGAGCTTCGACCGCGGCGCCCTCGGCCGGCTGCCCGAGGGGACGCTCGGCCGGGCCTTCGCCGACCACCTGCGGGTCAACGGCTTCGACCCGAGCGACTTCCCGGCGCTGCCGGTCGGGACGCAGCACGAGTTCGTGAGCGCGCACCTCTACGACACCCACGACATCTGGCACGTGGTGACGGGCTTCGGCACCGACGTGGCGGGCGAGCTCGGGCTTCAGGCCTTCTACCTGGCGCAGTTTCCGTCGAAGCTGGGCGTCACCCTGCTGGCCGCGGGCATGCTCAACACCCTCGGGCCGGAGGGCTTCGACGACCGCGAGCGCCGCATGGAGGAGGTGGTGCGCGGCTGGCTGCTCGGCCGCGCGAGCCGCAGCCTCTTCGGCGCGCCGTGGGACGAGCTCTGGGCGCTCCCGCTCGCGGAGGTGCGGGCCCGCTACGGCGTCGACCGCGCCGGGGTGGAGGCGCGGCTCGCGCCGGCGGCGTAGCGGGGGCTATCGTCGCGCGGATGACCGCGCCCGAGCGTCCCGACATGGTGGGCTGGTACGACCCGGCGCAGCTGGTTCGCACGGGGCTGCAGACCGTGCTCACGGAGGTCTTCGCGACGCGCGCGGACTTCCGCCTGCTGCTGGCGCTGGGCGAGGCGCAGGAGCCTCGCTCCTTCGCCGACCGCGAGGCCTTCTGGCTGGACTACGTGTCCGACACGGGGGACGGCTGGCGGCCGACGACGGCGGTGCTCCACGCGCTGTCGCGGCCCTCCATCGAGGCCGCCGGGGAGACGCTCCCCCGCGGTGACCTCCTGCTCATGGGCGGCGACCAGGTGTACCCCTCCGGGAGCGTGGCGCTCTACGAGTCGCGGCTCATCGCGCCGCTGCGGGGGGTGTCCCCGGCGGAGCCCCCGACGCCGCGGCCGCTGCTGCTGGCGATCCCGGGCAACCACGACTGGTACGACGGGCTCGTGGGCTTCGTGAACACCTTCGCGCAGAAGGGCACGCTCGGGATGTGGGCGACCTTCCAGACGCGGAGCTACCACTGCCTGCGGCTGCCGCACCGGCACTGGCTCGTCGCGGCGGACGTGCAGCTCCAGTGCGACCTCGACGTGCCGCAGCGCCGGTGGTTCGAGGGCGCCCTCAAGGACCTCCGCGAGGGCGACCACGTCATCATCGCGCTGGCCGAGCCCACGTGGGTCTTCCGCCAGCAGTACGCCAAGGACCACGGCCCGCAGCTGCAGTCCCTGGTGCGCTACATCACCGAGGAGAAGCGCGCCCGGGTGGTGCTCTGGCTCGCGGGCGACCTGCACCACTACCGCCGGATGCAGCGCACCGACGAGGGCGCCGACCGCGGGGCCCAGTACGTCACCTCCGGCGGCGGCGGGGCCTTCCTGCACCCGACGCACACCCCGTCGCTGCGCCGCCTGGAGCGCGGGCGCACGGGCGAGACCCGGCGCTTCCGCGTGGCGGCGGAGTACCCCTCGCGGCGGGTGTCGCTCGCGCTCGCGCACCGCAACCTGGCCTTCCCCCTGCTCAACCTCCGCTTCGGCTTCGCGACCGCGGCGCTCTACACCCTGCTCTCCTGGCTGCTGCCGCAGCCCGACCTCGGGGCCATCGACCAGGGCGTCGACGCGGCCCTCCGGCGGGGCCTGGTGCAGGTCGCCGAGCAGCCGAGCGCCATCTCCCTGGTGGTGCTGCTGCTCGTCGCGGTGGTGTACTTCACCGACTCCAACCGGCCGCTGTACCGGGTGGGCGCGGGGCTGGTGCACGGGGTGTCGCACCTGCTGGCGGCGCTCGGGGCCACCGCCGCGGGGCTCTGGTGCGCCCGCGCCCTCGGGGTGCAGTACGACGTGGTGGCGCGGCGCGCGGTGATGATCGCCGCGAGCGCCGTGCTCGGGTACTGGCTCGGCGGGGCCATCATGGGGACGTACCTCTTCGTGAGCGTGAGGGTGTTTCACCGGCACGGCAACGAGGCCTTCTCGTCGCTGCGCGAGGAGGGCTGGAAGAACTTCCTCCGGCTGCGCATCGACGCCTCGGGCATCTCGCTCTGGGCCCTCGGCCTCGACCGCATGCCCGCGCGCTGGAGCGACGGCCCGTGGCCCCTCCCGCAGGACGCCGACCCCGCCGCGACCCCGCGGGTGATCGACAGCGTTCACATCGCCGCGCCCGCCGCGGACCCGTAGACCCACCCGCGTCGGGCGATGCGCGTCGTCGCAGATCTGCGAACGTGATTCGCAGCCACCTTGGACCCGGTCGATGACTGGATCCGCTACGGTGGACGGGTTACTCCCCGGCCCGCGCCGTCGTCGTCGCGGCGTCCATGATCCCCCATCGACCCGGAAGGTCCCGTCCATTGAATCGCTCGTCGGCCCTGCTGGCTGCTCCGCTCGGACTCGCGCTCGCGCTCGCCGGCTGCGGCCCCTCCCGCGGGGGCGACTTCGACCTCGACGCATCGGGGCGCGACGCCGCCGTCGCCGAGACGGGCGCCCCCGACGCGCCCGCCGCGGACGACGCGCCCGCCACGGTCGACGCGCCCGTCGAGGACGCCCCGGCGGCGATCGACGCCCCGGTCGCGGATGCCCCGCGGGTGACCGACGCCCCGACGGCCCTCGACGCCCCGGTCGCGGACGTCCCCCCGGCGCTCGACGTCCCCGCGGCCGACGCGGGCGTCGGCGACGGCGCCGTGACCTGCCGCTCGTCCCGCGAGTGCGGCGCGCTCAGCCTGGTGTGCGACCCGGTGCGGATGCTCTGCGTCGAGTGCCTCACCGACGTCGACTGCACGGGCGGGCAGGTGTGCGGCGCCGACGCCGTCTGCCGCGCGCCCCGCTGCGCGGCGGGCCCGAGCACCTGCGCCGAGGGCCGGGTGCGCACCTGCGACCCCCGCACGGGCTACGTCGACATGGTGTGCCCCGCGGGCATGGGCTGCCTCGGCGGCCGCTGCCAGGCGCGGGCCTGCGCGCCGGGATCGGTCGAGTGTGGCGCCGGGGCCGAGCGACGGACCTGCAGCGCCGACGGCGCGACGCAGACCGTCACGGCCTGCCCCGGGGCCGCCAACGCGGCCGGTCGCTGCACCGGCGCGGGGGCGTGCTCGATCGTGTGCAACCCGGGCTACGCCGACTGCAACGGCTCGGCGAACGACGGCTGCGAGGCCGACACCCGCTCGGACGTCGCCAACTGCGGCGCGTGCCGGACGGGCTGCGGCGCCGCGCTCGTGTGCGTGGCCGGGGCCTGCACCTGCGCGGGCGGGGCGCTGCGCTGCGACGGCCGCTGCGTCGACGCGCAGACCGACGCGGCCCACTGCGGGGCCTGCGGCCGGGCGTGCGCCGCGGGCACGGTCTGCACCCGCGGGGCGTGCGCGTGCCCGGCCGGGCTCACGCTCTGCGGCGGACGTTGCGTCAACCTCCAGAATGACGGCGGCCACTGCGGCGCCTGCGGGGCCGTGTGCAGCGCGGGCTGCGCGGGCGGGGTGTGCCCGGGCGGGGCGCTCACCTGCGGCGCCAACAGCTACGACGTCAACGGGCTCACCGGCGACGGCTGCGAGGTGCTCGACGACACCATCGCGGGCCACACGCAGTCGGGGGCGACCCCGCGCGGCAGCCAGAGCTGCTCGGACACCGCCACCGGGACCATCAACAACGTGCGCATCCCCTCGGACGCACGGCCCCACTCGCCCTCGGCGCCGGGCTTCGTGGCCACCGTCGGGGCGGCGCCGGACTGGTACTCCGTGCGGGCCGTCGGCGGGACGCTCTGCGCCAACAACTACGGCGTCACGGTGGTCACCAGCGGCGGCAGCAGCAGCGGGTCGTGCTACGTGGTCACCCTGTTCACCGACCGCACCACCGCCAGCATGGCCGTGAGCGGCAGCGGCTCGAACACCATGTCGTCGACGGCCTTCGGGCTCTACACCGAGGACAGCACCGTGTACCTCCGGATGGAGAAGGTCTGCTCGCTGCCGCTGCGCGAGAGCGTCGAGTACACGATCACCTACCACCTGTGATCGCGCGCGCTCACCGCGGGGCGAACACCCCGCAGCCGAAGCGCTGGCGGCCGCCCACGCCGAGCGACTGCACCCGTCGGGAGTCCTGCTCCGACAGCCCCCGCA
Organism: Myxococcales bacterium; assembly: GCA_030652255.1. Classification (GTDB taxonomy): domain Bacteria; phylum Myxococcota_A; class Polyangia; order Polyangiales; genus SCUS01. Next base: position 95,442 of record JAUSAZ010000171.1, on the reverse strand, counting down.
GGACCACCGGGTACCCCGCGATCGCCTGCTGACGGATGCGCAGCACGCGCCGCCCGTCGTCGAGCGCCGACGTCGGCACCTCCGCCACCGCGCGCACCCCGAGCGCCGCCAGCCGCTGGGCGAGCGCCGCCTCGAAGTCCGCCCGCGCCGCGACCCCGTTGCGCAGCACCACCATCCGCGCGGCCAGCGTGGGCGCCGGCACGATGGGCATGACCCGGGCCTCGCCGACGGCCATCCGGGCGCCGTCGAGACGCAGCGTCGCCCCGGCGAGGGGCAGCACCCGCGCCGCCTGCGCCGGGTCGACCCGCAGCCGCAGCGCGCCGCCGCCCTCGGGCGCGGCGTCGATGGGGTGCACCGCGAGCCACGCCGCGCCGTGGAGGTCGCCCAGCGTGCGGCACAGCGCCGAGAAGAGGGCGTAGCCGTGCTCGGCGGGCACGGGGTCGCCCGTCAGGGGGAAGGCCAGGTCGACCCGGGCGGGGGTCTCGATCCATGGGTCCGGGGGGGCTTCATTCATCGCTTCCGGGCGACTCTACGGACGTCGATGAGGGCTATCCGTGGCGGTGCATCGTCGCTGATAGCCGGCACTGCGCCAGCGTTCAGCGCCGCGTTGGCCGCCGCGAGGGCGCCCTCCGCCACGTCGCGCACCGCCGCCGCGAGGCCAGGGTCCATCGCCAGCACGTGGCCGCCGAGGCTCGCCACGAAGCGCGCCAGCACGAGGTGCCCGGCGACCTCCCCCTCCACCCGCACGCGGTCGCCGCGCACGCTCTTGGTGAAGGTCACCATGCTCGGGAGGTTGTCCTCGATCCAGCGCTCGGCGCGCCGCACCTCGAACCAGAACGGCACCCGCACCGCGCCCCGGTAGCCGTTCACCCCGCCGCGCAGGAAGTCCTCCACCTCCGCCCGCGGCGTCTCTCGGAACATCAGCGCCGGGCGCGCCGCGCTGTCCTGGATGCGGTCGATGCGAAACACCTTGAGCGCCGCGCTGCGGTGGCACCACGCGATGACCCGCGCCGTGCCCGCGTGCTCGACCAGCTGCGGCGAGACGTCGCGCCAGCTCAGGTCGCCGCTGCTCTGGCTGTGGTACTTGATCGCGAGGCACTGCCGCCGGCGCACCGACTCCAGCAGCGCGCGCGCGTGCCGGTCGACCTCGTCGGGCATCGTCGCGGGCACGATGGCGTCCACGGCCTTCTCGCTCCAGCCTCCCCCGGCGAGCAGCTCGCGCACGAAGCGCTCCCGCCCCGGGGCCCGCGGGGCGCTCAGGATCAGCGCGTAGAACTCCGGCAGCATCGCCTTGCGGATGCGCACGCTGCCCGCGAGCCAGGCCTCGTCGAGGCGCCACTGCACCTGCGGCCCCCGCCGCTCGGACCGCAGCGGCACCTGGGCGTCGCAGAGCGAGCGCAGCACCGCGCGGGTCGCGTCGGTGGTCAGTCCCAGCGCGCGCGCCAGCTCGGCCTGCACCCACACCGATCGCTCCAGGAAGAGTCCGATGGCCCTCATGGCCGAGTCCGATGCGCCCCGTCTCCCCATTCCCCGTCACTCCCCCGCTCGGTCGATGTGTGCCTCGATGAATCAGGGGGGGGACGTTGGCACCATCGCGGCGCCCGCGGCAACGGTCGAGCTGCGCCCGTCGCCCGGAGCGACGCCCACCAGCGGGATGGCCGTTAGGCTCCCGTTAGGGTGCGCCCGATACGGTGCGCCCACTCATGCACCGCCTCGCGCCCGTAGCCCTCGCCACCGTCCTCGGCTGCGCGACCTCTCCCTACGACCACGCCTGGATCGCCCGCGACCTCGCGCGCCGCACGGGCGCGGCCGTCGGCCCGCAGCGCCCCGCCGACGCGCCGTCGGTCCCCCGAGGGGTCAGCCTCGACGACGGGCTCACCGCCGACGAGGCCGTCGCGCTCGCCCTCTGGAACAACCCCCGCTTCCACGCCGACCTCGCCCAGCTCGGGTTCTCCCGCGCCGACCTCGAGGAGGCCGGTCAGCTTCCCAACCCCCTGCTCACGCTGATGCTCCCGGTGGCCTCGCACCCGCTGTCGTTTCGCGTGCAGGCTCCGCTCGAGGCCCTCTGGCAGCGCGGTCGCCGCGTGGCCGCCGCGCAGCGCGACGTCGAGCGCGTGGCCCGCAGCCTCGTGCAGACGGGCCTCGACCTCGCCCGCGACGTGCGCCTCGCCCACGCCGACGCCGTGCTCGCCGGGGAGCGCCAGCGCGTGCGCGCCGAGGCCGCCGCGACCCTCGACGCCATCATCGAGATCACCCGCCTGCGCGCGGCCGCCGGGGACGTGGGCGACGCCGAGCTCGAGTCCGCCCGCGCCGAGGCCCTCACCGCCCGCGACGCCTCCCTGCGCGCCGAGGCCGACCAGCAGCTCGCCCTCGTCGCCCTCCGCGCCCTCGTGGGCTTCGCGGCCGACCCGCGTCCCCTCCGCGCCGTCGCCGACGCGCCCGCCGACCCGGCGCCCGACGCCCCCGTCGCCGAGGTCGTGCGCTTCGCGCTCTCCGCGCGCCCCGACCTCCACGCCGCGGGCCTCGCGATCGAGGCCGCCGCCGCCCGCGCGGGCTGGGAGCGCACCCGCATCGTGTCCTTCACCGCCGCCCTCGACGCCGTGACCCTCAACCCCATCGACGGCCTCGCCCTCGGGCCCGGGCTCATCGCCCCGCTCCCGATCTTCAACCAGAACCAGGGCCCCATCGGCCGCGCCGAGGCCGAGGTCGAGCAAACCACCTGGCGCGCCGTCGCGCTACGTCAGCAGGTCGTCGCGGAGGTCACGCAGGCCCACGGGCAGCTCGCCCAGGCGCGCGCCTCGCTCGCCCGCTGGCGCGCCGAGGTGTCGCCCTCCCTCGAGCGCTCGGTGGGCCACGCCAACGAGCAGTTCACCGCCGGCGAGGCGTCCTACCTCGTCGTGCTCGACGCCACCCGGCGCGCGATCGACGGCCGCCTCCGGGTCGTCGAGCTCGAAGCCGACGTCCGCCGCGCGCTCGCACAGCGCGACCGCAGCGCCGGAGGAACACCCCGATGAAGCCACCGACCCCCACCGCCGCCGCGCTCGCCCTGCTGCTCACGTCGGCCTGCCAGCGCAGCCCCGCGCCCGCGGCGCACGCCACCCACCCGGCCACCGTCGCCCACGCCGTGAAGGAGTCCGAGCTCACCACCGTGACCCTCACCCCGCGCGCCGTGGAGCGCCTCGGCGTCACCACCGCCCCGGTGCTACGCCACGCGGGCGCGGAGGTGCGCGTCTTCGCGGGCGACGTGAGCGTCCCGCCGGGCCGCGCGCTCACCCTCGCCGCCCCGCTCGCGGGCACCGTCCACGCCCCCGCCCAGGGCCTCCCCCGGCCCGGGACCACCGTCGCCCAGGGCGCCCTGCTCCTGTGGCTCACGCCCTTCGCGCCCGCCGACCGCGACGTCCGCGCGCAGAGCGTACGCACCCTCGACGCCGCCCGCGCTCGCCTCGCCGCGAGCGCCCAGCGCGCCGCCCGCACCGAGCTCCTCGCCCGCCAGCGCGCCGGCAGCGAGCGCGCCGCCGAGGAGGCCCGCGCCGACCGCGACACCGCCGCCGCCGAGGTGCGCGCCGCCGAGGCCCGCCTCGCCGTGCTGCGCCGCGCCCCCCTCGACTCCGACGTCCGCGTGCCCGTCACCGCCCCCCGCGCGGGCGTCGTGCGACAGCTCCTCGCCGCGCCCGGCCAGATGGTCGCCGCGGGCGCGAGCCTCGTCGAGGTCGCCGCCGCCGACGCCCTCTGGGTGCGCGTGCCCGTGTACGCCGGTGACCTCGCGGCCATCGACCCGCAGGCCACCGCCCGCGTCGCCCGCCTCGGCGAGCCCGCCTCCGCCGCCGGGAGCCCCGCCGACCCGGTGGTCGCTCCTCCCTCCGCCGATCCCGTCGCGGCCACGGTCGACCTCTTCTACGCGCTCTCCCCCGCCGCCGCGGCGCTGCGTCAGGGGGAGCGTGTGCGGGTGTCCATCCCGGGCCATGCGCCGGAGTCCGCGCTCTCGGTCCCTTCCTCCGCGGTGATCACGGACATCCACGGCGGCGAGTGGGTCTACGAGACGACGAGCCCCGGGGTGTACGTCCGCAGGCGGGTGGCCGTGTTGCGCGTCGAGGGCGACCGCGCGCTGCTCGCCCGCGGACCCCGCGAGGGAGCCACCGTCGTGGCCGTCGGGGCGGCCGAGCTCTACGGCACCGAGTTCGGGGCGGGGCACTGAGATGCGCGCCCTCGTCGCCCTCGCCCTGCGGCTGCGCGTCGTCGTGGCGGCGCTCGCCATCGTGTTCATGGGCGTCGGGGTGCGCGTCGCGCAGACCGCCCCGCTGGACGTCTTCCCGGAGTTCGCGCCCCCGAGGGTGGAGGTGCAGACCGAGGCCCCGGCGCTCTCCTCCGAGGAGGTCGAGCGCTTCGTCACGGTCACCCTGGAGAGCGCCCTCCACGGCGTCACCGGGCTCAAGACCCTTCGCTCCAAGTCCGTGCTCGGGCTCTCCTCCGTGCTGCTCATCTTCGACGAGGGCACCGACCTCCTCGTCGCCCGGCAGCTCGTGCAGGAGCGCCTCGCCCGCGTCGCCCCGCAGCTCCCCGCCGCCGCGCGCCCGCCGGTGATCCTCCCGCCGCTCTCGTCCCTCAGCCGCGCCATGAAGATCGGCGTCTGGTCGGACACCCTCTCGCAGATGGAGCTCACCGACCTGATGCGCTGGGTCGTGCGCCCGCGGCTCATGGCCGTCCCCGGCGTGGCCAACGTCGCCATCTGGGGGCAGCGCGACCGGCAGCTCCAGGTGCGCGTCGACCCGGCCCGCCTCCAGGCCCAGGGGGTGCGCCTCGCCGACGTGGTGCGCGCCGCGCAGGAGGCCACCGCGCCCGGCGCCGGGGGCTTCCTCGACGGGCCCAACCAGCGCCTCGCGGTGCGCCAGGAGACCGTCGCCTCCACCGCCGCCGCGCTCGCCACGGTGCCCGTCGGGCAGCGCCCCAACGCGCCCCGCCTCGGCGACGTCACCACCGTCGTCGAGGACCACGGCCCCCCCATCGGCGACGCCGTCATCAACGACCGCCCCGGGTTGCTTCTCATCGTGGAGAAGCAGCCCACGGGCAACACCCTGGAGGTCACCCGGCAGGTCGAGGCCGCCCTCGCGGCGCTGCGCCCCGCCCTCGCGGGCGTGCACGTCGACCCGAGCATCTTCCGCCCCGCGACCTTCATCGAGCGCGCGATGCGCAACCTCCAGGAGGCCCTGGTGTGGGGCTGCATCCTGGTGGCGCTCATCCTCGGGCTCTTCCTCTACGAGTGGCGCACGGCGCTCATCTCCGCGGCGGCCATCCCCCTGTCGCTGCTCGCCGCCGTCGTCGCGCTGCGCCTGCGCGGCGGAACCCTCGACACCATGACCCTCGCCGGCCTCGCCATCGCCCTCGGAGAGGTCGTCGACGACGCCATCATCGACGTCGAGAACATCCTCCGGCGCCTCCAGCAGAACCGCGCCCTCGCGCACCCCCGCCCGGCCTTCCGCGTGGTGCTCGACGCCTCGCTCGAGGTGCGCAGCGCCGTCGTCTACGCCACCGCCGTCGTGGTGCTGGTCTTCCTGCCGGTGTTCATGCTCGACGGCCTCGCGGGCTCGTTCTTCCGGCCGCTCGCGGTGGCCTACGCGCTCGGCGTCACGGCCTCCATGGTGGTCGCCCTCACGGTCACCCCCGCGCTCACCCTCCTGCTCGTCCCGGCGCACCTCGACCACCGCCCCGCGCCGCTCGCCGCCTGGCTCCGCGCCCGCTACGCCCGCCTGCTCCCCGCCGTCATCGACCGCCCGCGGGCCGCCCTCGCCACCGTCGCCGCGCTGCTCGTCGCGACGGCGCTGGCCTTTCCGCTCCTGGGCGAGGGGTTCCTCCCGACCTTCCAGGAGACCGACTTCCTGATGCACTGGGTGGGTCAGCCCGGAACCTCCCTCGACGCCATGCGCCGCACCACCGCGCGGGTGTCGCGCGAGCTCCGGGCCATCCCCGGCGTGCGCAACTTCGGCTCGCACATCGGCCGCGCGGAGGTGGCCGACGAGGTGGTGGGACCCAACTTCACCGAGCTCTGGATCTCCCTCGACCCGAACGTTCCCTACGCCCCCACGGTGGCGCGCATCCGCGAGACCGTCGACGGCTACCCCGGCCTCTACCGCGACGTGCAGACCTACCTCCAGGAGCGCGTGAAGGAGGTGCTCACGGGCTCCAGCGGCTCCATCGTGGTGCGGCTCTACGGCCCCGAGCTGGGCACGCTCCGCTCGCTCGCCGCCGAGGTCGCCCGGGTGTCTCGCGACGTCCCGGGCATCAGCGACCTGAAGGTGGAGGCCCAGGTGCTGGTGCCGCAGGTGACGGTGCGCGTCGACGCGGCGGCCGCGGGGAGGGTGGGTCTTACCCCAGGGGGTATTCGCCAGGCGGCGGCGACGATGCTCCAGGGCCTGCGCGTGGGCGAGGTGTACCGAGAGCAGCGGGTGCTGGAGGTGGTGGTCTGGAGCGAGGAGCGCGTGCGGGCCGACCTCGCGGCGGTGCGCGAGCTGCGCCTGGAGACGCCCACCGGGAGCACCGTGCGGCTCGGCGACGTGGCGGCGGTGCTGGTGGAGCCGACGCCCAACGTCATCCAGCGGGAGGGCGCGTCGCGGCGCATCGACGTGAGCTGCAACGTGCGCGGCCGCGACCTCGGCGGCGTCGCCCGCGACGTGCAGGCCCGCGTCGCGCGGATGACCTTCCCGGCGGGGTACCACCCCGAGCTGCTGGGCGAGTACGAGGCCCGGGCGAAGGCGCAGAACCGCCTGCTGGGCTTCGCGCTGCTCTCCATCCTCGGCGTGCTGATGGTGCTCTACGCCGACTTCCGCTCGTGGCGCCTCACGCTCCTGGCCTTCGGCACGCTCCCCTTCGCGCTGGTGGGCGGCGTGGCGAGCGCCCTCCTCGGCGCGGGCGTGCTCTCCCTCGGGTCGCTCGTGGGCTTCGTGACCGTGCTCGGCATCGCCGCGCGCAACGGGATCATGCTGGTGAGCCACTACCGCCACCTCGCCGTGGAGGAGGGCGTTCCCTTCGGGCGCGAGCTGGTGCTGCGGGGCTCCGCGGAGCGCCTCGCGCCGGTGCTCATGACGGCCCTGGCCACGGGCCTCGCGCTGCTCCCCCTGGTGGTGGCCGGGCAGCGGCCGGGGCACGAGGTGGAGCACCCGATGGCGGTGGTGATCCTCGGGGGGCTGGTGACCTCGACGGCGCTCAACCTCCTGGTGCTGCCCGCGCTCTACCTCCGCTTCGGCGGTGGAACCCTTCCGCCGAAGGAAGACGAGGGTGAGCCCGGGTGAGGGCCCGCGACCCGGGGCTACGCGTTGGACCAGCGGTGGCGGGCGTAGAGCTCGTCCCGCCACGCGAGCACGGCGTGGTGCTTCGCGGCGAGCCGCGGCTCGGTCCAGCAGGCGCCGCGGCGCCGGGACGAAGGACGGCACCTGGTCGAGCTGCGCCAGGGGGTCCGCCGAGAGGCGAGCGAAGAAGAGCGCCCGCCCCGCGCGGAGGGCGCGCTCGCTCGCGTCGTTCCAGCCGGCGACCTCGGCGGAGCGCCCGGTCGGCCACAGCGGGGACCCGTCGCCTTGCCCGCGTAGTTGCGGGTCTTCAGGCGCAGCCACGGCTCGTCGAGCAGGGGCTGAAACTGCCGGGACGTACACACGACGCCGTGGTGAGCGAGCGCCCAGCAGGCCTTCTCCGTCCACGGTGAGAAGTCTTCGCCGATGAGCAGGCGCATGGGGGGGACACCATATCCCCACCCACGCCGCGCCGTTGCCACCGCCCTGCTATCGGGCCGCCGGGCGCGGGGTGGTACCGGTCGAGGCGTAGCTCCGCCCACCGACATTCCTCCCCAGAACCGCCGAGGCCCGCACGATGCTCCACGGACGACAAGGCTCGCTCCACGCGCCCGCGTACGCGCGGCCCTCTTCCGCACCCCATCGGAGCGGCGGCCATCCGAGCGCGCCCGACGCCGTCACGCGCTCCGACGCGGGCGCCACCGCCGAGCCCGGCGCCTCCCTGACGCCCCGCGAGGCGTCGGGGCCGACGAGCGGCTTCCTGCCATCGCTGGCGCCCACCGACGCGCTGCCGCCCGCGTTGATGCCGCACGTCGAGGCGTGCCGCTCGCTGGCGGCGCGCTACCACCACGACGGCGCCGACGTGCGCCCGTGGCTCGCGCAGGCCTTCGCCACCTGGGACCCGCGCGGCATCGAGGCCCTCGCGCAGGCCTCGGACATCGCCCGGGACGGCGCCATGAGCGCGGTGTCGATGCTGGCCCACGCGTATCGCTGGGGGGCCATGCCCGCCGCGCCGGACGCCCACGCGCTCGCGGCGATCGAGCTCCCCGCCGGCCTGTCTGCGCCGCTCGGCTGGCTGGCCCAGCGCCTCGGCGTGCCCGCGTGCGGAAACCTCTACCACATGCTCATCGCCAACTGGCGCCTGCCGGGGTGCGCGCCCGGGTCGGCCTGCGCGCCCGCGACCCTGCGCGATGGGATCGAGCGCGTGACGACCATGCACTCGTGGCTACAGGGGCCGATGGAGGAGCACCTCACGGCCACGCTGCGGTGCCTGCTGCTCACGGAGGTCGCCGGGGCCGAGATGCTCCCGGCCGTGCTGCGCCTCGGCGACGCGGCGCTGCGGGGCGACGCCGGGGAGGCGGTGGCGCTCCTCCACACGCTGCGCGCGGGCGTCGCCGAGGTGAGCGGCGTGCTCGGGCGGTACATGCGCCCGCAGCGCATCGCGCCGGAGGCCTTCCTGTCCGTGATACAGCCGCATTTCGGGTGGGGCATGGCGCAGGACGGGGTGCGCCTCGACGGGGCGAGCGGCGCGCAGACCGCGACGATCCAGCTCCTCGACGCGGCCTTCGGGGTGCGCCGGGAGTCCGCCGTCGGGGTCATGGCGATGCACGCGCGGGCGTACCTCCCGGCGGCCCAGCGAGCGTTGCTGGAGGCCGTCGACCGCCGCGCGCCCGCCGTGCGCAGCTTCGTCGCCGAGACGGCCGGGCCCGAGGCGCGGGAGCTGTGGAACGACTGCCTCGCGTCGCTCCACCAGTGGCGGCGCGCGCACCAGAAGCGGGGCGCGATGTACCTCCGCACGGAGAGCGCGAGCTACCACTCGGTGAGCGGCATCGTGGCGAAGCAGGACGGCCCCGCGCGCGCACACGCCTTCGAGCGCGCGATGGAGGAGCACGTCCAGGAGACGATCGAGGCGCGGCTCGCCGTCGACGTCGGCGCCCCGACGGAGGATCCGCGGAGCCGCGCGGCGCCCTCCTGGTGAGCCCTACCGCGCGCCTACGGCTCCAGGGCGACGAGCGCCGCGGCGATGTCGCTCTTCCACGCAGCAGGGTCCTTCCCCGGCGGGCAGAGCGGTAGCAGCCCGAAGCCCCCGGGGCGGGTCAGCCGCTGGTCGTAGCGCGCGGCAGCGCAGCGCTCGCGCAGCCTCGTCAGCACGGTGGTGAAGTTCGCCATGCTCGACGGAGCCAGCGCCGCGCCGAGGAAGGCGTAGTTCATCCCGCGCTCGTACACCGCCAGCGCGGGCTCGACCCCCCGCTCGATCACGTACACGAAGGTCTCGCGCTGCTCGGTGGACTTGGTCGTCGTCACGGTCTTCGAGCTGCGCATCGAGAGCCCGCCGGTGAGGATCGCCCGCCCCGCGCTGAAGGACTTCACCGTCGACTCCTCGGTGCTCGTCGCCACGCCCGTGCGAACGCCGTGGATGAGCAGCCCCACGGACCCGTAGGCCACCTCGCGGGTGCGACCGTCGCGCATCGTGGCCACCACCGCGCCCGCGCCGAAGGCCAGCGACGCGGCGACGTCGCGCTGCCGGTCGGACGCCACCGCCGCGCCGTCGAGCACCGCCGCGGAGAGCCCGTCGGCCCGCAGCCCCGCGGCCTGCGCCTCGGCGGGCGCGCGCTCGCCCAGCACCGCGACGACGCGGGGGAAGTCCCCGGCGAGCCGGGTGCGGGCCTCGTAGGCGGAGATGCCCTGCCGGGCGCCGAGGGACGCCGCGGCGCCGTCGAGCGAGGCGGGCGCGCGGACGAGCGTCACCATGAACATCCCGCGAGTGTAGCGAAGCATTCCCCCCGGGCGGGGCCCTACTGCACGAAGCGCTGCACCAGCGCGCGCACCGCGGCGGCGGCGAAGGGCTTGTCGATGCGCTCGTTGGGGACGCGCTCGAGGAAGGCCATCGCGGCCGCGGTGAAGGCGCCGCCGGACATGAACACCATGCGCTCGGCCGCCCGGGGGCGCCGGCGCGCGAGCTCGTCGTAGAGGTCCATGCCCGACATGCCGGGCATCATCAGGTCGGAGAGCACGACGTCGAAGTCCCGGCCCGAGAGCAGCAGGTCGAGCGCCTCGCGCCCCCCGGTCACGTAGGTGAGATCGTGCTCGCGGAGCACGCGGGACAGCAGCACGCCCACCGCGCGCTCGTCGTCGACCACCAGCACCCTCGCGCGGCGCGTGGCCTCCGGCGGCCCCGGGACCTCGGAGCCCGGCGGGCAGTGGGCGCTCTCCGCGGCCGGCGGCAGCGAGACCCGGAGCACGGCGCCGCGGCCCGCCAGGTTGGCCGCGGTGATCTCGCCGCCCATGCTCGTGATGATGGTGTGGCAGATGGAGAGCCCGAGGCCGGTGCCGACCCCGACGGGCTTGGTCGTGAAGAAGGGGTCGAAGATGCGCCCGATCACGTCCGCGGCGATGCCCCCGCCGGTGTCGCGCACCTCGATGACCGCCCGGCCGAGCGCGTCGGTGGAGGTCACCACGCGTATCTCGTTCGCTTCGACGTCGCCCTCGGGCAGGGCCTGCGCGGCGTTGACCAGGAGGTTGATGAACACCTGCCCGAGCCGGGCGTCGTCGGCCTCGATCAGGGGCGTGGCGCCGTAGTCCTTCACCAGCCGCGCCCGGTGCCGGATCTCGTTGAAGGTCATGTCGATGGACAGCTCCAGCACCTGCCGAACGTCGACGATCGTGCGCCGCTCCTCCTCCGCGCGGGAGAAGGTCTTGAGCCCGCGCACGATCTTCTGGATGCGCTCGGCGCCCCTCCGCGCGTCGCTCGCCATCTCCGCGCACTCGGCCATCTGGGCGGCGAAGGTGCCGGCGGCCATCCGGCGCAGCTCCTCGGCCAGCATGTCGAGGTTGCCCATCACAAAGGCGAGGGGGTTGTTGATCTCGTGCGCCACCCCGGCCGCGAGCGTGCCCACGGAGGCCATCCGGCCGGCCAGGATGAGCTGCCGCTGGAGCTGCTCCTGTACGGCGCGGGCCTCCCGCTCGGCGGTGAGGTCGCGCGCGATCGCGTAGACGAGGCCCTGGTCGACGTGCGCCACGGAGCGCCACTCGAACCACCGGTAGCTCCCGTCGCGGCAGAGGTACCGGTTGGTGAGCGTCCGCACGGCCTCGCCCCCGGTCAGCCGCGAGCGGGCCGCGAGGGTCATGGCGCGGTCGTCGGGGTGCACGAACTCGATCGAGGGCCTCGCCATGAGCTCCTCCGCCGTCCACCCGAGGGTGCGCGTCCACGACGGGTTGAGGCGCTTCATGTACCCGTCGAAGCCCGCCACGCACAGGTGGTCGAGGGACATCTCGAAGAACTCCACGTCCCCGGAGGCCGCCTCGGCGCGGCGGTCGTCCAGGGGGCGGCACTGCTCTTCTTCGCTGCGGTCCATTGCGGGGGTTTGGTCCCTATCACAGGCCGCGGCGATCGCACGCCCGGGTCCCCCAAGGCTCACCCCTCGCGCAGCAGCCCCGCGAGGGCCGCCCGGAGGCCCTCCGGCAGCGGCGCCGGCCGGCGCGTCTCACGCTCGACGAAGACGTGCACGAAGTGCCCGAAGGCGCAGAGCGCGTCGGCGTCGGCGCGGAAGATCCCCACCTCGTAGCGCACGCTCGTCCGCCCGAGCTTCGCCACGCGCAGCCCCGCGTCGAGCTCCTCGGGGTAGCTCGCGGGCGCGACGTAGCGACAGCCCGACTCGACGCACAGACCGATCACCGCGCCCGCGGCGGGGTCGAGGCCCGCGCCGGTGAGCACCCGGTTGATGACCGTGTCGAAGTACGCGTAGTAGACGACGTTGTTGACGTGCCCGTAGACGTCGTTGTCGGCCCAGCGCGTCTGGATGCGCTGGAAGCGCGCGTACCCGTCCCGGGTGGGCAGCGCCTCCGCCCTCACCGCGGCCCCCGGGCGTCGAGCGCGTCGCGGAACACCCCCGCCAGCTCGTCGCGCGTGGCCCGCCGCGGGGCGTTGTCGAGCAGCCGCGCCTGCACGATGGTGCCGCCCACGAGCGCCTCCACGTCGGGCTCGGCGTAGCCGAGGGCGCGCAGGTCGACCGGCACCCGCGCCGCCCGCATGAGCGCCGTGAGCGCGGCGGAGAGCACCTCGCCCGCGTCGCCGGGCGTCGCGCCGCGGAGGTCGGCGCCGAGCATCCCCGCGGCCGCGAGGTGACGCTCCGGCGCGGCGGGCGCGGTGTAGCGAAAGGCCGCCGGCGCCCCCGCCACCACCGAGACCCCGTGCGGCACCATCGGCTCGTGGGCGGGATACCCCTCCATGTGGAAATCTCGCACCAGCCCGGCGACCGCGTAGGCCATCGCGTGCGGCAGGTGCACCCCCGCGTTGCCGAAGGCCACGCCCGCGAGCGTGGCGGCCCACATCATCTGCTCGCGGGCCTCGGCGTCGCCCGCGTCGGCCACCGCCCGCGCGAGGAAGCGCCCACCGAGGCGCAGGGCCTCGGCGCTGCCGAGGTCGCTCCAGGGGTTGGCCCCCTGGCTCATGGGGCGCAGGGCGGGCGACGGCGTGCGGGGGCGCGCGGTGTAGGGCCGCGCCGTGTACGACTCGACGGCGTGGCAGAGCACGTCGAAGCCGCTGGCGGCGACGACGGCGGCGGGCAGCGTGGCGGTGGCGTCGGGGTCGACCACGGCGCGGGCGGGGCGCAGCCAGCGCGAGGCGATGCCCGTCTTGGCCTTGAGCGCGAGCACGTCGCAGACGGCGATGCCCGTGAGCTCGCTCCCAGTGCCGCTGGTGGTGGGGCACGCGACGTGGGGCGGCAGCGGGCCCGGCACCGGGCGCCCCTCGCCGACGGGCGCGTTGACGTAGGCGAGGAAGTCCGCGGGCCACGCGGCGTACAGGGCGGCGGCCTTGCAGGTGTCGATGACCGAACCGCCGCCGACGGAGACGTAGGCCTCGAAGCGCCCCTCGCGGGCGAAGCGCGCGGCGTCGAGGAAGGACGCGTCCGTGGGCTCGACCCGCGCGTCGGCGAAGACCTCCGCGTCGACGCCCGCGGCGGCGAGCGAGCGGCGGGCGCGGTCGACGGCCTCGAGGCCCGCGACGACGCGGTCGGTGAAGAGGGCGACGCGCCGGGCGCCGAGGGCGCGCACGAGCTCGCCCACCTCGCGCAGCGCGCCGCGGCCGAAGGTGACCTCCGCGGCGCCGACGGTGAAGAGTCCTTCGCCGCCGTCGTGGGGCAGGTAGGCGTGGGCGCAGCTCATGGCCGCATCCTATGACGCCGCGGCGCTACAGCCCCAGGGTGCTGAAGTACTCGGCGTCGGCGCGGTCGTCGCGGTCGACGTCGTTGAGGCTGCGGTCGGCCGCGTCGCGCAGCGCGCAGCCCCGCGCGTCGCCCGCCCGGCAGGCCCGGTCGTACAGCTCGAAGGCCCGCGCGCGGTTGGCCGCCACGCCGCGGCCGCGCTGGTAGAGGGTGCCGAGCCGGCGGCAGCTCACGGCGCTGCCCTGGTCGCACCCGCGCTGGATCGCCGCGATGGCCGGGTGGACCGTCGGCGGCCCCGCGGGGGTCGCCGCCGCGGGCGCCGTGGCGCCGGGCCGCGGGGCCCTCGGGGCGCTCGGGGCGGGGTGCGAGCGCGGGCCCTCGGGGCGTCGCGCGCCCGCGGAGATGAGCCGCTGCGCCTCGGCGGTGAGCCCCGCGGGGCCGTCGACGGGCGCCTGCGCGGACTCGTGCCGCACGCCCAGGATCACCCCGTACAGGACGAGCGCGGCGGCGACGGTGGAGGCGAGCGCGAGGAGCGCGTCGTGCGAGCGGGTTACCGGGCCGCGGCGCGGGCGGGCGGCGGCGAGGGCGTCGAGCACGGCGGCGCGCTGGGGCTCCGAGGTGCCTGCCTCGTAGGCCGCGGCGAGGGCGCTGGCCGCCACCTGCGCGGGCGGCGGGGCGGCGGGGCGGTCGCTGCAGGGGTGCGCCGCGGCGAGGGCGTCGAGCACGGCGGCGCGCTGCCCGGGGCGGGGGGCGTCGGGGTAGAGGGCCGCGAGGAGCTGGGCGGCGACCTCGGCGCGGCGGTCGTGGTCACGATGATTCATAGTCGACCTCATGCCCACGGCCCTCCGTGGGGGATCTCCGGATCGCCGCGCGGCCGATCTCCGCGAAGGCGACCAGGGAGGGGAGCAGCCGCTGGAGGCGCTTGCGCAGCCCGGGGCCGGTGCAGTGCGTGCCGCACTCGGCCTGGATGAGCTCCGCCAGCTCGTCGAACTCCAGCTTGTCGATGCAGCTATGGAACAACAGCAGCCGGTCTTCGTCGGGCAGCGCGTCGAGGAGCTGCCGGAGGTAGATCATCGCCTCGGGGTCGGAGAGCGTGCGCTGCACGGCCTCGACCTGGATGGACTCGTGGTCGCTCGACACCTCGATGTCGTCGAGCGAGGCCGCGCCGCGGGGCGCGTCGACCTGCTGTCGCGCCCGGCTGGCCCGCAGCCGGTCGATGACGTGGTTGCGGGTGATGCGGTGCAGCCACGAGCGCAGGCAGGCGAGCTCGCGGCCGTCCTCCAGGCTCAGGGTGCCGATGGCCTGGCTCGCCTTGAGGAAGACCTCCTGCTCGATGTCGTGCACGTCGTAGCCGCGGCGCGGGCCGATCATCATGCGGGCCAGCAGTCGCACGCTGGCGCCGCAGGCGTCGTAGATGGCGAGCCAGGCCGCGCGGTGCTCGCGGGCGTTGCGGGGCGCGGAGGCGGCGCGGACGGTGTCTCTCCAGTTCATGGGGGTCGCGGCGAGGCTCCGGCTCGAGGCGTCAGGGCAACGGGAGGGCGCGAGCCCTCGGGACTCGCGGTGCACTCTGACACCGTCGACGCCTCGTCGGTTCCCAACGCGCCCCGGGGGCGCCGCGTGACCGTCGATCAGCGGGCGCGCAGGAGCGCGGACAGCTGCGTGGCCACCGCGATGAGCCGGTCGGGGTCGACGGGCTTGGGGACGTGCATGGTGAAGCCCGCGTCGAGGGCGCGCGCCCGGTGCTCCGGGCCGGTGAAGGCCGTGAGGGCCACCGCGGGGACGGTGCCCCCCGCCTCGGCGCTGAGCATCCGCACGCGCCGGATGAGGCTGTACCCGTCCTGCCCGGGCATCCCGATGTCCGACACCAGGATGTCGGGGCGCTGATCGACGAAGGCCGCGAGCGCCTCGTCGACGCTGCCCGCCACGGTCACCAGCGCGCCGGTGCTGCGCAGCACCATGGCGAAGAGCTCCCGGGCGTCGACCTCGTCGTCGACCACCAGGATGCGCAGCTTGTCGAGCGGCCGCGTCGCGCCGCCGCCCGCGGACCCGTCGGGCGCGTCGGCCGCGATCACGGCGGGGGCGTCGGCGGAGGCCACGAGGCGGTCACCACCCCGGCGGCCGCGGGGAGGAGCGCTCGCGGGAAGGTGGGGGGCGGGGGTCATTGCGAGCACCATGGCGCGCGTCGGGAGGGGGAGACAACATTTCGACTGCCCGCCGCGGCACCCGATCTGGCGCCAGCTCGTCGTGAGGAATGTTGTCCCACGCAGGGGAGCGGGCGCCGCAGGGCCGCATGCGAGTTCCATCGGTCAGAGCACCTCCCACCAGGGCGGCGAGGCCGCGAAGGCCGCGTGGATGACCCCGACGTGCGAGTACGCCTGGGGGAAGTTGCCCCACATGGCGCCGGTGGCGGGGTCGAGGTCTTCGGCCAGCAGCCCGAGCGGGCTCTTCACCTGGGCGAGCTGGGCCATCATGGCGCGGGCCTCGCCGTGGCGCCCGACCTTGGCCAGCGCCTCGATGAGCCAGAAGGTGCAGATGACGAAGGCGACGTCGGCGCGGCCGAACTCGTCGGAGCGGTAGCGGCGCAGCCAGCCGCCGTGGTCGAGGTCGGCGCGCACGGCGTCGATGGTGGCGTGGGTGCGCGGGTCGTCGGCCGTCAGCAGCCGGAGGGTGATGGCCTGGAGGAGCGCGGCGTCGACCTCCGTCCCGCCGTAGCTCTCCACCAGGCTGCCGCGGGTGGCGTGCACGGCGCGGGAGAGGATCTCGTCGCGGATGCGCGTCGCGTGGGCGCGAAACTCCGCCTCCGCGGCGGGCTTGTGGAGGGCGGCGATCATCGCCATGCGGTCGACCGCGGCCCAGCACATGAGGGACGAGAAGGTCTGCGGGCGCCACTCCGAGCGGTACTCCCAGATGCCCGCGTCGGGCTCGCCCGCGACCGCGGCGGCCTTGCGGGCGAGGCGCTCGACGAGCTCGAGGGTGGCGGGGGTCTGCTGGTCGCTGAAGCGCTTGTCGAGGAAGAGCGGCGCGAGGGCGAGCACCATCTCGCCGAACACGTCGTGCTGGAGGTGCTGCGCGGCCGCGTTGCCGACGCGCACCGGGCCGTTGGACTCGTAGCCCGGCCAGGTGGTGAGCACGGCCTCCTCGAGGTCGACGCCGCCGTCGATGCGGTAGAGCGGCGCGAGGTCGAGGTCCGGCGACGCGCTCGCCACGTTGAGCAGGAACTGCAGGAACTTCTCGCGCTCCTCGAAGTGCCCGAGCAGCCCGAAGGCGCCGAGGGCGTAGTAGGAGTCGCGCAGCCAGCAGTAGCGGTAGTCCCAGTTGCGGCCGCTGCCGGGGGACTCCGGGATGGACGTGGTGAGGGCCGCGACGATGGCGCCGGTGTCCTCGAAGCAGTGGAGCTTGAGCGCGAGCGCCGAGCGGATCACCTGCTCCTGGTACATGGGCGGCACGACGCAGTGCTTCACCCAGCGCTGCCAGTACTGCACGGTCTCGCGGAGGAAGCGCTCGCAGAGCGGCGCGAGGGCCTCCTCGATGGGCTCACCCCAGGCGAGCACGAGGTGCCGGCGCTCGGTGAGCGCGAAGGCCCGCGAGCCCAGGTAGGAGAGGGGCACGTCGGTGGTGAGCCGCACCTCGCTGGCGTAGCCCCGGTACGACACGTGGTTGGAGCCCTGCTCGCGCCGCGGCACGCCCTTCGACCACCCGAGCCGTGGCTCGCAGTGGATCACCACCCGCGGCGTGCCCGAGAGGGGCTCGACGATGCGCACGATCTTGGCCGGGCGGAAGCTGCGGTCGAAGAGGGTGAAGCGGGGGCAGAAGTCGAGCACGCGAAACGATCCCGCCGCGGAGGTGAAGCGCGTCTCGAGCACGTTGGTGTTCTCGAGGTAGCGCTGCACGCCGACGGAGCCGTCCTCGGGCGCGACGGTGAAGTGCCCCCCCTCCGCGGCGTCGAGCAGCGCGGAGAACACCGGCTCGGCGTCGAAGCGCGGCAGGCACGACCAGACCACCGAGCCGCGCGAGTCGACCAGCGCCGAGCACTGGCAGTTGCCGATGAGACCGAGCTGATCGAGGGGCATCGGCGCGCAGACTGCCACAACCCCGACCGACCGCTCAGGGGTCGAGCAGCAGCCCCAGCAGGCGGCGCCACAAGGGCCGTCGGGTCTCCGAGGGGCGTCGCTCGGAGGTCGCGCCCGCCGCCGCGCGGCCGCGGAAGTGGAACACCGTGACGGTCATCACCCCGCCGGGCACCTCGATCACCTCGCGCCGTACCGGAACGTCGCTCACCCGCCCACTACACCACCCCGCCGCGCGCCCGTCCCGCGTCGAAAAGCCAAGAATGACTATTTTCCAGCCAGTTTGGTGAGGTGTCGAGGTCGCGGTCGGGGCGTCGAGGTCGCGCCCCCCTTCCGCTGCCGGAGGTCCCGATGGGTGGCGCAGACCGTCCGACGACCCTCGTGGCAGTGACGCGCTGCACCATTCCGACCGAGGATGGAAAACCATGGGAGTGCGGTCGGGATTTCGCGCTTTGGCTCCCCAGGGAGCGGTCGATCCGGTGTAGGAAGCGCGCCGTCCAGTGGCCACCCCAACCGTCGATCTCACGCCCGTCGCTCTCTGGGTCCCCGGCTCCGCTGCGCCTGCCTTCGGCGCGGGAGACCTCCTGGGCGCCATCGCCTCCGTGCGCCATCCCCTGCACGTCGTCCGCGACGGCGCGGCGGGTCGCGTGGGGGTCGCCCTTGGCGGCGAGATGGTGCCCGCGTCGCGCCCGGCGGCCGGCGCCCTGCCGCTCCTCGCCACGCTCCCGGCGCTCTACCCCGAGTGGCTGGGCGACCGGTCGTTCTGCGAGGTGCACCGGGTGCGCTTCCCCTACGTGGTGGGCGAGATGGCCAACGGCATCGCCACCACGCGCATGGTCATCGCCGCCGCCCGCGCCGGGATGCTGGGCTTCTTCGGCGCCGCGGGCCTCGGCTTCGAGCGCGTCGAGCGGGCCCTCGACGAGCTCCACGCCGCCCTCGGCGACGCGCTCCCCTGGGGCGTCAACCTCATCCACTCGCCCAACGAGTCCGCGCTCGAAGACCGCGTGGCCGACCTGCTCATCCGCCGCGGCGTCGCGCGGGTGTCGGCCTCGGCCTTCATGGCGCTCACCCCCGCGGTGGTGCGCTACGCCGCGAGCGGGCTCACCGTCGACGCCGCGGGGCGCGTCGCGCGCAGGCACCACGTGTTCGCGAAGGTGTCGCGGGCCGAGGTGGCGCGGCGCTTCATGGCCCCGGCGCCCGCGGAGATGCTCCGCGCGCTGGTCGAGAAGGGCCTGCTCACGGCGGCCGAGGCCGAGCTCGCGCAGCGGGTGCCGGTGGCCGAGGACATCACCATCGAGGCCGACTCCGGCGGGCACACCGACAACCAGGCGCTGACGGCGCTGCTGCCGACGATCCTGTCGCTGCGCGACGAGCTCGCCGCGAAGCACGGGTACGCGCGGCCCATGCGCGTGGGCGCGGCGGGGGGCCTCGGCACGCCGGGCGCGGTCGCGGCGGCCTTCGCGCTGGGCGCGGCCTACGTGCTGACGGGATCGGTCAACCAGGCCGCGGTGGAGTCGGGGCTCTCCGAGGGGGGCCGGGCGATGCTGGCGCAGGCCGACCTCGCGGACGTGATCATGGCGCCCGCGGCGGACATGTTCGAGCTGGGCGTGAAGGTCCAGGTGCTCAAGCGCGGGACCATGTTCGGCGTGCGCGCGGCGAAGCTCTACGACGCGTACGTGACGTACCCCTCGCTCGCGGCCATCCCCCCGGAGGCGCGGGCGCGGCTGGAGAACGACGTGCTGCACGCCACCTTCGAGGAGATCTGGGCCGACACCAAGACCTTCTGGCAGAAGCGCGACCCGGGCGAGATCGCCCGCTGCGAGGCCGACCCGCGACGGCAGATGGCGCTGGTGTTCCGCTGGTACCTGGGCAAGGCGAGCAAGTGGGCCATCGACGGCGAGCCCACCCGCCGCGCCGACTACCAGATCTGGTGCGGGCCCGCGATGGGGGCCTTCAACGCCTGGGCGCGCGGGTCGTTCCTGGCCGATCCCCCCAACCGCACCGTGGTGCAGATCGGGCTCAACCTCCTGGAGGGCGCCGCGGTGATCACCCGCGCGCAGCAGCTCCGCACCTACGGCGTCGCGCTCCCTCCAGGCGCCTTTGATTTCCGTCCCAGGCTCCTGGCCTGACGGGGCCCCAGAGGCCCTTCGGACTCGCCTTCTGGTTTCGTACCCACCAACGTGACGAGGTCTTGAGATGACGCAGGTTCCCATTGCCATCGTGGGCGTGAGCGCCCTGTTCCCGGGTTCGACCGACGCGCAGGGCTTCTGGCGCGACATCCTCCTGGGGCGCGACCTCATCACCGACGTGCCCGCGACGCACTGGCTCATCGACGACTACTACGACCCCGATCCCTCGGCGCCCGACAAGACCTACTCCAAGCGCGGGGCCTTCCTGCCCGACGTGGCCTTCGACCCGATGGAGTTCGGCATCCCCCCGTCCATCGTGCCCGCCACCGACACGGCGCAGCTCCTGGCGCTCATCGTCGCGCAGCGCGTGCTCGACGACGCCACGCAGGGCCAGTTCGCCAAGATGGACCGCGAGCGCGCCAGCGTCATCCTCGGCGTCACCTCCGGGCAGGAACTCCTCGGCACCATGGTCAGCCGCCTCCAGCGGCCCATCTGGCTCAAGGCCCTGCGCGACTCCGGCATCCCCGAGGAGGAAGCCGTGGTCATCTGCGAGCGCATCGCCGGGGGCTTCGTGCCGTGGCAGGAGTCGTCCTTCCCGGGCCTCCTCGGCAACGTCGTGGCGGGCCGCATCGCCAACCGCTTCGACCTGCGCGGCACCAACTGCGTCACCGACGCGGCCTGCGCAAGCACCCTCTCGGCGCTCTCCATGGCCATCAACGAGCTCGCGATCGGCCAGTCCGACCTGGTCATCGCGGGCGGCGTCGACACCATGAACGACATCTTCATGTACATGTGCTTCAGCAAGACCCCGGCGCTGTCGAAGTCGGGCGACTGCCGCCCCTTCTCCGACGCGGCCGACGGCACGCTGCTGGGCGAGGGCATGTCCATGCTGGCGTTGAAGCGCCTCGACGACGCCGAGCGTGCGGGCGACCGGGTCTACGCCGTCATCCGCGGCCTCGGCTCGGCCTCCGACGGGCGCAGCAAGAGCGTGTACGCGCCGCTCCCGGAGGGGCAGGCGAGGGCCCTCCGTCGCACCTACGAGAGCGCCGGCTACGGCGCCGACACCGTGGAGCTCGTCGAGGCCCACGGCACCGCCACCAAGGCGGGCGACGCGGCGGAGTTCGCGGGGCTACAGATCGCATTCGGAGAGAGCGGCCGCGCCGACCGGCAGTGGTGCGCGCTCGGCTCGGTGAAGTCCCAGATCGGCCACACCAAGTCCGCGGCGGGCGCGGCGGGCCTCTTCAAGGCCGTCATGGCGCTGCACCACAAGGTGCTGCCGCCCACCATCAAGGTCGACCGGCCCAACCCCGCGCTCGAGATCGACAAGAGCCCGTTCTACCTCAACACCCAGGCCCGGCCGTGGGTGCGGGACGCGTCGCACCCGCGGCGCGCGTCGGTGTCGAGCTTCGGCTTCGGCGGCAGCAACTTCCACGTCGCGCTGGAGGAGTACGTCGGCCCGGCGCCCCGCGCGTGGCGGATGCGCACCGCGCCCACCGAGCTGGTGCTGCTCTCCGACGCGACGCCCGCCGGGCTCGCGGCGAAGTGCGACGAGGCCGCGAAGCGCGCGGCGGAGGCCGGGCTCACGGCCCTCGCGCGGGCCTCGCAGGAGGGCTTCCGCGCGGTCGACCCGGCGCGCCTGGCGGTGGTGGCGAACGACGCGGCCGACCTCGCGGCGAAGCTGAAGCAGGCTGCGGCGCACCTCGCGGCGAAGCCCGACGCGGCGCTCTCGACGCCCACCGGCGTGTACTACGCCGCCGGGGCGGAGTGCGGCGGCGTGGCCTTCGTGTTCCCGGGGCAGGGGAGCCAGTACGTGGGCATGGGGGCGGACGTCGCCATGAGCCTCGACGCGGCGCGCTCGGCCTGGGACGACGCCGCGGGCGCGCGCTTCGGGGCGGAGTCCGTGGCGGACGTGGTGTTCCCGCGGCCGGTGTTCAGCGACGACGAGCGCGCGGCGCAGACGAAGCAGCTCACGGCGACGGAGTGGGCCCAGCCCGCCATCGGCGTGGCGAGCCTCGCGCTGCTGCGGGTGCTGCGCTCGCTCGGGGTGAAGGCCCAGGACGTGGGCGGGCACAGCTTCGGCGAGGTCACGGCCCTCTGCGCGGCCGGGGTCATCGACGAGCCCTCGCTGGTGGCGGTGGCGCGCAAGCGCGGCGAGCTGATGCGCGACGCCTCGGCGACGCCGGGCGCGATGACCGCCGTCGGGCGCCCGATCGCCGACGTGCGGGCGGCGCTCGCGGACTTCGGCGACGCGGTGGTGGTGGCCAACCACAACCACCCGAAGCAGGTGGTGCTCTCCGGCGCGACGGAGGACATCGCGCGGGTCGAGGCGCTGCTGTCCGCGAAGGGCATGCCGGCGAAGCGACTGCCGGTCTCGACGGCCTTCCACAGCGCCCTGGTGGCGCCGTCGGGGGCGAAGTTCGGGGACTTCCTCGCGGGGGTGCCCTTCGGGGCGCCGGGCGCGGTGGTGTGGTCCAACGCCGAGGCCGCGCCGTACCCCGCGGACGCGGCGGCGATGCGCGACCGCCTCGCGGGGCAGATCGCGAAGCCCGTGCGCTTCGTCGAGCAGGTCGAGGCCATGTGGGCGCGCGGCGCGCGGACCTTCATCGAGGTCGGCCCCGGCGCGGTGCTCACCGACCTCGTCGACCGCATCCTCGTCGACCGCCCCCACGTCGCGGTGCCGCTCGACCGCAAGGGCAAGCACGGCGTGACCGCCCTCCAGGAGGGCATCGGGCGCCTCGCCGTGGCGGGCGTCGCCATGGACTTCACGGCGCTCTGGGCGGACTACGCGCCCACCCCAGCGCCGAAGAAGAAGCCCGCGATGACCATCTCGCTCAACGGCTCCAACTACGGCAAGCCGTATCCCCCGAAGGGTGGATCCGCCGCGCTCCCGCCCCCGAACCCCCCGCGGGTGAAGGAGGTGGTCGTGCAGGAGGTCATCAAGGAGGTCGTCCGCGAGGTCGTCGTGGAGCGCGCCCCCGCGCCGGGCGCCGCGCCGTCGTCGCCCGCGTACGCGCCCGCCGCGAGCGGGGCCGAGGGCCTCGCCTGGGTGCAGGCCTACCAGGAGTCGCAGCGCCAGACCTCCGAGGCCCACGCGGCCTACCTGAAGACGATGGCCGACACGCACTCGTCCTTCCTGCGCACCGTGGAGAACTCCTTCTCGGGCCTGAGCGCGATGCTCACCGGCCAGCCGATGTCCTTCGCGCAGCCCGCCGCGTACGTGGCGCCCTCGGCGCCCGTGGTGCAGCTCCCGGCCGCGGCGCCGGTGGTGCACCCGGCCCCGGCGGTGACGGCGGCTCCGGTCGCGCACGTGGCTCCAGCGGCTCCGGTGGTGACGGCGGCTCCGGTGGTGACGGCGGCTCCGGTCGCAGCCCCTCCGGCACGCGCGGCGGCGGCGCCCGCGGTCGACCTCCAGTCGCTGATGCTCACCATCGTCGCGGAGAAGACCGGCTACCCCTCGGAGATGCTGGCGCTCACCATGGAGCTCGAAGCCGACCTGGGCATCGACTCCATCAAGCGCGTCGAGATCCTCTCGGCGATGCGTGAGCGCGCCCCGGGGCTGCCCGAGGTCAACGCCACCGAGATGGCCGCCCTGCGCACCCTCGGACAGATCGTCGACTACATGCAGGCGCGGCTGCCCGCCCAGGCGGCGCCCGCCCCCTCGGTCGAGGCCGTCACTGGAGGCGCGACCGCAGCGCCCGCGGTCGACCTCCAGGCCCTGATGCTCACCATCGTCGCGGAGAAGACCGGCTACCCCTCGGAGATGCTCGCGCTCACGATGGAGCTCGAAGCCGACCTGGGCATCGACTCCATCAAGCGCGTCGAGATCCTCTCGGCGATGCGTGAGCGCGCCCCGGGCCTGCCCGAGGTCAACGCCACCGAGATGGCCGCCCTGCGCACCCTCGGGCAGATCGTCGACTACATGCAGGCGCGTCAGCCCGCCCCGGCGAAGGCCGCGCCCGCTCCGGCGAAGGCCGCGCCCGCCCCGGCGAAGGCGGTGCCCGCGGTCGACCTCGAGGCGCTGATGCTCACCATCGTCGCGGAGAAGACCGGCTACCCCTCGGAGATGCTCGCGCTCACCATGGAGCTCGAGGCCGACCTGGGCATCGACTCCATCAAGCGCGTGGAGATCCTCTCGGCGATGCGCGAGCGCGCCCCGGGGCTGCCCGAGGTGAACGCCACCGAGATGGCCGCCCTGCGCACCCTCGGACAGATCGTCGACTACATGCGCGGTCGCAACGCCGCCGCGCCCGCCGCCGCCGCGCCGGGCAGCGCCGCCGCCGCCGCGCCGAGGGCCTCGGCCATCGAGCGCTTCGTCATCGCCGAGGAGCCCGCGCCCGCGGCGGGCCTCGTGATGCCCGGTCTCTTCGCGGCCACGCGGGTGGCCGTGACCGACGACGGCGCGGGCGTCGCCGCGGCGGTCGCGCGCACGCTCAACGCCCGGGGTGTCCCCGCGGCGGTGGTGGCGACCGTCCCGGCGGACGCCGACGCGGTGATCTTCCTGGGGGGGCTGCGCGCGGTCGCCAGCGTCGATGACGCGGTGGCGGTCAATCGGGAGGCCTTCGGCGCCGCCCGCGCGGTCGCCGCCCGCTTCGCCGCGCAGGGCGGGCTCTTCGTCACGGTGCAGGACACCGGCGGGGACTTCGGCCTCTCCGGGGGCGACGCCACCCGCGCGTGGACCGCGGGGGTCTCGGCCCTCGCGCGCACCGCGGCGGTCGAGTGGCCGGCGGCGAGCGTGAAGGCCATCGACCTCGCGCGCGACGGTCGGGACGCCGAGGCGCTCGCCGCGGCCATCGTCGCCGAGCTCTTCACCGGCGGGGCGACCCGCGAGGTGGGCCTGCACGCCGACGGTGTCCGCACCACGCTGCGGAGCGTCGCCCGGGAGGTGAGCCCCGCGACGCTGGCGCTCGCCCCCGACGCCGTGGTGGTGGTGTCGGGCGGCGGCCGCGGGGTGACCGCGGCGTCGATCGTGGCGCTGGCGCAGCGGGCGCGGGTGCGGGTCGTGCTGCTCGGGCGCTCGCGCCTGGAGGACGAGCCCGCGGCGTGCGTGGGCCTCCGCGACGACGCCGGGCTCAAGCGGGCGCTGCTCGACGACGCGAAGCGGGAGGGCCGCGCGGCCTCGCCCGCGGAGGTCGGCGCCCAGGTGGCGAAGGTGCTCGCCAACCGGGAGGTGCGCGCGACGCTCGACGCCATCCGCGCGGCGGGCTCGGAGGTGCGCTACGTGGCGGTGGACGTCGCGGACACGGCGAAGCTGGGCGCGGCCCTCGACGAGGTGCGCGCGGCATGGGGGCCCATCACCGGCGTGGTGCACGGCGCCGGGGTGCTCGCCGACAAGCTCATCGCGGAGAAGACCCCGGAGCAGTTCGACCGGGTGTTCGACACCAAGGTGGCGGGGCTGCGGGCGCTGCTCGCGGCGACGGCGGGCGACCCGCTGCGCTGGATGGTGCTGTTCTCCTCGGTGGCCGCGCGCACGGGCAACACGGGGCAGTGCGACTACGCGATGGCCAACGAGGTGCTCAACAAGGTCGCCGCGGCCGAGCGGCGCAGGCGCGCCCCGGGCTTCGTGGCGAAGGCCATCGGCTGGGGCCCGTGGGAGGGCGGGATGGTCACGCCCGCGCTCAAGGCGCGCTTCGACCAGATGGGCGTGGCGCTCATCCCCCTCGCGGAGGGCGCGCGGCGCTTCGTCGACGAGATCGCGGCGGGGCCCGACGTGGTCGAGACCGTCGTCGGCGGCGCGATGGGCGAAGGGCCGCTCGGCGCCCGGGTCGCCGCGGGGCCGATGAGCGTCGAGCTCTCGGTCGACCAGGGCTCGCACCCCTACCTCAGCGACCACCGCGTGGCGGGCAAGCCCGTGGTGCCGGTGGCCCTGGCCATCGAGTGGATGGCGAGGGCGGCGAGGGTGTTCCGCCCGGGCGCCGGGCCGGTGGCGCTGCGCGACCTCAAGGTGCTGCGCGGCATCAAGCTCGACCACTTCGAGAACGGCGGGCACCGCTTCGCGCTCCACGCCGTCGCGCGGCCGGGCGCCGGCCCCGACGACCTGAGCGTCGAGCTGCGCGGCAAGGACAACCTGCTGCACTTCACGGCCACGGTGGAGACCCGCGCGGGCGAGCGGCGGCCGCCCGAGCGCGCGGCCGACCCCCGCATCGGAGCGTGGACCCGCGAGGCCGTGTACGACGGCCACCTGCTCTTCCACGGGCCGAGCTTCCAGGTGATCCAGTCGATCGACGGGGTGTCGAAGGAGGGGATCATCGGGACCCTCACCGGCACCCACGAGCGGGGGTGGCGCCCGGAGGCCTGGCGCGTCGACCCGGCGGCCCTCGACGGGGCGCTGCAGTTCGCGCTGCTGTGGTCGCGCGAGGTGCTCGGCGGGGCCTCGCTGCCGATGGCGGTCGGTGCCTTCGAGAGCTACGCCGAGGCGCTGCCCGAGGGGGTGATCCGCTGCGTGGTGCGCGGCCGCGAGGTGCACGAGTCGCGCGCCGTGTGCGACGTGCTGCTCGAGGACGCCGCGGGCCGTCCCCTGGCGGCCTTCCGCGGGGTCGAGACCATCCTCCGTCCGGGCGAGGCCGTCGTCCGCGAGGGCGCACCCGCGGGCGTCCCCTCGTGAGCTTCGAGCCCATCGCGATCGTCGGGCAGGGCTGCGTGCTGCCCGGCGCGCTCTCGCCGTCCGCGCTGCGCGAGCTCGTCCAGGCGGGCCGCAGCGCCGTCGGGCCCGCGCCCGCGGGGCGCTGGCGGCTCGGCCCGGAGCACGCGATGGGCACGGCCTCCCACGCCGCCGACCGCACGTGGTCCGACGCCGGGGGCTACGTCGAGGGCTTCGACGCGCTCTTCGACCCGTCGGGCTTCCTGCTCCCCGAGGCGACGGTGCGGGCCCTCGACCCGGTCTTCCGCTGGGTGCTCCACGCCGCCCGCGAGGCCCTGCGCCCGGTCGGCCACGAGCGCGCCTCCGACCGCGCGGGGATCATCCTCGGCAACCTCTCCTTCCCCACCGCGGCGATGTCCCGCTACGCCGAGAGCGTCTGGCTCGACGCCCAGGACCCGTCCTTCCACGCCTCCGTGGGCGGCCGCGCGGCGCAGTCCGCCGGGGTCGAGCGCCCCTCCGCCCACAACCGCTTCATGTCGGGCCTCCCGGCCCACCTCGCGGCCGCCGCGCTGGGCCTCGGCGCGGGCGCCCACGCGCTCGACGCCGCGTGCGCCTCGTCGCTCTACGCCATCAAGCTGGCCTGCGACCGCCTGCACGACCGCACCGCCGACGTGATGCTCGCGGGCGCCGTCAACGCGGCGGACAGCTTGTTCCTGCACGTGGGCTTCTGCGCCCTGTCGGCGATGAGCCGCACGGGCCAGAGCCGCCCCTTCCACCGCGACGCCGACGGGCTCGTCCCCGCCGAGGGCGCGGCGCTCCTCGCGCTCAAGCGCCTCGGCGACGCGCGCGCCGCGGGCGACCGCATCCTCGGGGTCATCCGCGGGGTCGGTCTCTCCAACGACGGGCGCGGCCGGGGCTTGCTCGCCCCCGCCGAGGAGGGCCAGCGCCGCGCGATGAACCTCGCCTACGCCATGTCGGGCCTCGCGCCCGCGGACGTCTCGCTCCTGGAGTGCCACGCCACCGGGACCCCCGTCGGCGACGCCACCGAGGTGCGCTCCACCGCGGCCCTCTACGAGGGCCTGCACGACGTGCCCATCGGGTCGCTCAAGTCCAACCTCGGGCACCTCATCACGGCCGCCGGGGCGGCTGGCGTGATGAAGGTGATCGCCGCGATGGACGACGAGCGCAGGCCGCCGTCGCTGCACGGCGACGCCCCCCTCGACGTGCTCTCGGGCTCGCCCTTCCGGCTGCTCACGGCGGGCGAGCGCTGGCCCTCCGACCGGCCGCGCGTGGCGGCGGTGAGCGCCTTCGGCTTCGGGGGCAACAACGCCCACCTCCTCGTGAGCCAGGACGACCCGGGCCTCGCCGCGCGCTCCGTCGTGGGGACGCGCTCCCGCGTGGCCGTCGCGGTCGTCGCGACCGGCGCGATGCTCGGCGACACCACCGGCGCCGGGGCGGCGGCGCGCGCGGTCTTCGGCGCGGAGGCGTGGTCGCCGCGGCGCTCGGAGGTGGCCGTCGCGCTCGACGGGCTGCGCTTCCCGCCGCGCGACCTGGAGCAGACCCTCCCGCAGCAGCTCATGGTGCTGGAGTGCGCCCGCGAGGCGGCCGCGGGTGTGGCGTTGCCGCGCGAGCGCACCGGCGTGTACGTGGGCATCGGGTGCGACCCCGAGGTGGCCCGCTACGGCGCCCGCTGGCGGCTGGCGGAGTGGTCCGAGGCGTGGA
The DNA here is from genome assembly GCA_030652255.1 of Myxococcales bacterium. Taxonomy (GTDB): domain Bacteria; phylum Myxococcota_A; class Polyangia; order Polyangiales; genus SCUS01. The sequence goes on along the minus strand of JAUSAZ010000171.1, from coordinate 67,506 downwards.
CGCGGAGCACCGGCGCGAAGCCCGCGGAGGGGTGGCTCGCGGCGGCGCGCGACGCCGTGCTGCCGAGGCTCGAGGCCGCCGGCGTGGTGGGCACGATGCCCAACATCCCCGCCAATCGCATCAACAGCCAGCTCGACGTGGCGGGCCCGAGCTTCACCGTGTCGTCGGAGGAGGCCTCCGGCGTGGTGGCGCTACAGCTCGCGGCGCGCGCGCTGCGCGAGGGCGAGCTCGACGCGGCGATCGTGGGCGCGGTCGACCTCTCGGACGAGCCCGTGCACCGCGCGGCGCTGGCGGAGCTGCGGCTCGACGCGAGCCCCGGCGACGCGGCGGTGGTGCTGCTGCTCAAGCGCCTCGACGACGCGCGCCGCGACGGCGACCGGGTGCTGGCGGTGCTCGACGACGAGGGCTCCCCCACGCTGAGCCTGGGCGACGGGGTGCTCGACCCGCTGGCGCGCTCCCGGGCGCACGCCGCGGCGGGGCTCATGGACGTCGCGCTGGCGACCTGGAGCGTCGCCCACGGGGCGCGGCCGCAGGTCGGCCGGGTGGCGGCGCCGTGGTTCGGCGAGCGGGTGGCCGAGGTCACGACGCGCCCGCTGGGCGGCGGCGGGGCGACGGTGCGGGTGCGGTCCGCGGGCGAGGCCCTGGCGCTGGGCCTGGAGGCCCCGCCGAGGCTGTACGTCTACCGCGGCGCCGACCGCGACGCGGTGCTGCGCGCGCTGGCCGAGGGCGTGGAGGGCGGCGACGGCCCGGCCCGCCTGGTGCTGGTGGCCGGGAGCGAGGACGAGCGGGCGGCGCGGGCGCGGGCGGCGCGGCGTCACCTGGAGGGCGGCGGCCCGGCGCCCGAGGGCGTGGCGTTCCGCGCGGGACCCATCGCGGGCGAGACGGCGGCGGTGTTCACCGGCGCGGCGGCCTCGTACCTGGGCATGGGCCGCGAGCTGGCGCTGGCGCTGCCGGGCGTGGTGGCGAAGCTGGGCGGGCGCTTCGGCTCGATGGCGCCGTCGACGGCGTGGTGCTTCGGCGAGACCGCGGAGCCCGGGCACCCGCTCGAACAGCTCTGGGCGAGCGCGTTTCTGTGTCAGCTGCACGCGGAGATCGTGCGCGACGTGCTCGGGCTGCGGCCCGCGGCGACCATCGGGTACTCCTCCGGCGAGAGCAACGCGATGTTCGCCTCGGGGGCCTGGCGCGACCTCGACGGGATGGTGCGCGAGTGCTGGGAGAGCCCGGTGTTCCGCGACGAGATCGTCGGCGAGCAGCGGGCCGCGCGGCGGCGGTGGGCGCGTCTGGGCGTGGTCGGCGCGGACGCGGCGGGGTGGGCGACGTACAGCGTGGCGGCCCCGGCGGCGGCGGTGCGCGAGGCCCTGGCGGGGGAAGCCGCGGCGCACCTCACGATCATCAACGCGCCCGACGACTGCGTGATCGGCGGCGAGGCGGGCGCGTGCGAGCGGGTGATCGCGAAGCTCGGGCGCTCGCGGGCGATGCCCCTGGGCTACGCGATGGCGGCGCACTGCCCGGAGATCGGGGAGATCCGCCAGGCCTGGTACGACATCCACCGGCGGGAGACCTTCGCGGTGCCGGGCGTGCGGCACTACTCGGCGGGCAGCGCGGAGGGCTTCGTGGCCGAGGCCGACGTCGTGGCGCGGGCGATCACGGCGCAGGCGGTCGACACGCTCGACTTCCCGCGGATGATCGAGCGCGCCTGGGCGGACGGCGTGCGGGTGTTCATCGAGCACGGCCCGCGCGGGCTGTGCAGCGGCTGGATCAGGAAGATCCTCGGCGAGCGCGAGCACCTCGCGGTGCCGATGGACGTGTCGGGCCGCAGCGGCGTGCGGCAGCTCGCCAACGCGGCGGCGGCGCTGGTGGCGGCGGGCGTGCCGGTGGACGTCGAGGCGCTGCACCGCGCCCTCGGCGCCGACGCGCGGCCCACGAAGAACCCTGGAGCGATGATGAAGGTACCCGCGCACGCGCCGACGATCCGGCTGCCGGCATTCGAGACGGGCGTCCAGATGATGGCGCCCGCGCCGAAGCTGGTCTCGGCGATGGAAGAGATGGCCCCGGTGGTGATGGCTGCGCCGGTGGTGGTGGCCGCGCCGGTGGTGACGGTGATGGCCGCGCCGGTGGTGATGGCTGCGCCCGTGGTGACGGTGATGGCCGCGCCGGTGGTGATGGCTGGCGGGACGAACGAGATCGTGGCGCGGGCGATGGCCGAGCAGGGTCGCATCGCGGCGATCCACCGGGCGTACCTCGACGCGCAGGCGACGGCGCACACGCGCTTCCTGGGGCTACAGGAGACGATGCTCGCGGGGCTGCTGCGAGCGCGGCAGGGCGGAGCGGTGTCGGGTGCTGAGCACGCGCGAGTCGCTCCCCCTCCCTCACGGTCGGGGTCTGGCACCAGCGTCGCGTTGTCCGCCACGCCGTCGGTTTCTCCCGTCGCGCAAACGGTCTCTCCCGACGCTCCCTCCGCTCTTCCCCAATCACCTCCCATTGCTCCCGCCGGGCACCCCGGCCCGCGCTTCGACCGGGCCCAGCTGGAGGTGCTCGCCTCGGGGAAGATCTCCTCGGTCTTTGGCCCCGCCTTCGCCTCGCAGGACGGCTACGCCCGCCAGGTGCGGATGCCCATGCCGCCGCTGCTCCTGGCCGATCGCGTGACGGGCATCGACGCCGTCCCCAACTCCATGGGCGTCGGCACCCTCTGGACCGAGACCGACGTCACCCCGGAGAGCTGGTACCTCCACGAGGGGCGCATGCCCGCCGGCATCATGATCGAGACCGGCCAGGCCGACCTCCTGCTCATCTCCTGGCTGGGCATCGACCGGCTCAACCAGGGCGAGCGGGTGTACCGCCTCCTCGGCTGCGAGCTCACCTACCACGGCGAGCTCCCGCAGCCGGGCGAGACGCTCACCTACGAGATCCACGTCGACGCCCACGCCGAGCAGGGCGCCGTGCGGCTCTTCTTCTTCCACTACGACTGCCGCGTGAACGGCGAGCTGCGGCTCTCCGTGCGCCACGGCCAGGCCGGCTTCTTCACCGACGAGGAGCTCGCAAACTCGGGCGGCATCCTCTGGGACGCCCCCACCGGCGCGCACTCCACCGACGCGCAGCTCGACGCCCCCGCGGTCGCCTGCACGAAGCGCTCGTTCTCCCACGACGACCTCCTCGCCTTCGCCGACGGCCGCGTGGCCGACTGCTTCGGCCCCGGCTTCGAGAAGGCCCGCACGCACGTCCGCACGCCGCGCATCTCCGCCGGGCGCATGCTCTTCCTCCACGAGGTCGTCGACTTCGACCCCACCGGCGGGCCCTGGCAGCGCGGCTACCTCCGCGCCGACGCGCCCATCACCCCCGACGACTGGTACTTCGCGGGTCACTTCCACAACGACCCGTGCATGCCCGGCACCCTCATGTTCGAGGGCTGCCTCCAGGCGATGTCGTTCTACCTCGTGGCGATGGGCTTCTCCGTCGACCGCGACGGGTGGCGCTTCGAGCCCGTCATGGGCAACAAGATCCCCATGCGCTGCCGCGGGCAGGCCACCCCGGCCTCGCGGCACCTCATCTACGAGATCTTCATCGAGGAGGTCATCGCGGGCCCGGTGCCCACCGTCTACGCCGACCTCCTGTGCACCGTCGACGGCCGCAAGGCCTTCCACGCCCGGCGCGTGGGCCTTCGCCTCGTGCCCGCGTGGCCCCTCGACGACTGGGCCCGGCTGCCCGTGGTCCCCGGCTCCGACCCCGCCCACCGCACGATGGACCTCCGCCGCCTCGGCGGCCTCGCGGGCTACGTCGAGCCCAAAGCCGTCGCCGTGGTCGAGGGTTTTCCCTTCGACTACGCGTCGCTCATCGCGTGCGCCTGGGGCCGCCCCTCCGCGGCCTTCGGGCCGATGTACACGCGCTTCGACAGCCCCCGCGGCGTCGCGCGCCTGCCCGGTCCGCCCTACCACTTCATGTCGCGCATCACCCGCGCCGACGCGCCGCTCGGCGTGCTCCAGCCCGGCGGGGTGATCGAGGCCGAGTACGACATCCCCCCGGACGCCTGGTACTTCGACCTCAACGGCCACCCCACGATGCCGTACTGCGTGCTGATGGAGGCCGCCCTCCAGCCCTGCGGCTGGCTGGCGAGCTACATCGGCAGCGCGCTCACCACCGACGTCGACCTGCTCTTCCGCAACCTCGACGGCACCGGGACCTTCTCCGCGGAGATCCTCCCCGACGCGGGCACCCTGCGGACGCGGGTGAAGGTCACGGACGTCTCCCGCTCGGCGGGCATGATCATCGAGTCCTTCGAGGTCGAGTGCTTCGTCGGCGCCACCCTCGTCTACAAGATGAACACCGTCTTCGGGTTCTTCCCCGCGGAGGCCTTCGTCAACCAGGTGGGCCTGCCCGTCACCCCCGAAGACCGCACCCGCATCGAGTCTCCCTCCGAGGTGCGCATCGACCTGCGCGCCCGCCCGGCGAAGTACTTCGACGGGTCGCTGCGCCTCCCCGCGCCGATGCTCTGCATGCTCGACCGCATCACGGCCTGGGAGCCCGCCGGCGGCAAGAAGGGCCTCGGCTGGGCCCGCGCCGAGAAGGACGTCCGCTACGACGAGTGGTTCTTCAAGGCCCACTTCTTCCAGGACCCGGTGCAGCCCGGCTCGCTGGGCATCGAGGCCCTGGTGCAATTGCTCCAGTTCGCGATGATCGAGCGCGCGATGGCCGACGGGGTGGACAACCCCCGCTTCGAGCCCGTCGCCGTCGGCCGCCCGGCCACCTGGAAGTACCGCGGCCAGGTGGTCCCGAAGAACAAGCGCATCACCACCGAGATCGCGATCCTCGAAGTGGGCCGCGAGGGCGGCATCCCCTTCGCCGTGGCCGAGGGCTCGCTCTGGGTCGACGGCAAGCGCATCTATCACACGCGCCAGCTGGCGATGCGCATCGTGCCGGGGGCCGAGCCGCCGCGCCCGCCGAAGGGCCCCGCTCCCGGCAGCGAAGAGACCCTCGACCCCTCCGTCGACGCCTGGCTGGGCGATCACCGCCCCACCTGGACGCTGCCCGCGCTGCCGATGATGTCCATGGTCGACCGACTCGCAGGCGCCGTCGCCACCGCGGGGCAGAAGGTCGTCGGGCTCGCCGACGTGCAGGTGCACCGCTGGCTGCCCTTCGCGGGGACGCCCGTGCGGCTGCGCACCGAGGTGAAGCCCGCAGGCGAGGTGACCCTCTCGGCCTTCCGCGAGGCCCGCGAGGCGGCGCTCTCGCGCTTCGAGCCCGTGGCCTCCGGGCGGGTGCTCCTCGACGCCCGCTACCCCGCTCCCCCCGCGGTCTTCGCGCCCCTCACCGACGCCGTCCCCGCGGAGGATCCCTACGCCTCCGCGGCCCTCTTCCACGGCCCCGCGTTCCAGATGCTGCGCTCGTGGCAGTTGGGCTCGCGCGGCTCGACGGCCCTCGTCGATCTCGCCCTGCGCGGCGTCCCCCGCGGGGCGCTGCACCAGGGGCTGCTCGACGCGCTCACCCACGCCATCCCCCACGACGCGCTCTCGCAGTGGTCGCCGGAGATCGCTGACGACCTCGTCGGCTACCCCTACCGCATCCCGACGCTCACCCTCTACGGCGAGGTCCCGTCATCGGGTGAAGGCCGCGTCGAGGTGCGCTTCGCAGGCTTCGATGGCGAGGCCCGCTTCCCGAAGCATGACATCCAGCTCGTCGTCGACGGCAGCGTCCGCGTGGCGCTCACCCTCGTCGAGGTGCTGCTCCCCAAGGGGCCCATCGGCCGCGCCAGCCGCCTCGACCGCCGCGCCTTCCTGCGCGACGGGCGCTTCGTGCCGGGCCTGCGCCTCTCTCGCGCCGAGGGCGACGCCACCGTGGCCGCGCCCGCCGACGTGAAGCCCAGCGACTGGCTGCCGGGCAACGTTGCGGCCATCTACGGCGTCGCCCCGGGCCGCGACCTCATCGCCGAGGTCGCCGTGCGTGACCACGTCGCCGCTCGCGCCTACGTGCACCCCAGCACCGTGCGCCCGGCCGACGACCTCGCCAGCGCCACCGTCGCCATGCGCCCGCTGCGCAGGCACTTCCTGCGCGTCACCCGCGAGGGCGACGCCGTGCGCGTGGCCGACGGCGCTGCGGCCTCCCTCGACCTCTCCCCCGTCGAGGCCCACTGGCGCGAGCGCTTCGGCATCGGCCCGTGGCCCGTCGAGGACCTCTACTACGGCCTCATCGAGCGCTTCATCGGCGACGTGGTCATCGCCGACCCGGCGGCCTTCGCGGCGGTGCGCGGGCGCAGCTGCCTCTACCTCGCCAACCACCAGGTGGCGGTCGAGTCGCTGCTATTCTCCGTGCTCGCCTCGGCGCTCTCGGGCACCGCCACCGTGACCCTCGCCAAGGCCGAGCACCGCGGGTCGTGGGTGGGCGAGCTCATCCGCCAGAGCTTTACCTACCCCGGTATCACCGACCCGCAGCTCATCACCTTCTTCGACCGCGAGGACCGCGAGTCCCTCATGCGCATCATCGGCGAGCTGGCGCAGGAGATGGCCCAGCGCGGCAAGAGCGCGATGGTGCACGTCGAGGGCACCCGCGGGCTCTCCTGCCGGGCGCCGGTCGTGAAGATGAGCTCGGCCTTCATCGACATGGCCTTCGCCGTGGGCGCGCCCATCGTGCCGGTGCGCTTCGTCGGTGCCCTCCCCGTGGAGGAGCTGTCCCAGCGCATCGAGTTCCCGATCGGGTATGGCCGCCAGGACATCTGGATCGGCCGCCCCATCGAGCCCGACGCCCTGCGCTCGCTCCCGCTGAAGGAGCGCAAGCAGGTGGTCATCGACGCCATCAACGGCCTCGGCCCGTCGCCCGCCGACGAGCGCCCGACGGCCCCGGACCCCGACTTCGCCCGCCGCGTCGAGGCCTGGACCGCCCGCTGCGGCGGCACCCCCGAGCACGCCGTGCTGATGGCCACGCTCGACGCGCTCACCCACCACCGCTCCGACGCCACGCGGCGCTTCGTGGCGGGCGCCCGCGAGGGCCGCGTCGACGTCGGCGAGGGCCCCGATGGGCTCTGGCTCGCGGGCTTCGCGCGCTGGCTCTTCGAGGGGCGCCCGCTCGCCCACCCGCAGAAGGAATCCGAGGCCTGATGTCCCTCCTCCACCGCCCATTTCGCCGCGTCGGGGTCGTCAACCGGGGGGAGGCCGCCGTGCGCTTCCTGCGCGCCGCGCGCGCGTGGTCCCGCTGCCACCGCGAGCCCATGGAGGTCGTCGCGCTCTACACGCACCCCGACCGCGACGCGATGTTCGTGCGCGAGGCCGACGACGCCGTGCTCCTCGGCGACGCCCTCGTCCCGGGCTCCACCGGCGCCCTGCGCAGCGCCTACCTCGACGTGCCGCGGGTGATCTCCCTGCTCGTCGAGGCGCGCTGCGACGCCGTCTGGCCCGGCTGGGGCTTCGTCTCCGAGCGCCCCGACTTCGCCGACGCCTGCGCCGACGCGGGCCTCGTCTTCATCGGCCCGTCGGGCAGCTCGATGCGCCTCCTGGGCGACAAGATCGGCGGCAAGCGCGTCGCCGAGGACAACGGCGTCCCGGTCACCCCGTGGAGCGGCGGCCCCGTCGCCGACGCCGCCGAAGCAGCCGCCCACGCGACGCGCATCGGCTTCCCGGTGCTGCTCAAGGCCGCGGCGGGCGGCGGGGGCAGGGGGATCCGCATCGTGCGCGCGGTCGACGAGGTCGCCGCGGCCTTCGCCAGCGCCTCGGCCGAGGCCCGCTCGGCCTTCGGCGACCCGACGCTCCTGGTGGAGTCCTTCGCCCCGGAGGCGCGGCACGTCGAGGTGCAGATCATCGCCGACTCCCACGGCACCGTGCACGCCGTGGGCACCCGCGACTGCAGCATGCAGCGCCGGCACCAGAAGGTGCTGGAGGAGGCCCCCGCGCCGGGCCTCGGCGCCCTGGAGGAGCAGCTCAAGTCCGCCGCCGTGCGCATCGCCAGGGCCAGCGGGTACGTCAACGCGGGGACGGCGGAGTTCCTCGTGCGGCCCGACCTCTCGGGCTTCTACTTCCTGGAGATGAACACCCGGCTCCAGGTGGAGCACCCGGTCACCGAGTGCGTGACGGGCCTCGACCTCGTCGGGATGCAGATCGACGTCGCCCGCGGCGTGGCGCTGCCCGCGTCGCTGCCCCCTCCCCGCGGCCACGCCGTCGAGGCCCGGCTCAACGCCGAGGACCCCGACGAGGGCTTCCGCCCGAGCGCCGGCCGGCTCATCCGCTTCGAGCTCGCCACGGGCCCCGGCGTGCGCGTCGACTCGGGCTTCGTCGCGGGCGACGTGGTGCCCGGCGAGTTCGACTCCATGCTCGCCAAGGTCATCGCCTCCGGGCCCACCCGCGAGGACGCCCTCGCCCGCTTGGAAGAGGCCCTCGCGCGCAGCACCGTCGCCATCGAGGGCGGCGCCTCCAACCGCTCGCTGCTGCTCGAGCTCGTCGCCCACGACGCCCTGCGCGACGCCCGCGTCACCACCCGCTGGCTCGACCAGCACATCGCCGAGCGCACCCAGGCCCTCGCCCGCCGCCACCTCGACGCCGCCCTCGTCGCGGCCGCCATCGGCGAGCACCAGCGCGCCCGCGCCGACGAGATCGCCGAGGTGATGCTCCACGCCCACCGCGGCATGCCCACCAACGTGCCGCAGGCCGAGCCGCGCACCTTCCGCTTCGCCGTCGGCGGGGCCTCGCTCTCCCTGGAGGTGCTCGCCTCCGGGCCCGACCGCTACCGCGTCACCTGCGCGGGCCAGTCGGCGGACGTCACCTACCAGGCCACCGGCCCCGGCACCGCGGTGCTCACCCTCCACGGCCGCCGGCTCGCGGTGGTGCAGGTGGTCACGCCCGTCGCGCTGCACGTCGAGGTCGACAGCGTGGCGCACCGGCTCGCGCGCGCCTCCGACGGCCGCGTGGTGGCCCCGGTCCCCGCGGCGGTGACGGAGGTCTGCGTGCGCGAGGGCGCCATGGTCGCCGAGGGCGAGCGGCTCATGACCCTGGAGGTCATGAAGATGGAGGTCGCCATCGAGGCCCCCGTCGCCGGGCGCATCGGGCGGCTGCTCGTGGGCCCCTCGTCGCTGGTCACCGCGGGGCAGTGCCTCGCCGTCATCGAGGGCCGAGACGCCGAGCGCTGGTCCTCCGTCGAGGGCCTCGCCCCCTTGCGCGCCGACGCCCCCACCGACCCCGGCGAGCGCGCCAGCGCCCTGCGCCTCGGCACGGTGCTCGGGTACGACTTCCCCGCCCGCGAGGTCAACGGCTCGCTCGGGCTGCTGCGCGACGCGAAGGTGCGCCTCGGCCGCGCCGAGCTCGCCCGCCTCCTCGACGCCTACGTCTCCCACGAGCGCCTCTTCGACACCGCCCGCGGCCCCGACGGCGTCGCGCCGGTCGACCACCTCGCGCGCTACCTGCGCCCGCGGCGGGGCAGCGCCCAGGGCTTCCCCGACGGCTTCGTCGCGAAGGTGCGCGCGGCCCTGCTCTGGCACGAGGTGCGCGACGCCGACGCCGCCGCCCGCCACGACGACGCCACGCTGCGCGTCCTGCAGGCCCACCGGGCGCTCGCGCTGCGCGACCGGGTGATCCACGGCGCGCTCGCCGCGGCGGTGCGCGACGACCGCGGCGACGCCACGGAGGAGGAGCGCACCGAGCTGCGCGAGCGCCTGGAGGCCTTCGCGGCCATCGTGGTGCACCGCGACCGCGCCCTCTCGGAGGCGGCATACACCGTGGTGTATCACCTCTGCGACCGGCCGCGGCAGTCGGCGCAGGCCCGCACCCTCGGGCGCGCCGCCGCCGAGGCCTTCGCGCGGCTCGTGGCGATCCGGGGCGAGGACGGCGACGCGGCGGCGGCCCGGCGGGCTGCCATCTACGCCGAGCTCGACGAGCTGCCGCACGGGGCGCTGCTGGCGCTGGTGCCGGTGGCCCCCGCCCTCGCGCTGCGGGCGCCGCGGGAGAAGCTGCTGGCCCTGCTCACCCGGCGGATGCACCCGCGCGCCGAGCGGGAGCGGGCCCTCGACGACGACACGACCGCGGCGCTCTACCGCGCCCCCGAAGGGGCCATCGTGGCGGTGCTGTCGAGCCCGGCGGAGATGATCGCGGACGCGGCGCTCGCGCTCGACCGCCTCGCGCCCGTCGCGGGGGAGGCGGTGGAGGTCGACGTCTTCGTGGCCGAGCCCGACGCGCAGTGGCTCGCGGAGCTCCACGCCGACGGCGCCGCCCGGCTCGCGGGGATGCCGCGGGGCGTGGAGCGCTTCTCGGTCACCTGGGGCAACGTGGAGGCCGGGCGACTGAGCCGAACCTTCACCCGCCGCGGGGACGGGGAGTTCGCGGAGGACGTGTTCCTGCGGGACTTCCACCCGGCGCGGGTCGAGGCCTGCGAGATCGCGCGCCTGCGGGCCTTCGAGCTGGAGCGCCTGCCCGCGCCCGGCGAGGTCTTCCTGGCCGTGGCCCGCTCCCGGCAGGACCCCTCCGACGAGCGCCTCGTGTGCATCGTGGAGGTCGAGCGCATCGACCCCGAGTACGACCCCGCGACGGGCGCGCTGCGCTCCATCCCGGGCTTCGAGCGGGTGTACCTCACGGCGCTCCACGCCATGCGCGACGCCCAGGCCGTGCGCGCCCGCGACCCGAAGCCCTTCTGGAACCGCCTCGTGGTCTTCACGCGCCCGCTGCTCACGCTCACCCGCGAGGAGATGATGACCGTGACCCGGCGTCTCGCGCCCGCGACGGCGGGGCTCGGGCTGGAGAAGATGATCCTCCGCGCGCGCCGCCCCGACCCCGCGCACCGCGACGGCCGCCCGGTGCAGGTCGAGTGGACCAACCCCACGGGCCACGGCGCGACGCTCACCACCGCCGACCCCGACGCCGAGCCCGTGAGCGCCCTCACCGCCGACGAGCGACGCATCGTCGAGGCGCGGCGCAAGGGGCTCTTCTACCCCTACGAGCTCCTGCGGGCGCTCTCCCGCGACGACGACGCGGGCCCCTTCCCCCCGGGGACCTTCACTGAGCTCGACCTCGCGCCCGACGGCGAGCGCCTCGTGCCCGCCGAGCGCCCCTTCGGGCACAACGCCGCGTGCATCGTCGTGGGGGTGGTCACCAGCCGCTTCGACCCCTTCCCCGAGGGGCTCTCCCGGGTGCTGCTGGTGGGCGACCCCACGCGGGCAATGGGCTCCCTCGCGGAGCCCGAGTGCCGGCGCATCATCGCGGCCCTCGACCTCGCCGAGCGCGAGGGGATGCCCGTCGAGTGGGTGGCCGTGTCGAGCGGCGCCCGCATCGCCATGGACAGCGGCACCGAGAACCTCGACTGGACCGCGCGGGTGCTCGCCCGCATCGTGCGCTTCACGCAGGCGCGCGGGACCATCCACGTCATCGTCGACGGCATCAACGTGGGCGCCCAGAGCTACTGGAACGCCGAGGCCACGATGCTCCTGCACTGCCGCGGGGCGCTGATCATGACGCCGCAGGGCGCGATGCTGCTCACCGGCAAGCGGGCCCTGGAGTACGCCGGGAGCGTCGCGGCGGAGGACAACAACGGCATCGGCGGGTACGAGCGGGTGATGGGCCCCAACGGCGAGGCCCAGTACTTCGCGGCCGACCTGACGGCGGCGTACCGGGTGCTGTTCCGGCACCTGGCGCTGACGGCGGTGGCGCCGGGCGAGCGTCGCCCGCGGCGGACGGCCACGCTCGACCCGGTGGATCGCGACGTGACCCTCGCGCCCTACGGCGACGAGGGGGACGAGGGCTACCGCACCGTCGGGGAGATCTTCGACGAGGCGACCAACCCGGGTCGCAAGCGGCCCTTCGCGATCCGGCCGGTGATGCGCGCGGTGCTCGACCAGGACACCGATGCCCTGGAGCGCTGGGCGGCGTGGCAGGGCGCCGAGAGCGCGGTGGTGTGGGAGGGCAGGCTCGGCGGCGACCCGGTGTGCTGCATCGGCATCGAGTCGCGCCCGGTGGCCCGCCGCGGCGACGCCCCCGCCGACGGCCCCGACCACTGGACCAGCGGCACCCTCTTCCCGCTGTCATCGCGCAAGGTCGCCCGGGCCATCTCGGCCGCGAGCGGCGCGCGCCCGGTGGTGGTGCTCGCCAACCTGTCGGGCTTCGACGGCTCGCCCGACTCGCTGCGGCAGCTACAGCTCGAGCACGGCGCGGAGATCGGCCGCGCGGTGGTGAACTTCGAGGGCACCTTCGTGTTCTGCGTGGTGTCGCGCTACCACGGCGGCGCCTACGTGGTGTTCTCGCGGGCGCTCAACCCCGCGGTGGAGGCGCTGGCGCTGCAGGGCTCCTTCGCGAGCGTGATCGGCGGAGGCCCCGCGGCGGCGGTGGTGTTCCCGGGCCTGGTGCGGCGCCGCGCCGACGCCGACCCGGAGGTGGTGGCGGCGCGCCGGGCGCTGGAGGCCGCGCCGAAGCACGCGCGGGCGGGCGCCGCGGGCGACCACGAGCGGGTGCTCAAGGCCGCGCAGGCGAAGGCGCAGTCGGCCATCGCGAAGGAGTTCGACGGGGTGCACACCGTCGAGCGGGCGCTGAAGGTGGGCAGCCTCGACGCCGTGATCGCGGCGCAGACGCTGCGGCCGAGGCTCATCGCGCGGGTGCGCGGGGGGTGAGGGCCCGGCCACGCGGGGTGTCCTCCGGCCTCGCGAGACCTCACCCCCAAAGCCCCCTCTCCATGAATGGTTCACTTCGGGACACATCTCCCGGAACGGCTTGTTTCCAGGCACTACGCGCCAGGGCTTGCATCGGCGCGTAGTGCCTGGAAACAAGCCGTTCCGGGAGATGTGCCCCGAAGTGAACCATTCATGGAGAGGGGGCCGGGGGGTGAGGTCTCGCACCCCCTGAGCCGGGCGCGGCCCCCTCGCGGTCGCCGTGCCACCACCGGAACTTCGCCGCGAGGCGCATCGCGGGCGCCTCCACGGCGCGGTGCATCGCCCAGGCGAGCACCATGGTGAGGGCCACCGCGCCGACGAGCACGGCCAGCGCGCCGGGCCCCGTGCGCAGGTCGACGTGGACGCCGACGTGCCAGCGCGCCTGCGCGCCCGCCAGCGGGTGCAGGAGGTACACCCCGTAGGACACCCGCCCCACGAACTGCAGCCACCGCGCGCGCAGCCACGATTCGAGGCCCCCGACGCGGCCCGCCACGGTGAGGAGCAGCACCGCCGCGCCGCCGCCGATGGGCTCCAGGCGGTCGAAGTGCACGCCCTGCCAGACGGCCCACGCGAGCACGGCGAGGTGCGGCGCGAGCGGCAGGCGGCGCCTGGTCACCCAGTAGGTCGAGGCGCCCAGCGCGAAGAGGTACCAGTGCGGGATGAACCACCCGTGCAGGAAGCGCCAGTGCATCGAGGCGTCGAGGGAGGGCAGCGCGGAGGCGAGCACCAGCCACGGCGCGACCCCCCGCGGGGCGAGGCGCAGCGCCGCCAGCGCCGCCACGAAGACCATGTAGAACTGCACCTCGATGGCGAGGGTCCAGTACACGGGCTGCAGCGTCGGGAGGCGCAGGATCTCCTGGAGGTACAGCACGTGCGCCGCGAGGACCCCCAGCGACGGCAGCGGCCGTCCCCGGTAGCCGAGCGCGACGGTGACCCACGGCACCAGCACCGTGAGCGCGAGGGAGACCCAGTACGGCGGGTCGAGCCTTACCTGGCGGCGTAACGCGAAGCGCAGCGCGTCGCCGGCGGTGATCAGCCGGTCGCCGATGGTGTTGGCGATGACGAAGCCCGAGAGCACGAAGAACACCTGCACCCCGAGCCAGCCCTGGTGCATCCCGCGGAGCACCGTCTCGCCGAAGAGCCGGGTGAGGCCCGGTCGCAGGTCGCCGCCGGTGAAGTGGTAGAGCATCACGGCGCACGCCGCGACCCCGCGCAGCGCGTCGATCAGGACATACCGTGGGCGGAGCGGGAGGTTCATCGTCCGGAGGGCTATCGGTGGGGGCGGGGACCTCACTACCCCAGGGGGTCGGGCTGTCAACCGCGCCCATGCCCCCGGCTGCTACCGCGCGGTGTTGCGCCACACGGAGAAATACGCCGTGCGCGTGGGCCCGAGGCCGTGGGCGACGACGAGGTCCTGCGCGCCGTCGCGGTCGACGTCGGCGAGGGTGACGTGGCTAGCGGCGAAGGTCGGCATCCCCACGTGGCGCCCGAGGCCGCCGCCGCAGTCGCCCGCGTGCACGTCGATGCGCTCGCCGCCCGCGGTGAGGGTGACCACGTCGGCGCAGGCGTCGGCGGAGACCCGGCCCGCGGTCAGGCCGATCAGCGACGAGCCCGTGGTGGCCGATCGGCCGACGACCCGAAGCTCCGTGGTCGCCAGGCGGTACACCTCGACGTCGGCGCCGTCGCTGAAGGCCGCCACGAGGTCGACGCCGTCCCCGCCCCCCATGGGCACCGCGAGGAAGCGCCGCGCGTTGGCGCGCATCGGGTACACCCGGCTGGTGGGGTCGAGCCTGCCGGCGGGGTTGGTCCCGGTCGACACCACCGCACCGCGCGCGCCGTCGAGCGCGAGCACCTCCACCCGGCTGTTGCCGTCGAAGTCCGCGACCTGCACGTCGACGTAGGTGCGCGCGGCGTCCTCGTCCGTCGAGACCTCGCTGAAGACCGCGTCGAGGTTGCTCAGCGTCGTGACGCGGCTGCCGTTGACGAGGGCGAGGTCGAGCCCGGCGGCGTCGCTGAGCGGCCCGAGCGCCATCCGCGTGCCCGCCGCGAAGGGGCTGCGCGTGGTGAGCGCGCCGCCGACCATGAGCGCGGCCTGCGCCCGCCGGTCCGCCCGGCTCCAGAGCAGCAGGTCGGGGAGGGCGTCGCCGTTGATGAGCCCGAGGGTCACGTCGGTGGCCATGAAGCCGAGCGGGAGCGAGGTGATTCCCACCGGGGCCAGGGCGCTGGTGAGGGTGTGCACGTTGAGCACGTTCGCCGTGCCGCAGAGCACCGCGACGTCGTTGGTGCCGTTGGCGTCGAGGTCCGCGACGGCGGTGCCGGCGGGCGCCGGGCAGGTGCGGTAGGCGCGCGGCGCGGCGAGGGTGCCGTCGAGGTTCCCGGCGAGCACGTGGAGCCCGTTGGCGTACACGAGCACGTCGACGGCGTCGTCGCGGTTGAAGCGCCCCGTGGCCGTGGCGACGACCGCCCCCGGCACGGCGTAGGGGTCGGGCGTCGGGGTGCCGGTGTAGGGTCCGCGGAAGAGGTGCACGAGCCCGTCGCCCTCGCCCATGAGCACGAAGTCCGAGAGGGCGTTGCCGTCGAGGTGACCGGAGGCGCCGCCGTGCACCGGGGTGGCGAGCGGGATGCGCCCGAAGGCGGTCAGCTCGATGCTGCGGGGGTTGCCGAGGAAGGTGATCCCGCTGTCGTCGACCACCACGGGCTCGCGGAAGCCGTCGCCGTCGTAGTCGCCGATCACCAGCGCCCGCGCGCGGATCGCGCGGCTGTTCACGGGCAGCAGCGTGCGGTGGTTGGCCATCGAGGGACCGCCCGTGCCGCCCGCGTGCACGGCCACCTGCGGATTTCCGACGGCGGCGTTGCCGCTCAGGACGATGACCTCGTCCATCCCGTCGGGGGTGCGGTCGAGGTCGACGAGCTCCAGGGTGTCGGGGCGCACGGGCGTGGTGAAGCGCGTCACCGGGCCGCCGACCCCGAGCACCTCCGGGATCACCATGACCTGGTTGACCTCGGGCAGCCCCACCACGAGGTCGCGGGCGGGCGTGCCGATCACCTGGCCGACGCGCAGGGTGGTGCCGCCCATGGAGGGCGCGAGCATCACGGGCGGGCCCAGGGTCCCGTTGCTCTGGGCGCGTCGGATGAGCACGTCGGTGCCGAGCGTGACCAGGTCGGCGCGGCCGTCGTCGTCGAAGTCGGCCAGCACCAGCGCCCGCAACCCCGGGGTCGGGACGATCGCGATCGAGGCGAAGGTGCCGTCCCCGGCGCCCCGGAAGAGCTCGACCCGGTTGTCGTTACGGGCCACGCCCACGTCGAGGACGCCGTCGGCGTCGATGTCACCGACGGCCATCCCCAGCACCGCGACGTCGCTGCCGGGCGAGGAGATCGGCCGACGGAAGGAGACGTTGCCGGGCGCCACCACGGGCACGTCCGCGGCGATGGGCACATCGATGGCCACGGGCACATCGACGGCGATGGGCACGTCGATGGCCACGGGCACGTCGATGGCCACGGGCACATCGATGGCCACGGGCACATCGATGACCACGGGCACATCGACGGCCACGGGCACGTCCGCGGGGGCGTCGGGTTCGACGTCCGCGGCGGTGATGTCCAGCGGCAGGTCGGGGCTCCCGCCGTCGACGACGTCTTCGGCGGCGGCGTCGATCGCGGGGGCGTCGAGGGCGGCGTCCGCGCCGGCGTCGGTCACGCGCACGCAGGCGCCCGGCGCGGCGGCGGTGCGGGTGTACCTGCGGCCGGCGGCGCACTCCGCCGCGGGCACGGCGCAGTAGCCCTCGACGCACACGCCGGGGGCGTCGCACGAGGCTCCGACGCGGTCACAGCGAAACGGCGTCGGGTCGGCGCAGCCAGCGAACGAGAGGAGGGCGAGCGCGAGCAGCGACGGTCGGAGCACGGGTCGGACTCTACACCGCGCGCGTGCATCCCCTTCAAGGTGCTGCCACGCCCGCGGCCGGAGCCCGGGCGCGCTACCCTGCGCCCGCCATGAGCCTCGCCCTCTGGACCCCGCTCTTCTCCGCCCTCATCGCCTTCGCGATGGCCACCAAGGTGCTGCTGCGCTCGCGCAAGCGGCGGCCCCACTGGCTCTTCATCATGTTCGCGACCAACGTGGCGGTCTGGTACCTCGCGACCTTCCTGGAGGCGCGCACCGGCGGCGGGCTGCTATCGCGCTTCGCCGGGCTCATGGCCGTGCTCCTCCCGCAGACCGGCGTGCGCTTCCTCCGCGGGTTCAGCCTCGACGCGCCCGACCAGCCCTCCGCGCTCGACAAGTGGGCCACCCGGCTGCTGGTCCCGATGCTCGCCCTCGTCGCGTCGCCGTGGTTCACCCAGAAGATCACCGGCGCCGTCATCCGCGCGGTCATCCTGGCCTACGTCGTGGGCCTGCTCATCGCCGCGGTGAGCGCCCTCTCCACCCGCGGCCGCGCCGTCGCCTCGCAGCAGGAGCGCCGCCGCGCCCGCTACCTCGTCGGCGTCGGGGTGCTCGCCACCCTGGTCACCACCGCCGACCTCGTGCCCTTCATGGTCAACCGGGTCGTCGCGGCCAACCTCCCGCCGGTCGGGTCGATCCTCGTGCTCGCGGTGCTCTACATGTTCTCCGAGGTCATCGAGCGCCGCCGGGTGATCGACCTCTACGAGCTCGCCGGGCGCTTCGTCGTGCTCACCGCGCTGGCCCTCGTGCTGGCGGGCATCTACTACCGCCTCGTCGACTGGCAGGTGCTCACCGACCGCGCGCACCGCCACGAGGGGCCGTACTTCCTCAACGCCATCGTGGCGTCGCTGGTGATCCTCATCCTCTTCGACCCGCTGCGCGACAAGATGGAGGCCCAGATCGCCCGCTTCTTCTTCGGCGAGCGCCACGATTTCGAGACCTCCATCAACGAGCTGCGCCGTCGCCTCGCGCACGCCCTGGAGCCCGACGAGATGGGCCGGGTGCTCATGGACGGCCTCGACCGATCGCGCCGGGTGACCGCCGCGTCGCTCTACCTGGTCGACGCCGACCGCAAGGGCCTCGACCTCCTGGCGCAGCTCGGCGACTCCGCCGCGCGGCGCATCGACCTGGCCTCGCTGCGCGCGCTCATCGACCACGCCCGCAGCCACGGCATCGCCGTGAAGGAGCACCTCGACCGCGACGCCGACGACCGCCGGGAGCTCGGCGAGACCCGCGAGGGCGAGTCCATCGCCGAGCTCGCGCACGCGATGGAGTCGCTCTCGGCCTCGGTGGTGCTCCCGCTGGAGGGCGAGGGCAACGACCTGCTCGGGCTGCTCACGGTGCGCGACGACCGGGTGCGCGACGCCTACTCGGGGGACGAGTTCCCGATCTTGAAGGGCCTGGCCGCGCAGGTGGCCATCGTGGTGGAGAACACCCGGCTCTACGCGCGCATCAAGGAGCGCGACCGCCTCGCGGCCCTCGGCGAGATGGCGGCGGGCCTCGCGCACGAGATCCGCAACCCCCTCGGGGCCATCAAGGGCGCCGCGCAGTGGATGGAGTCGACCATGCCCGCGGGCTCCGACCACCGGGAGTTCATCGGGATCATCGTCGAGGAGGTCGGTCGCCTCGACCGGGTGGTGAGCTCCTTCCTCGACTACGCGCGGCCGTACCGGGGCAACCCCTCGCTGCTGGACGTGTCGAGCGTGGTCGAGCGCACGCTGCAGCTGGTGCGCAACGACATCCCCGCGGAGCTGGTGCTCTCCCACGAGCCCGGCGACGAGCTCCCCTCGGTGCGCATGGACCCGGAGCACCTCCGGCAGGTGCTGCTCAACCTCATCCGCAACGCGATGGAGGCGATGAAGGGCGTCGGCACCATCGTGGTGCGCACCCGCTCGCGCGGCACCTTCGTCGAGGTGCTGGTGCGCGACAGCGGCCCCGGCATCGACCCCTCCATGCGCCAGAACCTCTTCATCCCCTTCTCCACCACCAAGACCCAGGGCACGGGCCTCGGGCTCGCCATCTCGCAGCGCATCGTGCAGTCCGCCGGCGGGCGCATCGAGCTGCGCGCGAGCACCCCGCAGGGCACCACCTTCTGCATCGTGCTGCCCGTCGCGGCGATGACCACCACCGGCTCGGCGAGCATTCCCCCGCCGGCCCGGAGCGTTGCGGCCGAGCCGGAGCCCGTGCGAGTGTCGGCGCACCCGCGGGCATGACCCCCTTCAATCGACGATGCGCGCGCGCCGGAGGCGCGGGCCCCCTCACCGCGCTGCCGCGCGCCCTCACCCCCGCGGGGCGGGGGCAAGGGCTCCGACGTTGGCGAGGTGGGTCGTGGACTGAAGGGTTTCGGCGTGTTCAGTCCGTTCGCGAACCTGTCACTCCCCTGAGCCCTTGCCCCCGCCCCGCGCTCATCGTTGCCCTCTTCGTGCGCGAACCGCTTGTAGGCTGCGGGTTCCGAGCTACCCGCACACCTTCGCGCCCCCGCTGCCGCGGGTTGAAACCCACGGCAGCCAAGGGAAAGCCCGCGGCGGGCTGGACACTGTGCCTGGACATCGGACAGGCCGCTTGCGGCCTTCACCTTAGGCTGCCGTGGGTTTCAACCCGCGGCAGCCGGGCGCGAAGGTGTGAGGATGGCTGGGGTTCCGCGCGATGGCTCGTCACCCCAGCCTGCAAGCGCTCTACGCACGATGAGGGCAACGATGAGCGCCCCGCGGGGGTGAGGGCGCGCGGCAGCGCGGTGAGGGGGCCCACAGGCTCGCTGCTCCGATGACTCAACTCCCCATCCCCGATCCGCTCGCCGCGATCGGGTGGACCGACGCCTACGCCTCCGGCCTCGACGACGAGGCGGGGGCGCTACAGCCCGTGCGCGTCGCGGCCTCGCACGGCATCGCCGTCACCCTCTGGACCCGCGAGGGCGTGCGCAACGGCCCCCTGGCCAACACCCTCTCCGAGCCGCCCGCCGTGGGCGACTGGGCGCTCGCCCGCCCCACCGCGGGCGACTGGCTGGTGCAGCGCCTCCTGCCCCGGCGGACGCAGTTCGTCCGCCACGCGTCGGGGCAGGAGACCCGCCCCCAGGTGATCGCGGCCAACGTCGACCGGGTGCTCGTCGCCACCGGGCTCGACGGGGACTTCAACCACCGACGGCTGGAGCGCTACCTCCTCGCGCTGGCCACGAGCGGCGCCGAGACCACGCTGGTGCTCACCAAGGCCGACCGGTGCAGCGACGTCGCGGCCTTCCGCGCGCAGGCCGCCGTGATGGCGCCCACGGTGGTGGTGAGCGCGCGTACGGGCGAGGGGATGGACGCGCTGCGGGCCCTCATCCCGCCGGGCGCCACGGTGGCCCTGGTGGGATCGTCCGGCGTCGGCAAGAGCACCCTGGTCAACGCCCTGATGGGCGGCGAGCGGGCCTCCACGGGGGCGGTGCGGTCCTTCGACAACAAGGGCCGCCACACCACCACGCACCGGGAGATGTTCGTGGTGCCCGGCGGCGGCGTGGTGGTCGACACGCCGGGGATGCGGGGCCTCGAGCCCTGGGCCGACGGGGGCACCCTCGCGGCGCTCGACGCCATGTTCGAGGAGGTGAGCGCTGCGGCCGCCGGGTGCCGCTACACCGACTGCGACCACGCGGCCACGCCCGACTGCGCGGTGCGCGCGGGGGTGGCCGCGGGCGCGCTCTCGTCCGAGCGGGTACGGTCGTGGGTGACGCTGCACGCGGAGCTCGCAGAGCAGGCGGTGCTGCGGGCCGAGCGGGCCGAGAAGCTGGCGCTGAAGGCGCGAAAGGGACGACGCGGATGAAGGCGAGCGCGGTGGTCATCGGGGTGCTGTTGGCGGCGGGCTGCGCGCGCACGACGGAGGCGCCGCGGCCGGTGGAGGCGCTGTCGCTCCGGGCGCCCGCGGAGGTGGTGCTCGACGTGGCCGCCAACGGCGACGCGCTGGTGGCGAGCGTGCTGCCCGCCGAGCCGGAGTCCGACGCCGACCGGGTGGTGCACCCGGCGTGGCTCACCCGCGCGGGGCGGCGCCCGGTGCAGGGCGGCGACGTCCTGGAGCTGCGATGGATCCCCGGCTCCACGGCGGTGCTCACGCTCACCCGCGCGCACACGCTCACCCGCCGCGCGTCGCCCGACGCCCCGGCGGTGGAGCTCGACCGCGAGGTCTTCGGTCCCTTGAGCCTCGACTCCCGCGGGACGGCGGTGGTCTACACGAAGGGCGACCCCCCGACGCTCTCCCTGGTGCGCCTCGACCTGCGCACGGGCGTGGCGTCGCCGCTGGCCCCGGGGCTGACCCCGGCGTGGTGCCCCGCGCTCTCGCCCGACGGCAGCGAGGTGGTGGTGGTGGCGAGCCCGGAGGGGCACCCGGCGCTCTACCGCGTGCGCGCCGGCGAGGCCCCGCGGCCGTGGGCGGTGCCGCCGGGGAGCCCGCTGCCGATGGGCCCTGGCGCGCCGGTGGTCTTCGGCGACGCGCTGGTCTTCGAGGACGAGGCGGGCTTGCACGCGCTGGGGCTCGACGGGGCGCCGCGGCGCTCGCTGCCGGGCGTGCGCCACCCGGTGCTGTCGGGCGACGGCCTGGCGGTCCTGGCGCACCGCGACGGGGCGCTGGTGCGGCTGTCGGCGCGCGACCTCGAGGCGTCGCCGTGACCCGCCCCGGGTCGCGGGCGTGGGTGATGGGCTGTTGCCTGGGTCTGGTGTCCGTCGGTGCCTCGGCGCAGGTGCGCCACCGGCGGCCGCTGACGTCGGCGCCCTCGGTGCGCTACGGCTTCGACAACAACGGCGGCTCGTCGGGCTGCCGGGACTACAACTGCGGCAGCCGCTGCTACGACGGGCACTCCGGCACGGACTTCCCGGTGCCGCTGGGCACCGCGGTGCTGGCGAGCGCCGACGGGGTGGTCTCGGCGACCAACGACGGCTGCGCCGACTACGGCGGCCTGGGCAACTCGTGCGGCGGACGCTGCGGCAACTACGTGCAGATCCGGCACTCGGACGGCGCGTACACGATCTACTGCCACATGCGGCGCGGGTCGCTGGCGGTGTCGCGCGGCCAGCGGGTGAACTGCGGGCAGACCATCGGGCGCTCGGCGAGCTCGGGCAGCTCCACGGGCCCGCACCTGCACTTCGGCTGGCGTCGCACCGCGACCTCGATCGACTCCTACCGCGGCCGCTGCACCAGCTCCGTCGGCGCGTGGACCTCCCAGGGCGCCTACGGGACGAGCCCCGGGGCGACCTGCGCGTGCGTGGCGAGCGCGGAGACGTGCAACAACCGCGACGACGACTGCGACGGCCGGGTGGACGACGGCCTGAGCCGCGGCTGCTACACGGGCCCGTCGGGCACGGCGGGGCGCGGCATCTGCCGCAACGGGTCGCAGTCCTGCGGCGCGGGGCGCTGGGGCGGCTGCTCGGGGCAGGTGGTCCCGCGGGCGGAGACGTGCAACCGGCTCGACGACGACTGCGACGGCCGGGTGGACGACGGGCTCAGCCGCGCCTGCTACACGGGCCCGGCGGGCACCTCCGGGCGCGGCATCTGCCGCGGCGGCACCCAGGCGTGTGCGGCGGGGGCGTGGGGCGGGTGCACGGGTCAGGTGGTCCCACGGGCGGAGACGTGCAACCGCCTCGACGACGACTGCGACGGCCAGGTCGACGAGGGGGCCTGCGCGGCGGACGCAGGCGCGCGCCCCGCCGTGGTGACGGCCACCGATGACGGCAATGATGTCGGCAATGAGGTCGGCAGTGATGTCGGCAATGATGTCGGCAGTGATGTCGGCAGTGATGTCGGCAGTGATGTCGGCAGTGATGTCGGCAGCGACGACGCGGGCATGGAGGAGGACGCGGGCGACGACGCAGGCGTGGAGGAGGACGCGGCGGAATTCGAGGACGTGGGCGAGGACGAGCCCACCGCGGAGGAGGTCGACCCCGGGCTCATGGCGCCGGAAGATCCGGGCTGCGGCTGCGGCGTGGTCGGCAGCGGGTCGCGCGGTCGCGGGGCCTGGGCGCTGCTGCTGGGCGCGGCACTGGTCGCGCTGGGCCGGCGGCGTAGACCTCACCCCGCGCTGCCGCGCAGCCCCTCTCCATGAATGGTCACTTCGGGACACATCTCCTGGAGTGGCTTGTTTTCAGGCGTCTGGTGGCGGCGCAAGCCGTCGCACGTCGCCGGGGTTCGGGCGTTGGCCCTCACCCCGGGCAATAACAAGGGACGCCCCGGACGTGGTCCGGGGCTGTCGAGCAGGGACGCCGATTCCCTGCAATCTGTTGCTCGTCGCCTGCACCTTCCGGAAGGTCGAGCGAGTTCCGGTCCGGCAAAGCCCCGGACATTGTCCGGGGCGTCCCTTGTTATTGCCCGGGGTGAGGGCCAACGCCCGAACCCCGGCAACGTGCGACGGCTTGCACTGGCGCGAAGTGCCTGGAAACAAGCCGTTCCGGGAGATGTGTCCCGAAGTGAACCATTCATGGAGAGGGGCATCGCGGCAGCGGGGGTGAGGTCAGCGCGTGCTTCGACGCGTGTCGGCCTGAAGGTCTCCCCTGAATGCGGTAACCCTGACGTCCAATGAGTATCAGAAGGTCGGCACAACCCGTCGCGAGCACCCCGAGACGAGGGGGGCCGCGCGAGACATACGCGGGGTATTTCGAGCGCGGCCGACCGCTGGATCGGGGGGCGCAGCAGGGTTGTGCCGACCTTCTCAGCGCACCCGCACCCGCAGCCCCGGGTCGGCGGCCGTCGGGAGCACCGCGGTCCACCCCGGCGGCAGCGCGGGGGGCGCCCACTGGAACAGCCACGCCGCGTCGCGCGGGGCCATGTTGACGCAGCCGTGCGAGCGCGGCCGCCCGAAGAGGTCGTGCCAGAACACCCCGTGGAGCCCCTGGTCTTCGTGGAAGAACATCACCCACGGCACCCGCGCCGCCGTGTACAGCGCCGTCGCCGTCATGATGTCCGCGTCGCCCGCGTTGGACATGTCCGTCGTCGCCAGCTTCGACCACACCCGGTGCTCGCCCGCCCGCGTCGGGTGCTCTCCCCGCCCGGTGGAGACCAGCGTCGCGAACACCGGCGTCGAGCCCTCCAGGGCCACCAGCACCTGCGTCGCGCGGTCGATGTCCACCCAGCGCTCGCGCCCCCCGAGGCCCGCGGGGACGGCGCCCACCGCGGGGCGCATCAGCACCGAGGCGCGCACCCAGCCCCCGTCGAGGCGCGCGAAGCGGATGCCCCGCAGCACGCGCTCCTCGCGGACGTGGGCCACCTCGCGGCGGGTGAAGGCCACCGACGAGCCTGACGGACCGCTGTCGCGCAGCGCCGACTCCGCGGTGGGCCAGGCGCGGGTGTTGGCGCGGAAGAAGCCCACCGACGACACCGACTCGCCCGGCTCGTAGAAGATCCCGACGCGCTCGCTCGGGCGCGCGAAGGACAGGTCGCGCATGGACACCCAGCGACCGCTCGCGGTGTGCACGTAGGTCGACCCGTCGATGCGCGCGGTGCCCACCACGGCGACGGACATCCCCCGCTCCAGCTCCTCGGCCCAGTTCTCCTCGGCGACGTCCTCCATGCGACGGTAGGTGCGCACGCCCGCGTGCGTCGCGAAGGCGTACTGGTACGGCACCACCTCGCCCTCGCGCACCACGGGCTGCGCCACCGCGCGCGGTCCGTCGGCCGTGAGCGTCGCCCCGTCGGCGCACACCCACGCGTCGACGTCGATGCGGATCCACGCCGAGCGGCACCCGCGGCCCTGCGTGGCCTCGTGCACCGCGAGCCGCGCGCCCCGCGCCAGGGTGCCCCGCCGCGCCGACTCGATGTCCGCCCGCGAGCGCACCACCTCGCCCTCGCGCTCGATGCGCAGCGAGCGCGCCGCCGCGGGGAGCACGGTGCCGTCCGAGCGGTCCGCCGCCGCGCCCGCGGAGAGGGCCTCGGCCACCACCGGCCCGCTCACCGGCAGCCGCCGCGGCGGCACCTGCGAGTGGGCCCCGCGCGCGCACAGCAGGGCCACCGCGAGGCCCCAACGCAACGACTCCGCCCGCCCGATCCGCATGGGGGGAGGGCCTAGCAGATCCCCCCGGGGGCCTCCAGTTTCCCTCCGGTCCGACGCCGTGGGCCCTTACTCCGCCGCGGCGTGAACGCCCATCGCCGCGAGCGCCGCCGCCAGCGGGACCACCGCGTCGTCGCCGTCCCAGGCCACCCGGAGGTCGACCGCCACCAGGGGCGACACGCCCACCGCCTCCAGCGCCCGCAGGGCCCGCTCCCGCGCCAGCGGCGGAACCTCCCTCATCGCCGTGGTGGCGCTCACCGCCGCGAGCCACCAGGCGTCCTCCGTGGGGCCCTCGTCCAGGTCGAGCACGGTCTGCAGCTCCGGGGCGCCGCTGCGGGCCCACGCGAGCACCCGATCGCGCGCCCCGCGGAAGGTGGTCACCCGCGCGAGGCGGGCGCCCGTGAAGGCGTCCTCCCAGCCGTCGACACCACGGACGCGCTGCGACTCGTCGCGGTCCATCGGCGGGGGCGGGACGGACGAGCGGCGGTCGTTGCGGGGCACCGGGCGCTCCAGCACCAGCTCATCGGTGAGCTCCCACGGCAGCGCCGAGAGCAGCGCGCGGGCCTCGGTGGCGTCCTGGGGGCGGTCGTCCTGCGACTTCGCCATCAGGGTCGCGACCGCGTCGTCGAAGGTCGCCGGCAGCCGCGGGCACAGCTCCGTCACCTTCGGAACAGGCTCCCCGAGGTGCTGCGCCATGTAGTCCGGGCCGCCGAAGGGCGCCTGCCCGGTGAGCATCTCGAAGACCACGCAGCCCAGGGCGTAGAGGTCCGTCGAGGCGCTCACCGGCGCGCCGGTCATCTGCTCGGGGGCCATGTACGGGAGCGACCCGACGAGCCCGCCGGTCACCGTCGCGCCGAGGTCCCCGAGGTGCGCCGCGCCCAGGTCGCCCAGCCGCGCCTGCCCCGCCGCGTCGAAGAGCACGTTGCTGGGCTTCACGTCGCGGTGCACCACCCCGTGCCGGTGCAGGGTCTCGAGGGCGTGCAGCAGCCGCAGGGTCACCCGCCCGACCTCCCGCAGCGGCATCGAACCCACCCGCGCCGAGAGGGTTCCGCCGGGCATCCAGTCGTAGACGATGGTGGGCCCCTCGGGGTCGAGCGCGCGCATCCGCACCAGGCACGGATCATCGAGGGTGCGGGCGAGCTCGGCCTCGCGCACGAAGCGCCCGAAGGCCGCGCTGCGGTCGTCGCTCACGGTCAGCACCTTGAGCGCCACCGTGTCGCCGGTGAGCTCGTCGACGGCCTCCAGCACGCGCCCCGTCGCGCCGGAGCCCGCCTCGCGCACCACCCGGTAGCGCCCCGCGTAGCGCTTGGCCGCCCCCTCGGCCCGCGGCAGGTGGCTCGCGTAGGCCTCGGGCTCCACGGGCCACGAGGCGTCGCGGTCGCGCAGCCGGGCGATCCAGTAGCGCGACGCGTGGGGGTACCCGAGGCGCCACATCCCCGCGGCGAGCTTCGCCATCACGGACTCATCCGCCTCGACCTTCGCCGCCGCCTGGAGCGCCCGCACGGCCCCCTCGTCGTCGCCCTGCCGGGCCCGCAGCTCGCCCAGCCGCAGCGCCGCGGGGGCGTCGTCCGGGGTCTGCGCGAGGTGCTGCTCCCACGCGCGCGCCGCCCGCGCCGGGTCGTTGGCGCGCTCGAAGCACGGCGCCGCCTTCGCGTACTCCCCGCGGGCGTACCAGGTCTCCGCGGCCTCCAGGGGCTGGGTCTCTTCGAGCAGCCGCGCGGCCACGTCGTCGCGCCGGGCGAGCCGCGCCTGCGCCGCCGCCTGGGCCACCCGCCCGGGGTCATGACCGAGGCGCGCGCAGAGGGCGCCGAGCACCTGCTCGTCCGAGGCCTGGAGGGCGATGTCCATGGCGAGGCGCCACTCGTTGCCCTCGGCCGCGGCCACCGCCGCGTCGGCCACGCGGCCCAGCGAGGAGAGCAGCTCGGCGGCGCGGCGCCACTGCTTGCGGTGGACGGCGAGGGCGGCGGCCTGGTCGATCTCGGCCCGCGCGACGAGGGCCTCGACCTCTACGTCAACCGCCACTCGGCGCGACCTGCGGGGCGTTGGGCTGCTCGTCGTCGCCGTCGTCGCCGTCGCCGTCGTCGGCGCCCTCGTGTGCGGGCGCAGCCGTCGCCGTCGCGGTGCCGCCGAGGGGGATCACCCCGAGCGCGCGGGCGCGGGCGTCGGCCTGCTGCGCGAGGGTGCCGTGGACCTCCTGCATCCCGCCGCCGCGGCGCCGTCGGGAGCGCGAGCGCGAGCGGCGGGCGGTGCGGCCGGGGGCGCTGCGGTCGACCCAGAAGTAGCTGTGGGCGCGCACGTCGACGTGGACGAATCCGCTGATGGGGTACACCCCCACGCCGAGGAAGCCGATGCTGCGCGCGTAGGCCGCGACGGCCTCGTCGCCGACGCCCGGGAGCACGATGTCGGCGGCGCGGCCGAGGGAGTGGTTGCTGTTGCGCGACTCGCGGCGGTAGCCCGACACCACGTTGACCTGCCCCACCTCGAAGTGGCGGGCGATCTGGTAGATGACGTCGATGAGCCGGCGGTCGATGGGGGCGTTGGCGCCGGTGCGCCGGTCGCTGAGCACGCGGGCGACCTCGGCGCGCTGGGCGTCGTCGAAGCCGCCGTCCTGGCGCTCGGGGGTGACCTCTGCCGAGCCGAGCCCGTTGAGCGAGTGCAGCCGCAGGACGAAGCGCCCGTCGCTGGTGAAGCGCGCCGCGGGGATGGCGGCGGGGCTGTGCCAGCGCTGGTTGATGGCGCGGTAGCTGGAGAGGCTGATGCGGGGGCGGGCCGCGGGCCGTCGGCGGTGCTGCTGGGCCGGGGCGACCGCGGGCGCGGCCAGGCCGACGAGCAGCGCGAGCAGGGCGGTGAGGTGTCGGCGCATCGGGAGGGAGATTCACCGATGGGCGCCGCGCGCGCAAGGGCGGCGGCCGAGCGCGGGTTTACCGGGCTGTGTATGATGGCGTCGAGGCGGTGCTCGCTACGGTCGGCCGTAGGTGCCGGTGAGGGTTCCGTGGGCGAGCACGTGGCCGCGGAGCATGAAGCGCACGAGCGCGGCGCTGCTGCCCTCCGGGGCGCCGAGCGCGGGCGTGTCGAGGGCGTACACGTTGAAGCGGTAGCGGTGCGCGGGGCCCGGCGGGGGGCACGGGCCGCCGTAGCTGGTGGCGCCGTAGTCGCTGCGGCCGGCGTGGGCGCCCGCGGGGAGCGCGCCCTCGGCGCCGGCGTTGTCGGGGAGCGCGCGGGTGTCGGCGGGGAGGTCGTAGGCGATCCAGTGGTAGAAGCCGGTGCCGGTGGGGGCGTCGGGGTCGTGCACGACCACCGCGAAGGAGCGGGTGCCCTCCGGGGTGCCCGACCACTGGATGGCGGGCGAGCGGTTCTCGCCGGTGCAGCCGAAGCCGCCGAAGACCGCGCGCAGCGGGATGACCGCGCCCTCGGCGAAGCCCTCGCTGGTGATCCGCAGCGTGGCGGGCGCGGGCGACCCGTCGGCGCGCGTCGGGACGTACGCGACGGAGTCGGCGGTGGCGCCCGCGGCGGCGTGCGCGGTGGTGTCCGCGGGGCACGGGGCGGTGCTGTGGGCGCACGCGGCGAGCGCGAGCGCGGCGACGAGGGGGAGCAGCGGTCGGGTCATGTGCGGGAGTGAAACGCCGATGGGCCCCGGCGGGCAATGGGGGACAGGCGCCCTGTTGCCGGGGGTGCGGCTCTCTCCCAGCGGAGCGCCTGCAACAGTTCACCGTCCCGCCGCGACCGCGGCCAGAGTTGTCACTCGTCGTCGCGCTGGGGTCTGAACTGACACGTGGAGCCGCGACGCGCGGCCGAACGTTCACTGTTCCGCCCGCCAGAATTCAGGCGCTCCTACCAGGTACCGACTCCCAGATCGTGAGCTCGAATGATGCCTGTCTGGTCTCTTCGATCACATGGAACAGCACATGCCACTCGATCGGACCATTGATATCAACTCTGCCTCGATCGCCCACCTTCAATGCCAGCCGAAACCACCCATCGCCAAGGGATTCCCCTTGAGTGCTGATCGCGGCCGTGTCGAGAAGCACCTTGGGGTGTTCCCCGATCGTGGCGCGCGAAAGTTGAATCGGCAGCTTCAGATTGAAATGCAGATTCCATTGCCCCTCTTCCCACATCAGGAGTCGGCAATCAGGTCCGAGGCCGATCGCTCCGTCGAGCGGCTCACGGAGCAGAAAGGGCATATCGGTGGCGGGGGGAATGAAGGCATCGAACACATGCCTGGTCCCGATGATCAGACCGACTCGCAGTGACGGCACAGGACCCCTCCCCACTCACAGGTCGATCTGCTCGACCTCGTCCACCGGGTGCCCGAGGAAGCGCGACGCCACCTCGGCGAAGCTCTGCGGCCGGTCGGTGACCAGCATCCGCAGGCGCCCGTCGCCCGCCTTCGCCGCGCCCAGCCCCCGCGCCGCGAGGAAGTCCCGCAGCTCCTCTGCGGTCGCCTCGGCGCTGTCGACCACCGACGCGTGCGCGCCCAGCACCCGCTTCGCCTCCCCCGCGATGAGCTCGCGCAGCACGGGGTAGTGCGTGCACCCGAGCACCACCACGTCGACGTCGCAGGCCGCGAGCGTCTCCAGGTAGCGCGCCACGGCCAGCCGCGGCACCTCGCCGTCGAGCCAGCCCTCCTCCACGAGCGGAACCAGCAGCGGCGCCGCCCGGCCGAAGACCTCCGTGCGCGACGAGCGCGACGCGATGGCCCGCGGGTACGCGCCCGAGGCGATGGTGCCGGCGGTGGCGAGCACCCCGACGCGGTGGCGGTGCGTGGCGGCGACCGCGGCCCCGGCGCCGGGCTCGATCACCCCGAGCACCGGGAGGTCGAGCTCGACGCGCAGCATGTCGAGGGCCACGGCGCTCACGGTGTTGCACGCCACCACCAGGAGCTTGATGCCGCGCGAGACCAGCGCCCGCGCGCAGGCCCGGGAGTAGCGCAGCACCGTCTGCGCCGAGCGGGTTCCGTAGGGCACGCGGGCGGTGTCGCCCAGGTAGAGCACGTCCTCCTGCGGGCACAGCCGGCGTATCTGGCGGACCACGGTGAGCCCGCCCAGACCCGAGTCGAAGACCCCGATGGGGAGCGCCCGCCGGGGGTCGCTGGCCTGGTCGCTCAAGGGGTGCGCAGGGGCTGCTGGTTGACCGTCACGAGCACGTCCGGGAGCACCCGCACGGGCACCTCGGAGAGCAGCGAGAGCCCCGCGGCGCCCATCGCCACGGCGGCCTGCGTGCGGAAGCCCCACACCTGGGCGTAGTAGGTCGCGGTGCTCGACGGCGGGATCTGGATCGACAGGTACAGCCCGTTGGAGCTCGTCACGTTGGTCATCGTGGCGGCGTTGCGGCTCGTCGGGAGGCCGGAGGTCGCGGAGAAGTAGTAGACCTGCGCGTCGGCGACGAAGGTGGGGGGCGCGTTGGTGCCGCGCGACGAGGTGCTCGAGATGGTGGCGATGGCGCCGATGAGGTCGCGGCGCTGGCAGTCGAGGGCCTCGCCCGCCACGATGCCGGTGCCGTCGCGGCGCGTCTGGCCGAGCAGCGCCGTGAGCAGCCCGGCGGTGGTCTGGGTGACCGAGTTGCGGTTGCTGCCCGTGATGGCGGCGCGGGTGAGGTCGACGGTGTCGTTGACGAGGTAGGTGTCGAGGGTCTCGGTGGCGCGCACCCGCCAGGAGAGCGGACCCATGGTGCCGGCGGGCACGGTCACGGTGTACATGCCGAGGGCGTTGGTCATGCCCGTGGCGACGGGCGCCCCGAGGTAGTTGAGCCCCGAGAACACGTCCACCGTCGCGTTGGCCACGGGGGCGTCGGTCTGGAAGTCGTCGACGCGGCCGGAGATCGAGAGCGCCGCCGTGGTTGTGGTGACGGCGGGGAGGTCGCAGTCGAAGTTGGGCGCCACGGGGGCCATGCCCATGCCCGGGTTGGCCATCACCGGGACGGTGGGGAGCTCGAAGCACGAGTCGCCGCCGTTGACGTTGCAGCGCCGCACCACCGGGCCGGTGTCCGCGGGGCCGGTGTCCGTCGGGCCGGTGTCCGCCGGGCCGGCGTCGGTCAGGCCGGTGTCCGCCGGGCCGGTGTCCGCCGGAGGGGTGCCGGCGTCGGCGGGCGCGGCGGGGTCGCTGCTGCACGCGGCGAGGCTGAGGGCGGCGAGGACGAGTGCGGTGTTCCTGACGATCACGATGGGGGTGCTCCGGGCTGAAGGGTGATTTTACGAGCTGCGGTAAAGCTGCGTCACGGCGACGGGCGCCAGCGCACGATGGACTCCATCGGGGCGTAGAGGAAGCGCTGCGACCCCGGGCCGATGGAGTTGGTCTCCTCGTAGTGATCGCCGGCGGGCTCGTTGAGGTACGGCGTCACCGGGTCGAGGAGGAAGTTGTACGTGGGCACGATGTACCCGAGGAAGTCTTCGGTGAGCCCCGAGACGAAGGCGTAGCGCACGCCGGGGTTCATCAGCACGAGGTCCCGGAGGTACGGCGGCGCGGGCGCCGTGGAGAGGTCGGGCGAGTTGGGCAGCATCGGCGTGAGCGGGGGTTGCCCCCACGACCAGCGCAGGTCGCGGGTGCCCACCCAGAGGTCGGGGTGCAGCTCGCCCGGCGCGGTGACGGTGCCCACCGGGCCGACCTGGAGGTAGGTCACCCGCGAGCGCACCCACGGGACGTTGGTCTCGTCGAAGGGCCGCGCCATGTCGAAGTACAGCAGGTCGCGCGCGAAGACGTTGGTGAGGTAGTAGGCGTGGTAGCCGATGTTCTCGACCTCCGCGGCGATGGGCGCCGTGCGGTAGGAGAGCGAGAGGTCCCCGTTGGGGATATCGACGCCGTCGCGCGCGAGGGCCTCGAGGGCGAAGCGGCCGATGTTGCGCCCCGCGGCCTCGGCCTTGGGGAGCCCGGCGTTGGCGACGACCATCCCGTCGGCGCCGGGGACGCGCGTGCCGCCGGGGCCCACCTGGCCGCCGAGGGCGCCGTTGACGAACACCGTGGTGCCGCCGAGGCCCGGGAGCCCGCGGGCGGCGTCGCCCATCTCGGTCACCTCGCGGAGCCAGTGCACGTAGTCGGCGCTGATCTGGTCGTTGCGCGAGCCCGCGTACTCGGGGTGCGCCGACCAGTTGATCCACGTGGCGATGGGCGTCTGCGGGCTGTCGGCCTCGGTGAAGCGCACCACCGTGAGCGTGGGGTCGTAGATGACCGGGTCGCGGGTGTCGTTGACGTAGGCCCGGGTGTCGCCCATGGCGTCGGTGGGCGCCGCCTGCACCACGCGCATCCGGGCAGGGCGCAGGGCCATCACGGCCTGGCGCACGGCCTGGGCGACGCGCTGGTGGGTGAGCGTCTGGTACTCGCGGTTGAGCCCGGTCTGGCTCGCCGTCGGGCCCCAGAGGCCGATGGTGTCGACGCCCTCGTGCACGTGCGTCGAGCCGATGATCACCCGGTCGATGCCGAGCCCGGCGAGCATCGGGTCGGCGCGCACGGCGTCCATGTCGTTGATGAAGTACCCGACGGCGTCGAGCACCGCGAGGGCCACCGTGGTGTCGTTGTAGCGGAACGCGATCGCCCGCACCTCGAGGTCGTCGTGGATGCCGCGCGCGGCGCGGGCGTTGCCGAAGCCCGCCATCCAGAAGGCGTCGAAGCGCCCGTTGCCGTTGACGTCGGTGAAGGGCTCGTTGCGCTGCCACTCGTGGTCGCCGTTGAGGTCCTCGAACTGCGTCTCGACGAGGGTGGGGTTGATGAGCGCGCGCCCGGCGCCCACGTAGAGCCGGTTGTCGCCCGTCGCGCGGCAGTGGTCGCGCCCGGGGCACCAGTCGTCGGGGCCGTTGTACGGAACCGGGCGGCCGGTGTCGCTCGCGACGCCCGCGTCGGCGCCCTGGTCGACCGCCGCGGGGACATCGACCGCGGGGACATCGGCGGAGCCCGCGTCGAGGCCCACGTCGGCGGAGCCCGCGTCGGCGACGGCCGCGTCGGCGGGCGCGGGGTCGTCCTTGCAGCCGACAAGGAGCGACGCAAGCGCGAGGCGCGAGGCCCACGTTCCCAGGTGGTTCATCGGCGCGGAGGCTACCCCATGGACGAGCAGGCGCGGAAGGGTCCGGCGCAGGGGCATCACCGTCGGGTGTACATCTGGTCCCGCGATGGCCACCCCCCGGACGAAGTCCCCGAAGAACGACCCCGCAAAGCTGCTCGCGGCGCTCACCTCGGTCGACCCGAAGGCCCGACGGCGGGCCGCCGGGGCGCTGGGCAACCTCGGCGACGCGGCCGCGGTGGCGCCCCTCGCCGCGCAGCTCACATACGAGCGCGACCTCAAGGTGATCGAGGCCCTCATCGGCGCCATCGGGCGCTTCGCCACGCCGGCCGCGGCCGCGGCGCTTGTTGAGGTGCTGCGCCGTGAGCGCGGGCGCGCGGCGCTCCAGTGGGCGGCGGCCAACGCCCTCGGCGCCCTGGGCGAGCCAGGCGTCGGGCCCGCGGCGGCGTGCCTCGGCGACGGTCCCCCGACAGCCGTGTACGCCGCGCGGGCGCTGGGGCTCAGCCGATCGCCCTCGGCGGTGCCGCCCCTCGTGGCGATTCGGGTGGGCGTAGGACCGCTCGCGCTGCGCGAGGCGGCCGTCGAGGCGCTGGGCTCCATCGACCACGACGCGGCCACCGCCGCCCTCATCGCCGCCCTCGGCGACGCGCAGCCCGACGTGCAACACGCCGCGGCGAAGGCGCTGGTGCGACAGGGCGAGCGGGCGGCCCCGGCGGTAGCGCCGCTGCTGCGCGCGGGGGACGAGCTCTCGCGACGGGCGGCGTACGTGTTCTCCTTCGTGAAGGCGCCCGCGGAGGCGGCGCCCGACCTCGTCCCGCTGCTGCTGCGGCGCGAGACCGCGATCCACGCGACGACGGCGCTCGCGGCCATCGACGGGGGCTTCGACCTCGCGGCGGAGGCCCTTCCCGCGGCGGGCGCGGCCCTGGACGGCGACGACCCCGGGCGCTGCTACGCCGCCGCGTGGACGCTCTCGCAGCTCGCGCGGCGACGGCCCGAGCGCGTCGACGACGGGGTGATCGCGGCGCTCACCCGAGGGCTCGCGCAGCCCGAGTACGAGACCCGGTCGCGGGTCGCCGAGGCGCTCGCGGCGCTGAGCCCGCGCGGCGCCGACGGGGTGATCGCGCGGCTCGACGACGCGCTCCCCCTGGCGCGGCAGGGGGCGGCGGCGGCGCTCGCGCAGGCTACGGCGGTCGACCCGCGGGCGGCGCCCTCGCTGGCGCGGCTGCTGGGCGACGAGGGCTGCGCGGTGTGGGCCGCGGAGGCGCTGGCCCGCATCGGCCGCCCGGCGCGCGAGGCGGTGGTCGAGGCGGCGGCGCGAGGCGGCGAGGCGGCGGTGCGCGCGCGGCGCCTGCTCGCGCTCTGGCCGTAGGGCGGTACGGCTCGTGCGTAGGCCCGGCCCCGAGGAGCGCACCTGGGGACAATGGGGAACACAGTATTCTGCGACGATTACGGCCGTCCTGACACGAGGCGGGCTGCGCCGGGGTGTGCCAACGGCCGGGCGGTGACGTCATGACGGGCGAACCCGATTGCGCGGAGGCGGGCCCGTGGCGCGACGGGGTGGCCCTGCGCGCGCTGGCGCCGCTGGTGGTGGCGATGCTGGGCGTCCTGCCGTGGCTGCCCTGGTATTCGAACTTCGACGTCGACGCGATGACGTGGTTCGAGCAGGTGCGCTCGGTGGCCGAGACGGGCTCCATCGGCTTCTTCAACGGCGACGACATCCGCACCAACACCGAGTCGTGCACGCTGTGGTTCGTCGCGGCGCGCGGGCGCATCTGGGGCATCTACCCCGCCCCGCTCACCTACCTCCTCGCCCCGGCCATGTGGCTCGGCGGCTTCCGCGGAACCATACGCGCCCTCTGGGCTCTCGAGCTCCTCGCGGCCCTGATGACCTACGCGACGGTGCACCGGCTCACCGGCCGCCGCGCGGTGGCCGTGGGCGCCGCGTACGCCCTCGTCACGGGCACCTCGTGGCTGATGTGGTCCACCACCATCTGCCCCTTCGTGCCCGCGGGGGCCTTCCTGGTGACGGCCGTGTACCTGCGCCTGCGCGCCCAGCAGCACGGCCTCGACGCGCACCCCCGGCGCGCCCTCGCCTTCGCCGCCGCCGCGGGCCTCGCGGCCAGCCTCGCCCTCGGCTCGCACGTCATCGCGGGGCTCTCCTGGGCGGCGGTGGGCGTCTCCTTCGCGCTCGCCCCACGGTGGCGCGACCGGGCGCTGCACCTCGCCGTGTTCGCGCTCGCGAGCGCGCCCGCGATCGCCCTGATGCGCGCGGTCAACCGGGTGCGCTTCGGCGCCCCGAGCCTCTTCTCCTACGGCCCCTGCAACGCCCAGAACTGCGGCGGCGCCATGGGGCAGGACCTCGCCCCCTACCTCAACACCCTCCGCGTCGTCGCGGTCTTCCTCCTGGTGGTGGGCGCCCTGCTCTGGCTCGCCCGCCGCTCGGTGGTCGCCGTGGTCGCCATCGTCGGGTGCGCCGCGATGGTCGCCACCGTCGCCGACCTCCCCGACCGCTACGCCCTGCGCCACGTGGTGCGCGCCCTCTACGGCTACGTCCTCGACCTCGGGATGCTCGACATCCCCAACTTCACGCGCCCCGACCGGGTGCTCGGCAACGTCCACAACGGCTGGTGCGTGCGCTCGCTGCTGGAGTGCACCCCCGTCTTCGCCGCCGCCCTCGCGGCGCACCGCGCCCTGGGCGACGGGGCCGGGCGCTCGGCCCGGCGGGCCACCTGGCTGGCCGCCGCGGGCGTGTGCGGGGGGTTGCTCCTCGTGGGGTCGCTGCGCGGGCGCGAGTGGGCCTCCGCGGTGTGGGGCAACCCCTTCCTCAACGTGCGCTACCTGACCATCCTCGCGCCCTGCGCCATGGTGCTCGCGGCCCTGGCCGTAGAGCGCCTCCCCTGGCGCCGGGCGCACCTCGCGCTCTGGGTGGTCGCGGGCGCCGCGGGGGCGTGGTGGCTCGGATCGCAGCCCGACGACGCCCTCGGGGCGCGGCGCACGCTCACGCACCTGCTGCCGGTGATGCTGGGCCTCTCGCTGCTGGCGCTGCTGGCGGCGCGTCCCCGGGTCGCGTCCCCGCGGCCGGGATTACCCGAGCGGGTATGGTCGGAGCTCGCGGCGGTGGTGGCGGCGCTCTGCCTCGCGTACGGCAGCGCGGTGACCCTCGGCATCGACCGCCGCGCCGTGCTCACCGTGCGCGCCGCCCAGGACGAGCGCACCGCGGAGCTCGAGCGCATCCCCGAGCGGCGCTTCCTGCTGATGGGGGGCTACGCGATGGACAACGCGCTCGTGATCCACGACCGCCGCGACGTGCGCATCGTGAACCTGGGCCTCGACCCGGGGACGCACCCGCGCTCCGAGGCCCACGTGCGGCGGTGGCTCTCGGAGGGCGGCGCGGCGTACCTCATCCAGGACTCACCGACGGGTCCCTGGTCGCTGCCTTGGGCGGGGGTGCGGGTGGTGCCGCTGGCGGGCACGACGCGGGTGTTCCGGGTGGAGGCGGCGCCGTAAGAGTGAGAACCGCAAGGGTCGCAAGGGTCGCAAGGGAGAAGCGGCTGAAGCCGACACCAGCGTGAGTGGCTGGAGCGCCTGACCGTCCATCCCGTCGCTCCCTTGCGACCCTTGCGACCCTTGCGGTTCTTCTCCTGCGTCGAAGTGCCGCTCAGCCCTTCAGCCAGAACGCCGTGAACGCGTCGCCGCCGTCCTCCGGGTCGGCCGCCCGCGAGGCGCGCACCCACGGCGACCGCTTGAGGTGCTCGCGCACCGCCAGCTTGAGCGCCCCGGTGCCGTGCCCGTGCAGCACGTACCCCGACGTCGACCCCATGCCCAGCACCCGGTCGAGGAAGGTGTCCACCATCCCGAGCGCGTCGTCGGCCCGCAGCCCCCGCACGTCGCAGGTGTTGGAGTCCACCCGCAGCGCGCGCTCCATCTCCGCCTCGCCCACCGCCGCCGACGGCGCTCCGCCCCGGCCGCCCCTCGGCTCCGCCGCCACAGCGCCCTCGACCTCGCCTTCGAGCAGCACCTCCTCGACGGCCACCATCAGCTTCAGCGCCCCTGCCGCCACGCGCAGCTGCCCCCGCGACGGCGCCTCCAGGACCTCCACCGTGTTGCCCAGCCGCGGGACGTACACCTTCATCCCGGGGCGCAGCTCGGCCTCGCGCGCCGCGCGCCGCCCCGCCCCGACGGGCTTGAGCGCCTCCAGTCCTCGGCCCAGCGCCCCTTCGATGGAGGCCAGCTTCGCCACCTCGTTGACCGCCCGCTCGGCCTCGCGCACGTCCTCCTCGCCGACCTTCTTGCGCCGCAGCTTCGCCTGCACGTCGCGCAGCTCCTCGCGCGCCCGGCGCAGCAGGCCCACCAGCTCGGAGCCCTCGCGCGAGAGCTTCTCGCGCTCCTTCACCCGCAGCGCGTGCTTCTCGGCCTCGAGCTCCACCCGCAGCGCGGTGATGGCCCGCGACTCGTCCTCTACCGCCGCGCGCGCCAGCCGCGCACCGCGCTCCTCGTCCTGCAAGCGACGCAGCACGTCCTCGCGGCTGCCCGCGTGCTCGGGTAAGAGCCCCCGGGCGCGCTCGACCACGTCCTCGGGGACCCCGAAGCGCCGCGCCACGGCCAGCGCGCTCGACGCGCCGGGAACGCCCATGGTCACCGCGAAGGTGGGCGCCATCGTCGCGAGGTCGAAGCCCACCGAGGCGTTGACGAAGCGGTCGTCGCGCACCGCCAGGGTCTTCAGGAGCTCGTAGTGGGTGGTCACCGCCACCGCCGCGCCGCGCGCCGCGAGGGTCTCCAGCACCGCGGCGGCCAGGGCCGAGCCCTCCTCCGGGTCGGTGCCGCCGGCGAGCTCGTCGAGCAGCACCAGGGCCCCGGGGCGCACCCCGCGCAGCACCTCCGCGAGGTTGCTCACGTGCGCGCTGAAGGTCGACAGGTTGCGCGCCAGCGACTGGTCGTCGCCCACGTCGCAGAACACCGGGTCGAACCACCCCACCCGCGAGCCCTCCTGCACCGGCAGCGCGAGGCCCGCGCGCACCATCATGGCCGCGAGCCCGAGGGTCTTCAGCGCCACGGTCTTGCCGCCCGCGTTGGGCCCGGACACCACCAGCACCTTGCCCGAGCGCAGCGCGAGGTCGTTGGGCACCACCCCGTCGCCCGACAGCGCGAGCAGCGGGTGCCGCGCGCGCCGCAGGTCGAGCACCGGCTCGGCCTCGGGCTCCACCGCGATGGCCTTGAGGTCGATGGCCAGCGCCACGATGGCGCCCAGCAGGTCGGCCGTCACGCAGGCCTCGTGGGCCTCCTCCAGCCCGCGGATCTCACCGCGGCAGCGCTCGGCCAGCTCCATGAGCACCCGGGCCTCCTCGCGCTCCATCTCCGCGGTGAGCACCTTGAGCTGGTTGCCCAGCAGCACCACCGGCCGCGGCTCGATGAAGAGCGTCGCCCCGGAGCCCGACGAGCCGTGCACGATGCCCGGCACCCGGATGTGCGAGTCCGAGCGCACCGGCAGCACGTAGCGCCCGTCGCGCAGCGTGTAGAAGCGGTCCTGGAGCACGGCGGCGTACTTCGCCATGAACTCCTCCAGGCGCTGCACCACGCGGCCGCGCATGTCGTGAACCTGGCGGCGGCAGCGGGCGAGCTCGGGGCTGGCCCGGTCGGCGAGGGTGCCGTCGGGGTCGACCGCCTGGTCGAGCGCGGACAGCAGCCGGTCGAGCGCCGTGTCGCTGAAGAGCGCGGCGGCGAGCGCCGGGTGGGTGGCCTTCCGCGCCTGCGACCACCGCCGGATGGTGTGCGCCGTGCGGATCACCTCGCGGACGAAGTGCAGCTCGAGGGCGGTCACCTCGGCGACGCGGTCGATGCGCAAGAGGGCGTCGGTGACGTCGGGCAGCGGGCCCGTCGGGATGGGGTCGCCGTCGCGGGCGGAGCGCAGGGCCTCGGCGGTGCGGCGCATGCGCTCGCGGGCCTCGTCGAGGGTGTCCGACGGCGCGAGGTCGCGGGCGCGCATCTGCGCCTGCGCGCTCTGGGCGCGGGCGGCGAGCAGCGCCGTGAGCGCGGGCCATTCGAGGTCGTGGATGGATTTCGTGGACGGTTGCATGGGAGGTCTCTCGGGCGACGACGGCGGCACGGACTGCGCCGGGGCGGAGTCCAGGGATGCGGGTCGATGGGGGTGAGCGGAGGGTGATCGCCGGGTAAGGCCGCCAAGGACTGGGGCGCCGGCGTACGGTCTGTCGTGCGGAGCGGGTTTGGGTAGCAAACCCGCGCGATCGCCGCAACCCTGGCGCCTGACAGGAACAAATGTTCACCGAAAATTTGCCTGGGAGAGCCCGACCGTTGGACAAGGTCGTGGTCGCCCGGAGGAGCCAAGTGGGGCCCTTAGCCGCGGAGCGACGACCCGAGGAGCACACCGATGAGCACGACGTCCAAGAACCCCAACGGAACCTTCATCTGGCGCGAGATCATGACCCCCGACGTGGCCGCTTCGAAGCGCTTCTACGGCGAGGTCTTCGGGTGGAAGTTCGACGAGATGCCGATGGACGGCTTCACCTACACGATGATCATGAACGGCGAGAAGGGCGTCGGCGGCATGGCCTCGCTCGACTCGATGCCCGGCGCCCCGCCGCACTGGATCGGCACCGTCTGCGTGGCCGACGTCGACACCTCGGCGAAGCTCGCGGGCGACCTCGGCGGCACGGTGATGATGCCCCCCGGTGACATCCCCGGCTACGGCCGCTTCGCGGTCATCCTCGACCCGCAGGGCGCGCCGCTCACGCTGATGTGCCCGACGGGCGAGTCGAACGGTCGCGAGGGCCCGCCGGGCCTCGGCGAGTTCTGCTGGGAGCACATCAACACCACCGACGCGGCCGGCACGAAGGCCTTCTTCGGCAAGCTCCTGGGCTGGGAGGCCGGCACCATGCCCGCGGGCATGGAGGTCTTCACCCTCAACGGCAACGAGGTCGCGTCGGTCTCCGACGCGCCGCCGGGCGCGCCCACGCACTGGCTCACCTACGTCGTGGTCGACGAGCTCGCGAGCGCCCGCGGCCGCGTCACCAACAACGGCGGCAAGGTGATCCTGGAGGAGCAGCCCGTCCCCGGCATCGGCACCTTCTCGGTGGTGACCGACAACGTCGGCGCCACCCTCTGCCTCTTCAAGGGTCAGGGCTGAACCCCTCGCTCACCCCCGTCGCGACCCCACCAGCACCCCTCGCTCCATCAGCTCGGCGAGCAGCGCCGCCAGGCCCTCGATGAAGGCCGCCCCCGCCGCCACGTCGTGCCGCCCCAGCACCGCGCGCACGGCGTCGGTCGCGGGGGTGGTGCCCTCGTCGAGCGCGTCGAGCAGGTCGGCCGCCAGGGGGCTGAGCGCGAGCGCCTCGACGCCGTGGAGGGTCGGGTGGCGGTGCAGCAGCAGCGCGCGCGGGCGCTCCGTCCATTCACCGTCGACGCGCTCCCAGCGAAGGCGCAGGCGGCGGTGCCCTGGGTCGAGCGCCGCGGGGAGGTGCATCGCGAAGTCGGTCACCCGCGAGGGGTCGAGGCGGTCGGCGGTGAGGCCCACGTGGTGCTCGGCGACGTCGTGGGCGAGCGCCTCGGAGACCCACGGCTCGGCGGCCGCCAGCGCGTCGCCCGCCGCCCCGCGGATGTGCTCGGCCAGCGCCGGGGCCACGTCGCGCGCGAAACGGGTGCGCGGCGGGTCGCGCTCCAGCATGTCCGCAAACCACCCACCGAAGCGCTCGACCCCCGCCGCCGCGACGGTGCGCGGGAGCCCTTCGAGCGCCAGCGCCCAGAGGCGGTTGCGCACGAGGTCGCGGTAGAGCCGCCAGCGCCGCGGGTCGCCGCCGAGCGCGGCGAGCGCGGCCTCGTCGACCCGGGCGCCGAGGCACACCGCGGCGAGGGCCCGCTGCGCGGCGTCGAGCTCGCTCACGGCGCCGCCGCCCGCACGATGGCGTCGAGGCGCTCGATCTCCGCGGCGAGCTCGTCGAAGGGGGGAAAGCCCCCGTCGCGCTCCAGCAGCACGGGCACCGGGCCGGTGCGCGCGAGGGCGAGCGCGAGCAGCTCGTACACCTCGTCGCAGACGGCCTCGCCGTGGGTGTCGATCCGAAGCCCGTCGGCGCCCGTGAGGTGCCCCGCGACGTGGATCTGCACCACCCGGTCGGCGGGCACGCGGCGGATGAAGTCCCGGGCGTCGGTGCCGTGGTTGCGGGCGTTGACGTAGGCGTTGTTGACGTCGAGCAGGAGCCCGGCGCCCGAGCGGTGGGTGATCTCCTGGAGGAAGTCGGCCTCGCCCATGGCCGCGTCGCCGGGGTGGGCGTACCAGGAGATGTTCTCGACCGCGATGGGGAGCCCGAGCGCGTCTTCGAGGAGCGCCACGCGGTCGACCACCGCGCGAATACTGGCCTCGGTAAAGGGCAGCGGCAGGAGGTCGTGCAGGTGGGCGCCGTCGACCGCGCCGAAGCACAGGTGGTCGCTGTGCCAGGGCGAGCCCACCTCCTCCAGGAAGGCCCGCAGCGCGCGGAGGAAGTCCCGCGGCGGGGCCTCGCGGTCGCCGAGCCCGAGGCTGATCCCGTGGGTCACGAGGGGATAGCGCCCGCGGGCGTCGGCGAGCATCGACTCGAAGAAGCCGCCGCGGCCGATGTGGTTCTCGGGGGAGACCTCGATCCAGCGCAGCGTTGCGGGCGCGCGGGTCATCAGGTCGCGGAAGAGCGGGGCCCGCAGCCCGAGGCCGACGCCCGCCACGCGCGCGCTCGCAGCGGCCGTCACGGCGCCAGCCCTTCCACGGGGTCGCCGCGCCCGTCGCCGCGTGTTGAAACACGCGGCAACGCGTGCAGCGATGAAGGCCGCAACGGCCTGTACGATGTCCAGGTACCGCGACCAGCCCGCTTGCGGGCTTCACTGCTGCACGCGTTGCCGCGTCCTTCAGGGCGCGGCGACGGGCGCGGCGACGGGCGCGGCGCCAGCTCGAGAGGGCTGGCCGTCACGGCGCCAGCCAGCGGCGGCCCGCGAGCGCGCCGAGCAGCGCCCCGAGGGCCACCGGCGCGAGGTGCGCGACGAGGGTGTGGTCGAGGTCCATCACCGGGCACTGGAGGTGCTGGGCGAGCGCGCCGACGAGGCCCGCGCCGAGGCCCGCCACCGCTCCGGCCGCGGCCGGGCTCACCGCCGCGCTGCGCCGCGCGCCGTAGAACAGCACCGCCCCCACGAGCGCCGCGAGCGCCGTCCCGTGCAGCGCGCACCCGAGCCGCGCCAGCCACGCCGCCGCGCCCGCGAGGTGCACCGATCCCTCCACCGGCACCGACACCGCCGCCGACACCGCGGCGAAGCCCGCGAGCGCCGAGCCCACGAAGATCCAGCGCACGCTCGCCGGGAGCCCGAGGCCGCGCCGGCCGCCGTGCAGCAGCAGCGTGAGCGCGACCGCGAGGCCCGCGACCGCCGCCCCGGCGCCCAGGGCCATGCGCCCGACGGGCTGGTGGGCGAGGTCGGCCCGGGGCCGCGCGAGGAGCCCGACGGCCGCGACCGCGAGCGCCACCGCCGCCGCGGGCAGCGCCCGGCGCCAGGCGCTGAAGGCCGCCACGGGGCGCGCGTCCCGGCGGAGGGCGTCGCGCAGGGCGGGCGGGAGCGCCTCGTCGCCCGATGGGGCCGGGACGGTCAGCGCGTCGAGCTCGCGGTCGGCGGCGACCATGGCGCCGCAGGGGCCGCAGCGCGCGACGTGGGCCGCGAGCTCGCCGTCGAGGGCGCTGCGCCCGGCGAGCGCGTCGACGACCCGGTCGCAGCCGCTCACGACGAGCCCCCCACGCCGAGCGCCCGGCGCAGCGCCTCGTAGCCGCGGTGGGCGCGCACCTTGAGGTTGCTCGCGGTGATGCCCGCCACGTCCGCGGCCTCGGCCACCGAGAGCCCCTCGACCTTCAACAGCACGATGGCCTCGCGCTGCGGCGCCGGGAGCTGCTCCAGGCTGCGCTCGAGCTTCTCCAGGGAGTCGGCGGAGAGCGCCTCGAAGCCCTGCGGCGCGGCGGCGTCGGGGTGGGCCTCGGGCAGCTGACCGTCGGCGCTCAGGGCCTCCGGGCGACGCCGACGGTAGCGCAGGTGATCGAGCCAGGTGCGCCGCGCGATGGCGAAGACCCAGGGCTCGACCGGGGCCCCGAGGCGGTAGGTCTCGCGGGCCTGGTGCACCTTGAGGAAGGTCGCCTGGGTGAGGTCTTCGGCGAGGCCGGGGTCGCCGCAGAGGCCGCGCAGGAAGCCCCGCAGCCGCGGCGCGAGCCGGCGGTAGAGCCGCTCGAAGCCGCGCGCGTCGCCCTGGAGGAAGACCTCCATGCAGGCTTCGAGGCGGTCGTCGCGGTCGTCGGCGGACATCAGCGGGCGCGACCGTACCCCAAGGCCGAGGGCGAGGGCGTAGGCGTAGGGCGCATGGAGGAGCTGGGCAGACACCGGAGGGGAGTGCGCCACCGGGGGACGGACGGTTACAGCGTCGCGGGCGACGGCTGCCCTATCGCCATGGGCCTTTGTCCGACGAGGGAGCCTCCGCCCACGCCGACGATCACCGGCCTCGCCGATCGAGGGGAGCCTCCGCCCATGCCTGCAGTCACCGGTCTCGCCGATCGAGGTGGAGCCCCCGCCCACGCCCACGTCTGCAGTCCAAGCTCGCGCGGTCCCGCTGGCCGGGGTTCACCGTAGGCCCATGCGTCCGCCGCGCGAGCTGGGACTGCAGACGTGGGCGTGGGCGGGGGCTCCCCTCGGAGGGCGAGGCCGGTGACCGTTGGCGTGGGCGGGTGCTCCGGTCGGCGGTCGACGACTCCGTCAGCGCGCGATGTCGGGGTCGACCGGCCGCAGCACGCTCAGCGTGCCGAGGATGACCTGCTCGACCAGCTCGGACGAGCCCGCCTGGAGGGCCGGCGGCACCGTCACCCGGTAGCCACGCTGTAGCGCGTCGAGCACCGTCGCGTACACGTGGATCTCCGTGATGCACCCGGTGATCTCCAGGGCGTCGACCCCGGCGGCGCGCAGCGTGGCGTCGAGGGCCGTCTCCGAGAAGCCGCTGTAGTGACGGTGCGGCACGATGAGGTCGGAGGCCTCGGGCGCGAGCTCGGGCCACACGCTCGCCCGCGGGTCGTCGAGGTTGTGGTCGGGCCAGGAGAGCAGGTCGGGGTCGCCGGGCTCGTGGTGGTCGCAGAGGTACACCACGGGCTGGCCCGCGGCGCGCGCGTCGGCGAGGCGCTGACGGAGCGCCGGCACGATGCCCCGGGCGCGGGGGACCTCCAGCGCGGCGCCCGGCGTGAGGTGATCGACGAGCATGTCGACGACCACCACCGCGGTCTTCGAGCGCAGCGTCGGGAGGGCGGCGACGGCGTCGAGGAAGCGGGCACGGGCCGCGGCCGACGGGGCCACCGGGTCGAGCGCGAGGCCCAGCGACGCCACGGCCTCGCGCACCGCGTCGACCTCCGCGAGCACCCCGGGCTGCCCCCCGAGCGCCGCGTCGACGGCCCGCGTCGGCGTGCCCGACACGATGCGCTCGATGATGCTCTGGAGGGTGGGGTCGTCGATCATGGGTGTCGCGCGCAGCGC
Source organism: Myxococcales bacterium (assembly GCA_030652255.1). Classification (GTDB taxonomy): domain Bacteria; phylum Myxococcota_A; class Polyangia; order Polyangiales; genus SCUS01. The sequence goes on along the minus strand of JAUSAZ010000171.1, from coordinate 23,460 downwards.
GCTCACTGAGCTCTACGCCGCTGTGCCTGCGTCGGATTCAATGTCTCGACGCCGTGGCGCAGCAGGGATGATAGTCCATGGCCCCGATGACCGCACCACCGAGCATCACCCTCCGCTTCGACGCCGGCACGCTCGTGCTCGAAGGCTTCGCCGAGGGCGCGAGCGAGGGCGCGACGCTGCCCGGCTGCGTGTGGGACCCGAGGGTGCGCAGGTTTCGTACACCCGCGTGGCGCTACCGCGAGGTGCTCACGGCGCTCACGCGCATGGCCCGCGCGGGCGCCATCGGGTTCACCGACGAGGCCCGCGGGTACAACGCCCTCGCGGTGACCCACCGTGCGCAGCGCGCGCCCTTCGATCACCAGCGCGAGGCCATCGCGGCGTGGCGGGCCGCGGGCAACCGGGGCGTGGTGGTGCTGCCGACGGGCTCGGGCAAGAGCTACGTGGCGGAGATGGCCATCGCGGTGGCGCAGCGCAGCGCCCTGGTGGTGGCCCCGACGCTCGACCTGATGAACCAGTGGTACGACGTGCTGGTCACGGCCTTCGGCGAGAAGGTGGGATTGCTGGGCGGCGGCTACCACGAGCCGGGCGACCTCACGGTGAGCACCTACGACTCGGCGTGGATGCACATGGACCGCCTCGGGGCGCGCTGGGGGCTGATCATCTACGACGAGTGCCACCACCTGCCCGGGGCGTCGTTTCTGGGGGCGGCGGAGAGCGCGATCGCGCCCTTCCGGCTGGGGCTCACGGCGACGCTGGAGCGCAGCGACGGCCGCGAGGCGCTGCTCAACGACCGCGTCGGGGCGGTGGTCTACAGCCGCGGCATCAAGGAGCTCGCGGGCGACCACCTGGCCGAGTACTCCGTCGAGACGATGATGGTCGACCTCACCCCCGAGGAGGCCGTGGCCTACAACGAGCACCGCGAGACCTACCGGGGCTTCGTCTCCTCGGAGGGCATCCGCATGGCGTCGCCCGACGGCTGGGCGCGCTTCCTCCAGGCGAGCGCGCGCAGCCCCGAGGGCCGCCGGGCGCTGCTCTCCTACCAGCAGCAGAAGCGCATCGCGCTGGCCTCGCAGGGCAAGCTGGAGGTGCTCGAGGGCCTGCTGCGCCAGCACGCGAAGGACCGCACGCTGATCTTCACCAACGACAACGACACGGTGTACGCCATCGCGCGGAGGTTCCTGATCCCGGCGATCACGCACCAGACGGACGTGAAGGAGCGGCGCGAGGTGCTGGAGCGCTTCAACTCGGGTGCCTACCCCGCGGTGGTCACCTCGCGGGTGCTCAACGAGGGCGTGAACATCCCCGAGGCGCGCGTGGCCATCGTGCTGAGCGGCACCGCGAGCGTGCGCGAGCACGTGCAGCGCCTCGGTCGCATCCTGCGGCGGCAGGAGGGCAAGACGGCGATCCTGTACGAGGTGATCACCCGGGGCACGGCCGAGGAGCACCAGTCGGGTCGACGCCGGGAGCACGATGCTTACCGCTGACCTCATCCGCGCGCGGGTGGTGAAGGGCGAGGTGCGGCCGCGCTACGTGGCGCCCGGCGACGCCGACGTGCTGGCGCTCGCGGGGGTGATGGCCGAGACCTTCCGGGCGCACCTGGGGAAGCGCCGCGCCGACCTCGACGCCGCCCTGGCCGAGCTCACCGGCGAGGGCACCGACTACCTGCTGCACCGCGGTCTCGCCAAGCTGCTCTTCGACCGATCGACCTACGAGGTGCGCTCGCCCGTCGAGCCGCAGGACCTGCGCCGGGCGGTGTTCGAGGCCTCCGCGCGGGTGCACCCCGCGGTGCGCACCGCCGACGCGCTGCACCCGGTGACCCGCGACGACGTGCTGGCTTCGGTGGCGGCGCAGCTCGGCGTGGAGGTCGCCGCGGTGGAGCAGGGGCTCTACGCCGACCTCGAGGACGAGCAGGTGATGACCGAAGCGCCCGAGCTCGCGGGCGAGGCGCTGGTGCAGCGCTACAACCTGGCGCTCGCGCAGGCGGCGCTGCTGCGGGCGACGCGGCTGGTGGTGCACCTCGACGAGGCTGACCCCGCGCGGTTCCGGCAGCTCTTCCGGTGGGTGAAGTTCTACCGGCTCATCCACAAGGCCGAGCGGGCCGAGGGCGGCGGGTGGTCGCTCACGCTCGATGGTCCGGTGAGCGTCTTCCAGCAGTCGAACAAGTACGGGCTCCAGCTCGCGGAATTTCTCCCCGCGCTGCTGTTGTTCCCCTCGTGGCGCGCGGAGGCCGAGCTCCGGTGGGGGCCGCAGAAGCGCGACCTGCTCTTCCGGGTGTCGCAGCAGGACGGGCTCGTCTCGCACCTCCCCGACAAGGGCGCGTACGTCACGAAGGAGGAGCAGTGGGTGCTCGACCGCTTCGCCGCGCTCAAGTCCCCGTGGACGCTCTCCCGCGAAGGCTCGCTCATCGACCTCGACGGCCGCGGGGTGCTCATCCCCGACTTCGTGGCGCGGCACCCCGACGGGCGCGAGGCCCTGGTGGAGGTGCTCGGGTTCTGGCGCAAGGACACGCTCCAGGCGCGCATCGAGCTGCTCGGCGCCGCGGGCCCGAAGAACCTCGTGCTCGCCGTGCCCTGGAAGCTCCGCGGCGGCGCCGAGGACGAGGCCGTGACCGCGGGCGCGGAGGCCATCTACTTCAAGGAGGTCATCGTCGCGAAGGAGCTGCTGGAGCGCGTCGAGCGCGTGGGCGCGCAGCCCGCGGCGGGGGCGGCGACCGTGGCCCCGCCGACCGCGGCGAAGGCGAAGCCGAAGAAGCCCCGGGCGGCGAAGCCGAAGGCCTGAGAGCTCAGCCCCGCTCGTAGGCCCCGCTCATCACCGAGGCCCGGCCCGCCGGCAGGGTGACCACCATGCGCGCGCCGCCGCCCCCGTCGCGGCGGCTGTGGGCGGTGATGGCGCCGCCCGCCTGCTCGACGATCGCCGCGCTCGTCGGCAGCCCGAGCCCGGTGCCCTCGCCCGCCGGCTTCGTCGTGAAGAAGGGCTCGAACACCCGCTCGCGCAGCGCGTCCGGGATGCCCGGCCCGTCGTCCTCGACCTCGATGACCACCCGGCCCTCCTCCAGGCGCGCCCGCAGCGCCACCTGGCCCCGATCGCGACCGTCGCCGCGGATGGCGTCGGCGGCGTTCATCGCCAGGTTGAGCACCACCTGCACCAGGCGGTCGCCCGACACGGCCACCGTCGGTAGGCCCTCCTCGACCTCCACGGTCAGCGCGATGTCCCGCATCGATTTCTGCGGCTGCAGCAGCTTGCGCACCTGCTCGATGGCGTCGCGCACGTCGGCGTTGGGCTCCACCGGGGAGCCGTCCATCCGCGGCGGCGCGGCCGACCCGGGCGCCGCGCGCGCGTAGTCCAGCAGCTGCCGCACCGTCCGGTGGATGCGCTGCGCCTCGGTGCCGATGCGCCCCGCGAAGTCCCGGATCTCGTCCTCCTCCAGGCCCCCGTCGCGCATCACGTCCGAGAGCCCCACGATGGCCGCCAGGGGGTTGCCCACCTCGTGCGCGATGCCCGCCGCCAGCCGCCCCACCATCGCGAGGCGCTCGCCCCGCACCACCTGCTCCTGCGCGCGCCGCAGGTCGGCGCTGGCCTTCTCCAGCTCGGTCACCTGCTGCGACAGCTCGGACTCCCGCGCCGCGAGCTGGTCGGTCATCCGGTTGAAGGCGCTCGCGGCCCGCACCACCTCCGCCGCCCCGCGCTCCTCGGCGCGCACGTCGCGGCGCCCCGCGGCCACCCGCTCGGCGGCGCGGGTGAGCCCCTCCATCGGGCGCACGATCCAGCGGGTGAGCGCGAGGTACACCACCCCGAGCGCGAGCATCCCCGAGAGGCCCGTGTACAGCAGCACCGCCGTGGGCACCGTGCGCTCCGCGGCGCCGGGCGCGAGCGACGACTCGGCCACGAAGATGCCCCGGGACGGCAGCAGCACCACCACCGCCATCACCTCGCCCGACACCCGCACGTCGTCGAAGGGCGGCGGGTGCTGCGACACCGGCAGCTGGAGCGAGCCCACCAGCGCCTGGAGCACGCCGTTCTTGTCGTAGAGGGCCGCGCCCGAGAGCCCCCCTTCGCCCACGCTGGCCGCGAGCAGCGGCTGCACGTGCGTGGGGTCGACGGTGAGCGACACCTGGCCCGCCACGGCGCGGGAGAGGGTCATCCCGAGGCGGCGCCGCGCGATGCGCCCGGATGCCGCGGTGAGCGGGTGCGCCGCGGCCAGCGCCAGCGTCGCGGAGATGGCCAGCGTCCCGAGGAGCGCCAGGGCGAATTGCGCACGCAGTCCGAGGCCCCGGGGTTCGTCCATGGCTCTCCCGCGATGCTATCGCAGTTGCCCGCAGCGCCAACGCGCCGTCGCTCCGTGCTACGCCGCACGGCACCCGACCGATGGCCCTCGCGATCTCCGCCGCCCAGGCCCGACGCTTCCTCGTGCGCCGGCACCTCCTCGCGCCGCCGCGCGCCCTCCCGGCGGACCCCGACTCGGTGCTCACCGTGGCGCGGCGCTTCGGCTCGCTCCAGTTCGACCCACTCGACGCGCCCGGCGCGCGCAACCACGAGCTCGTGCTGCACGCCCGCATCGCGGGCTACACCCGCGGCTGGTGCGAGCGGCACCTCTACGGCCCGCCCGGCGCCCGCGCCCTCATCGAGCTCTGGAACAAATCCCTCAACATCGTCCCCGTCGAGGACCTCCCCGCCCACCAGCACGCCTGGTCGAAGGCCCGCGCCCGCCACGCCCTGGGCATCCTCTCCAAACGCCCCGCGGTCGCCGAGACCATACTCTCGCAGGTAAGATCGTCCGGCGAGACGGCCACCCGCGCCATGGCCCGCGCCCACGCCGCCGCCGTCGACTGGTACTGGGCGCCCACCTCCGAGGGCCGCGCCGTCGCCGAGGCCCTCTTCGAGTCGGGCCACCTCGGCATCGCCCGCCGCGAGGGCAACCTCCGCGTCTTCGACCTCCTCGACCGGCTGCACCCCGCGCTCCCGGCCGCGCTCCCGCCCGCCGAGGCCGAGCGCGCGCGGCTGCTCACCCGGCACCGCGCCGTCGGGCTCCTCGGGGCCGGCGGCGGGGCGGAGCTGTTTACGGGCCTGGGTAAATCCGACGTGCGCGCCCGGGCGCTGGGCGAGCTCGTGGCCGACGGCACCCTCGCCCCGGTGACCGTCGAGGGCCTGCGCGGCGAGCGCTACGCGCTGTCGTCCGAGCGGGCGCTGCTGCTCGGGTGCGCCGCCGACGTCGCCCCGCTGCGCGGCGTCACGCTCCTCGCCCCGCTCGACCCCTTCGTGTGGGACCGCGCCCTCCTGCGCTCCCTCTTCGGCTTCGACTACCGCTGGGAGGTCTACACCCCCGCCCACCTCCGGCGCTTCGGCTACTACGCCCTGCCGCTGCTCTGGGGCGACCGGCTGGTGGGCCGCGTCGAGCCCGTGCGCGACCGCGCGCGGCGGCGCGTGACGGTGCGCGGGCTGTGGTTCGAGGAGGGCTTCGACCCGCTCGCCGCGGAGGGCTTCGTCGACGACCTCGCCGACGCCCTGGAGGCCTGGCGCCGCTTCGTCGACGCCGACGCCGTCGCCCTGCCCCGCACCCGCGTGGGCCGCGCCGTCACCGCCGCCATGGCCCGATGACCGCCGCCCCCTCCGACTCCCTCTGGGCGCCGCTCGCGCACCGCAACTTCCGCCTGCTGTGGGTGGGCTTCGTCACCTCGCAGGCGGGCGACATCATCCAGATGCTCGCCCAGGCCTGGCTCGTCGTGGAGCTCACCGGCTCCGCCGCCCGCCTCGGCCTGCTGGCCGCCGCGCAGGCCCTCCCCCGCCTGCTGCTCGGGCTCTTCGCGGGCGTCCTGGTCGACCGCGTCGACCGCCGCCGGCTGCTCCTCGCCACGCAGTCCCTCGCGGCTTTACAGAGCGGCGTATTCCTGGCGCTCCAGCTCACGCACCGCGTCACCTACGCCTCGCTGCTCGCCCTCGCCCTCGCGCTCGGCGTGCTCGACGCGCTCAACCTCACCGCCCGGGCGGCGCTCATGCCGACGCTCGTGCCGCGGCCGATGATCCCGCGGGCGGTCGCCCTCCAGGCCCTCGGGGTGAACGTCACGCAGCTCGTCGGCCCCTCCCTCGGGGGCGTGCTGCTCGCGTCGGTGGGGGTCGAGGGCTGCCTCGTGGCCAACCTCGTGTCCTTCAGCGCGCTGGTGCTCTCGCTGCTCGCCATGCGCCTCCCGGCCCGTGAGGGCGGCGCGGGGGACGGCGGCTCCGTGGGCGACGCGCTGCGCGAGGGGCTCTCGTACCTGCGCGCCCACCCGGCGCTGCGGGCCTCCATCGCCCTCGCCTACCTGCTCGGGGTCTTCGGGATGCCGCTCGTGCGGCTGCTGCCGCTCTACGCGCGGGTGGTGCTCGATGCCTCGCCGCGCGGCTACGGCGCCCTCGCGGCGGCCTCGGGCGTGGGCGCGCTGCTCGCGAGCCTGCTGGTGACGGCGCGCTCGTCCCGCGCGACGGTGCCGCGTAACATCGTCGTGTCGGGGGTGATGTTCTCCGTCGCGGTGATCGCCTTCGGGTACACCCGCCACCCCCTCGCGGCCGCCGCGTGCCTGGTGTGCTTCGGCGGGTCGCAGATGGCCTTCCGCTCGGCGGTGATGACCCGCATCCAGACGGAGGTGCCCGACCGGCTGCGCGGGCGCGTGGTGTCGGTGCTCGCGATGGACTTCGCGCTGTGGTCCCTCGGCGCGGCGGCCCTCGGCGCGGCGGTGGACGCCGTCGCCCGCGCCCGCGCAGGCCTCGCCGCGGGGGCGGCCATCCCGCGGGCGGCCATGACCCCGGCGCTCACCCTCGGGTTCACCGTCGTGGGCGCGGTGTGCCTCGTCGCCGCGCTCGGCTCGGCGCGGCGGGTGGGCTCCGTTGACCCGGCGCCCGTCGCGGGCGAATGATCCGGGCATGAGCTTCGGCAACCACCAGGGCGGCAACGGCTTCGGCGGCTTTCCCCAGCAGCCGCCGGGCTTCGGGGGATTCCCCCCGCAGGCACCGCAGCAGCCGCCCGGGCAGGGGCAGTGGGGCTTCCAGCAGCAGCCGCCGGGCTTCGCCGGGGGATACCGCACGCCCGCGGGGCCGGGGCCCGCGAGCGCCGAGGAGACCTGGTTCGAGGTCGAGGTGCCCTCCGCGGGCGCGCCGCTGCCCAACCGCTGCGCGTGCTGCTGCGGGCCGGTGGAGACGCGCCGCGTGGCCACGGCCACGGTCACCATCGGGCGCACGCACTACACCCGCCGCATGGACATCCCGTACTGCCGGGCGTGCGAGGCGGCGGCGAAGGGCGGCGGGCGCCGCGGGTTCCTCCACGGGCTCCTGGGGCTGGGCATCGCGGGGGTGTTCCCGCTGCTGCTCTCGCTGGCGTGGCTGTACGCGCCCGCGCCGGCCACCTTCGCGGCGACGCCCGTGGTGACGCTCGCGGCGCTCTTCGCGCTGTCGAAGCTCTGGCCCGACGCGCCCATCGCCCGCCACCGCGGCGCCACCTCGGGCTCCCGCGACGCCGTCTGGATGCTCCCCTTCCAGGTCGGGCAGAACGCCACGCGCCTCGCCGGCACCAACGAGGCGTGGATGCGCGAGCTCGGGGCGCTGCACCACGTCCAGGTCGCGCCGCGCGGCAAGCGCGTCACCCGCGACGTGCGCTTCGTGCTGGTGCCCATCCTCGCGACGGTGCTGGCGATCCCGGTGTGGTTCGGGCTGCACGGCCGGGTGTACTTCGACAACCCCACCACCTCGCCCATCACCTTCGACATCGACCAGGGCAGCGCCTCCGTCACCGTCGCCCCCAACGGCCACGACGACGTGTACCTCCCCGCGGGCCGGGCGCTCATCGACGTGATGTTCGACGGCCGCGCGGTCGACCGCATCGCGGCCGACGTCGACCACTTCGGCAAGCACCTCGCGTCGCCCTTCGGCCGCGCCTGCTACGCCACCTTCTCGACGGCGTACGGCAGCGCGGTGCTCACCGGCCCGCGCACGCAGATGGCCCCGGCGGGGCAGCGCTGGCACACCCTCGAGCGCGTGCAGAACGTGCTCGAGCCCTTCCCCCGCAGCGTCTCCGTGGGCCGCGGCCAGAGCGGCGCCGTGCGGAGGCGCTTCACCCGCGTGCACTGCCTCACCGGCACGCCGCTGCTGTAGAGGGAGCACCATGTCCGACGGCGAGGGCCTCACCCGAGACCAGGCGTACCTGCTGAAACTGGCCCGCGCCCGGATGCCGTACGGCAGGCACGAGGGGATGCTGCTCGTCGAGCTCCCAGAGCCCTACGTGGTGTGGATGGCGCGGCAGGGGTTCCCCAAGGGAGAGCTGGGGCGGATGCTGGCCATCGTCCACGAGATCAAGGTGAACGGGCTGGAGTACCTGTTCGAGAAGATCAAGTAGGGGGAGGAGAGAGATCGGGCGGCGGTCAGTGCAGGGCGACGGCGAGGCGCGCGCGGCTGTAGTCCTCGCCGTCGAGCAGGCAGCCCACGTCGGAGCCGTCCCACCCGGTGACCTGGAGGCTCACCGTGTACGCGCCCGGCGCGAGCAACACCTGGCGGCGCATCGACCAGGGCTGCCACCAGCCCGAGGTGCCGGTGCCCGAGCGGGCCACGCCGGTGATCACGTCGCCCCATGAGGGACTGCCGTATTGGATGGCGCCGATCACGAAGCGGAAGCCGCAGTGGGTGTTGGCCGCGGAGCCACCGGAGCCCGTGACCGAGCCGTAGGCGTGCAGGTCGGCGGTGGAGGCCTCGGGGACGTTGATCATCAGGGTGGTGCCGGGCACGTCGACCCAGGCGGCCCCACGCGCGACGACCGAGGTGCTCTGCATCGAGTGGAACAGCGTCGCGCCCGAGCCGCGCGGACCCGCCGGACCCGCCGGACCCGCAGGGCCCGCAGGACCCGCAGGGCCCGCCGGGCCCGCAGGACCCGCCGGGCCCGCAGGACCCGCGGGACCCATCGGGCCTGCGACGCCTGCGCCCGGTCCGGTCCAGCGGCCCATGGCGTCGACCACGGTGGTGCCGTTGATGGTGATGCTCGTCGGGGTGATGTCCCCGACGGCGTTGCCCGCCACCAGCGCGAAGGGAACGCTCCCGATCGGTTCGCGCGGCGTCATCTCGGCGTCGGTGCCGACGGTCACGCCGAGGTAGCGGGTGCGCCCCGCGAAGACCGCCGGAGTGAGCGGGGTGGTGGTGCCCAGCTGCGCGGAGAAGTACCCGTCGTCGAGGGTCACCGTGACCGCCTCGGTCCAGAGGGCGGCGCCCCCGGTGGCGACGTCGTAGAGACGGTAGGTCACCGACTGCGAGCCGCCCGCGGGCGCCCCCGCGCGGTCGAGCAGCCGCCCCTGGTGGATCATCGTCGTCGGCACCTGCGCCGCCGCCCCGAGGGGCAGCGCGCACGCCGCCAGCAGAACCGCCCCGATCGTCCATCGCCTACGGCTCATCGCGCTCCCTGGTCTCCCACCCGTTGAAGCGTTGACGCTATCGCCCCGCGCGCGACAGCGTCAACGGAGCGCTGCGCCTCCCCCGGGAGGCCCCGCGGTGCGGTACTCCTCGCGGCGAAGCACCCCGATGAACACCCCACAGCCCCTCGTCATCTCCCTGCTGGCGCTGCTCGGCGCGTGCGGCCGACGCCCGTCGCAGCCGCCCCCCGCCGCGCCGCTCGTCCAGTCAGTGACCGTCCCCGTCGACGCCCCCGCGGTCGTCGACGCGCCCGCCCTCGACGATCACCCACCCCCTGCGCCCGACGCCCCGTCGCCCGACGCCCCGTCGCCCGAAGGGTCCGACGCGGCGCTGCTGCGCGGCCTCGCAGACGGCAGCGTCGGGCTCGCGGCGCACCTCGACCCGGCGCACGGCGTGGTGTTCGTGACCTACCTGGAGGCGTCACCGAGCGGGCGGGCGCCGGTGCGTCGATCGAGCCGACGGCTGTGTGGGGCAGCGGCGGCTCGCGACGCGGCCCTGCGCGCGCGGCTGCGGGAGGCGGTGGCGCAGGCCGCGGAGGGGGACGGGTTGACCTGCGGCGACGACGAGTGCGTGGTGCCCGGGATGGAGTACCAGCCCGCGTACCGGCTGCGCCTCGGGCGGGCGCCCGACGGGACGCGGGTGCTGCTCGGCGCCATGCAGATGAGCGAGGCGGCGCTGGGGGAGGAGTGGCTGGAGCGGGTGCGGGTGTACGTCGACCAGGCCATGGCGGCGGCGCGCGCCCGGCCGTGCCCGCGCTGAGGGCGGCGACCGCCGCTACGCGTGCTTCTTGATGGCGGCCGCGAGGGTCGAGACCATCTGGTCGATGTGCCCCTGCTCGACGACGTACGAGGGCGCGAGCACGAGGTTCTCCCCGGCGGCGCGCACCAGCACGCCCTGGTGGAAGCACTCCAGGAAGACCTCGAAGCCACGCTTGCCGGGGGCGCCCGGGATGGGGGCGAGCTCCACCGCGCCGGCGAGGCCCAGCGTGCGCAGGCCCACCACGTTGGGGAGGCCCTTCAGCCCCGAGTGCATCGCGTCGCCCAGCACCGTTCCCATCGCGCCCGCGCGGGTGAACAGCTCCTCGTCGCGGAAGAGGTCGAGCGTCGCGATGGCCGCCGCGCAGGCCACCGGGTGACCCGAGTACGTGTACCCGTGGAAGAACTCCACCACGTGCTCGGGGCCCTGCATCATGGCGTCGTAGAGCTTCCCCCGGCAGATCACGCCGCCCATCGGGATCACCCCGTTGGTCACGCACTTGGCGAAGTTGAGCATGTCCGGGACGACGCCGTAGTAGTCCGCCGCGAAGGGCGTCCCGAGGCGGCCGAAGCCCGTGATCACCTCGTCGAAGATCAGCAGGATGCCGTGCTTGTCGCAGATCTCGCGCAGGCGCTTGAGGTAGCCCTTCGGGGGGATGTACCAGCCCGCGCTCCCGACGACGGGCTCGACGATGATGGCCGCGACGTTGCTCGGGTCGTGCAGGGGCAGGATGCGGGTCTCCAGCTCGACGAGCGGGTCCTCGCTCCAGACGGGCTCGGCGCCGTGGACGTACGCGTGGTTGACCGGGTCGTGGGCGAAGCGCAGGTGGTCGACGCGCGGCAGCAGCGCGGCGCCGAAGACCTTGCGGTTGGCGGGGATGCCGCCGACGCTCATGCCGCCGAGGCCCACGCCGTGGTACGAGCGCTCTCGGCCGATGAAGACCGTGCGGTGCCCCTCGCCGCGGGCCCGGTGGTAGGCGAGCGCGAGCTTGAGCGAGGTGTCCGCGGCCTCCGAGCCCGAGTTGCAGAAGAACACCTTGTCGAGGTCGCCGGGCGCGAGCGCGGCGATGCGCTCGGCGGCGAGGAAGGCCTGGTCGCTGCTCACCTGGAAGGCCGTCGCGTAGTCGAGGGTGTCGAGCTGCCGCTTGATGGCCTCGTTGATGGGGCGGCGGTTGTGGCCCGCGGCGACGCACCACAGGCTCGACACGCCGTCGATCACCCGGCGCCCGTCGTGCGTGGTGAAGAACATCCCGTCGGCCGCGACGAAGACCCGCGGGTCCTTGTGGAACTGCCGGTTGGGCGTGAAGGGCAGCCACTGGTTGTCCATGCTGAACTCGACGTTGCTCATGGGCGTCGCTGATACCCGATCCGCGGGACGATGGGGAGTCGACCGCCCCCTTACGGCTCCACGGCCGTCGCCCGGCCCTGGTCATACCGGAGGGTGTATGGCCGCGCCTGCACCACCACGAGCTCGCGCCGCGGCCCGTGCAGGATGAACTCCACGTCCATGGCGTGCGCGTGGTCCCACGGGTCGGGCACGAAGCGCTCGTGGATGGCCCGCAGCGCGCCCGCGAGCCGCAGCAGCTCCGCCTCGGTGAGCACCGCCGCCCCGTGGGTGAGCGAGCTGCGCGCGATGCGCTCGAACTCCCCGGCCTCGCCGTAGGTGTAATAGATCACCTGCTCGGGCACCTGGTCGGCGCGCGCGCTGGTCACCGATCCCCCTTCATCGCCCGCGACCTGGGCGTTGATGAAGTACGCCGGGCGGCCCTCGTTGAAGGGGTTGGCCGTGATCGCCACCCCGTTGACCACGTCGTCGTCGATGGACTCCTGCACCAGGATGGCCATCGCCACCCGCGACTCGTCGATGCGGAAGAAGCTGCGCTCCTGGTGGGCCTGGAGGTTCCAGGTGCTGGCCCACACGGCGCGGATGGCGTCGGCGAGCGCCGCGTCGGTCGAGCCCGCGTCGATCACCACGGAGCGGTAGAGACCCGCGCCGTTGAAGCCCGGGAGGTCCTCGGCGTTGGTGCTCGAGCGCAGCCGGATGCGCCGCGAGGGGATGAGCGCCCGCACCCTCGCCCGCACCCCCGCGAGCAGCGCCGGGTCCACCGGGGCCGTCGCGATGCGCTCGCGCAGCAGGCGAAGCTGCTCGGCGCGGCGGTCGGGGTCCGAGCGCGCGGCGGCGTCGGCGAGCATCACGTCGCGCAGCACCGTCGCCCCGGAGCGCTGCCCGTGCGCGAGGTACGCCGCGAAGGGGATCACGAAGCCCCGCGGCACCGCCACGGCCCCGCCGATGGCCGCGAGCTCGCCGAGCTGCGCGGCCTTGGCGCCCGCCACGCCGAGGTCGCCGCGGCGCAGGCGAGCGAGCTCCGGGAGCCCCGGGTCGGTGGAGGAGAGCGCGGGCACCGAGGTCGACCGCGGGCGCATCGACTCCCACGCGCGCTCGGCGTCGGCCTGCGTGGCGGGCACGAGGGTCCAGCCCTGCGGGGTCACCGTGAGCTGCACCAGGCGCCCGTCGAGGGCCCGCACGGTCGGGTGCTGGAGGGCGTCGCGCAGGCCCATGTCGGCCGTGCCGCGGTTGGTGGCGAGGATGGCCAGGTGGCTGAGCGGCGTCTGGAATTCCTGGGTGATCACCCCGGCGCAGACGGGCAGGTCGAGGGGCGCGTGGGCGAGCACCAGCACGTCGGTGCGGCGCACCCGCGCGGGGTCGAGCGGGCCGTCGATGATGCGCAGCGTGCCGAAGGCCACGCCGGGGTTCACCGGCTGGTACACCATGCCCGCGTAGATCTCGTCGGAGCTGAGCACCGGCACGCCGGCCCGGACGAAGTCCGCGCGCGCGTCGTCGTGGGCGGGAGGCACGGGGTGGTAGCGCAGCCGGTCGCCCAGCCAGGTGCGGTCCCGGATGGCGTTGAACACCCGCACGGTGCGCGGCACGTCGAGGGTGTCGCCCGCGACGAGCTCGTACCACCAGGCGTCGGTGTCGCGCTGGTGCATGAGGGTGCCGAGCACGAAGCGGCGGTCCGGGCGGCGGTACTCGCGGATGTTGAAGGCCGCGTGGTCCTCGACGGGGTTGAGCGCGGTGGAGAGGAAGCGCGCCGCGAAGAAGTAGTGGATCTCCCAGCGGCGGGACTGGAGGAAATAGATGCGCTCGTGGTCGTCGAGGTCGACGATGACCTTCACCACCTCGGTGCGCGCGAGGCGCTCGCGGCCAGGCGTCGCCGCGAGCGCGGCCCACACCGCCGGGGAGGGGATGGCGTCGGCGTAGTCGGCGTCGGGGCGCACCGCGCCGTCGGGACCCTGCGCCCCGCGGGGGTCGAGCACCGGCCGCGGCGTCGAGGCGCAGGCCGTCGCAAACACCAGCAGAAACAGCGCGCAGCGGTGCATCGATGCGATGGAACGTATCACCGCACGGATCGGTTTCTCGGGCCGCCCGACGCTGGTAGCGTCCGGGACATGAAGCGGTGGACCTGGCTTGCGATCGCGGCGGCGACGGGCGCGTGTAGTTTTCCGACCGGCGAGTTCAACCTCGGTGCCCCGACGGCCGACGTGCCGGTGGTCGACCTCGGCGTCGCCGACGCAGGCCCCGCGGACGTGCCGTCGGTCACCGACCTCGGGGCCCCCGACGTGCCCGCCGTGACGGACGTCCCCTCCGACGCGGGTCCGGCCGACGACGCGGTCGACGCGGGTCCGGCGGACGACGCCGCCGACGCGGGCTCCGCCGACGATGCCGCCGACGCGGGCCCCGCCGATGACGCCGCCGACGCGGGCCCCGCCGACGACACGGGCCCGAGCGACGACGCCCCGTGCCCCGCTGGGCGGGTGCTCTGCGCCGGCGACTGCGTCGACCCCCTCAACGACCTCGACCACTGCGGCCGCTGCGGCTACGCCTGCAACGCCACCAACGGCGCCGCCGTGTGCGCCGGCGGGCGCTGCGAGGTCACCTGCCGCACGGGCTTCGCCGACTGCGACAACGACCCCCGCAACGGCTGCGAGGTCGGCCTCGGCACCATCACCAACTGCCGCTCCTGCGGCGACATCTGCCCCTCCGGCCCGGCCCTCAACGGCACCCCGGCGTGCAGCGCGAACGTGTGCCGCACGACCTGCAGCGCGGGCTTCGGCGACTGCAACAACAGCCCGCTCGACGGCTGCGAGGCGCCGCTGAGCGCGCCCGCCAACTGCGGGATGTGCGGGCGCGTCTGCCCCAGCGGGCAGAGCTGCTCGGGGGTCTCCTGCACGGTCACCTGCAACGCGCCCAACCTCACCTGCGCCGGGGCCTGCGTCGACCCGCAGACCTCCGCCGCCCACTGCGGCGGGTGCGGCCGGCCCTGCGCCAATCCCCCCAACGCGGTGGGGGCCTGCCGCGCCGGGGTGTGCGGCATCGGCACCTGCAACGCCGGCTTCGCGGACTGCAACGGCACGCTCGCCGACGGGTGCGAGACGCGGCTCAACACCATCACCGACTGCGGCATGTGCCGCCGGGCGTGCGCCTTCCCCAACGGCATCGCGGCCTGCACGGCGGGCGCGTGCGTGATGACCGGCTGCTCGGCGCGCAACTACCGCGACTGCGACGGCAACGCGGCCACCGGGTGCGAGCGCGACACCAACACCGACACCACCAACTGCGGCGCCTGCGGCGTGGTGTGCCGCAGCCACGTCGGGTCGTCGACGCCGTGCACCAACGGCGCCTGCGCGCCGGTCTGCAACGCGGGCTACGGCAACTGCGACGGCAACCTCGCCAACGGGTGCGAGGTGAGCCTCGCGACCAACCTCCACTGCGGCGCGTGCGGGCGCGTGTGCTCGGCGGGGCTGCAGTGCTCCGGGGGCGCCTGCGTGCCGGCCCGGACGGGCAGCTACGTGCGCACCACGCTGGCGACGCTCTTCGTGGACGTGTGCGCGATCGCGGGCTCGACGCGGCTGCTCCCGAGCCAGGACGACACCGGGGTGCTGGTGCCGCTGCCCTTCGCGTTCTCGTTCTGGGGCTCCACGGTCGCGGCGGGCTCGATGATCAACGTGTCGACCAACGGGTTCATCTCCCTGGAGAGCGTCGTCACCGGCAACCTCCAGGGCCTGCTGCCCGACCCGGCGCTCCCCAACGGGGTCATCGCCGCGTGGTGGACCGACCTGTTCACCTCCGCCACGGGCATCTGCACGGCCGTCACCGGCACCGCGCCCAGCCGGCGCTTCCTGGTGCACTGGAGCTCGGTCGCCTACTACGCCAACCGCACGGCGAACATGAGCTTCGAGGTCGCCCTCAACGAGTCGGGCAGCACCATCGACCTCATCTACCAGCGCCTCGCGGCGCTGCCCCCGGGCTACGTCCCCACGGTGGGCCTGGAGAGCGGCAGCGGCGCGCAGGGCTCGATCATCTGCTCCGCCGCCAACCCGACGTGCAACATCGGCGCGGGCAACGCCTTCCGCTTCACCCCCAACTGACCCTCAGCCGAAGAGCGCCAGGATCACCTGCGCGATGAGGATCTTCGCGATCGTCGCGAGGGGGAAGGTCTGCGCGTAGCCCGCGTTGGGCTCGTCGGAGTCCGCGAGCTCGACCGCGAAGGAGAGCGCCGCGGGCTGCGTGTGGGCGCCGGCGAGCACGCCGTGCAGCCGCGCGGCCCCGAGGCCCAGCACGCGCTGGCCGAGCAGGGCGATGGTGAGCGCGCAGAGCAGCGTGGCGAGCGCCCCGACCCCGAAGAGGAGGGCGCCCGTGGGGGTGGGCGCGGTGCGCGCGAAGGCCGCGCCGGAGCGGGTGCCGACGCCCGCGAAGAAGAGCAGCAGCCCGAACTGCCGCAGCGTGAGGCTGGCGCTGTAGGGCATCGACCAGGTGAGGGGCCCGGTGCGCACGAGGCGCCCGAGCACGAGCCCCACCACGAGCGGCCCGCCCGCCACGCCGAGGGAGAGGCGCAGCCCCGGGAGGGGGGACAGCTCCACGCGGCCCAGCAGCAGGCCCAGCGCGATGCCCACGCCGACGGTGACCACGTCGACCTCGCTGATGGCCCGGTAGGAGTCGCCGAAGTAGCGCGAGAGGGCGTCGAGGTGGCCGCGGGGGGCGAGCACGCGCACCCGGTCGCCGGGCTCGAGCAGGAGGCCGTCGACGGGGAGCACGTCGACGTCGCCGCGGCGGATGCGGGTGATCTGGCCGCCCCAGGTGCGCGCGAGCTCGCGCTGCACCTCGACGACGGGCATGCCCACCACCGCGCGGCGCGACACGAACACCCGTCGGAAATCGAGCTGGCTGCGGTCGAGCTCGATCGCCTGGGGCGCCGCGTCGCCGAGCCGCGCCACGACGCGGTCGACCTCGTCGGGGGTCCCGACGACGGTGACCAGGTCGCCCGCCGCGAGCACGGTGAGGTCGGAGACCACCTGGTCGACGCCCGCGCGCTCGTGGCGGCCGAAGACCACGCGCCAGCCCTCGTGGCGGGCGAGCGCCTCGGCGGGGCGGCCGATCACGTCGTCGCGGGTGATGCGCGCGGTGCGCGTGACGAGCCCGGCGGAGGGGGAGGCGGCGGGCGCGGCCCGGGCGCCGCGGAAGAGGTGCATCACGAGCAGCACCGCGAGCACGCCCATGGGGTAGGCCATGGAGTAGCCCACCACCGGGTCGCTCAGGCGGGCGGCCGGGGCGCCGCGCAGGGCCTCGACGACGCTCGCGAGGGCCGGGGTGTTGGTGACCGAGCCCGCGTAGAGGCCCGCGATGGTGGCGCCGTTGAGGTGCAGCGCGCGCCCGAGGGCGGCGGTGACCACGGCGGCGACGGTGAGTCCCGCGAGCACGACGGCGCCCGAGCGCAGGGCGTCGCGCCCGAGGGAGGAGAAGAAGGCCGGGCCCCCGGCGACGCCGACGCTGTAGACGAAGAGCACGAGCCCGAGCTGCGGCACGATGTCGGGCAGCGCGAGGGTCGGGTCGAGGGCCGAGAGGGCGAGGCCGACGAAGAGCACCGCCGCGACGCCGAGGGCGAAGCCGCGCACCCGGAGGCTCCCGAGCAGGCTGCCCGCCGCGCCGACGACGAAGAGGAGGAGCAGCGGTTGCTCGCGGAGCAGGGAGTTCATCGGGGCGCACGGTACCGTAAGTGCTCCGTCGGTCGTTGAGCGGCCGCGGCGCCCCGGAATACCCTCCGCGCCCGGAGACACCCACCGCCATGAACGCCCCCGCCCGCGATGCCCGCCCCCTCGATGACGACTCGCCCGTCGGGCGCTCGGCCTTCCCCGACGCGCCGCCCGACCTCGTGGTGCGCCTCGCGCTCGGCGCCATCCGCGCCCTGCGGCGCCTGACCGACGCGATCACCCCGGCGGAGCTCGCGGTGTTCGAGCGCAGCGTCGGGGCCGCCCGCACCGCCATGCTCGGGGCCGTGGCGCGCCTCGGGGTGGCCGACGCCCTCCTCGACGGCCCGCTCGGCACCGCCGACCTCGCCGCCCGCGTCGGGGCCCACGAGGACGCGCTCTACCGCACGCTGCGCGCGCTCGCGCACGACGGGTTCTTCTGCCTGCGCCGCGACGGGCGGTGGGAGAACACCCGGCTCTCGGCGGCGCTGCGCGGCGGCACCCTCGCCCGCTCGCGGCAGTGGGTGCTGTACTGGTCGTCGCGCTCCAACCTCGACGCGTGGGGTGCGCTCGACCACGTGCTGCGCACCGGCGGCGGCGGCTTCGCGCACGCCAACGGGGCGGGGGTGTGGGACTGGTTCGCGGCGCACCCCGACGAGGAGCGCTGCTTCGCCGAGGCCATGATGGGCCTCACGACGATGACCGCGCCCCTCGTCGCCGCGCGCTACCCCTTCGCGGAGGTGCAGACCGTGTGCGACGTCGGCGGGGGGCGGGGCACGCTGCTGTCGGAGATCCTGCTGCGGCACCCGCACCTGCGGGGCACCCTGGCCGACGCGGAGGGCGTCGCGCCGCTGGCCGGCGAGCTCTTCACGCGGCGCGGCGTCGAGGCCCGGGCGCGCTTCGAGGTGGGCGACTTCTTCGCGCGCGTCCCCGAGGGGAGCGAGCTCTACACCCTCAAGAACATCCTCCACGACTGGGACGACGCGCGGTGCGCGAAGATCCTCTCGACGGTGCGCGCGGCGATGCGCCCGGGCGCCCGGGTGCTGATCATCGAGAGCCTCCTGGAGCGCGACGACGTCGACTCGCCCGCGGCCCTGGCCGACATGCAGATGATGGTGGTCTGCGACGGCGGCCGGGAGCGCAGCCGGGCCGAGCTGCGGGCGCTGCTGGAGGGCGCCGGGTTTCGCGCGGGGCGCGAGTGGCCCACGGCGACGGACTCCATGATCGAGGGCGTCGCGGTGTGATGGGCGCGCCCGTCATTGTGCACGATCCACACAGGACCATGTGGGCTGCGTGCACAGCGGTGTCCCCATCGTACATGGAATGGATTGCGCCATTTTTCCGATGATTGGGTGATGGACAAATCGATTGCGGGATAACCTGTGGCTTCAGTGCGAGGCCATCGTCCCCGATCGTTGCTGCCCCTGGCGCTCGCCGCCGCGCTGGCCTCCTGCGCGCTGGAGAATCCGTCGGTGCGCGTCGGGGCGGAGGCCGATGGGCGCGTCCTCGACGCCCCGACGGCCGACCTCGGAGCGGACAGCGGCGGCGTCGACGCGGCGACGGACACCCCATCGGACGACGCGATGGACGCGATGGACGCCGACGCGCTCGACGCGACCGTGGACACCGCGGTGCTCGACACCCTGGCAGACGACGCACCCACGACGGACGAGCCCGTCGTCGATGTGCCCGTCGTCGATGTGCCCGTCGTCGATGTGCCCGTCGTCGATGTGCCCGCTGTCGATGTGCCCGTCGTCGATGTGCCCGTCGTCGATGTGCCCGTCGTCGATGTGCCCGCTGTCGACACTCCTCCCGCGAGCGACGCACCCGCTGTCGATATGCCCGTCGTCGATGCGCCCGTCATCGATGCGCCCGTCGTCGATGTCCCGGGCGCCGACGCGACCGATGGGTCCGGAGCGATCGACACCGGGCGGCTGGATACCGGCCCTGCCCATGACACCGGCGCGCTCGACACGGGCATGGTCATCACCGGCCCGGTGGGCGGGTCCTGCGGCGGCAACGGTCAGCCCTGCTGCAACAACGGCCGCTGCGACACCGACCGCGTGTGCACCCCCCGCACCGGGAGCACGCCCGTCTGCCTGGACTGCGGCGGCAACGGCCAGCCCTGCTGCGACTTCGGCCGCTGCGACGACGGCGTCGCGTGCACCCCGCGCGTCGGGACCACCCCCGTCTGCCTGAGCTGCGGCGGCAACGGCCAGGCGTGCTGCAACGGCGGGGTGTGTGGTTCCGGTCGGGTGTGCAGCGCCCGCACCGCCGCGTACGCCGTCTGCCTCGACTGCGGCGGCAACGGCCAGCCCTGCTGCGACTTCGGCCGCTGCGAGAGCGGGCGCGCGTGCGTGGTGCTCCCGGGGGCCGCGCCGACGTGCCGCGACTGCGGCAGCAATGGCCAGCCCTGCTGCGACCAGGGGAGCTGCGACCCCGGGCGCACCTGCCTGCCTCGGGTCGCGACCATCCCGGGATGCCTCGACTGCGGCGGCAACGGGCAGCCCTGCTGCGGCGGGGTGACCTGCGAGGGCACGCGCACCTGCACGCTGCGCGCGGGCGAGCTGTACCCCCACTGCCGCTGAGGGCTCAGACCGCCGAGAGGCGGGCCGTGCCGTGGGAGAGCACCGCGTCGCCGCGCTCCTTCGTCGACGTGCGGAACCACACCCGCTCGCCCTCGCTCCACACCTCGGTGCGCAGCGTGTCGCCGGGCCACACGGGCTTGGTGAAGCGCGCTCCGACCTCCCGCAGCCGCGTGGCGTCGCCGCCCGCGACGGCCCTCGCCACCGCGCGCATCCCGAAGCCGTAGGTGCACAGCCCGTGCAGGATGGGCCTTCCGTCGAAGCGCGCGACCAGGGGGAAGTCCGGGTCGGCGTGCAGGGGGTTGAGGTCACCCATGAGCCGGTAGAGCAGCGCCTGCTCGGGCCGGGTGGTCTCCTCGATGACCGCGTCGGGCGCCCGCGACGGCGCGCCGCCCTCGCGCGCGGGCGGCGCCTCGCCGCCGAAGCCCCCGGAGTTGAGCACCAGGATGCCCCACTCGGTGTCGAAGAGGTGCTCGCCCTCGGCGGTGTGGCTGCGGGTGGTGATCACCACCTGGGCCATCTTCTTCATGTCGTACACGGCCGCGACCGTGGCGACCGTGTGCAGCGTCGCCGCCGGGGGGATCGGGCGCGTGACGGAGACCTTCTGGTGGCCGTGCACCACGTTGTCGAAGGAGATGTCCGAGCGCGCCATCACGGCCATGAGCGCGTCGTACGCGGGGATCACCGCGAAGGTGGGGAACACCTTCGGCCCGCGGCGCTCGTAGAGGTAGTCGAGCTCCGCGGCGGTGGCCCCGATGCCGAGCGCGTAGAGCGTGGTGCGCTGGGCGTCGTAGGTGAAGGGGAGCGGGTCGGTGGTGGTTCCGATGATGTCGGGGGTGGTGGCCATGGCGGCCGCGGAGCCTACACGACACCCGCGCCACGCAGCGTTGCAGCGCTGTTACGGTCCCGGGCGCCCGCCCACCGCCAATCGCCCGGGAAAGCGGCGCGGCATGGCCGCTGCTGTCTGCCTCCGTCGCGAGCGCGCCGGTGCGCTCAGGAGAGCTGAGACGATGAAGACCACGAAGAATAGACTCGGTGTGCTCGGGGTGTTGGCCGTGACGTGCGCGCTCGGCTGCGGCGGGAGCGCCAGCGACCCCCCGAGGACGGGCGACGGCGGGGTGAGCGGCGACACCGGCGGCGCCGCGACGCCGAGGGGGAACATCGACACGATCTGCAGCCGTTCACGGAGCCAGGGCTGCACCACGTCGAGCACCTGCGAGTCCGAGCTGGCGGCGACGCTCTTCGGCGCGCCCGCGACGTGCCAGACGCTGATCGAGGGGTACCTCTCGTGCGCGGCCCGCTCGCAGGGGAGCACCTGCGCGATGATCGGCGACGGCGTCTTCGCGGGCTGCCAATCGATGATGACCCCGATCGAGAGCTGCGTTGCGAGCAACAGCGGCGACGCCTCGACGGCGCCGACCCTCCCGACCCCGAGCGAGCTGACGGCTCCCACCGACGTCGCGCTCTCGTTTGAACGAGCCGGGATGACCACGCAGATGACCGAGGGCTCGGCCTACTTCGGAACGCCGCCCACCGGCGCGCCGGCCGGGGGGCAGCAGTTCGTGTTCACGTCCGAGGCGTTCCCCGGCGGGAGCAGCCGCGCCAACTGTACGGTCGGCTTCTCGTTCGCCAACGGGCAGTACACCTTCAACAACAACGCCGTGCTGACGCAGCCCTGTGAGATTCGCGCCTTCGACGACACCGTGAGCACGCTCACCTTCACCGGCGCGCGCTTCAGCCTCGCGCCCGCGGGCAACCTGCTGGTGCGCATCGAGGCGACGCTGTCGGGCGCCCTCGGGGCCGGTCCCGTCACGGTGCAGGTGACCTACCCCCCCCGGTGACGGTCGTCGCGGTCGTACTCCGGGGCCGGCGCCCGCCCTTGTGGCGCCCGCGCGTTTGGCCTACCGATAGACCCCGTCATGAACACCCGCGTCGCGCTCACGCTCTGCCTCCTTGGCGCCTCGGGTTGCGAGGTGGTCCCGGCGGATGACATCGACGCTGGGGCCATGAGCCTCATCGTCGACGCCGCCCCCGACCGCGGCGTCGCGCGCGACACCCCGCGCGCCCCCGACGCCCCCGTCCCCGACCGCCCGGGCACCGCCCCCGACGTACCGCCCCCACCCGACGCGGCGCCCCCGACAGACCTCGGCGCCGCCCGCGACGCAGGCCTCCCCCGCGACGTCGGCGTCGCCTTCGATGCTGGCGTCCCCCGCGACGTCGGCGTCGACGCGCCCATATCCATCGACATACCTGCTTGTATCTACGAGGCGGTGTTTCGGGATTCCACGGGCGAGCCGCGCAACGCGGCGGGGCAGGTGCGCCACTGCTGGCCGGGCGAGGCGCGTTGCTTCTGCGACCGCGACAACGACTGCTACGCCGAGGCGGGCTACGTGCCCCGCTGCACCCCCGGGGTCGCCGACGCGGGCACCCCCCGCGTCGACGTGGGCACCCCCCGCGACGTGGGCAGCCCGATCGACGTGGGCACCCCCCGCGATGTTCCGGTGGTGGTCGACGTGACGCGCGACACCGGGACGATCCCCGCCGATGATCCGGTGGTCTACACCGGGACGCTCCCCACCCGCACGGGGCGCAGCGCCGCGACCATCCGGGTCAACGGCAACGCGCGCGACGTGACCGTCTACGTGCCCGCCTCCCGCGGCGCCGCGCCGCCGCTGCTGCTGCTCTTCCACGGCACCAACGGGTCGGGAGCCGGGGTCTTCGACGAGAGCGACGCCCAGGCCGTGGCCAACGCCAACGGGGCCATCGTGCTCGCGCCGAGCTCGCGCTACCGCTCCTCGGGCGACTGGGATCACCGCACCGAGGAGACCTACTGGGAGACCTATCCCAACGGCAGCCCGACGGCCAACGAGGACCTCGTGCTCACCCGCGCGCTCATCGTCGAGGCGCGGCGCGCGTACGGCGTCGACGCGGGCCGCGTGTACGCGCTCGGGCACAGCAACGGGGCCTTCTTCGCGACGCTGGTCGCCTCGGCGCTGGCCGACCGCATCGCCGCCTACGCCACCAGCAGCGGCGGGCTCAACCGCTGCGCCAGCACCTGGAGCTGCTCCTTCGAGGGGAGCGGCAGCACCTGCGCCACGCTGCGCACCCGCCCGGGCTGGTGCGCGTGCAGCGGCGCCGAGAAGCCCGTGGCCCTGCGCACCGACGGCCGCATGCCGCCGGGCTACCTGGCCCACGGCACCCGCGACCCGCTGGTGTCGGTGCAGTACACCTGCGAGCTGGAGGCGCGCATGGCGGCCGTGGGCGCGGTCACCCAGACGGCCCTGCGCGACGGCGACGGGCACGTGCTGCCGTCGGACTTCGTCTCCGCGGCGTGGCGCTTCCTCGGCCCGCGCCGGCGCTGATCCCCCCGTTAGAGCGGTGGCCTGACGAGTTGGGTACACGCCTGCGCGAGCCCCCACCCCCGCCCTCCCCCACGAGTGCTCATCGTTGCCCTCATCGTGCGTAGAGCGCTTGCTGGCTGGGGTGACGAGCCATCGCGCGGATCCCCAGCCATCCTCTCACCTTCGCTCGCCCGGCTGCCGCGGGTTGAAACCCACGGCAGCCAAGGTGAAGGCCGCACGCGGCCTGTCCGATCTCCCGGCACAGTGACCAGCCCGCCGCGGGCTTTCCCTGGGCTGCCGTGGGTTTAACCCTGCGGCAGCCGGGCGCGCGAA
>JAUSAZ010000170.1 GCA_030652255.1 Myxococcales bacterium | reverse complement strand
CCCGACGCAGGCGTAGCGGTCCCCCCCCCAACGAGCGCGGAGACACCGGGCGGGTGCTCCCCTCGGAGGGCGAGGCCGGCGACCGCAGGCGTGGGCGGGTGCTCCTCTCAACCCGTCAGAACTCCTGCGACGCGGTACTAGGGCGTGACCATCGTGGTGATGGGCATCGCGCTGTACTGCCGCCGCTCGCGGTAGGCCTGGATCTCCTCCGGGCTGGCCGCCCGGTTGATCACGAAGAAGTCGTCCACCCGGCCCTCGAGGCCCAGCTGCGGCTCGCCGTCGTTCATGTCGGCGCCGATGACCACCGGCGCGGGGTAGTACTGGATGGGCGCCTCGGGCGGCCACCGGCACATCCGCGGACCCATCGGGCAGTAGACCTTCTCGGGGAAGAGGTCGAGGTCGGCCGGGAAGGAGTACGTGCGGTCGTCGTAGAAGCTCCGGCGCGTGGCGTGCGGCGTCGTGGTGGTGTCCACGGTGATGGCCATGAAGTGCCACTTGCCCGCGAACTGCGCGCTCGTGAGCGGCTCGCGCGTGGTGATGTGCGCGTAGGAGTCCACGTTGGTGCACGGCTCGACGCACGAATTGCCCTGGAAATAGGTGTCGTCGACGTTGTCCGAGCGGAAGAAGATCGCCCACGGGTTGAAGATCGAGTTGTCGACCACCTGGGCGTCGGGCATCACGGCCATGCGGGTGGCGAGGTCGGGCATCCCCTGGCAGACCACCGTCTGGAAGTTGTCGTTGAAGGCGTTGGCGGGCGACGCGGCGAACACCCACAGCCCCAGCGTGAGCTGCCGCGTGGCGGTGTTGAAGGGCCGCGCGTCGGGGGACTGCCAGTTGACGAGCCGGTTGGGCGTCGCCACCCCGGCGGCCGGGAGCACCGGGTGCCGCGGGAAGTTGAGCGAGTGCTGGTTGCGCGTGAAGCGCCCGGTGGTGTTGGCCGGGTTGAGCAGCGACAGCGGCGCTTCGGTGCTCCAGAGCGGGGGCTTCTCCGCCACCTCGGTCTGCGGGAGGTCGTACTGCGTCTCGTGGATGAACGCGTCGAAGGGCGGCGCGAGCAGCCCCCCCGACGGGCAGGTGCGAGACCCCATGCCCTCGTCGAAGGAGTACGCCGCGAGGAGGTTGGCGGCCTGGAGCGGCACCCGATCGAAGGTGTCGTCGTAGCTCTGCGCGGCGGGCACCGCGGTGGCGCCGCCGTAGTGCATGGTGAGCACGGTGGTGCCCGCGGCGATGACCGGCACGCGCACCCAGACCACGCCCATCGCGCAGTCGGCCACCCAGTGCGGCGCCCACTCGTTGGACATCGTGCGGAACACCAGCCGGTCGCAGGCCGGGCCGACCGCCGTGCGCACCGCGGCGGGGAGCACCACGCGCACCTGGAAGTTCTGGAGCATGGCCGTGGCGCCGAGCACGTCGACGCGCCCGCGGGAGGGCAGGCCGCAGCTGGGCTGGCCGGCGCAGGGCTCCGTGCGGGCGGGCGCCACGTAGGGCGGGCACGCGGGGCGGGTGGGGACGTCGGGGCGGTCGACCAGGGGGATGTCGTCCAGGGGGTCGGGGCGGTCGCCGAGGTCGTTGGGAACGTTGCCTCCGTCGTCGGCGGGCTGCAGGAGGCTGCCGCGCGTCGCGCACCCGGCCGAGAGCAGCCCGAAGACAAGGAGCGGAGCGACGTGGAGGCGTAGCGCAGACGGGGCCATGCGCCGGAACCTATCGGCCACCGGCCGTCCCGTCGAGGGAGCAACTGCTCCCCGGCACCCGCCGCGCCAACACGGGTGATACCCTCCGCGCCGACGGTGTCTCCCCGCGCGCTCCCGCTGTTCTTCGTCGTCACCCTCGCCGCCGCGCCCACGCTCGCGGTCGACCCTCCGGCCCGCCTCGTGACCGCGCTGCCCGGCGGCGGCGCCACCGACGTCGCCGTGCTCGCGGTCTCGGTGACCTCCATCGCCGTAGGCACCTTCGTGCTCGCCCCGCCGTCGTCCACGCACGTCGCGCCCCTCGACGGCCTCGGCCACCGCGACCGCGACGGCGGCGCCGGCCTCGCCACCGACATCATCCTGGGCCTCGGCGGCCTCGGTGCCATCGGCGTCTCCCTCGCGGGCGAGCTCGCCCGGGGCTCCCGCGGCTGGGCCACCCTGCGCGCCCCGCTCGTGCTGACCGAGTCCGCCGTGCTCGCCCTCGGCGTCACCTCGCTGGTCAAGAACCTCGGCGGCGTCTGCCGCCCGCGCGCCTGGAACGACGCCACCGCCACCTGCGACAGCGTCACCCTCGACGACCGCCGCGCCTTCCCATCGGGTCACACCGCGCCGCTCGCGGCCCTCTCCGGCGCCTCCCTCGGCATGTGGCTGCTCCCGTCCGGTCGGCGCGACCCCTGGGCCGCCGGGCTCTTCGTCGCCACGACGGCGCTCGCGGCGGGCAACCTCAGCCTGCGCGTCGCGGCGGGCGCCCACTCCTGGGTGGACACCTCCGCGGGCTTCGCGCTGGGCTTCTCACTGGGCCTCGCGACCGCCGCCCTCCACGTGCGGCGGATGCCCGTGACCGTGGCCGTCTCGGGGTCGACCGTGGGGCTCTCCGGGGTCTGGTAGCGCGCCGCCCTTCGCCGTATCGCCGATCCCGCTCCCTCGGCAGCAGGCGCGATGGCCAACCGATACTGCATGCTGTAACGATGCACGACCATGGGGCCGTGCTGGTCGTTGACCTTCAGTAGCGACCGAGTGACATCCACGGGAGTCGTCTGCCGTGCCCTCGTCTTCGTGCTTCTGACCTCCTGCGCCAGCACGGTGACTGGCACGAGCGGCGATGCGGCGCTCGACTCCTCTGCCCTGGATGCGCTGTCTGCGGACGGTCCTCTCGTGCTGGATGCGATGGTGGATCGGCCTTCCGACGCCGAGCAGGTCGACCCGCGCTGTCCGCAGCGACCGTGTCGCAATGCGCCGCTCCTGCGAGCGCGTGAGGGAGCAACGTGGCTCGTGCTCCCGGATGGCCGGACCTTCTGGTGGGGCAGTCGCCATATCGAGCCGGCGCCCAACGCTCTGGCCGTACGGCAGAACACGCCGACCCCCGGGCCGCGGCTGTCTGACGATGTCCTCGACTTCGCGGCGGGCGCCCATCACCAGTGCGTCCTCGCGGCGCATCCCCGTCGGGTGATCTGCTGGGGCCACAACGGCGAAGGCCAGATGGGCCGCGGCGCCTTCGGCGGTCTCGAAGAGCCCGGCGTCGTCCCGGGGCTGGGCGAGGTCGAGGCCATCGCGGCGTTCGGCGACGCGTCGTGGGCGCTGACCCGCGCGGGGAGCTTCTTCTGGGGGTTTCCGACGCTTCCTGGCGCCCGGTCGCGCTCGCCGAGCCCGCAGCGAATGGCCGCGGCGCCCGATCGCGCCGCCCGCTTCGCGACCGGCGAGTCGTACGAGGGCTGGGGCTACCTCACCTCTGACGGCGAGGTCTTCGCCTTCGGAGGAAACCGCGACGGCACGGCGGGCTCGGACCAGGAGGCTCCGGTCACCGTCCCCACCCGCGTGGCGGGTCTCGCTGACGTGATCGATTACGCGACGGGCCCCCAGGCCCGCTCCTGCGCGGTGGTGGCCAGTGGCGCAGTCTATTGTTGGGGGCAACGCTCGTACCTCGTGTCCTTCGCCAGCGACCTGTCCGCGACCTCCGTCCCGGAGCGCGTTGTCGGCATCGACGACGCGGTGCGGGTACATCTGGCAGCCTTTCGTGCGTGCGTATTGACCCGCGCCCGCGCCGTCCGCTGCTGGGGTTCGGTGAATTGGGATCAGCCTACCGGCATCCGCATCTCACCACCGGGTCCGGCCTATGACCTCCCCCCGGTCCGCGAACTCGCCCTTGGGGAAGATCACATCTGCGCGCTCACCATGGACGGCGAGGTCTACTGCTGGGGCGGCAACTTCGGGGGGCAGCTCGGCATCCAGGGCTTCTTCCGGGACAGCACCGTCCCTCGTCGGGTCGCGCTTCCGTTGTAGCCACTCCCCCGTCGCCAGCACCCCCTCGAAGACATCGGGCGCCCCCGCGGTCGCGCCCGTCACTCGCTCCTACCCTGTGGGGCCAGCGAGGAGGCGCTTCAACAGCGTGTCGCGGAAGGCCACGAGCTCCGCGGTCGCGCCCAGTTGCTCCAGCGGGAGCTGCCCCAGCAGCCACGAGAGGGTCGGCCCCGAGAAGCCACCATCCTTGCGTGGGGCGTCCTTGATCGCGCGCTCGACCGCAAGCGCGCCGCCGCCGGTGAGCGTCCACGGGGGTGTGATTCCCGCGAGCAGCGCGAGGCTACTCACCCGTCCAGCCGACCTTCAGCAGCCACGCCCACATGTCTCGCGACCGGCCGAGGAAGCGCTCGAAGTGAGCCCAGTCGGCGGCGAGGTCGGGCACCCGCACGAACCTCGGCACGTCATCGGGCTTCGCCTGTCTGAGGAGCTTGCCGATCCAGTAACCCCGCACCATCGGGTCGGGGTCGCGGAGGTGCTCCTCGAATTCCTCCCGCGTGATGTCGACGTCCCAGAGGAAGGTGAGGCGCCCCCGCGCGTCGACGAGGCGGTCGTCCGGCGTCGGGAAGATCACAGGGTGACGGTAGCGTGTCGGTTCGCGACGCGTCCAGGCGCACACGACTTCGCCATGCCCGCGGCCCAACGGAGCGGCGCCCGGTGCCCAGCGCGGCCCTCAGCTCCTCGGGCGGTGGCGTCCGGACGGCGGTCGGAGGCCCTTCGACCCTGGCCGGGAGGCACCAGCGACCCATTCATCCCAGCCTCGATGGCGTCCGGAGCCTCCGCAACGCCACCACCAGCCCCACGAGCGCTCCTCGGACGCTCCCGGATGCTCCCCAAGTCCCTCCGATCGCGCCCAGAACACATCCGCCTACATCCGAACCTTCGTCAACGGTGACGGCGCGGCCTTCTCGGTTACCGGCAGCGTCCGCGGAACTGATACGGGCGCCCCTCACTCCCCGGTCACCAGCTCCCCCTCGAAGACGTCGAACATCGCGTCGTCGGCCCGGCTCGCGGGGTCGCGCCGCAGCGCCCTCGCCACCAGCCAGTGCCGCCCCGCGGTCAGCTCCAGGGGCGCAGACCACTCGCCCTGCGCGGGCGCGGGCCGCGGCGCGTAGCCCTCCCACACCGTCAGCGCGTGGCCGTCGATGGAGAGCTGGAAGCGCCCCTGGTCGACCCCCACCACGCCGTTCATCCGGAAGCGGTAGCGGCCCGGGTAGGCCAGGTCGAAGGGGACCCCCAGCCGGCCGCCGGGCTCCACCGCGAAGACCCGCAGGGCCCGCTGGCCGCTCGTCGGAATGAGGCAGCACTCCAGCGTGTGGATGATCCCCGCGCTCAGCCCGATGGGGCGCTGGAGCGAGGGCCACGCGAGCTCCATCTCCAGCCGCAGCCCCGGCCCCGGCGCGCTCGAACCCACCCGCAGCACGGTGCGCTCGTCGAGCACCATGAACACCCGCAGGTCGGGGTGGTGGCGCCGCAGGTCGGCCTCGCCTGCGTTGTCGGAGTACACCAGCACCCGCTCGCGACCGTCGGTCCACGGGTCGAGCGCCTCGAGGTACGAGTGCACGTCGGGGATCAACACGATGCCCCGGGTGATGTGCTCCCGCGCCATCAGCGGGCGGATGGCGATGCGCGGGTCGGCCACCCGCTTCACCTTGCGCCGCCCCTCGCGCCACATGCCCGGGACGAACACCGCGCCCAACGCGAAATACCCCAGCGCCAGCGCGCCCTGCCACTGCTCCCGGGACCACCGCCGCCGCGCCGCGACCGCCGCCGCCTCGCCGATGGCCCTCGCCAGCAGCGCCGCCACGAAGGGCATCGCCGGGAAGACGTGCCGCGCCCCATGCACGATCCCGTTGCCGTAATAGAACAACCCATACGCCGTGGTGAGACCCACCGCGTAGAGCGCCGCCACCAGGGCCTCCGTCGAGGGGAACACCACCACCCCGAGGAAGGCGAGCACGGCGATCCAGGCGCCGAAGAAGTTCTCCTGCCCGAAGAGCCCGGTGCGCTCGGACACGATGCGAAACGCATCATCGGGCGTGTACCCGTCGGGCCCGAAGGAGCGGCGCTCGCCGGGGTGCTCCAGCGTGCACCCGATCTCCTTGCCGAAGCCCAGGCGCAGGCAGCCGCGCGGGTGGTCCGATCGGTTGGCGTACTCCAGCACCGCGGCCTTGCGGAAGTCACCGGTGGCCCCGTGCTGCTGCACCCCCACCATCACGATGAAGGGCAGTCCCGCGAGCACCCCCACCCCGATGAGCTTCCACGAGAAGCGCCGCGCGACGACCTCGCCCGCGAGCGCCGCCGTCACCACCGCGGCCAGCACGAAGCCGTCGAGCATGCGCGCCGAGAAGACCCACCCCACGCACACGCCCAGCAGCGCCGCGCGTCGCCAGTGGGGCGCCGAGCGCAGCCCGAGGGCGAGCACCACGGCGAAGGCGCTGAGGGTGCCGACGAAGGCGTGCGAGAGCAGGTCGGAGGTCTCGATGGCGCGCGCGAAGGTGGGCATCACCAGCAGCAGCGAGAGCCGCGCGGTGAACTCCTCGCGGGTGACCGCGCGGGCGAGGAGGTACTGCGCGACGGCCAGCGCGGCGCCCACCACCATGCCCGAGAGCCACGGCACCCCGAGGCGCACGAAGGGCGCGAGGAACAAGGGATAGCCCGGCACGAACACGCTGTGGAAGCGCCCGTCGCGCCCCTCCACCAGGAACTTCACCGACGACGCCAGCCGCGGCGGCGACACCGGGATGGCCAGGTCGAGGTGCCCCAGCGCCCGCCCTTGCAGGATGTAGATGCACGCGTCGCCGGAGATCACCTGGCCGTGCATCACGCCCCGCCAGAGCCACGCCGTCACGGCGCCGCTGACCACCGCGGCCACCGCCACGAAGACCCACGCCGGCAGCGCCAGCACCGCCCGGCGGAACATCTCCCCCGCCCTCGGCACCAGCACCCCCGCGGCCACCGCCACGGCCAGCGCCGCGAGCGCCCGCGGGAGCAGCGCCTCGTGCGCGTCGGTCTTCAGCCCCGCCCACGAGAAGGCCGTCCACGCCAGCAGCAGCGCCCCGCCCGCGGCGCGCTCGACCCATCGACGGTTCATGCGCGCGCCCGCAGCCTCGCCTGGATCTCCGCCGCCGCCCGCTCGCCGCTCTGCACGGCGCCCTCCATGTAGCCCGCCCACGCCGTGGCCGTCTCGGTGCCCGCGAAGTGCACCCGCCCCATCGGCTTGCGCAGGAAGCTCCCCTCGACGGAGAGCGTCGTCGGCACCGGGTTGCACACCGGGCAGCCTCCCGTCCACGGGTCCTCCGCCCAGTCCTTCTCGACCATCGCGCGGGGCTTACCGCCCGGCGCACCGAACCACTTGCCGAGCTGCGCCCGCACCTGATCGAGCCGCTCGGCCTTCGGGGTCATCGACCAGGTGCGCGCGTGCCGCCCCACCACGAAGCACAGGAGCGACGCCACCTTGCCGTCGTGGCTGCTGCTGTCGACCACGTAGCTCACGGGGCCTTCGTCCGACACCAGCTCGCCCGCCACGCCCTGCTCGCGCCAGAACGCCCGCTCGTACACCGCCGTGACCTTCACCGTGGCGCCCATGGGCATGCGCCCCCACAGCCGGGCGCGCGCGGGTTCGGGCGCCGGGTCGAAGCGTACCAACGGCAGCAGCGACGGCGGCACGCACAGCGCCACGTAGCGCGCGCGGTGCTCGCCCCGGTCGGTGCTGACCACCACCCCGTCGTCGGTCTGGGCGATGGCGCGCACCGGGGCGTCGAGCACGATGTGCCCGTCGAGGCCCTGGGCGAGGCGCTGCGCGAAGGCCCCGGCGCCGTCGACGAGCCGCGACTCCTGCGAGCCGCCGTCGATCTCCGTGTGCGAGAGGTAGTTCTCCCCGCTGCGCATGTAGAACAGGAACCACAGCGCCGAGACCTCCGCGGGCTCGACCCCGAGCACGGTGCGCACGGAGATGTCGAAGAGGTCGCGGGCGCGGCGGGTGTGCAGCTGCGCGTCGCGCCACGAGGCGAGCGAGCGGTGGTCGAGCGCGAGCGCGTCGTCCATCGTCCACGGGGCCTCCACCGGAACCTTGTCGGCGAGGCGATCGAGCTTCCACACCGAGAGCTGCATCTCGACGAGCTCGACGGGCGACAGGTTGGGGATGCGCCCCTTCCAGCGCCGCATCTTGCCCCCCATCCACATCCGCCGCTCGCCCTCGTGGAAGGTCTTGAAGGACGCCATCCCGAAGCGCTTCGCCAGGGCGTTCATCCGGTGCTGCGTGGGCCCGATCCACTGCGCGCCGAGGTCGAAGGGAGCGCCCTCGAAGTCCATGAGCTCGGTGCGCCCGCCGACCCGGGGGCGGGCCTCGAGCACCGTCACCGTGGCCCCCGCGGCGACCAGGGCCTCGGCGGCCGTCAGGCCCGCGAGCCCGGCGCCCACGACGAGCACATCGTTCATCTGCGACATGGTCCTGCGTATACCAAGGCCTGCGGGGTCCCGTCGCGGTTGTCTTGCGCCTCCCCGCGGCCCATAGGAGCCTCCCGATGGCCCAGCGATGAAGTTCCCCTCCCGCTATCTGCACCTCGATCAGGCCCGCGAGCGCTACGGCGCCCGGGTCGACCGGCTCGGGTCCTTCCTGACGGTGGGCGACCCCCTGGCCGACGCGGCCGTGCTCGCCCTCGCCGCGCACCCGAAGGACGTCCGCCAGGCCATGCTCGACACGGCCCTCGACTCTGGCATCGACGCCGTCCCGGAGGCGCCCGACGCCCTGCGTGCCCTCTTCGCGCAGCTCGACCGGGTGCCCTTCTGGGTCGACCCTGCGCGCCTCGACCGCGGCGGCGCGGCCTTCCTCCGCGCGGGTCTTCTGGGCGGCATGGTGCTGGGCGCCTACTCCCTGGTCGCGGGCTACTGCTCCCCCGGCGGCAACAAGCCCCTGGCCTTCTCCGGGCGCCTCTCGCAAGACGCGCCGCGGCGCCTCGCCGAGACCGGCCGCTTCGTGCAGGCGGTGTCGAGCCCCGGCGGCATGGGCCGCTACGGCGACGGCTTCAAGGCCATGGTGAAGGTGCGCCTCGTGCACGCCACCGTGCGCCAGATGCTCGCCCGCTCGCCCCGCTGGAACGCCGCCGCCTGGGGTGTTCCCATCAACCAATACGATATGAGCGGAACGGCCCTGCTCTTTTCGTACATCGTATTGGACGGGCTCGACAAGATGGGCTTCCAGATGACGGCCGACGAGCGCGCGGACTTCATGCATCTATGGCGTTATGGGGGTTATCTCATCGGGGTGGATGACGAGCTGCGGTGCACCACCGAGGCCGAGGGCAAGGCGCTCTGGGAGCTTCTGTCCACCACGCAGGCCCCGCCCGACGACGACTCCCGGGCGCTCGCGCACGCGCTGCTCGACAGCGGCGTGGCGGCGGCGCGCACCCCCGAGGAGCGGGTGCGGGCCGAGCGGGCGAGGGTGGTGGGCTACGCGCTGTCGCGGCACCTGCTGGGCGAGGAGTACGCCGACTGGCTGGGGTACCCGAAGACGCCGTGGCGGCACGCGGTGCGGCTGTTCCAGTCGATGAACGAGCGGGCGGGCGACGCGCTGGCGCGCACGACGGGCCTGCCCTTCGCGCGGGTCGAGCGCGGC